>NZ_JBVIKX010000014.1:0-213462 GCF_055580685.1 Streptomyces sp. NPDC031554 | reverse complement strand
CACCCGCTACGACAAGACCGCCGAGTCCTACCAGGCAGCCGTCACCCTCGCATCGCTCCTGATGTGGGCGTGACATTTGAAGACAGAACCTAGGGGTTCACCCGGTCGTCACACTACGATCAGGGGAACCGAACGACTCGAACAACGCCCGGACACCGCGACCGCCCGCGGGCCCCGTGCGCACCGTACGCCCCGACCGTTCCGCCCCCTTTCCCCCGAAGGACAGGTCCCATGGGTTCCGCCAAGAAGAACATCAGCGCGGCGCGCAAGGCGCGCATAGAGGAGATGCGCCGTGCCGAGCAGTCGCGCGAGCGGCGCAACCGGATCCTGACGATCACGGGCGCCACCGTCGCGGTGGCCGCCCTCGTCGTCGGCACCGTGTTCCTCGTGCGGTCGCAGTCGGACGACACCCCCTCCGCCGACGCCAAGACCTCGGGCAGCTTCGTCACCGGCTCGGACGGCGTGAAGACGTGGAAGGGCACGCTGGGCCGCAACCACGTCACCAAGTCGGTCGCCTACCCGATGGAGCCGCCGGTCGGCGGCGACCACAACCAGGTGTGGATGAACTGCGACGGGGACGTCTACACCGAGGCCCTGAACAACATGAACGCGGTGCACTCCCTGGAGCACGGCGCGGTCTGGGTGACGTACAACAGCAAGGCGCCGAAGGCCGACGTGGACGCGCTGGCGGCGAAGGTGAAGAAGACGCCGTACACGCTGATGAGCCCGGACGACAAGCAGGCCGATCCGATCGTGCTGACCGCGTGGGGGCACCAGCGGACGGTGACCGGGGCGAGCGACCCGAACGTGAACACGTTCTTCGAGAAGTACGTGCAGGGCGAGCAGACGCCGGAGCCGGGCGCCGCGTGCACGGGCGGCCTGTCGAAGTGAGGTACGCGGGAGTCGCCGTGGCCGCCGCCGGGGTGCTGGTCGCGGCCGGGGCGGTCAGTTGCTCCGTCGCCGGGGACGACGGCTCCGAGGTGCCCTCCGCCGCGTCCGCGGACGCCGGTTTCGCCCGGGACATGGCGGTGCACCACCAGCAGGCCGTCGAGATGTCGTACATCGTGCGCGACCGCACGAAGGACGAGGAGGTGCGGCGGCTCGCCTACGACATCGCGCAGACGCAGGCCAACCAGCGCGGCATGCTGATCGGCTGGCTCGACCTGTGGAAGCTGCCCAAGGTGTCCTCGGACGAGCCGATGGCCTGGATGGACATGGCCGGCATGGCCTCCGGCGAGGACGGCGCGCTGATGCCGGGCATGGCCACCGACGCCGAGATGAAGAAGCTCGGCACGCTGAACGGCCGGCAGGCCGAGGTCCTCTACCTCCAGCTGATGACGGACCACCACCGGGGCGGCGTCCACATGGCCGAGGGCTGTGCCGACAAGTGCACGGTGGGCGTGGAGAAGCGGCTCGCGCGGGGCATGGTCGAGGCGCAGCGGTCGGAGATCGAGCTGATGGACGACATGCTCACGGCACGCGGGGCCGCACCGCGCCCGTAGGGCACGCGGCCGCCCGCACGCCCGGGAGGCCGTCCGCCGGGAGGCCGTCCGGGCGGCCTGCCGGGGTGTTTCACAGCGGGGAGCCGGGGGACGCGTGGTGCGTGCGGCACGGACGTCGAGACACGGCTCCCAGGGGGGCGCGGGGCACCGGTCCCACGCCCCCCGCGCCGCGCGTGGGGCGGTCCCACGCCCCGCACCCCCCATCGCGTCGCTCTGACGATTACACTGCCCGTGTGTCCGGAATCCGCCCTGTCCCGGCGGGGTCCCGCGCGCCCGCCCGCCGTGCCCGCCCCCTTCACCCGAGGAAGCTCCGTTGA
The DNA here is from genome assembly GCF_055580685.1 of Streptomyces sp. NPDC031554. NCBI lineage: Bacteria > Bacillati > Actinomycetota > Actinomycetes > Kitasatosporales > Streptomycetaceae > Streptomyces > Streptomyces sp. NPDC031554. Next base: position 211,643 of record NZ_JBVIKX010000014.1, on the reverse strand, counting down.
ACTTCTGGTCGATCTATCAGCACGGCTTCGCGCGCGTCGCCGCGTGCACGGGCCACACCGTCATCGCGGACCCGCACGCCAACGCCGGGGCGGTGCTGCGCCAGGCCCGCCGGTGCGCGGACGAGGGCGTCGCCGTCACCGTGTTCCCCGAGATGGTGCTGTGCGGCTACTCCATCGAGGACCTGCTGCTCCAGGACGCGCTGCTCGACCAGGTCGAGGAGGCGCTCCGGGAGGTGGTGGCGGGGTCGGCGGACCTGCTGCCGGTCCTGGTCGTCGGCGCCCCGCTGCGCCACCGCAACCGGGTCTACAACTGCGCGGTGGTCGTGCACCGCGGCCGGGTGCTCGGCGTCGTGCCCAAGTCGTACCCGCCGAACTACCGCGAGTTCTACGAGCGCCGGCAGATCGCCGGAGGCGACGACGAGCGCGGCGGGACGATCCGGGTCGACGGCCAGGCCGTGCCGTTCGGCGTGGACCTGCTGTTCGAGGCGGCGGACGTCCCCGGTCTGGTGCTGCACGCCGAGGTCTGCGAGGACATGTGGGTGCCGGTGCCGCCGAGCGCCGAGGCCGCCCTCGCGGGCGCGACCGTCCTCGTCAACCTCTCGGGCAGCCCGATCACGGTCGGCAGGGCCGAGGACCGCAAGCTGCTGTGCCGTTCGGCGTCCTCCCGCTGCCTCGCCGCGTACGTCTACGCGGCGGCCGGGCTCGGCGAGTCGACCACCGACCTGTCCTGGGACGGGCAGACCCTGATCTACGAGAACGGGATGCTGCTGGCGGAGTCCGACCGCTTCGCGCTCGACGAGAGCCACGCGGTGGCCGACGTCGACCTCGACCTGCTGCGGCAGGAGCGGATGCGGATGGGCACGTTCGACGAGAACCGGCGTACGCACGCCGCGCGGACCGGCGACTTCAGGACGGTGTCCTTCACGCTCGCCCCGCCCGCCGCCGACCTGGGGCTGCGCCGGCGCGTCGAGCGGTTCCCGTTCGTGCCCGCCGACGCCGAGCGGCTCGCCCTGGACTGCTACGAGGCGTACAACATCCAGGTCGCCGGCCTCCAGCAGCGGCTGGCCTCGATCGGCGGCCCCAAGGTCGTCATCGGGGTGTCCGGCGGCCTCGACTCCACGCACGCGCTGATCGTCGCCGCCCGCGCGATGGACCGCGCGGGCCGGCCGCGCAGCGACATCCTGGCCTGGACCCTGCCCGGCTTCGCCACCAGCGACCACACCAGGGGCAACGCCCACAAGCTGATGCGGGCCCTCGGCGTCACGGCGGCCGAGCTGGACATCACGCCGACCGCGCGGCTGATGCTGAAGGAGATGGGCCACCCGTTCGCCTCCGGCGAGCCGGTGTACGACGTCACCTTCGAGAACGTGCAGGCGGGTCTGCGCACCGACTACCTGTTCCGGCTGGCCAACCAGCGCGGCGGTATCGTGCTGGGCACCGGCGACCTGTCGGAGCTGGCGCTCGGCTGGTCCACGTACGGCGTGGGCGACCAGATGAGCCACTACAACGTCAACTCGGGCGTGCCGAAGACGCTGATGCAGCACCTGATCCGCTGGGTCGTCAGCAGCGGGCAGTTCGACGAGGAGACCGGCGAGGTGCTGACCGCGATCCTCGACACCGAGATCAGCCCCGAGCTGGTGCCGGGCGAGGAGATGCAGTCCACCGAGTCCAGGATCGGCCCGTACGCGCTGCACGACTTCACCCTCTTCCAGGTGCTGCGCTACGGCTTCCGGCCGTCGAAGATCGCCTTCCTGGCCTGGCACGCCTGGCACGACCCGGAGAGCGGCGCCTGGCCGCCGAACTTCCCGGAGGCCAAGCGGGTGGCGTACGACCTGCCGGAGATCCGGCGCTGGCTGGAGGTGTTCTGCCGCCGCTTCTTCGCGTTCGCGCAGTTCAAGCGGTCGGCGATGCCCAACGGGCCGAAGGTGTCGGCCGGCGGTTCGCTCTCCCCGCGCGGCGACTGGCGGGCGCCTTCCGACAGCTCGGCCGAGGCCTGGCTGCGCGACCTCGCCCGCGTCGACGAGGCGGTGGCGGAGGGCTGACCGTCCCTCGGTGAGTGAGGGACCGGGCGCAGGGTACTCCCCCGGCGCCCGGTTCAGCCCTTGAGCGAGGCGACGAAGGGCGCCCAGGCGGCGGCACCGAGGAGCAGGGCGGGGCCGTGGGGGACCTTGGAGTCCCGGACGGGGACGAGGCCGGGGATGTTGTCGGCGACCTCGACGCATTCGCCTCCGTCGCCGTTGCTGTAGCTGGACTTGCGCCAGAGGGCGGCGCCGGGGAAGTCGGTGGCTACTTCGACGCAGTTACCACCACTGCCGTTGCTGTAACTGCTCCTGAGCCAGAGCGCGTCACTCAAGTCGATCCGGTTGCTTGCCATTTCGGTAATCCTCTGCGGCTGCCTTGATCATGGCGAGGGACCTGTCCGGTGACAGTGCGACGGCCCTGAGGAGATCGTACGACCTGCGGTACTCCTCCACGAGAGCCGGATCGTCAATGGTGTCACCGCTGTGCAGCGACTCTGTGTAAAAGAGGGGCGGGGCGTCCGGGAACGTCATGAGGAGGGCGTTGCCGAGCATGAACGGATGCGGGCTGCACGTCCGCAGGACGATCTGCGTAACGATGCGGCGGCGTTCGACCAGTTCCAGGATGCGCGCGAGTTGCTCGGCCATCTCGGGCGGCGGCAGGATCGCGTCGGTGAGCAGCAGCTCGTTCAGGATCACCCAGTACGACGGGACGTGATGGTCCTTCTCGAAGAGGACGGCTCGCGCCATTCGCGCGCTGACCTTCTCCTCCACCTCGTCGTCCAACGACAGAGGATGCGTGGCCCGCACCACGGCCCGTGCGTACGCCGGCGTTTGAAGCAGTCCCGGAAACACGGTGGGGCACCACTCCTCGATGGTCCTGGCGTGCTTCTCCGCCTCCAGGACCTTCTCGAAGTACTCCGCGTGCCCGGCCCTCCGCGCCTTCCGCACGTCCTCACAGTGCCGTTCGAAGAACCCGTCGGTCGCCAGCGCCCGGTCCACGTGCCGCGCCAGGTCCAACGGCATCCGGCGCTCGCCGCGTTCGATGTCGCTGAGGTAGGTCTTGCCGTAGAAGCTGCCCTGGAGCATCCCCTCCAGCGAGAGTCCCGCGGCCTCCCGCTTCCACCTCAGCTCCTTGCCGTAGAACGTCGGAACGCTCATCGAGCCGTCGATGTCCTTGCGCCGTGCCACTGCACACCTTCCGCCGTACCGGTCGCGAACGCGAAAACCCTTCCACCGTAGCCAGCACGGCGACATTCTGTGAGGAGTTCGTCACACACCGCACAGAAGGTGGCCGCCCCCATGACCGACCGCTCCCCCACCGCCCCCGACGTCACCCTCTGCGTCGAGAACCTCCGCACCGCCCTCGCCCTGCACGGCATCACCCTGCCGTCCCTGCGCGCGGACCTGCCGAGCCTCGCCGGCGCGTACGGGCCGCCCGCCGGCCTCGTCGCGCTCGGGAACTGCAACACCGCCACGGCCCGGGCGCTCGCGACCGCGCTGCGCGGGACGGCGAGCGGGCGATGACCTTCGAACTCGCCCTGCTCGCCACCCCGAAGTCGGTGCCCGAACTGCGCCACCACCTGCGGGCGCTCGACTTCGACGTCCTGCTGTGCGCGACGGAGCTGCTGACGAACGTCATCGACCACCTCGGCGAGGGCACCCCGGTGACGGTCCGCGTCACCGGCACGCCCCACGGGCACACCCGCGTCGAGGTCACCGACCCCGACGCGCGCGCCCTGCCCGTCCTGCTGTCGGCCGCCGGCACCGCCGAGTCCGGCCGCGGCCTGGCCCTGATCGACGCGCTCGCCCGGCGCTGGGGCGTGGACCAGGGAGCGGACCACAAGACGGTCTGGTGCGAACTGGCCTTACCGGCAAGCCAGTCGGAGGCACCGGTCCGGTAGGGGCCTGCGGGGAAAGCGACTTCGGCAGGGGCGCGACGGCTCCCGGAATTGTGGCTTCCACCATGGCGGACGCGGTCTTGACCTGGTGAGATCGCCGGATGGTCGGTCTACTCCTGCGCGTTCTGCCCTTCTGGGTCCGCGAACCCCTGCTCATCGTCGTCGGGTCCGTCTTCGGCGTACGCATCATGTACCTCGCCGTCCACGACCAGGACCGGGTCGCGGCCGGTATCGGCGCGGTGTTCCTCGTGTTCACCGCGGTACGCGTCCACGTGGTGGTCCGGGCGCTGCGCGCGCGCCGGAACCCGGCCCCGGCGGCCTCCGCGGACGCGGCGCCGCCGGTCGACGCCGTCGCTCGGGCCTGGGCCCAGGCACAGGTGGCCCCGGCACCGGCAGCCGCTCAGGCATCAGCACCGGCGTCGGCGTCGGCTCAAGCCGCGGCCGGCCCGCGTCCCGGTCCGGCCGCCGCCGAGAAGGAGCCCAACGCGTGGGGCCAGGCCGTCGCGGCCGTGGCCGTGTTCGCGGCGATCGCGGCCGCACTGTGGCTGGGCCCCGACATGCTGCCGGCCGACGACGACACACCGCGGCCCGCCTCGTGTTCGGACACGGAGGACGAGAAGCTGCCGGCGGTCTACGCGAAGAAGCCCCGGCCCGTGACCGGTGACGAGCTGTGCGAGGCGCTCAACCGGCCCGACCTGGCGCGGCTCCTCGGAACGCCCGCGGAGATCGCGACCTCGACCTCCGGCACCAACGGCACCGCCGCCCTGACCGACGGGAAGGTCGCCGAGCCGGAGGCCGAGGTCAGGTTCGACACGTACACCGTGAACCTCTCGGCGACGTACAACGACCTGTCGACCGCCCAGTACGTGAAGCTGGTGAAGATCGCGGGGGACGAGGACGAGAAGAACCTCAGAACGCTCACGGTCCTCGGCCGCCCCGCGTTCCTCTCCTCTGAGCACACCATGAAGTTCGAGTTCAGTCTCGGGGGTGAGGGGTCCAGCGCGCCGATGCAACAGGGTCCCCTGGCCAGGACGCTGTCCGTGGCGCTCGACGGCAAGGACCGGGGCGGCTACTACGACATCACCGTCTGGAGCGAATCCGGAGCCCTCCCCACCGACCAGGCCCTCCTCGACATCGCCGAGAAGGTCCTGCCGACGGTCCTCGAACGGGGAACCCACCGAGACGCCCGCTGAGACGTCCGGCCGGTGGCCGGCTCGAAGAGGTTCAGTGGTGCAGGACGCCCGGCCGCTCGGGCGTGTGGGCGGCGACCACGCGGCCCGCGCGGGCGGACTCCCGCCGCCGGTCCACCGCGTACGCCGTCGCGGCCACCCCGAGGCCCAGGACCGCCAGCACCGCGCCCGCCAGGGCGGGCGACGTCACGCCGAAGCCCGCCGTGAGGGCCAGGCCGCCGATCCAGGCGCCGCCGGCGTTGGCCAGGTTGAACGCGGCCTGGTTGGCGGAGGAGGCCAGCGACGGGCCCGCCGCCGCCTTCTCCATCACCATCATGGTGAGCGGCGAACCCGTCACGAACGCGGCGACGCCCAGCAGGAGCACGGCCAGCGCCCCGCCCCACGCCGTCGTCATCAGCAGCGGGAACAGGGCCAGGACGGCCACCAGGGACGTCAGGCCGCCGACCAGGGTCGGGCGCATCGCGTGGTCGGCGAGCCGCCCGCCCACCAGGTTGCCGATCGTCGCGCCGACGCCGAACAGCGCCAGCAGCAGGGTCACGCTGGAGTCGGCGTACCCGGCGGCGTCCGTCAGCATCGGCGTGACGTAGCTGTAGGCGGAGAACAGCGCGCCGAACCCGGCGACCGTCGTGCCGAGCGCCAGCCACACCGGCAGCGACCGCAGGGCGGCCAGCTCGCCGCGCAGGCCGGCCGTGGGGGCGGCGGCCCGGTCGCGCGGGATCAGCAGGGCCAGCGCCGCCATCGCCGCCACGCCGATCGCGCTCACCCCGAGGAAGGTCGCCCGCCAGCCGAGGCGCTGGCCCATGAGGGTGGCGACCGGGACGCCCGCGATGTTGGCCACCGTCAGGCCGAGGAACATCAGCGACACCGCGCGCGCCTTGCGCTCGGGCGCCACCATGTTCGTGGCGACCACGGCGCCCACGCCGAAGAAGGCGCCGTGCGGGAGGCCGCTGAGGAAACGGGCGGCGAGCAGGGAGCCCTCGCCGGGCGCGAACGCGGACAGCGCGTTGCCGGCCACGAACAGCACCATGAGGGAGATCAGGACCGTGCGCCGGGGCATCCGCGCCGTGGCCGCCGCGAGCAGCGGGGCGCCGACGACGACGCCGAGCGCGTAGGCGGAGACCAGGTGCCCGGCGGCCGGGAGGGAGATGCCGAGGTCGTCGGCGACGTCGGGCAGCAGGCCCATCATCACGAACTCGGTGGTGCCGATGCCGAAGGCACCCACGGCGAGGGCGAGCAGGGCCAGGGGCATGGGAGAGCCTGTGCCTTTCAGGAGAGGGTTCCGTCCATCGTATGTTCAAGTACGGAACAAAGTCTCTCCCGCCCGGTATTCCGGCAGGTTACGGAGTGGTGACCTTCACACGAGCCGCGACCGGCAGGTGGTCGCTGCTCGTCCGCGGCAGCGTCCACGAGGTGACCGGGTCCACGCCCGTCACCATGATCTGGTCGATCCGCGCCATGGGGAACGACGCGGGCCAGCTGAAGCCGAACCCGCTGCCCGCGGCGCCCTGCGCGGAGCGCATCTGGGACGTCACGGCGTTGAGCGAGCGGTCGTTCATCGTGCCGTTGAGGTCGCCGAGCAGGATCTTGCGGCTCAGCGGGTCGGCCGCGATCGCCTCGCCCAGCGCGTCCGCGCTCTTGTCGCGCTGCCGGGCGGTGAACCCGGCCTGGAGCTTCACGCGGACCGAGGGGAGGTGGGCGACGTAGAAGCCGACCGGCCCCTCGGGCGTGCTCACCGTGGCGCGCATCGCGCGGACCCAGCCCAGCTTGATGTCGACGGCCGCCACGCCGCTCATCGGGTACTTGCTCCACAGTCCGACCGTGCCCTGCACGGAGTGGTAGCGGTACGTCGCCGCGAGCGCCTTCTCGTACACCGGCGCCGCCGCCTCGGTCAGCTCCTCCAGGGCCACCACGTCCGCGCCGGAGGCGGCCACGTCGTGCGCGGTGCCGGAGGGGTCGACGTTGTCGGCGTTGACGTTGTGCGTGGCGACGGTGAGGTCGCCGCCGCCGCCGGCGGTCTTGTCGCCGAGCAGCCCGCCGAAGAGGTTCAGCCAGACCACGGCCGGCAGCACCAGGGCGATCAGCGCGGTCGCCGACCTGCGCACGACCGCCAGCAGCAACAGCAGCGGGACGAGGACGCCGAGCCACGGCAGGAACGTCTCGGTGAGGCTGCCGAGGTTGCCGAACCGGTTGGGGATGCGCGCGTGCACCAGCATCACGAGGGCGAGCAGCAGCGCGAGCGCGGCGACGACGAGGCCGCGGCGCCAGATCCGCGGATCACCGCGCCAGCCGGACGACAGGCGTCCGGTCAGCCGGACGAACAGGCGTCGGAGCCGGGCTCCCCGACGTTCGGGACCCGAACCGCCGTTGTCGGTCTCCGTCGCATACGCCTGCTGCGCCATACCGTTGCCTCACTGCCTGCCGTGCACACCGTCTCTCCCCCGTGCGTACGACCCTAGGGGATGAACGGCTCAGTTCCCGCCGTCCCGTGACGGCCCGACGGGCACGAGGACGAACGGAGCGCCGTCACGGGTTCCGATCGCGGCCCGTCAGGTGTGGTCTGTGACGGAACGCGCACATTCGGGCGGGTCCGACGGGGAACTGACGTGCCGTGCGCCGGCGTCCGGGCCGCCGGACGGCGGAGGGGCGGAGGCGCCGGCGGGCGGACCGGCGGGGGCGCCGGCGGCCGGACCCGCGGGGACGCCGGCGGCCGGACCCGCGGGGACGCCGGCGGCCGGACCCGCGGGGACGCCGGCGGCCGGACCCGCGGGGGCGTCCGCGGGGCGCAGGCCTTCGAGGAGCGTGTCGACGATGCGTTCCGCGAGTCCCTCGGTGAGGTCGGCGTCGGGCCGCAGGACGGAACGGACCAGCATGGGCCCCATGAACAGGTCGTTGGCCAGATCGACGTCGAGGTCGGCGCGGAGTTCCCCGGCGCGCTGACCGCGCCGCAGCACCTCGATGCCCAGCCGGCGCCGGGGCGCGACGACCACGTTGTGGTACGCCTCCCAGATCCGGGGGCTGCTCTTCATCTGGGCCTGGGCGGCGCGCAGGACCGCCGAGGAGCGGTTGGCCAGCCCGCGCCGGCGCAGCCACTCCAGCAGCGCCACCAGGTCGTCGCGCAGGGAGGTGCCGGGGAGTTCGGGCGCGTCCGGCTCGATGGTGCGCAGCGCGTCGACGAACAGCTCCTCCTTGCCGCTCCACCGGCGGTAGATGGCCGCCTTGCCGACCCCGGCGGTGCGGGCGATCCGCTCGATGGACAGTTCGCCGAGCGGCACCCCCTCCTCCAGCAGCCTCATCGTGCCCTCGAGGATGGCCCGTTCGACGGCCTCGCTGCGGGGCCGCCCCCGGGCGGGCCGCCCGGACCGCTCCGGCAGCTCGGGGCGCCGCGCGGCGGCCCCGTCGTCGGCGGAGGTCCCGGCAGGGGGCTCCGCGGAAGGCTCCGCGGAGGTCTCGGCAGAACTCACGACCGTCCTTTCGTCACGCTCGCAGCATTCTCGCCCGAGAGGGGGTCCCGAGGAGGTCCCGGGGGCGGCCGCGCCCCGCACGGCCGCCCGCGGCCTACGAGTCGGTGCGCACCAGCTCGCCCTCGTCCGCCGCCGCCTCGGACTCCTTCGGCCGGCCCGGCAGGTAGACCGCCACGACGACCGCGCCGACGAGCGCGATCCCGGCCCCGCACAGCGCGGTGACGTGCATGGCGTGCAGGAACGCGTCGTGGGCCGGACCGACCAGGGCCTCGCCGCGCGGGCCGAGCTTCGCCGCGACGCCCAGGGTCGCCTCGATGGACTCCCCCGCCGTGTCGCGCAGTCCGGCCGGCACCGCGGCGAGGTCGTCCTCGATGCCGGTGCGGTACGCCGTCGACAGCACGGAGCCGAGGACGGCGATGCCGAGGGCGCCGCCGACCTGGCGGAAGGTGTTGCTCAGCGCGGACGCGGACCCGGCCTTCTCGCGGGGCAGCGCCTGCATGATCACGACGCTGGTCGGGGTCATGATGTGGGCCATTCCGGCGCCCATGAGGAAGAAGACGACCTCCAGGAGCCAGATCGGCGTGTCCCGGTCCAGCGTGGCGAACGCGGCCAGGGTCGCCGTGATGAGGAGCATGCCGCCGGTGGTGGTGGCCTTGTTGCCGAAGCGGTCCACGACCAGCCGGGCCCGCGGCGCGAAGACCAGCTGGGCGACGGCCAGCGGCAGCATCAGCAGGCCGGTCTCGAGCGGGGAGTAGCCGCGCACGCTCTGCGTGTAGAAGACGGAGAAGAACGTCACGCCCATCAGCGCGAAGAAGACCAGCGCGATGACGCCGATCGCGGCCGAGAACACCTTGTTGCGGAAGTGGTCGACGTCGATGGACGGGTGGTCGCTGCGCTTCTCGAACACCACGAACGCGGCGAGGACCACGAGTCCGGCGGCGATCGTCGCCAGCACCGTCGGGTCGGTGAAGTCGGCCAGCTCGCCGCCCTTGATGATGCCGTAGACCAGCAGGACCAGGCCGACGACGGACAGGACGACGCCGACGGGGTCGATCCGGCCGGGGGCGGGGTCGCGCGAGTCCGGCACCAGCCACACCATCAGCGCGACGGCGACGATCACGATCGGCACGTTGACGAGGAAGACCGACCCCCACCAGAAGTGGTCGAGGAGGAGGCCGCCGGTGATGGGCCCGATGGCGATGGCGAGGCCGACGCCGCCGGCCCAGATCCCGATCGCCTTGGGCTGCTCGTCGCGCTCGAAGACGTTCATCAGGACGGCGAGGGTCGCCGGCATCACGAAGGCGGCGCCGAGGGCCATCAGGGCGCGGAAGGCGATGAGCTGGGCGGGCGAGCCGGACTCGGCGGCGAGCGCGGAGCCGATGCCGAAGACCACGAGACCGCCGAGCAGGACCTTCTTGCGGCCCAGCCGGTCACCCAGCAGCCCCGCGGAGAACAGCAGGCCCGCGAAGACGAGCGTGTAGGAGTTGATGGCCCACTCCAGCTCGCTCTGGGTGGCGCCGAGGCCGACCGGGGCCGGGGTGGAGATGGTCTTGATCGCGACGTTCAGGATCGAGTTGTCGAGCACCACGATCAGCAGGCTCAGCATCAGCACGCCGAGGATGGCCCAGCGACGCCGGTGCACCGCTTCCGGTATGCGGGGGGTCGCGGGGACGGTGGGAGTGGTCATGCACTCGAGGGTAGGCCCATTCCGATACGAGACCGTCTCGTATCGGATTCTCTTACTGAGGATTTACCCACCGGGGGCGCTCTGGCCCTCCCCGGGGGGAGGTGCCACCATGGGAGGTGGTCCGGGGACGCCGTGAGGGCGCCTCGAGATGACATGAGGAGCCGTTTCCATGACGCAGCTTTCGGCTGCCCAGACGAAGCCTTCCGACGGCGGCAAGGCGCTGTACGGGGGCAAGGGCACACGCCGCATCACCGTCCGCGACATCGCCGCCGCCAAGGAGCGGGGCGAGAAGTGGCCCATGCTCACCGCGTACGACGCGATGACCGCGTCCGTCTTCGACGAGGCCGGGATCCCCGTGATGCTCGTCGGCGACTCGGCGGGCAACTGCCACCTCGGGTACGAGAGCACCGTGCCCGTCACCCTCGACGAGATGAGCGTGCTGTCGGCGGCCGTCGTCCGGGGCACCCGGCGCGCCCTCATCGTCGGCGACCTGCCCTTCGGGTCGTACCAGGAGGGTCCCGTGCAGGCGCTGCGCAGCGCGACCCGGCTGGTCAAGGAGGCCGGGGTCGGCGCCGTGAAGCTGGAGGGCGGCGAGCGGTCGCACCGGCAGATCGAGCTGCTCGTGGAGTCCGGCATCCCGGTCATGGCCCACATCGGGCTCACCCCGCAGTCCGTGAACGCCATGGGGTACCGCGTCCAGGGGCGGGGCGAGGAGGCCGCCGCGCAGCTGCTGCGGGACGCGAAGGCCGTCCAGGACGCGGGAGCCTTCGCCGTCGTGCTGGAGCTGGTGCCGGCGGAGCTGGCGGCCGAGGTCACGCGCGTGCTGCACATCCCCACGGTCGGGATCGGGGCCGGGGCGGCGACGGACGCCCAGGTGCTGGTCTGGACGGACATGATGGGGCTGACCGGCGGCCGCGTGCCGAAGTTCGTGAAGCAGTACGCCGACCTGCGCCGGGTCATGGGCGACGCGGCGAAGGCGTTCGCGGAGGACGTCGTCGGCGGGACGTTCCCGCTGGAGGAGCACTCCGTCCACTGAGCCGTCCCCAGCCCCACTGAGCCGCCCGGCCCCACTGAGCCATCGCCGCACCACGGGCAGCCCGCCGATCGTCCCCCGTCGGCGGGCTGCCCCCTTTTTGCGCCTGAACCGGCGCCGCTCTCGCGGACGTGGTTGCTCGCCGTCGTGGTGGCTCGATCGAGGGTCACCGTGGTCGTCAGGGGATTTCCTGTCGGTGATGTCGGTGGCGTGCAGGCGGCTGTCGGTCGGGTGTCGGCGGTCTGTCGGTGGGGGCTGACACCTTCGGTGGCATGACACGCATCGACATGAACCCCGGCGGTTCGGACCACGCCGTCACCGTGCGGGGGCTGGTCAAGCACTACGGGGAGACCAAGGCACTGGACGGGGTCGACCTCGACGTGCGGGAGGGCACCGTCATGGGGGTGCTCGGACCGAACGGCGCCGGCAAGACCACCCTCGTGCGGATCCTGTCCACGCTGCTCGCCCCCGACGCCGGCCGGGCGACCGTCGCCGGCCACGACGTCGTCCGCCAGCCCCGCCGGCTCCGCCGCGTCATCGGGCTGACCGGCCAGTACGCCTCCGTGGACGAGAAGCTCGCCGGCTGGGAGAACCTGTACCTCATCGGCCGGCTGCTCGACCTGTCCCGCAAGGAGGCCCGGTCCCGCGCCGACGAACTGCTGGAGCGGTTCTCGCTCACGGAGGCGGCCCGGCGCCCGGCGGGGACGTACTCCGGCGGCATGCGACGGCGGCTCGACCTCGCCGCGTCGATGATCGGCCGGCCCGCCGTCCTCTTCCTCGACGAGCCCACCACCGGCCTCGACCCCCGCACCCGCAACGAGGTGTGGACCGAGGTGAAGTCGATGGTCGACGAGGGGGTGACCGTGCTGCTGACCACCCAGTACATGGAGGAGGCCGAGCAGCTCGCCTCCGAGCTGACCGTCGTCGACCGGGGCAAGGTCATCGCGGGCGGCCGCATCGAGGAGCTGAAGGCCCGCGTGGGCGGGCGGACCCTGCGGGTGCGCCCGGCCGACCCGGCGCACCTGCGTCCGCTGGCCCGCGCGCTGGACGAGATGGGCATCACCGGCCTCGCCTCGACCGTCGTGGACACCGAGCGCGGCTCGGTCCTGGTGCCGGTGCTGAGCGACGAACAGCTCACCGCCGTGGTCGGCGCGGTCACCGCGCGCGGTCTCACGCTCTCCTCCATCACCACCGAACTGCCCAGCCTGGACGAGGTGTTCCTGTCCCTCACCGGTCACCGTGCCGGCGCGCCGCAGGACACCGTCCCCGCCGACAGCCCTCTCGAGAAGGTCGCCGTATGAGCACCGCCACCACCCTCGCCCCGGCCGCTCACCAGGCCGCCGACGCCCCCGTCCCGCTGCGGGCCCACCTGCGGCACACCGGCGCGCTGGTGCGCCGCAACCTGCTGTGGATCCGGCAGGACCCGGAGTCGATGTTCGACGCGGTCCTGTTCCCGGTCGTCTTCACCCTGCTGTTCGTCTACGTCTTCGGCGGCTCCATCGGCCAGTCGCTGGGCGGCGGGCAGGAGGAGTACGTCCAGTACGTCATCCCCGGCCTGCTGGCCATGATGGGGATGAACATGGCGCAGGGCGTGGGCACCGGGTTCAACCAGGACTTCAACTCCGGTGTCATGGACCGCTTCCGGTCCCTGCCGATCGGGCGCGGCTCGGTGCTGTTCGCGAAGATCGCGGTCGAGCTGATGCGGATGCTGTTCGCGACGGTGGTGCTGATGGTCGTGGCGGTGCTGGTCGGCTTCGAGATCACCAGCTGGCCCGGGCTGCTGGCCTCCGTGGCACTGTCCGCGGCCTTCGGGTTCGCGCTGATGTGGGTGTTCCTCACGCTCGGCGTGGTGATGAAGAACGCGCAGTCCGTGCAGGCGATGGGCTTCCTGGTGCTGATGCCCCTGCAGTTCGGCTCGTCGATCTTCGCGCCGACCGCCTCGATGCCGGGCTGGCTGCGCAACTTCACCGAGTTCAACCCCCTGTCGGGCCTCGCGGACGCCGCGCGCGGGCTGATGATCGGCGGTCCGGTCGCGCACGGTCTGTGGGTGACGCTGGCCTGGTCGGCGGGGCTCACCGCGGTGATGGCGCCGGTCGCGATCCACAAGTTCCGCACCAAGAGCTGACCGGTGGCTCACACCAGGGCGGCGGCCTCCTCGTAGGAGAGGCCGCCGCCCTCGGCGTAGGCGGCGGTGTACGCCTCCTCGCCGAGCGCGGCACGGACCCGGGCCTCGGCCCGCTCCCGGCACACGGCCTCCAGGCGCTGCGCGACGTGCCCGGGCGGCAGCAGGGCGTCGGCGGCGCCGAGGCAGCGGGCGGCGGCCCCGGCGCGGGCGACGGCATCTGCATCGGCGTCGGCGTCGGCGTCGGCGTCGGCGGTGCGGTCGGTGCCGGTGCCGGTGCCGGTGCCGGTGAGGGCGATCGCGGCGATGGTCAGGAAGGAGGAGCGCAGGTGGGGGGCGATGGCCGCGGACAGCGGGTCGTCCGCCCGGGCCAGGGCGTCGCGGACGGTGACCAGGGCCTCCTCGTACCGCTCGTCCACCGTGTCCAGCCAGGCCTCGGCGCCGAGGATCAGGGCGTCGAAGACGACGAAGTGCGCGAGGCCGAACTCCTTGCGCAGCAGGCGCATCTGCTCGCGGGCCTCGGGGGTGCGGCCGGTCAGGGCGAGGTGGCCGGAGAGGAAGAGCCGGGCGGCGGGCATGGCCTCGTTGACGGTGCCGTCGACGCGGTCGAGGACGTCCCGCAGGATGCGTTCCCCGCGCTCCTCCTCGCCGGCCTCCAGCAGCGCGCTGCCCAGCCGGGCCGCCAGGACCGCCGACTGGCTGCGGGCGTCGAGTTCCTCGGCGTGGACCATGGCCGCCTCGTAGTCGGCGGCGGCCAGGAGGTGGGCGCCCATCCGCTCGTGGGCCTCGGCGCGCGCGGAGAGCGCCTCGGCGGTGCCCCAGGCGTCGCCGAGGCGCCGGAAGATCTCCAGCGACTCGTCGGCGTCCCGGGTCGCGTCGCCCGCCCAGTGGGAGCGGTTGGCCAGCACGTTGGCGCGCATCTGGAGGCAGACGGCCAGCTCCCACTCGTAGCCGGGCGTCTCGCGGGCGGTGCGGACGTTGGCGTCGACGATGACGCGGATGCGTTCCATGTCGCCGGTGAGCATGACGGCGTAGAACCAGAGCAGGCCGGGGGTGCGGCAGGTCTGCGGGAGGCCGGGTTCGTAGGCGTCGACGATCGCCCGGAGTTTGGCCTGGGCCGCCGGGTTCTGCCAGGCGTCCAGCTCGGTGTCCATGCAGGCGAGATGGGCGAGGTGGACACCGCGCCGGGCCTCCGCGAGGACCTCGCCGGTCATCGGCGGCGGGGCGGCGGTGCAGGGCGTCCAGACGGGGGCCGCCGGGCGCACGGGAGCGGCGAAGGGGTCGGGTCCCAGGGGCATCACCTCGCGGCACCAGGTGCGGGCCTCGATGCGCAGGTCGCGCATCTGCCAGTAGGTGACGAGGGACAGGACGAGGCAGAGCGCCTCCTGCTCGTCGCGCGCGGCGACGGCCCGGCGCAGCGCGGTGCGCAGGTTCTCGTACTCGAGCTGGAACCGGTCGATGGCGGCGCGCTGCCCCCGGCCGCGCAGCGACGGCTCGGTGGTGCGGGCGAGTTCGCGGTAGTACGTCAGGTGGGCGCGCTCGGCGTGGGGACGGGCGCCGGACTCGTCGAGGCGGGCGGCGGCGTACTCGGCGACGGTCTCCAGGAGCCGGTAGCGCATGGCGCCGTCGGGGGCGGGGGCGGCCACGACGAGGGACTTGTCGACCAGGGAGCCGAGCGCGCCGAGGGCGGACGGGCCGCAGACGGCCTCGGCGGCGGCGAGGTCGCAGCCGCGGGCGAAGACCGACAGCCGGCCGAGGACCTCGCGCTCCTCCTCGTCGAGCAGGTCCCAGGACCAGTCGACGACGGCCCGCAGGGTCTGCTGACGGGGCAGGACGGTACGGCTGCCGGAGGTCAGCAGCCGGAAGCGGTCGTCGAGCCGGTCCGCGATCTGGCGCGGCGACAGCATGCGCAGCCGGGCGGCGGCCAGTTCGATGGCGAGCGGCAGGCCGTCCAGGCGGCGGCAGATCTCGGCGCAGGCCTCGGGGTCGTCGTCGACGCGGAAGCCGGGACGGGCGGCCGCTCCGCGCTCGGCGAGCAGCCGCAGCGCGGCCGGTTCGGGCAGCGGCTCCACGGGCCGCAGCAACTCGCCGGGCACGCCGAGGGGTTCGCGGCTGGTGGCCAGGACCGTCAGCTCCGGGCAGCGCTCGAGCAGGTGCTCGACCAGGCGGGCGGCGCTCTCGACGACGTGCTCGCAGTTGTCGAGGACGATCAGCATGCGGCGGCGGGCGCAGTGCTCGACGAGGCGTTCCAGGGGGTCGTCGTGGCGTTCGGCGGCCGCCACCCGCAGCTCCTCCGCGCCGGCGCCGTAGAGCACGGTCTCGCGGGCTCCGACGGCGGTGAGGACGGCCTGCGGCACGGCGTCGGGGTCGGCGACCGGCGCCAGTTCGGCGAGCCACACCCCGTCCCGGGCGGCCTCCCCCGCGGTCTCGGCGGCCTCCTGCGACAGCCGCGTCTTGCCGGCCCCGCCGGGGCCGAGCAGCGTGACCAGCCGGGCGGCGCCCAGGTCCCCGTGGAGGGCCGCGATGTCGCCCTCCCGCCCGACGAAGGAGGTGAGCCGGGCGCGGAGGTTGCCGGGGGGCGGGGCGGGGCGGGCGGAGGCCTGACCGGGGTCGGTGGAGGCCCGGTCGGAAACGGCGGAGGCCGGACCGGGATACGCGGAGACCGGACCGGGATCGGCGGGGCCCGAGTCGGGGTGGACGGGGCCCGAGTCGGGGTGGACGGAGCTCTGGCCGGGGTGTCCGGAGGCCGGGCCGGGGTGTCCGGAGGCCGGGCCGGGACCACCGGAAGCCGGGCCGGGACGCCCGGCGGCCCGACCGGGATCGAAGGAGGCCGGGCCGGGATACGTGGAGACCGGGCCGGGGTGAGCGGGCACCTGGCCGGAGTACCCGGAAGCCCGGCCGGCCTCGCCGGAACCCTGACCGCGACGCGCGAAGGCCCGACCGGAATCACCGGAGACCGGGCCCGGAGACCCGGAGGCCGGGCCCGGAGCGCCGGAGGCCGGTGCCGGCCGGGGCGCCGGGGGCGGGGGGTCCGCCGGGGTGAGGAGTTCCGTGTGCAGGGCGCGCAGTCCGGGGCCGGGGTCGGAGCCGAGGCGGGTGGCGAGCAGGCGGCGCACGGACTCGTAGGCGGCCAGGGCCTCGGCGGTGCGGCCCGCGTCGCGCAGGGCGCGCAGGCGCAGGGCCTGGAGGGGCTCGTCCAGGGGGTGGGCCTCGCACAGGGCGGTCAGTTCGGGCAGGGACTGCCCGGCGTGGCCGAGGGCGAGGGCCGCGGTGTGACGGGCGCGTATCGCGTCCAGGCGGCGGGCCTCCCGGCGGGCCGCCTCGGCGGCGCGGTCGGGCAGGTCGGCGAGGGCCGGACCCTGCCAGAGGGCGAGGGCGTCGTCGAGCAGCGCGGCCGCCCCGGCGGGGTCGCCGTCGGCGAGGGCGCGCAGGCCGTCGGCGGTCAGCCGCTCGAAGCGGTGCAGGTCGACGGCGTCGGGCGGGGCGGTGAGGCGGTAGCCGCCGTCCGCCGAGGCGACGGCGTCGGCGCCGAGGGTCCGGCGCAGCCGGCCGACCAGCGCCTGCAGCGCGGCGGGCGCGTCGGCGGGCGGCTCGCCGGTCCAGACCTCCTCCACCAGCAGCCCCGCGGGCACGCTGCGGCCGGCGCGCAGCGCCAGCACGGTCAGCAGGGCGCGCAGCCGCGCCCCGCCGACGGCGACGGGGGTGCCGTCGGTCCGGAACGCCTGGGTGGTGCCGAGGATGCGGTAGCGCACGGGGTCATTCTCCCCGGCGGGGGCGGCCCGGGTCACGGCGCCCGGGCCGACGGCGGGCCCGCGGCGATCGCCCCGCCCCGTCCGGAACCGGCGACCGGTCGCGAGACGTTCCCCCCTTGCGCCCGGTACGGTCGGGCAGCCGGACACCCGGTTCCGACATCGCACCCCAGGAGCGTCCGCCGATGACCACCGCCCTCTCCCGCCGCAGCGACCGGCGGATCAGCCCCGTCTTCCTCGGGATACTGGCCGTCACGGCCGTCACGGGCTGGGCCACCTGGACCGGTTTCGCCGCGCAGCCCGGCGTGGCCGTGTTCCTCTTCGTGACCGGAGCCTGGATCGTCTCGCTGTGCCTGCACGAGTACGCGCACGCGCGCACCGCCCTGCACAGCGGCGACATCTCGGTCGGCGCCAAGGGGTACCTGACGCTCAATCCCCTCAAGTACACGCACGCGTTGCTGAGCATCGTGCTGCCGGTGCTGTTCGTGATCATGGGCGGGATCGGTCTGCCGGGCGGCGCCGTCTTCATCGAGCGCGGCCGGATCCGGGGGCGCTGGCGGCACAGCCTGATCTCGGCGGCGGGCCCGCTGACGAACGTGCTGTTCGCCGTCGTGTGCACCGCCCCGTTCTGGCTGGACGCGCTGGACGGCGTGCCGGCCGACTTCCGCTTCGCGCTCGCGTTCCTCGCCCTCCTCCAGGTCACGGCGGCGATCCTGAACTTCCTGCCGGTGCCGGGCCTGGACGGCTACGGCGTCGTCGAGCCCTGGCTGTCGTACGGCGTGAAGCGGCAGGTGGAGCCGTTCGCGCCGTTCGGGCTGCTGTTCGTGTTCGCGCTGCTGTGGGTGCCGGCGGTCAACGGCGTGTTCTTCGACGCGGTCGACGCGGTGCTGCGCGGTCTGGGCATCGGCGACTTCGAGACCTACTGCGGCCAGGCGCTGTACCGCTTCTGGCAGGGCACCCCGGAGATCTGCTCCGTCAGCCCGTGAGGGACCGGCGGATCTTCTCGCGCTTGACGTAGTACCAGGTCATGTTGGACGACAGCCCGGCCAGCAGCACCCACACGACGCCCAGGAAGCTGCCCTGGACGAAGGAGACGACCGCCGCCGCGACCGCGAGGACGCAGACGATCAGGGTGTAGACGGCGAGACGGGGCATGGGACTGGCTCCTGTCGGGGGGACACTGCTGCACTGCGGGTACGTCCGGTCGCCGGGTCTGGTCGTACGGCCGGTGCCGTCCAGTGTCCCCCATCCGCTCAGACGTCGGTGACGCGGAGCCCGGCGTGCGCCTTGTAGCGGCGGTTGACGGAGATCAGGTTGGCGACCAGGGACTCGACCTGGTGGGCGTTGCGCAGCCGCCCGGCGAAGACGCCCCGCATGCCGGAGATGCGGCCGGCCAGGGCCTGCACGATCTCCACGTCGGCGCGCTCCTCGCCCAGCACCATCACGTCGGTGTCGATCTCGCCGATGTCCGGGTCCTGGAGGAGGACCGCCGACAGGTGGTGGAAGGCGGCCGTGACGCGCGAGCCGGGCAGCAGGGCGGCGGCCTGCTCGGCGGCGCTGCCCTCCTCCGGCTTCAGCGCGTAGGCGCCCTTCTTGTCGAAGCCGAGCGGGTTGACGCAGTCGACGACGAGCTTGCCCGTCAGTTCCTCGCGCAGCGACTCCAGGGTCGTGCCGTGGCCCTCCCACGGCACGGCGACGATGACGACGTCGCTGCGGCGGGCGGTCTCGGCGTTGTCGGCGCCCTCGACGCCGTGCCCGAGCTCCTCCGCGGCGGCCCGCGCGCGGTCGGCGGCGCGCGAGCCGATGATCACCTTCTGGCCGGCCTTGGCGAGCCGGTACGCGAGGCCCTTGCCCTGGGGCCCGGTGCCGCCGAGGACGCCGACGACCAGCCCCGAGACGTCGGGGAGGTCCCACGGGTCCTTGGCGGGTGCTTTCGCGGGGGCGTCGTGTGCGCTGTCACTGGAGGTCATGGACCGACTTTACGTGCGCGAGGGCCGCCCCACCGGGCGGAGTGGCGGCCGTCACGGCCGCCGGGCGCGTCCCCGGGTCGGGGGAATCGGCGGCGAACGCCCTGCCGCGGGGATGCGGTTGGGGCAGGATGCGGTCGCATGGACGCCGTACGGGTCGCGCTGCTGCGCGACGTGCTCGCCGGGACCGAGTGGCTCGGGGCCACCCGCAGGTTCGCCGGGGTGCTGCGGGGGTCGGTGGTGTCGCACGGGGGCGGGCTGCTGCTGGTGGGCACCGCCGCGTACGAGCCGTGGCACCTGGCCGCCCATCTGGTCGACGAGGCCGCCTGGTCCGGTACGCCGGAGCTGGCCCCCACGCTGGTGCGGCACGGCGCCCGCCCCTCGGACCCGGCGCACCTCGCGGTGGGCCTCGGCCGCATCGAGGCGGCCCGGCGGGGCGAGACCCTGCTGGTGGCGGCGCCGGAGGGGGACGCGCCCCTGCTGGAGCGGGTGTCGGACGCCCGGCGGGCCGGGGTGACCGTGCTGGCCCTGGGGCCGGACGGGGGCGAGCTGACGGGCCTGGCCCACGAGACGCTGGCCGTGCCGGAGGGCTCGGAGCTGGACCTGGACACGGTGCAGCACCTGGTGAGCGCGGCGGCGGGCGAGCGGACGGTGTCCTCCCCGAGGGGCCCCCGCCGGCTGCGGGACCGGCTGTCCCGGCTGGCGGAGTCCCTCACGGCGCCGCCCCCGGCTCCCTGGTGAGGCCGGGGGCCGGGGGCGGGGTGCCGTCGTGCCCGGTGGGCGCGGGCGGGGCGGGTCAGTCGTCGTCCGCGGCGCCCGCCGGGGCGTCGTGCCACTTGGGGTCGTTCTCCCACTCCAGGTTGCGGTCCCGGGCCGTCTGCATGGCGTGCTCGGCCTCCGTGCGGGAGGCGTAGGGACCGAACCGGTCCTTGGCCGGGCACTCGGGCCCTTCCTCGACCTTCTGGTGTTCCAGGCAGTAGTACCACTCGCCCGGCTTGCCGACCGTGCGCTTCTTGAACAGGGCCATGACCAGCTCCTCTCGCCATCGTCATGTTCCCCCACGGCCGCTGGTTAGACTCGCCGCATGTCTGGCCAGTCGCTGCTCGCGCCCGGGGAGCTGTCCCCCACCCGTTCCGTGCCCGGAAACATCCGCCGCCCCGAGTACGTCGGCAAGCCCGCGCCGACCCCGTACACCGGGCCCGAGGTGCAGACCCCCGAGACGGTGGAGGCGATGCGCCGCGCCGGCCGGATCGCCGCGCGGGCGATGGCGGAGGCCGCGAAGCGGATCGCGCCGGGCGTCACCACCGACGAACTGGACAAGGTGGCGCACGAGTACATGTGCGACCACGGCGCCTACCCCTCGACGCTGGGCTACCGCGGTTTCCCCAAGTCCCTGTGCACGTCCGTCAACGAGGTGATCTGCCACGGCATCCCGGACTCGACGGTGCTGCGGGACGGCGACATCGTCAACCTGGACGTGACGGCGTACATCGGCGGGGTGCACGGCGACAACAACGCGACGTACCTGGTGGGTGACGTCGACGAGGAGAGCCGGCTGCTGGTGGAGCGGACCCGGGAGTCGCTGGACCGGGCGATCAGGGCGGTCCGGCCGGGCCGGCAGATCAACATCATCGGCCGGGTCATCGAGTCGTACGCCAAGCGGTTCGGGTACGGCGTCGTGCGGGACTTCACGGGGCACGGCATCAACTCGTCGTTCCACTCCGGACTGATCGTCCCCCACTACGACAGCCCGCACGCGACGACCGTGATCCAGCCCGGCATGACGTTCACGATCGAGCCGATGCTCACGCTCGGGACGCACGAGTACGACATGTGGGACGACGGCTGGACGGTCGTGACGAAGGACCGCAGGCGGACGGCCCAGTTCGAGCACACGCTGGTGGTGACGGAGACCGGGGCGGAGATCCTCACGCTGCCCTGAGTCCGCCGCCCGCCCCGCACCGAGCCCGTCCTCCCCCGAGGGCGGGCTCTTCGCGGTCCGGGAGGCGTGATGCCGACGAACTGTCGGAAAACTTGCCGACAGGAGGTCGGCAAAACATTGACTCAGGCATGCCTCACCATGAGACTCGCCGCATGGACTCCTTCTCGACACTCATCCGGACCGCGTCCCACGAGCAGCACGTGGAGGCGGAGACCTCCACCTTCATGAGCGACCTCCTCGGCGGCGGGCTCGGCGTCGACGCGTACGCGCGCTACACCGAACAGCTGTGGTTCGTGTACGGGGCGCTGGAGGACGAGGCCGGGCGACTGGCGTCGGATCCGGTGGCGGGGCCCTTCATACGGCCGGAGCTGTTCCGGCGGGACGCGCTGGAGCGGGACCTGGCGCACCTGCGGGGCGCCGGATGGCGGGCGGGGCTGTCCGCGCTGCCGGCCACGCTGGCGTACGCGGAGCGGGTGCGCGAGTGCGCGCGGTCCTGGCCGGGCGGGTACGTCGCCCACCACTACACGCGCTACCTCGGCGACCTCTCCGGCGGGCAGATCATCCGCGACCGGGCCGAGAAGGCGTGGGGCTTCGAGAGGAAGGGCGACGGCGTCCGCTTCTACGTCTTCGAGGAGGTCGGCAACCCGGCCGCCTTCAAGCGGGAGTACCGGGAGCTGCTGGACGCGGTGCGCGCGGACGACCTGGAGAAGCAGCGGATCGTGGCGGAGTGCAAGAAGGCGTTCGCCCTGAACACTGCCGTGTTCAGGGCGCTGGGCGAGGAGTTCCCGCTGTCGGCGTGAGCCCCGGCCCCGCGCGCGGCCCGCGGGCCCGCCGCCCTCGCGACCGAGGGGGCGGCGGGCCCACGGGCCGTGCCGGCCGTCGCGGCCGGCGGCGCGCCGCGGGTGCCGGGCACCGCCCGGGACGGCCGCGGCCGGGGCGGAACAGGTGCGCACGACACCCCTCCCGCCTTGAACGGGCAGTCACCGTGAGGGACCGCGGCCGAGCACAGTCACCGCCGCGGGCCCGCGGGCCGTGCCGGCCCGCGGCGCGCCGCGGGTGCCGCGGGCTCAGCGCTCCAGGAGGACGCGGCCGCCGATCTCCACCCAGCCGTGGGGCTGCGGGGCGGTCAGGATCTGCGATCCCGCCCCCTGGGTGATGTTCAGGGCCCGGCCGAGGAGGTCGGTGAGGAGCAGGGCCGCCGCGCCGGTCGCCTCGTCCTCGTCGATGCCGTCGCCGCGGCCGGGGAAGGCGCGGGCCCGGACGCGTCCGGCGGGCTCGTCCTCCCAGGCCCAGGCGTAGATCCACTCGCCCGGCGGCGGCACCGGCAGGTCGTCGACCTCCGCGGCGGCGGGGTACTGCCGGAGCGTGCGCGGCGGCACCCATTCGGTCCGTGCCTCGATCCAGCTGAACTCCCCGTCCAGGCGGACGCCCACCGTTCCGGCGGGGGTGACGAGTTCGGGCACGTCGAGCAGCCAGGCCGCGCCCACGCAGGGGTATCCGGCGAACGGCAGCCGCAGGGTCGGCGTGTAGATGTCGATGACGCCGCGCTCGGGGTCGTCCACGAACACGGTCTCGCTGAAGCCGAGCTTCGCCGCGAGGGCCTGCCGGTCCTCCCGGTCGGGCAGCACCGATCCCTCACGGATGACGCCCAGTTCGTTGCCGTATCCGCCGTTCGGTGCGCAGAACACGCGGAGCACGTCGTAATCAGTCACCGGGGAATTGAAGCACCGTCCTGGTCACGGCGTCGGCCCCGGCCGGACGACGGGCGGGAACGCCGGGGGGCGGGCGGGAGCACCGGGGGCGTCGGGCGGGAGCAGCGGGGGCGGGCGACCCGGCCGCGCGATCGTGACCTGTGAGCGCGCTTCGGGTTTCCTGTGGACGGATTTGACCGTCCCTTGGGGTGCACTTTGAGCCACCGTGATCGGACCGTGCCCATACAGCGTCCATGAGAGGTGAATCACGGTCCGGACGGGTATGACGCAGGTAAGCCTTCGATAAGTTAGGCAAGCCTCACCAACACCGGTGATCCCGTCACGCGATTTTCAGCCACGCTGGGAGCCCTCATGCGCGCCGCCAGACTCTCCGTCGCCACAGCCGCCGCCGTCGCCGCGGCCCTGACCGCCGTCACGGGCTGCACCCAGAAGAGCGACGCCGCCGCCGGCGACCGGATGATCGGCGTGACCGCGACCGACGACAAGTGCGAGACCTCCGTCAAGGAGATGACCGCCGGACACGTCGAGCTCGCCATCGAGAACAAGGGCTCCAAGGTCACCGAGGTCTACCTGCTGTTCCCGGACGACCGGGTGGTGACCGAGCGCGAGAACATCGGCCCCGGCACCAAGCAGCGGGTCACCGCGGAGGTGAAGGCCGGCGACTACCTGATCGCCTGCAAGCCGGGCATGAAGGGCGACGGCATCCGCCAGGACCTCAAGGTCACCGGCGGCGGCAAGACCGCCGCGCGCGACCCCCGCCTGGACAAGGCCGTCGCCGCCTACCGGGCCTACACGCAGCAGCAGGCCGACGAGACGCTGCCCAAGGTCCAGGCCTTCGTGAAGGCGGTCGAGGCCGGCGACCTGGAGGGTGCGAAGGAGGCGTACGCGCTCTCCCGCGTCGGCTGGGAGCGCACGGAGCCGGTCGCGGAGTCCTTCGGCGACATCGACCCGAAGGTCGACGTCCGCGAGGACGGCCTGGAGGACGGGCAGGAGTTCACCGGCTGGCACCGCCTGGAGAAGGCCCTCTGGCAGGACGGGAAGATCACCGCCGCGGAGAAGACCCTCGCCGGCCGGCTCGTCACCGACCTGACCGACTGGCAGAACCGGGTCGGCAAGGCCGAGATCACCCCGACCTCCATGGCCAACGGTGCCAAGGAGCTCCTCGACGAGGTCGCCACCGGCAAGGTCACCGGCGAGGAGGAGCGCTACTCGCACACCGACCTGGTCGACTTCAAGGCCAACGTCGAGGGCGCCGAGAAGGCGTTCGAGCTGCTCGAGCCGGTCGCGAAGGAGAACGACGCGGCGCTGGTCACCGAGCTGGACAAGCAGTTCGCGGCGCTGAACGCGCTGCTCGACAAGTACCGCCCGAACGCGTCCTCCTACGCGTTCACCTCGTACGACAAGGTCGGCGCCGCCGGCCGCAAGGAGCTGTCGGACGCGGTGAACGCGCTCGCGGAGCCGCTCTCCCAGCTCGCCGCCGCAGTGGCCAAGTAGCCGAAGGGCCCACCGACATGACGGACACGGACAGCACCCCGGCCGCGCCCACCCGCCGGACCCTGATCGGCTGGGGCGGAGCGGGTCTCGCGCTCGGCGCCGCCGCGGCCGGCGGCGCGGCCGCGATGACCCGCGCCGGGAACGACGTGGACCCGGCCGGTGCCGCGACGGGTGCCGCGATCGCCTTCCACGGCACCCACCAGGCGGGCATCGCCACGCCCGTGCAGGACCGGCTGCACTTCGCCGCGTTCGACGTGAGGACCACCGACCGGGCCGCTTTCGTCCAGCTCCTGAAGGACTGGACGCGGGCCGCCCGGCAGATGGCCGGGGGCGAGCCGGTCGGTGAGGGCGCCTACGGCGGGCTCGCCGAGGCGCCGCCGGACGACACCGGCGAGGCGCTGGGGCTCAAGCCGTCCCGGCTGACGCTGACGATCGGCTTCGGACCGTCCCTGTTCGCGAAGTTCGGGCTCGAGGGGCAGCGGCCCGAGGCTCTGGTGGACCTGCCGAAGTTCGCGGGGGACAACCTGGACGCCAACCGCAGCGGCGGCGACCTGTGCGTGCAGGCCTGCGCGGACGACCCGCAGGTCGCGGTGCACGCGATCCGCAACCTGGCCCGCATCGGCATGGGCAGGGCCGTCATCCGCTGGTCGCAGCTCGGCTTCGGCAAGACCTCCTCCACCACGCCCGACGCGCAGACCCCGCGCAACCTGATGGGCTTCAAGGACGGCACGCGCAACATCGCGGGCACCGAGAAGGACCGCCTGGAGAAGTTCGTCTGGGTCGGCGAGAAGGACGGCCCCGCCTGGATGACGGGCGGCTCCTACCTCGTCGCCCGCCGCATCCGCATGCACATCGAGACCTGGGACCGCACCTCGCTGCAAGAGCAGGAGGACGTCTTCGGCCGCGACAAGGGCGAGGGCGCCCCGGTCGGCAAAGCCAAAGAGCGCGACGAGCCGTTCCTGAAGGCCATGAAGCCCGACGCGCACGTGCGGCTCGCCCACCCCGACTCCAACCACGGGGCGACGCTGCTGCGCCGCGGCTACTCCTTCACCGACGGCACCGACGGCCTGGGCCGGCTGGACGCCGGCCTGTTCTTCCTCGCCTACCAGCGCGACGTGCGCGAGGGGTTCATCCCCGTCCAGCGCAACCTCGCCACGGACGCGCTCAACGAGTACATCCAGCACGTGGGTTCGGCCGTCTTCGCGATCCCGCCCGGCCTCCGGGACGCGGACGACTGGTGGGGCCGCACCCTGTTCGCCAAGGAGGCCTAGCCCGTGTTCTCGAACTACCTGATCGGACTGCGCGAGGGCCTGGAGGCCAGTCTCGTCGTCTGCATCCTCATCGCCTACCTGGTCAAGACCGGGCGCCGCGACGCCCTGAAGCCGGTCTGGACGGGCATCGCCGTCGCGGTGCTGCTCGCGCTGGGCTTCGGCTCCGCCCTCGAGTTCGGCTCCCAGGAGCTGACGTTCGAGGCGCAGGAGGCGCTGGGCGGCTCGCTGTCGATCCTCGCCGTCGTCCTGGTGACGTGGATGGTGTTCTGGATGCGGCGCACCGCGCGGCACCTGAAGTCGGAGCTGCACGGCAAGCTGGACGCGGCCCTCGCGATGGGCACCGGCGCGCTGGTGGCGACCGCGTTCCTCGCGGTGGGCCGCGAGGGGCTGGAGACGGCCCTGTTCGTGTGGGCGTCCGTGCACGCCGCCGGTGACGGCACCCCGCGTCCGCTGATCGGCGTGGCGCTCGGCCTGGCCACGGCGGTCCTGCTGGGCTGGCTGTTCTACCGCGGCGCCCTGCGCATCAACCTGGCGAAGTTCTTCACCTGGACGGGCGGCATGCTGGTCGTCGTCGCGGCGGGCGTGCTGGCGTACGGCGTGCACGACCTCCAGGAGGCCGACTGGGTTCCGGGCCTGACGGACAAGGCGTTCGACATCAGCGGCACGATCCCGCCGGACAGCTGGTACGGCACGCTGCTGAAGGGCGTGTTCAACTTCCAGCCCGACCCGACGGTCCTCCAGGTCACGGTGTGGCTGCTGTACCTCGTCCCGGCACTCGCGCTCTTCCTCGCCCCGGTAGGGTTCGCCTCCGGGAAGGGGAGGGTGAACGCACCTGATGAGCAGGGAACGCAGCCTGACGACCGGCCGTCCACGGCGCCGCGGGCGTGACCGCAACGCACTGATCGCCGTCTCGCTCACCGCCGTCACGCTGACGGCGAGCGGATGTGTCGTGGTGCACGGGGAGCGCGAGGTGCTCCCCGCGGCCACGAAGGCCGAGGCGGCCAGGGCGGTCGAGCAGTTCACGACCGCCTACAACAAGGCCGACGCGGCCTACGACCCCTCCCTCGACGCCGCGTACACCACCGGGGCGCTCGGCGCGATCGACGCGGCCCGGCTGAAGGCGGGGCGCGTCAACCACCCGGACGGCAACCCGCGGCACAAGCCGCTGGCGCTGACCGACGTCCGCTACACCATCCCCAAGAAGCCCGGCTGGCCCCGCTGGTTCGTCGCCGACGCCCGCGCCAACAAGGGCGGCGACGCGCGCTGGGTGCTGGTGTTCACCCGCGGCGGCCGGTCCGAGCCGTGGCAGGCGGCGTACCTCACGCTGGTGGCGCCGGAGGCGCTGCCGGAGTTCCCCGCGGACGAGGACGGCTGGGCCGAGGCCGTGCCGGTGGACGGCACCGGGCCGGCGCGCCCGCCCGCCGGGCTGAGCGGTGACTACGCGACGTACCTGAAGGACGGCGGGGACACGTTCGCCGACGGCCCGTACACCAGTGAGCTGCGCTCCACGCGGGCGAAGAACTCCAGCAGGCCGGGTCTGGCCACGCAGTACATCGACGAGCCGCTGACGAACGGCGACTTCGCGCCGCTGGCGCTGCGCACGGCGGACGGCGGGGCGGTGGTGTTCTTCGCCACGCACCACTTCGTGAAGCAGACGGCGGCGGCGGGGGCGGCGGTGCCCGCGCCCAACGAGGACGTCCGGGCGCTGACCACCGGGAAGATCGAGCAGGCGCTGACGATGGAGTTCGTGGCCAACGAGATGGCCGTGGTGCCGGGCGCCTCCGGCGGCGGGAAGGTGACGCTGGTGAGCCGGGTGGAGGGGCTCACGGGCGCGAAGGGCGAGTAGGGGCGCGGGCCCCGCTCAGTGCCGGGTGGGCCAGGTCTCCGTCGCCCGGTCCTCGCCGACGAACCTGGCGCAGGCGTCGGTCAGCGGTTCCAGGAGGGTCAGCGGCTCCGGCAGGGGGTGTTCGGGACCGCGGAGCCAGTGCACGGACTGGCCGTCGTCGCCGGGGAGGCGGGACGGGGGGACCAGGACGTAGGAGCCCCGGCAGTGCCAGCGCAGGCCGGGGTGCTCGTCCATCGTCTCGGGGTGGCAGTCCAGCTCGCAGGGCCACCACTCGTCCTCGTCCTCGGGGGTGCCGCGGGTGAGGGTGAAGAACAGCATGCGGCCGTCGTCGCTCTCGGCGACCGGGCCGACCTCCACGCCGGCGCCGAGCAGGCGCTCCAGTGCCTCGCGGCCGGCCTCCAGGGGGACGTCGAGGACGTCGTGGGTGGTGCCGGTGGCGGTGACGAAGTTGGCCTCGGGCTGGTGCCGGGCCCAGCGCTCGACCTGGGCGCGGTCGGTGGTGGACTGCGTGTGCCAGGCGAAGGAGACGGGGTGCCGGCCGGGCGTCGGACAGCCCACGCGGTCGCAGGAGCAGCGGTAGCCCGAGACGGGGTGGGCGGCGGGCGCGAGCGGCAGGCCCGCCGCGGCGGCGGCGAGCAGCAGGTCCTCACGGCCGCCGTCGTCGGAGGCCTCCTGGGGGCGGCGGCCCCGCAGCCACCGGGAGATCCTGCTCTGCCGGCCGGTCCGGCCGCCGAACTCCGCGCTCATCTATCCCCTTCGCCTCGCTGTGGTGCGGACAGCATGCCCTATGGTCCCACCATCCGGCGCATCGGGGGTCCGGAGCCCCAAAAGGGGCAGGTGGGACGATCGGTGCCGATACGGTCCGTGGGCACGGACGGGGTCAGCGGGGCGCGAGGCCGTACAGCGCGTAGTCGACGAGGGTGTCGGTGTACTCGTAGGAGATCGGGCCCGTGTACTGGAGCCAGCGCTGGGTCAGCGGCGAGATGAAGAACTCCAGGGCGATGCGCGGGTCGATCTCGGGGCGGACCTGGCCGGCCCGCTGGGCGGCGCGCAGCCGGTCGACGTAGAGCCGGAGGTTCGGCTCCATGAGCTGGGCCGTGAAGCGGCGGCCGACCTCCTCGTCGACCACGCCCTCGGCGGCGAGGGCCCGGGAGGGCGCCTCGAAGCGGGGGTCCGTCAGCTGGTCGACGGTGGCCCGCAGCACGGCCTTGATGTCGGCGGCGAGGTCGCCGGTGTCGGGGATGGCGTACGGTTCCCCGCCGGCGTCCCGGGAGGCCTGGGAGCTGAGGTCGAGGAACGCCTCCAGCAGGACGTCGGCCTTCGAGTCCCACCAGCGGTAGATGGTCTGCTTGCCGACGCCGGCGCGGGCGGCGATGCCCTCGACGGTGGTCCTCGGATAGCCGACCTCCGCCACCAGGGCGAGCGCGGCGTCGTAGATCGCGCGCCGGGACCGCTCGCTGCGGCGGGTGGTGTCGGGGGTCGGCTTTCCGGGCTGGGTGACCATGGGACGACCGTACCAAGAGCGTGAGACGGGCCGTCTCGCCCGCTCTCTGCGGCCGTGGGGGCTACTCCCCCGGGTAGCGCACGCCGATCCGCTCGCGGACGGCGTCCAGCGTCCGCATCACGGCGAGGGTGCCGTCGAGCGGGACGAGCGGGGACTCGGTCTCCCCCGCCCGCAGCGCCCGCATCACCTCGCGGGCCTCGTGCTGCATCGTCGTCCGGGGCCCGTCGGCCGGGTCGGCGGTGAACTCCTCGGGGTCGCGGCCGGTCCGGTGCAGGACGAAGCGGTCGGGGTGGAAGAAGCCCGCGGGGATGTCGATGCGGCCCCGCGAGCCGGTGACCGAGGCGGTGGTGCCGGTGCCGCCGGACAGGGAGCAGTGCAGGGCGGCGAGCGCGCCGGAGTCCCAGGACAGGGCGGCCGCCGTCTGGAGGTCGACGCCCTCGGGGGAGAGCACGGCCTGCGCGGAGACGCCCGTGGGCTCGCCCAGCAGCAGGTGGGCGAAGGAGACCGGGTAGACGCCCAGGTCGAGGAGGGCGCCGCCGCCCTGGGCGGGGTCGCGCAGCCGGTGCGCGGGCGGGAAGGGGCCCTCCAGGCCGAAGTCGGCCTGCACGGTCCGCACCTCGCCGATCGCGCCGTCGTCGACGAGCGCCTTCAGGCGTCGGATCGCGGGGTTGCAGTACATCCACATGGCTTCCATCAGGAAGCGCCCGTTGTCGCGGGCCAGGGCGACGAGTTCGGCGGCCTCGCGCAGGTTCAGCGTGAACGGCTTCTCGCACAGCACGTCGCGGCCGGCCTCCAGGCACAGGCCGGCGGCGGCGCGGTGCGCGGAGTGCGGGGTGGCCACGTAGACGACATCGATGTCCGCGTCCTTGGCCAGGGTCTCCCAGTCGCCGTACGCCCGGGGTATCCCGAAGCGCTCGGCGAACGCCCGCGCCGAGTCCTCGGTGCGGGACGCGACCGCGACCACCTCCGCGTCCGGCAGATCGATCAGGTCCGCGGTGAACGCGGCGGCTATCCCGCCGGTCGCCAGAATCCCCCACCGCACCGTTTCCGTCGTCATTCGCCCACCCTCGTGCCGTCCCAGCAGTCCGTACGAGCTGAGAGCATAGGTGGCGCAGACGTCGCGGAGGGAGGGGCCACATGCCCGAGGGTGGGGCGATACCGGACGTGTCGAGGGCGTCCGGGACCGGGCGGGGGGCACCGCCGCCGGCGCGGCGCCGGGCTGGGCTGCTGGTCACCCTGGTGCTGGGCGGGCTGACCGCCACTCCCCCGCTGGCCATGGACATGTACCTGCCGTCGCTGCCGGAGGTCACCGACGCGCTGCGCGCGCCCGCCGCGACCGTGCAGCTCACGCTGACCGCGTGCCTGGCCGGGATGGCGCTGGGGCAGCTGGTGGCCGGCCCGATGAGCGACCGCTGGGGCCGCCGCCGCCCGCTGCTGGCGGGGCTCGCCGTGTACGTCGTGGCGACGGCGCTGTGCGCGCTGGCGCCGACCGTGGAGCTGCTGGTCGCCTTCCGGCTGGCGCAGGGGCTGGCGGGCGCGGCCGGGATCGTGATCGCGCGGGCCATGGTGCGCGACCTGTACGACGGCGTGGCCATGGCCCGCTTCTTCTCCACCCTGATGCTGATCTCGGGCGTCGCCCCGGTGGTGGCGCCGCTGATCGGCGGGCAGATCCTGCGCGTGACGGACTGGCGGGGGGTCTTCGTGGTCCTCACCGCCGTCGGGATCCTGCTGGCCGCCGTCGTGGCGGCGAGGCTGCCCGAGACGCTCCCGCGCGCCGCGCGTCACTCCGGCGGTGTCGGGGAGGCCCTGCGGTCGATGCGCGGGCTGCTCGCCGATCCGCCCTTCGTCGGCTCCCTGCTGACCGGCGGCTTCGCGTTCGCCGCGCTGTTCGCCTACATCTCGGCGTCGCCGTTCGTGATCCAGGAGATCTACGGCGCCTCGCCGCAGACGTTCAGCCTGCTGTTCGGCGTGAACTCGGTCGGGCTGGTCGTGGTCGGGCAGGTCAACGGCAGGCTGCTGGTCGGGCGGGTCCGACTGGAGCGGGTGCTGGCGGCCGGGCTCGGGGTCGTCGTGCTGGCCGCGGCCGCGCTGCTGCTGATGGCGACGGGCGTGTTCGGCGAGGCGGGGCTGGTGCCGGTGGCGGTCGCCCTGTTCGTGCTGATGTCCGCGATGGGCGTCGTCCTGCCCAACGCGCAGACCCTCGCGCTGCTGCGGGTCCGGCACTCCGCCGGGTCCGCCTCCGCGCTCCTGGGGACCACCTCCTTCGCGATCGGCGCGGTCGCCTCCCCGCTCGTCGGTGTCGCCGGCGAGGACACCGCGGTCCCGATGGCCGTGGTGCAGCTGGTGGCCGCGGTGGCGGCGTCGGCCTGCTTCGTGGGAATGTGCCGCCCCCGAAAGGGCACGGGGGTGGGGGACAAAGCGTCGGGCGAGGGGCTTTCCGCTCGTGCGGGGTCGGAAGTGGGAGAGGACAGCTGAGCGCACCGAGACTGCGGGTCGACACCCCGGAGCGGGCCGGGCTCGACCCCGAGGAGCTGCGTCGCCTCGTGCGCGAGGTCCGGGCGCTGACCACCGGGGAGCGGCCCTGGGCGGCCGGTGCCGTCGTGGTCGCGGGGCGCGGGCCCGTCATCGCCGTGCAGGAGGCGGCGGGCTGGGCGGTCCGCTACGCCCGCTACGACCCCGTGGCCGACGCCGGTGTGGAACTGCCGCCCGCCGCCCGCGTGCCGATGACCGTCGACACGCCCTTCGACCTCGCGTCCCTCACCAAGCTGTTCACGGCCGTGGCGGCGGTGCAGCAGATCGAGCGCGGCACGCTGGGCATCGACGCGCGCGTGGGGGCGTACCTGCCCGACTTCCGGGCGGCCGCCGCCCACGACATCACCGTGCGTCGGCTCCTCACCCACACCTCGGGGCTGCGGCCCGAGCTGCCCCTGTACGACTGCGCCGACGACGCCGGGCGGCTGGAGCTGCTGCGGGAGGAGGCTCCGGTGGGCGAGCCCGGCGCGTACGTCTACTCGGACGTGAACATGCTGCTCCTCCAGCAGCTCCTCGAACGGCTCACCGGCCGCGCGCTCGACGTCCTGGTCCGCGACGGGATCACCCGTCCGCTGGGCATGGCGTCCACCGGCTTCGGGCCGTGCCCCGGCGCGGCCGCCACGGAGGACCAGCGGCGGCCGTGGGGAAAGGCCGACCGGGGGCCGCTGCGGGGCGAGGTGCACGACGAGAACGCGTGGGCGCTGGGCGGGGTGGCGGGTCACGCGGGGCTGTTCTCGACCGGGCCCGACCTCGCGGTGTTCTGCCGGGCGCTGCTGGCGGGCGGCGCGTACGGGCCCGCGCGGATCCTCGGGCCCGACTTCGTGGAGCTGCTGCTGACGCCGCCCGGCCTGGGCTTCGCGGTGGACCGGCCGTGGTTCATGGGGGAGCTGGCGGGGCGGGGAGCGGCGGGGCACACGGGGTTCACCGGGACGTCGCTGGTGCTCGACCCGGCGACGGACACGTTCCTGGTGCTGCTGGCCAACACGGTGCACCCGCGGCGCCGGGGGGCGGACAGCGCACCCCGCGCGGCGGCGGCCACGCGTCTGCGGCGGGCGGTGCGGTGAGGGTGCCGCGGAGGGCTCCGGGCGGGCGTCCGGGCCGGCGGGGCGCACTTACAATCTACGGGTGAACGACCCCGTATCCCCGGCGGAAGCCCTCCGTGAGCTGCTCGACGGGCTTCCGGCCCGGCAGGCCGGTCAGGCCGTGGAGCGGCTGATCGCCAACTACCGCGGGGCGACCCCGACCGACGCCCCCATCCTCCGCGACCGCGCGGACGTCGCCGCGTACGCCGCGTACCGCATGCCGGCCACCTTCGAGGCGGTCCGCTCCGCGCTCGGGGCGTTCGCGGACGCCGTGCCGGACTGGACGCCCGGCAGCCACGTCGACGTGGGCGGCGGGACGGGCGCGGCGATCTGGGCGGCCGCCGCGACCTGGCCGGGCCGGCGTCCGGTGACGGTGCTGGACTGGGCGGAGCCCGCCCTGGCCGTCGGCCGCGAACTCGCGGCGTCGAACCCGGCCCTGGAGCAGGTGCGCTGGGAGCGGGCCCGGATCGGCTCGGCACCGGCTCTGGAGGCGACCGACCTGGTCACCGTCTCGTACGTGCTCAACGAGCTGCCCGCCGCCGACCGCGCCACCCTGGTGGACGCCGCCGCCGCGGCCGCGCGGGCGGTGGTGATCGTCGAGCCGGGCACGCCGGACGGTTACGCCAGGATCATCGAGGCCCGGGACCGGCTGATCGCGGCCGGCTTCGCGGTCGCCGCCCCCTGCCCGCACAGCGCCGCCTGCCCGATCGTGCCCGGCGAGGACTGGTGCCACTTCTCGGCGCGGGTGAGCCGTTCCTCCCTGCACCGGCAGGTCAAGGGCGGCTCGCTGCCGTACGAGGACGAGAAGTTCGCCTATGTGGCGACCGCGCGCTTCCCCGTCGCCCCGGCCCCGTCCCGTGTGGTGCGGCGGCCGCAGATCCGCAAGGGCCAGGTGCTCCTCGACCTGTGCGAGGCCGAGGAGCGGCTGACGCGGACGACGGTGACGAAGCGGCACGGCGACCTGTACAGGGCGGCGCGGGACGCCGACTGGGGCGACGCCTG
This sequence comes from Streptomyces sp. NPDC031554, assembly GCF_055580685.1. Classification (NCBI taxonomy): domain Bacteria; kingdom Bacillati; phylum Actinomycetota; class Actinomycetes; order Kitasatosporales; family Streptomycetaceae; genus Streptomyces; species Streptomyces sp. NPDC031554. The sequence continues at coordinate 178,130 of NZ_JBVIKX010000014.1, read as the reverse complement.
GCCGCCGGCCTGACCCGGACGGGTCCGGCTCAGGCCGGCTTGAGCCCCTGGTCGCCGACCTCGGTGACGAAGGAGGCGGCGGTGGTGACGGGGGCGCCGGGCCGGGTGACGTGGGGGACGGTCCTGAAGTCGGCGCGGGCGAGGTCGCGGCCGAGGGCGACGGTCACGTAGCCGCGCCGGCCGTCGTAGAACCTCATGTGCGGGTTGGCGGTGGTGCAGGTGGCCCAGGGGAGCTGCGCGCCGTCGCCGTAGGCCTGGTCGGAGCGGTACTGGCGGGTGTCGAGGACGTCGAACCGCGCGAGGTCGCCCCCGTGCAGGCGGCGGTACAGCCACGTGCCGGACCCGCCGGGGAGCTGGGGACGGCGCAGCGGCCGGTTCTCCCGGTCCGCCGGCGGACGTGACCCCCGGGGTATGGGTGAACTCTCAACCTGCACAAACGAACTTGAACGTTCCGCACCATAAGCGCCGGTCGGAGAACTATGCTCGGCATCTCCTCCACAAGAGCTTCACAGGTGGAGAGCCTGACTTCTGTGGACCACACCGAGGGGGGACGGCAGCCGTTCCGCGGCACCGGAATGGGGGTGGACCTCGCGCGACACGCGCGGGGTGCGCACCGGACCGCGGAACGGCTGCCACACCACGACGGTCCCCGTCGCGACAGGCCTCGTCACAACGGTCCCCGTCACGGTGGTGCCCGTCACCGCGGTCCGCCCGGGTGAAGTTCCCGGATGAAGATTCGGTCTCGGAAGCGTTTTCCCAGCTTCCCCACATCCCTCACCCAGGGCTGCTCAAAGGTTCCTCCCTAGTTTGAGGCCGCGCCCACAGCGGGCGCCAAGAACCTCCGAGGAACGGGATGTTTGGCATCTATCTCAAGCGCGAGCTGGGCCGGCGCAAGAAGGCCGCCCTGGTCGTCGCCCTGGGTCTGGCGCTCGGTATCGCCCTGGTCATCACCGTCAACTCGGTGTCGGCCGGCATGACGCAGGCACAGGACAAGGTCCTGCGGTCGCTGTACGGCCTGGGCACCGACATGACCGTCACCAAGGCCCGCACGGCGCCCACCGGGGACAGCTCCGGCGGCCCCGGATTCGAGTTCGACGCGAAGTCCGACGACGACGAGGACTCCGAGCAGAGTTCGGACCGGGTGATGACGCAGGGAGGCCAGGCCCTGAAGTCCTCGCTGGTGGCCGAGGTCGCCGGACAGAAGGGGGTGGCGAGCGCGGTCGGCGCCCTCACCCTGAACGTCACCAAGGTCGACGGTTCCTTCACCCAGGGCAAGGCGGAGAGTTCGTCCGGCGGCCAGAGCCAGGGGCAGGGCGGCCCCGGCGGGGGCGGCGGCAGCACCGCCGCACCCCGGGTGCAGGGCGGCGGCGCCTCCTTCGACGTCAACTCCTACTCCGTCGCCGGCGTCGACGTGGGCGACCAGGACCTCGGCCCGCTGGCCGGCTCCGCGATCAGCTCCGGCGTGACCTTCACCTCGGCGCAGAGCAACGCGAAGGTCGCGGTCGTCAGCACGTCGTACGCCGAGGAGAACTCGTACAAGGTCGGCTCGACGCTGACCATCTCCGGAACGAAGTACAAGGTCATCGGCCTCGCCACCCCCGAGAGCAGCGAGTCCGCGACCGACGTCTACCTGCCGCTGAAGCAGGCCCAGACGCTCGCCGACGCGGCCGGCCAGGTCACCACGATCTACGTCGAGGCCACCGACTCGCAGCAGATCGACTCCGTCAAGGCGGCCATCCAGAAGAACATCTCCGGTACGACCGTGACGACCTCCGCCGACCTGGCCGACACCGTCTCCGGCTCCCTGTCCACCGCCTCGGACCTGGCGACCGGCGTCGGCAGGTGGCTGTCGGTCGCGGTGCTGGCCGCGGCGTTCCTGGTGGCGGCGCTGCTCACCTCCTCCGCGGTGTCCCGGCGCGTGCGGGAGTTCGGCACGCTGAAGGCACTGGGCTGGCCGAGCCGCCGGGTCACCCGGCAGGTGGTCGGCGAGTCCGTGGTCAACGGCCTGCTGGGCGGCGTCCTCGGCATCGCGCTCGGCCTCGCGGCGGCGTACACGGTGACCGCGATCAGCCCGACGCTGACGGCGCAGCTCGGCGGCGGCGGGGGCGGCATGGGCGGCGGCCCCGGTGGCGGCGGCCCCGGCGGGCAGGCCGCGGGCAACACGATGGAGATCGCGCTGTCCGCACCCGTCTCCCTCACCACGGTCGCCCTCGCGGTGGGCCTCGCGGTCGCCGGCGGACTGATCGCCGGCGCCATGGGCGGCTGGCGCGCCTCCCGGATGCGCCCGGCGGACGCCCTGCGCAGCGTCTCCTGACCCGCCGTCACCTTCCTCACGGACTTCTTTTACGGAGAAACCCCCATGTACCAGCTCACCGGCGTCACCAAGCGCTACACGCGCGGCAAGGAGACGGTCGAGGCACTGCGCGGCGTCGACCTGACCATCGAGGACGGCGACCAGCTCGTCATCCAGGGCCCCACCGGCGGCGGCAAGTCGACGCTGCTCCAGATGATCGGCGCGCTCGACCGGCCCACCGAGGGCAGCGTCGAACTGGACGGCGTGGACCTCGCCCGCATCAGCGAGGCGAAGCTGACCCGGATGCGCGCCGAGAAGATCGGCATCATCTTCCAGTCGTTCAACCTCATCCCCACGCTGACCGCGCAGGAGAACGTGGAGACGGCCCTGGTGCCGCTCGGGGTCAGGCCCGCGGAGCGGCGCGAGCGGGCGGCGGAGGCACTGCGCTCGGTCGGGCTCGGCGAGCGCCTCGGCCACGCCCCCGCCGAACTCTCCGGCGGCCAGCAGCAGCGCGTGGCGATCGCCCGCGCGCTGGTCAAGAAGCCGAAGGTGCTGCTCGCCGACGAGCCCACCGGCAACCTCGACGAGGGCACCCGCGACGACATCATGGGCCTGCTGGAGGGGCTGTGGCACGAGTACGGGCTGACCTTCGTCATGGTCACGCACGACTCGTCGATCGCCCGGCGGGCCCCGCGGCTGGCGACGATCGACGCGGGACGGATCACGCTGACGGAACGGGCGGCGACCGCCGGCCGGTGAGCGGCACCGCGTCCGCGACCGCCGGCCGGTGAGCGACACCGCACCGGCCGCCCCGCCCCGCCACCCGAACGGCCGTCGGGGCGGGGCGGCCGGACGTGGGGAGTGCCACGGTGGATACGCGGAAGGGGCCGGCCCCGTCGTCCGTCCACCGCCTGTCCGCCCGCCCCTCGTCCGTCTCATCTCTCCGGGAGCCATCGTGACCTGCTACGACCGACGTGATCTGGGCCTGCTGCTGCTCCGGCTGGGAACCGGCGGGGTGCTGATGGCGCACGGCGCGCAGAAGCTGTTCGGCTGGTTCGGCGGCCACGGCCTGGAGGGCACCGGCCAGTTCATGGAGTCCGTCGGGTACGCCCCGGGCAAGGCGAGCGCCACGGCGGCGGGCCTGGCGGAGACCGGCGGCGGCGCGCTCCTCGCGCTGGGCCTGGCCACCCCGGCGGCGGGAGCCTCGGCGGCCGGCGCGATGACCGGCGCCTCCGCGGTCCACGTGCCCAACGGCTTCTTCGCGCAGAGCGGCGGCTACGAGTACGCGGCCTTCCTCGGCCTGACCGCGGCCGGCCTCGCCGTCACCGGCCCCGGCCGCCTCTCCCTGGACCACGCCCTCGGCCACACGGTCAACCGGGGCTGGATGGTCCCGGCGGCCCTGGGCGTGACGGCGGCGGCCACCGCGGTCGTCGTGGGCCTGCGCGCCAAGCGGCTGCGACGGCACGAGGAGGGCGAGCAGGAGGCCCTGTTCGAGGAGTGAGCACCAGGGGCGGCACCGCCGCGCCGCCCGTGCCGCCGTGCCGCCGTGCCGGGGGAACGGTCCCGGTCCGGCACCGTCGTTCGGGGGAGGACCGCTCTGGGCAGGCTGCCCGCATGGACGACAGCCGCCCCGACGCCCCGCCGCCCCCGCCCGCCCCCGCCGGGACGGACCTGTGGGGCACCGTCGACGCCCTGTGGGCCTGGCTCGACGCCCACCAGCCGATCGCCGGCCGGGAGGCCGTCCTCCTGCGCGTCCTGAAGCTGTCGGAGGAGGTCGGCGAGGCCGCGCAGGCGGTCATCGGCGCGACCGGCCAGAACCCCCGCAAGGGCGTCAGCCACACGTGGGAGGACGTGCAGGGCGAGCTGTGCGACGTGGCCATCACGGCCCTGGTGGCGCTGCGGACCCTGACCCCGAGGGCGGAGTCCGTGTTCGCGGGGCATCTGGCGCGGGTGGCGCAGCGGTCGTCGGGAAGCGCCGGCGGGTCCGCCGCGCGCTGACCCGCCGCCTCCCCGTCCCGCGCTGTTCGCAGAACCACCCGCCCCGGCCGCGCGTCCCTCTGTACGATCACCGCACGCGAGGCGGGGGCCGGCGGAGGGGGCGGGATGGACGACGACTGCGTGGCGCGCAGGGCCACTTGGCCGTGGCGGATCGGGGCGGCGATGACCGGGGCCGCCCTCGTGCTCGGCGGCTGCGGTTCGGGGGCCGACGACGAGGGAGCCGGGCCGAGTCCCTCGGCGTCCTCCCGGTCCACGGCCTCCTCCGGCGCCGCCCCGGCCGGCGCCTCCCCGTCCCCCTCGGGTGGCGAGGCGACGCCGCTGACGCCGTTCGAGGCGGACCCCGCCCGGGTCCCCCGGACGAAACCGCGGGCCCGGGCGCTGGCGGAGACGGTCGCGCTGGAGCCCGAGGCGTGGGGCGCGGACTTCCGGGCCCAGCGGCCGGCCGCGAGCGCCCCGGACACCGTGGCCGTGCTCGACGAGCGGTGCCGGTGGGAGCGGCGGCCGCTCCCGGCGAGCGTCCTGGCCTCGCTGTCCCGCTACAGCGAGCTCCCGGCCGCCGGGGGCAGGGGCGAGATCAAGGTGACCGCGGCGATCACCGTGCACGCCACGGTGCTCGACGCCGACGAACAGCTGGCCACCACGCTGGAGGAGCCGCTGCGCTGCCGGGAGCAGCAGGTCCGCGCCGACGAGCGGATCTCCGGGCTCATCTCGGCCGCCACCCCGTACGGCCAGGGCAACAACACCTACGCCGACGACCAGGTCGTGGAAATGGGTTCGTACCTCACCGGGAACAGCGAGCAGGCGTACCGCTGGTACGTCACCCGGCTCGGCACGGTGACCCTCGCGGTGTCGATGAAGGGCGGCCAGGGCTACTCGACCACCGAGCTGAACCAGTACGCGGCGCACGCCAACGTCACGATGCTCAACCGCGTGGAGTTCGCGCTCGGAGGGAAGAGCTGATGGAACCGCTGCGTTCGTCCGATCCCGCGCGCATCGCGGACCACCGCCTGCTCGGGCGGCTCGGCGCCGGGGGCATGGGGGTGGTGTACCTGGCGCGCACCCCCGGCGGCGCGCTGGTGGCGCTGAAGGTCCTGCTCGCCGAGTACGCCGAGGAGCCGGGCTTCAAGGAGCGGTTCCGCCGCGAGATCGAGGTCGCCCGGCGGGTCGACAGCCCCTGGGCCGTCCCCTTGGTGGACGCCGATCCGGACGCCGGGGCGCCGTGGCTGGCGACGGCGTTCGTGCCCGGCCCGTCGCTGGGCGAGGCGGTGACCGCGTACGGCCCCCTGCCGGAGCACGGGCTGCGGCTGCTCGGCGCCCGGCTGGCCGAGGCGCTGGGCGAGGTGCACCGGGCCGGGCTGGTCCACCGCGACCTGAAGCCGGGCAACGTGCTGATCGCGCACGACGGTCCGCGGCTCATCGACTTCGGCATCGCCCGGGCCCCGGAGGACGGGACGCTCACGGCGACCGGGATGGTCGTCGGCACGCCCGGCTACCTGTCGCCGGAGCAGGCCGAGGGGCGCGGCGGGGACGGCATCGGCCCGGCGAGCGACGTCTTCTCCCTCGGGTGCGTCCTGGCGTTCGCGGCGACCGGCCGGGCGCCGTTCGGCGGTGGGGCGGTCGACGCCCTGCTGTACCGGGCCGTGCACGATCCGGCGGATCTCGACGGGGTGCCCGCGGGCCTGCTCGGGGTGCTGGGCCGCTGTCTGGAGAAGGATCCGGCCCGGCGGCCGGACGCCGCGGAACTGGTGCGGGAGCTGGCGGCCGACGACGCGCCCCGGGACGGCGAGGCGGCCGACTGGCTGCCGGGTCCGGTCGCCGGGCTGATCGCCGAGCGCTCCGCCGCCGCACTCGCGCTGCCGGACATCGCGCACACGCTGGCGCCGGCCGACGCGCGGGTCGCTCCCGGCCCGGCGGAGCCCGACACGCGCGAGACGTCCGGGGCGCCGGAGCCGCGGGACGCCCGCCCGGCCGGCCGGCGCCGCTTCCTGCTGCTCGCCGGCGGGGCCGCGGCGCTGGCGGCGGGCGGGGGCGGGGCCTGGTGGGCGGCCGCACGGGACGACGGTCCGGGAGGCGGCGGGACCGGCACCATGCCCTCGCGCCGCCCGGTGCACACCGTCGCGCTGCACGGTGACCTCAGCGGCGCGCAGCGGGAGACGGGCAGGGCGCAGGAGCGCGGACTGCGGCTGGCCGTAGCGGAGTTCAACGCGCGCGGCGACGCCCCGTTCAGCGTGAAGGTCAGGTCCGTCGACGACGCGGGCGATCCGGCGGCCTCGGCCCGGCTGGCCGCGGAGCTGACGGCCGATCCGGCGGTCCTCGCCGTGGTCGGCCCGACCACCGACGCCACGGCGCAGACGGCGCTCGCGAAGTACGACGCAGGGCTGCTGCCGGTCGTCGCCGTGTCACCGGGGACGACCCTGCTGACCATCCAGGGGTTCCGTTCGTTCCTGCACGCACGGCTGCCCGACGCGGTGCTGCCCGTCTACGTCGGCAACTACCTGCGCGGCACCGCGCGCTCCCGCAAGGTCGGCATCGTCGTCGACCGGCCGGCCGGCAACTACGGGACGGATCTCGGCAGTTCCCTCAGCAACGCGCTCCGCAACGTGGGGCAGCCGTCGGTGCCCGAAGTGGTCAGCGCGATGCGCCGCGACTTCGGCGTCCCGGTGGACGCGGTGCTCTCCGCGGGCGCGGACTCGGTGTTCTTCGCCGGTCTGCCCGACCGGGGCGCGGCGCTCGCCGCGACGCTGCGGGAACGCGCCTTCCGGGGCGCGTGCGTGTCCGGCCCGGCGCTGCTCGACGGGCGGTTCCTGACCGACGCCCGGGAGGCGGCCGAGGGCTGGGTGATGGTGGCTCCGGTCGTCGACGCCACCGTCGAACCCGAGGCGAAGGGGTTCGCCGCCGCCTACCGCGAGCGCTTCGGGGAGGGGCCGCCCCGGTACGCGGCGGAGGCCTACGACGTGACCGGGATGCTGCTGAAGGCGCTGGCCGCGCTGCCGGCGAAGCAGCGCACCCGGGAGGACCTGCTCGCGGCCGTGCGGGCGGGGACGTACGAGGGCGTCACGAAGAAGTTCGCCTTCGAGAAGACCGGCGCGATGGTCATCGACGGCACCGGCGGCTTCCTCTGGCGGGTCGAGCAGGGCGACTTCGTGTACGGCGGCCCCGCGCCGCTCACCGTGTGAGGGAGCCCGTCTGATGGAGCCGCTGCGGACCGGCGACCCGTCCCGGATCGGCCGCTACCGCCTGCTGCGGCGGCTGGGTGCCGGCGGCATGGGCGTGGTCTTCCTGGCCCGCGCGCCGGGCGGGGCGATCGCCGCGGTGAAGACGGTGCGGTCCTCGTACGCCGACGGGACGGGCTTCCGGGCCCGTTTCCGCCGTGAGGTGGAGGCCGCCCGGCAGGTGGACAGCCGCTGGGTGGTGCCGTTGCTGGACGCGGACGCCGACGCGGAGACGCCGTGGCTGGCGACCTCGTACGTGCCGGGGCCCTCGCTCGCCGAGGCGGTGGAGTCCTTCGGGCCGCTGCCGCCGGCCTCCGTGCGGGTGCTGGGCGTGCGGCTCGCCGAGGCGCTCGAGGCGGTGCACGCGGCCGGTCTCGTGCACCGGGACGTGAAGCCGGGCAACGTCCTGCTGGCGCCGGACGGGCCCCGGCTCATCGACTTCGGCATCGCCCGCGCCCCGGAGGCCACCGCGCTCACCTCCAGCGGCGTGATCGTCGGCTCGCCCGGCTTCCTGTCGCCCGAGCAGGCGCGGGCGCGCAGCGGTGGGATCGGGCCGCCCAGCGACGTGTTCTCGCTGGGGTGCGTGCTGGCGTTCGCCGGGACCGGGGTGCGGCCGTTCGGCGACGGCGGGGCGGCGGGCATGCTGCTGCGCACGGTCTACGAGGAGCCGGACCCGGCGTCGCTCCCGGACGGCCTGGCGCCCCTGCTGCGATCCTGTCTGCACAAGGATCCGGCCGGCCGCCCGGACCTCGCGCGACTGCGCGGGGCGCTCGCGGAAGGGGCCGCGGCCGGCCTCGCCGAACGGCCGGACTGGCTGCCCGCCCGGGTCACCCGGCTGATCAACGACCGGTCCGCGGCCGTGCTCACCCTCGGCGCGATCGAGCCGACCCAGGTGTCCGCGCCGTCGAGCGCGACGGACACGGCCGGCGCGGCGGACACGGCGGGCGCAGCGGACACGGCGGGCGCGGCCGGCCCGGTGTCGCCGGAGGCCGCGACGCTGACGTCCGTCACGGCCCCCCGGCCCGCCCCCCGTTCCCTCGGCCGCCGCGGCTTCCTGCGCCTCGGCTCGACGGCGGGGGTCCTCGCGGCGGGCGGTGGCGGGGCCTGGTGGTGGAGCACCCGGCCGGAGCCGGGCGCGGCAACCCCCTCCGGGACCGGCCGGCCGCGCCCCGAGCTGGTGGTGGCGTTCCACGGCGATCTGACCGGCTCCCGGAAGGAGACCGGGAACACCCAGCTCAGAGCGGCCCGGCTGGCCGTCGAACGGATCAACTCCGGCAGCGGCCACCCCTTCCGGCTGACACTGCGGGAGTACGACGACGGCGGCGACCCCAAGCGGGCCGGCGAGCTGGCCGCCCGGCTGGCGAAGGACACCGGGGTCCTCGCCGTGCTGGGTCCCACCACCGACGCCTGCTTCGTCGCGTCCGAGGTCACGTACACCAAGGCGGTGATGCCCGTCGTGTCCGTCTCGGTGGGCACCGACACCCGGACCACGACGATCGACACGAACCTCTTCCACTGCCACGCGGCGCTGAGTGTCACGGAGGACTTCTTCGCCACCCCCGTCGTCAGCTACCTCGGCAACCACGTCGACGCCCGCAACGCGTTCCTCGTGGACGACCGGGCGCAGGGCGACTTCGCCTGGACCCTGTGCGAGCAGGCCGAGCTGGCGCTGCGGCAGTCCGGCCGGGACACCACGGTGGCCCACGTCGCCGCCGGGAAGATCGACCACGTGTCGCTCGCCGCCCGGGCGATGTCCAGCGGGGCGGACGCGGTCGTCTTCACCGGCGACGCGGTCCGGGCCGCCGGACTCGCGTCGGCGCTGGGCTCCGCCGGGTTCACCGGCACCCGGATGGCGACGGAACGCGCCTTCGACCCGCGGTTCCTCACCTCGGCCGGCTCCGCCGCCGACGGCTGGGTCCTCACGACCGCCTTCACCGACCCGGCGGCCCGCCCGGCCGGCCGGGCCTTCACCGAGGCCTACCGCGCCCGCTACGGCACCGCCCCCGGCCGGTACGCGGCGGAGGCCCACGATGCCGTGATGTTCCTGGCCCGGGCCTGCGTCAAGGACGGCACGGTCCTGAGGGAACGGGGCGCGATCGCCCGCCGGATGCCCGAGATCACGTACGAGGGCATCACCAGGACCGTCCGGTACGAGGAGGGCTACGGCTACAACCACGACGCGATGTTCCTGTTCCGGGCGGCCGACGGGGCGTTCCGGTACCTGGGGCAGTATCAGGAGGCGGCGGTCTCCTGAGGGAACGGCCGCGGCGGGCAGGGTGAACGATCCGTGCTCCCTGCCCGACGGCGTGCTGCGCGACAAGCTCGGCATCACCGACCGTCGACTGCTCGCGGCAGCGGAGGCGGACATCATCCGGGCACGCCTCGTCCTGCTCACCGAACGCCCCTGCCCGGCGCGGACGCGGTGACCGGCGTCCGACAGGCATCGGGCCGAAACGAGCGCGGCGATCGCCCGACCCGTCGGCGGCCGGACTCGTGAGATCACCCGCCGCCCGGCTCCGAAGGAGGCTCAGGCGTCCTGGGGCGGAGCGGCAGACGAGTCGGGCTGTACGCCGGGTTCTGTCGCCCGGTCGCCTCGCGGCGGCCGGGGAGACGGCCATCCATCTAGGACCGGCGTTGCCGCCGGCCTCGTGCGGTCTACCCGCGGACTCGGGCGGGCAGCCCTCGAACGTCCGCGCAGAGCGCTTTTCACGGCGCTCCTTTTGACCTTGCTCCGGGTGGGGTTTACCTAGCTGCCCAGGTCGCCCTGGGCACTGGTGGTCTCTTACACCACCGTTTCACCCTTACCCGGCGCCGAAGCGCCGGGCGGTCTGTTTTCTGTGGCACTGTCCCGCGGGTCACCCCGGGTGGCCGTTAGCCATCACCCTGCCCTGTGGAGCCCGGACGTTCCTCGGGAGGCCCCTGGGGGCTTCACGCGGCCGTCCGCCCGGCTCGTCTGCCGTGCTGACCATGGTACCGGGCGACGGCTCAGAGGAAGTCCGCGGTCTCCAGGTCGAAGGCGAAGGGCTCGGGGAGGGTGAGGGGCTTGCCGAAGGGGAGCGTGGCGTGCTCCCGGTAGTCGTCGCGCCTCGGATCGCCGAAGAGTGTGACCTGGGAGGTGTCGCGGTCGACGAGGAGGTGAAGGGGGATGCCCGCGCGGGCGTGGCAGTGGCGCTTGGCCTCGCGGTCCGCGGTCGGCTTCGTGGACGTCACCTCCAGCACCATGGCGATGCCCTCACAGGGCATCCAGGGGCCCGCGTCCCCGAAGACGTCGAGATCGAGGGGCGCGAAGGTGGCGTCAGGGACCACGTGGTTCTTCGGGCACGCGCCTCCGCTCCTCAGCTTCAGTCCCTTGTTCCCGGAGAAGTCCATGTCGGTCCGGGACCGCCTGATCACCTGCCTGACGATCCGGCTGATGTACTTCTCGTGATCCCCGTCCGGCGGCGGTGTCACCACGATCTCCCCCTCGACGAGCTCCGCCCGGAAGCCTTCCGGGGTGTCCAGGGCGAGGAAGCCCTCCAGCAGGACCTCGTCCTGCGTGAGCGGCTCATGGGCCATGGCGGTCACGTCACGCCCCTCCTTCGGTCGCTCGCCGGACTGGGGCATCGGTGGATCACCTGTCCGTGGGATCGGGAACCGTTCTCCCGATCGTGGCACACGAGCGCCGTCCCGGCCGGTACTCCGCCCGCCCGGCCCCGCCGGGACGCGCGGCGGCACCCCGTACGCTGGCGTGGAGTTCCGCCCGAAGGAGAAAAGCGCGTGCTGGTCCTGCTGCCCCCGTCCGAAGGAAAGGCCGCTCCCGGCCGTGGCGCCCCGCTGAAGCCGGAGTCGTTGTCGCTGCCGGGGCTCGCCGGCGCGCGCGAGGCCGTCCTGGACGAGCTGGTCGAGCTGTGCGCCGGGGACGAGGAGAAGGCGCGCGAGGTGCTCGGGCTGAGCGAGGGGCTGCGCGGCGAGGTCGCGAAGAACGCCGGGCTGCGCACCGCGGGCACACGGCCGGCCGGGGAGGTCTACACGGGCGTGCTGTACGACGCCCTGGACCTGGCGTCGCTCGACGCGGACGCCCGGCGGCGGGCGGCCGACTCGCTGCTGGTGTTCTCGGGGCTGTGGGGTGCCGTACGGGTGACGGACCGCATCCCGTCGTACCGCTGCTCGATGGGGGTGCGGCTGCCGGGGCTGGGGGCGCTGGGCGCGTACTGGCGGGCGCCGATGGCCCGGGTGCTGCCCGAGGCGGCCGGGGACGGGCTGGTGCTGGACCTGCGGTCGGCGGCGTACGCGACGGCGTGGAAGCCGAAGGGCGAGGTCGCCGCGCGGACGGCGAGCGTGCGGGTGCTGCACGCGCCGACCCGGAAGGTGGTCAGTCACTTCAACAAGGCGACGAAGGGCCGGATCGTGCGGAGCCTGCTGACGGCCGGCATCGCCCCAAAGGACCCGGCCGCCCTGGTGACGGCGCTGCGGGACCTCGGCCACACGGTGGAGGAGCGGGCGCCCGCGCGAGCGGGGGCGGCCTGGACGCTGGACGTGCTGGTGGACGAGGTCCACTGACGACGACCGGCCGCGTTGCATCATACGCAACGACCTTTGCGCACGGCGCATCGCGCGGGCAGGATGAGGCGCATGACCTCACCCCTGCCCTCCTCTTCGGCTGCCTCGGTACTGGAGCTGGCCCCCGTCGTGCCCGTGGTGGTCGTGGCGGACGCCGTCGACGCGGTGCCGCTGGCGCGCGCGCTGGTCGCGGGCGGACTGCCGGCGATCGAGGTGACCCTGCGCACCCCGGCCGCCCTCGACGCGATCCGCGAGATCGCCGGCGCGGTGCCGGACGCGGTGGTGGGGGCCGGGACGGTGCTCACGCCGGAGCAGGTGGCGGACTGCCGGGCGGCCGGGGCGCGGTTCCTCGTGAGCCCCGGCTGGACGGAGGCGCTGCTGACGGCGATGCGGGCGTCCGGGCTGCCCTTCCTGCCCGGGGTGTCGACCACCTCGGAGGTCGTGGCGCTGCTGGAACGCGGGGTGCGGGAGATGAAGTTCTTCCCCGCGCAGCCGGCGGGCGGTGCGCCCTACCTGCGGTCGCTGGCCGGCCCGCTGCCGCAGGCCCGCTTCTGCCCGACCGGCGGCATCGGCCCCGACAACGCGGCGGAGTACCTGTCCCTGCCCAACGTCGGCTGTGTCGGCGGCAGTTGGATGGTGCCCGCGGACGCGGTGGCGGCACGGGACTGGACGCGGGTGACGGAGCTGGCGCGGGCCGCCTCGCGGCTCACCCGCGCAGGTGGGCCGTGTCGTTGAGGAGGCGCACGCTGGCGTTGCCGTCCGCGTAGTACGCCACGACCGACAGCGAGGCCGCCGACAGTTCCATCCGGAACAGTGACTCCGGCGGGGCGCCCAGGGCGAGCCGGACCAGGGTCTTGATCGGGGTCACGTGGGTGACCAGCAGGACCGTGCGCCCCGCGTACGCCGCGACCAGCCGGTCGCGGGTGGCGGCGATCCGGGTCGCCGTCGCCGCGAAGCTCTCGCCGCCGCCGGTGGGTTCGGCCTCCGGGTCGGCCAGCCAGGCGTTCAGGTCCTCCGGGTGGCGCTCGCGGACCTCGCCGAAGGTGAGCCCCTCCCAGGCGCCGAAGTCCGTCTCGCGCAGTCCGTCGTCGACGGTGACCTCCAGCCCCAGCCGGGCCGCGACGGTGGCGGCGGTCTCCCGCGTCCGCGCGAGCGGCGAGGCGACGATGTGCTGGACGGTGCCCCGCCGGGCCAGCGCCGCCGCGACCCGCTCGGCCTGCTCCCGTCCGGCGGCCGAGAGCGCGGGATCGCTCCCCCCGCTCCCGGAGAACCGTTTCTCGGGCGTGAGCGGTGTCTCGCCGTGCCGGAGCAGGACGAAGGCGGCGGGCGCCCCGAGGTCGGGGGCGGAACCCCAGCCGACGGAGGGCCGCGCCCGCCCGGCCGGGTCCGGGGCGGAGGCCGTGGCGGAGGCGAGGGTGCGGGCGGCGCGGCGGTCCGCGGCGGAAGGACCGGCGGCGGGGGCGGCGGTGCCGGTGCCGGAGGAGCCTGCGGCGGGGGCGACGGTGCCGGTGCCGGAGGAGCCGGCGGCGGGGGCGGCCGCGCCGGGCGTCCCCGCGGCCGCGTCGGGCGTCCCCGCGGCCGTGTCGGGCGCGCCGCGCGAGGCCGTGTCGGTCGCGCCGTGGGCGCCGGCTGCCGTGCCGGGACCGGTGGGCGGGGCGGAATCCGGTGCCACGTCGCCGGAGTGCGCGGGGGGAGCCGTCGCGGTGCCGTCCGCGGCAGCGGCCCCGCGCCTTCCGGCCAGGGCCTCGCGGGCCCTGGCCGCGCCGGCGGCCGCGTCCCCGGGCGGGCCCGGGGGCGGGAGGTCGGCGGGGCCGGCCGGGGACCGCTCGGCCGTGGTGGCGAGCGCCGCCGTGGACGCCCCGGCCTCCCACCGCTCGCCCCGCTTGCCGGCGTCCATCGCCTCGTTGGCCAGACGGTCGGCGTGCTTGTTGCGTTCCCGGGGGATCCACTCGTAGGTGACCTGGCCCGGCGGGTAGATCCGGGCGGCCTCCGTCGCCAGGGGCTTCATGTCGGGGTGCTTGATCTTCCAGCGGCCCGACATCTGCTCGACGACGAGCTTGGAGTCCATGCGGACGCGCACCGGGGCGGCGGGGTCCAGCTCGCGGGCGGCGCGCAGGCCGGCCAGCAGCCCCCGGTACTCGGCGACGTTGTTGGTGGCGACGCCGATGTACTCGGCCCGTTCGACGAGGGTCTCCCCCGTCGCCGCGTCGACGACCACGCTGCCGTAGCCCGCGGGCCCCGGGTTGCCCCGGGACCCCCCGTCGGCCTCGACGATGAACTCCCGCACCCCGATCGCCCCTACAGGCCGGACTCGGAGGTCCGCACCAGGATCCGGCGGCAGTTCTCGCACCGTACGACGGTGTCGGGGGCGGCCTTGCGGATGTCGTTGATGTCGGTGATCGCCAGCTCCTGGCGGCAGCCCTGGCAGGTGCGCTGGTAGAGCTTGGCCGCGCCGACGCCGCCCTGCTGCTCGCGCAGCTTGTCGTAGAGCTTGAGCAGGTCGGCGGGGACGGTGGCGGCGATCACCTCGCGCTCCTTGGTCACGGAGGCGACCTCGCCGTCGATCGTCTCGAACGCGGCGTCGCGGCGGGCGGTCGCGTCGTCGATGCGGCCCTGGACGGAGCCGACGCGCTCGGTCAGCTCGGCGGCCCGCTCCTGGGCGGCCTCGCGGCGCTCCATGACCTCCAGGACGACGTCCTCGAGGTCGCCCTGGCGCTTGGCGAGGGAGACGATCTCGCGCTGGAGGTTCTCCAGGTCCTTCGGGGAGGTGACGGCGCCGGAGTCGAGGCGCTGCTGGTCGCGGGCGGCGCGCTGGCGGACCTGGTCGACGTCCTGCTCGGCCTTGGTCTGCTCGCGGGCGGTGTCGCTCTCCTCCGTCTGCGCGGCCACCAGGAGGTCGCGCAGCTGCGTGAGGTCCTTGGTCAGCGACTCGATCTCGGCGTGCTCGGGCAGCGAGCGGCGCTTGTGCGCGAGCTGCTGGAGGCGGACGTCGAGGTCCTGGACGTCGAGGAGTCGGATCTGGTCGGCGGGCGCGGCGTTCAGTTGGGGGCTCCAGGTGAAGGGAATCGGCTGGTCCAGGGGTCGGTGACCGTCTTCGAGACGTGGACCCGCAGACCCCAGCCGTGGCGGTCGGAGATCTCGTCGAGCTGGGCTGCGGCCAGCTCGCACCAGGGCCACTCGGTGGCCCAGTGCGCCGCGTCGAGCAGCGCGAGAGGTGCGTGGGCGCCGTGGGCGCCGTGCTCGCGGGCCTCGGACACCGGGTGGTGGCGCAGGTCCGCGGTGAGGAAGGCGTCGACGCCCGCGGCGCGGACGTGGTCGAAGAGGCTGTCGCCGGAGCCGCCGCTGACCGCGACGGTCCGTACGGTCGCGTCCGGGTCGCCCGCCACCCGGACGCCCTGCACGGTGGCGGGCAGCCGCTCGGCGGCGCGGGCGGCGAACTCGCGGACCGTGAGCGGGTGGTCGAGTTCGCAGACGCGGCCGAGGCCGCGGCGTCCGTCGGGGTCGCCCGGGTCGGGCACGAGGGGCCCCACGACGCGCAGGCCGAGGGCGCCGGCGAGGGCGTCGCTGACGCCGGGGTCGGCGGTGTCGGCGTTGGTGTGGGCCACGTGCAGGGCGATGTCGTGCTTGATCAGGGTGTGCACGACACGGCCCTTGAAGGTGGAGGCCGCGACGGTCGTCGTCCCCCGGAGATAGAGCGGGTGGTGGGTGACGATCAGGTCGGCGCCCAGCTTCACCGCCTCGTCGACGATCTCCTGGACGGGGTCGACGGCGAAGAGGACCCGCTCGACGTCCTGGCCGGGTTCACCCACGACGGTGCCGACCGCGTCCCAGGACTCGGCCCGCTCGGCGGGCCACAGGTTCTCCAGCGCGGCGATGACTTCAGACAGACGGGGCACGGGGAAAAGGCTACCTGGCCGCCCCGCGCCCCCGTACCGCCGCCGGTCGGCGGAGGGACGGGGGGACACACCGCCCCAAGCCCATGCACACCTCTCACAACGCCCGGCGCAGAATCGCTTCTGCGCCACTCGTACGAGCGAAGTCCCCGCTCGCCGACGCCCCGCCCGTGCGTACGAAAACTAGCTTCGTCGCCGGAGGTGACCGAACGATGACGGCCTGTGCGATCGAACCCACCGCGGAGACCGGGGACGACGACCGGACGCCGCACGCGCCCTGCGCGATCACTGCGGACGGCACGTACGCCGCGCGTCTCGCCCGCGACGGCGAGTCCTGGTTCCCGGAGCGCTGGACGCTGGACGGCCCCGAGCCGTACGCCGTGCCGCTGCCCGCCCACCAGCCGGAGGAGCCCGGCACGGAGGTGCAGCCGATGGCCGACGGGCGGGTCCTGATCCGCCGGTTCTCGCAGGGGCGGCACGCCTTCTCCCTGCTGTACCCGACCGGCCCCGGCACGGGTGAGCTGCCGCTGGGCGCGGTCGAGTGCCCGGACGCGGAGACCGTCCTGCGGCTGCTGCCCCCGGCACCCTGCGGGCGGCGGGCGTACGCCGTCGCCGTGGGCCGGCGCTCGACGGCGCTGTGGCTGGTGGCGGGCGGCGCCTTCGGGCCCGAGCACCTCGCCGAGATCCCGGGCCGCTGCTCGGGCGGGGTGTGGCTGGACCGGACCGGCCGCATGCTGGCCCTGGACCGTGAGGCGGACGGCCGCACCAAGACGGTCGTGGTGGACCTGGAGCGGGGCGGCGAGGTGTCCCCGCTGCTGCAGATCACCGCCGGCAGCGACGACCGGCTGCTGCTGGCCGCCCCGGACAGCGGACTGGTCCTGATCAGCTCGGACGCGCCGTCGCCCGGTGAGCCCCGGCTCGGCTGGGGGGTGCTGGGCAGCACCCTGCCGGTGCATTTCCCCCGGTCGCTGCGGCTCGCCGGTCACGTGCTGACGCCGTTCGCGGTCCAGCCGGGCCAGGTGCTGGCGCCGGAGAGCTGTGCGGTGGCCCTCCGCGTCGACGGTCCGTTCGGGAGCCGGGTCGGGGTGTGGCGTCCGGCGGACCGGCGGTTGCGCGAGGTCGCGGCGCCGCGGGGCTGGCTGGTGGGCAGCGGCCTGTGGACGGAGGACGGGGTGCTGCGGCTGCCGTACGCGACGGAGGCGGAGCCCTGCGGGGTCGCGCGGGTGGTGGTGCCGGGCGCGCGTGCGGAGCCGGGGGAGCAGGGAGGAGTGACCGTGCCGGCCGCGCGTGCGGAGCAGGGGGCGACCGTGCCGTTCGCGCGTGCGGAGCGGTGGCCGGGCGGCACCGCCGAGGACGTCCCGCACGCCGCCGCCGAAGGCCTGGAACCGGAACCTCCGGAACCTGTCGCCTCCCGGCCCGTGCCGCTCCAACAGGCGCCCCTGGCAGGGTTGGTAACGAAGTAGCGGCGGTCGGCGCGGCCGCCTGGATCCACCCCGAGGTCCGCCGGATAAACTCTCCCGGCTGAAAAAGATCATGTTGACGGGGTGAACACTTCCGATGAGCGACACAAGCACGATGCAGCCGCGGTCCACCGACACGCAGGAGGACACCGGTCACGGCCGGCACCGGGGCCCGGTCTCGTCCCACGACGGCGAGTCCGCTCCCCTCGGCCGGCACCGCAAGCCGGCCGAGGAGAAGGCCGGCGCCGCTGTCTGACGGTCATGTCCGTGGGCCCGGTCCGCCACTCCGGCGGACCGGGCCCACGGCTGTTCCCCCGGCCGCTCCCGGCCGCTTCGGAGGCCTTCGGGCACGCTCAGGCGAGTTCGGGCGTGTTGACACTTTTCGACATGCTCAGGTGCGTTCGACGATCGTGTCGGCGAGCACGGGCACGTCGCCCCGCTCCACGGCGCCCTCCGTGCAGCCGGACCCCCGCCCCTTGTACAGCCCGGCGCCCGGCTCCTGTGAAGGCTCCTGACGGGCCGTCGGCACGACGTGTCGCGACGCCTGGAGGCCGTCACCCGTGACATTTGTCCTGCCCGGGTCCGTACAGCCGCATCTGCCCGAGGGCCGGGGCGGGTGCGTAGCGTCGAAGTGGTGGGCGAGGGCCCACGGCGGGACGGCGAAGGGGGACCGTGATGCGCGGGAAGCAGTGGGTGGCCTGCCGGTGGCAGGCGCACGTGCGGCACAAGGCCGAGCGGGCCCGCGACCGGGACGCGATGCGGGAGTGGCGCAGGACGGGTGAGGCGCCGGAGCACCCGGGCCCGGCACCGTCCGGCTACTCCCTGCTGCCGTGGCTGCTGCTCGGCATGGGGGCCTTCTCGAACCTCCTCCAGGGCGAGGCCAACCCCTGGATCGGCGGCCTCGGAGTGCTGACCTTCAACTCCCTGTACATCTACGTCGTGTTCCGCAGCTTCGTCCGGGAGAAGCGCGAGGCTCTCCCGACACGGCTGGCCCTGGTGCTCATGGCGCTCGTCACCTGCGCCCTGGCACTCGGCTACGGCGGCAGCTGGCTGAGCTTCTTCCCCCTGCTGGGACTGGCCGTCGGCGCGAACACGCGAGGACGCCGGCTGGTGCCGGCCGGCATCGGACTGGCGCTGGTCGCCGGGGCCGCCGCCATGTACCGCAACGGCTGGAGCGACGCGGTGAACATCGCGTACGGCACCTTCCTGTCGACGATGGTGACGGCCGCGATCCTGTCCCTGACCGAGGCGGTACGGCAGTTGCGGGCCGCCCGTGAGGAGTTGGCCCGGCGTGCGGTCGAGGAGGAGCGGCTGCGGTTCTCCCGCGACCTGCACGACCTGCTCGGGCACACCCTGTCGGTGATCGTGGTGAAGTCGGAGGCGGTCCGGCGGCTCGCGGAGCGCGATCTCGACGCGGCCCTCGCCCAGGTCATGGACATAGAGGCGGTGGGCCGCCAGGCGCTGACGGAGATCCGCGAGGCGGTCACCGGGTACCGCGAGGGCAGTCTCGCCGGCGAACTGGACCGGGCCCGTTCGGTCCTGGCGGCGGCGGGTGTCGAGCCCGTGGTCGGCCGGTCGGGCCCGGCGCACGCCCCGCGGACGGCGGCCCTGCTGGGCTGGGTGGTGCGCGAGGCGGTCACCAACGTGGTCCGCCACAGCGGAGCCGGACGCTGCGAGATCACCGTGTCGGGCACGGCCGGGCGAGCGCGGCTGACGGTCACCGACGACGGCAGAGGTACGGGCGGATCCGGCGGGGAGGGCGGCCCCGGCACGGACGTTCTCGGCCCGGACGGCTCCGGCACGGACGGTTCCGTCACGGGTGCCCCCTCGCGCGCGATCGGTTGGGGCACCGGGCTGACCGGTCTGCGCGAGCGCCTCGCGGCGGCGGGCGGCTTCCTGACGGCGGGCCCGGGTCCGGACGGCGGCTTCACGGTCACGGCGGAACTCCCGGCCGACGCGCCGCAGGCGCACGGAGCGGAGGAGGCCGGGGCGGCGCGGCAGGCTCACGGGACGGCGGGGCACGGCGGGGCCGGGCAGCCCCGTGGGGCGTCGGACCGGGGTCGGGCCCGCCGGGACGACGGGGCGACGGGAGCCGGCGGCGGGCCGCGGCCGTACCGGAGCGGGGCGGGTCCTGCCTCCTCCGCGGTGGAGCCGGTGGCCGGGGCGGTGCCGTCCGGGCCCGCCGGACCTACCCTGAGGCCGTGAACGAGATGCCCCGTGACCATCGTCCCGCCCCGTCCGTCAGGGTCCTGCTCGCGGAGGACCAGGGCATGATGCGCGGGGCGCTGGCCCTGCTGCTGGGGCTGGAGCCGGACATCGAGGTGGTGGCGCAGGTGGGCACCGGGGACGCGATCGTGGACGCCGTCCTCCTGCACCGCCCGGACATCGCCCTCCTCGACATCGAACTGCCCGGCATGAGCGGCCTGGACGCCGCCGCCGAGCTGCGCGCGCAGGCGCCCGACTGCCGGGTGCTGATCCTCACCACCTTCGGCCGGCCGGGCTATCTGCGGCGGGCCATGGAGGCCGGGGCCGCCGGGTTCCTGGTGAAGGACGGGCCGGTGGAGGAACTGGCGGTCGCGATCCGCCGGGTGCTGACCGGGGAGACGGTGGTCGATCCGGCCCTGGCGGCCGCCGCGCTCAGCGTGGGGCCCAGCCCGCTGACGGCCCGCGAGTGCGAGGTCCTCAGGGCGTCCGCCGACGGCGCGACGGTCGCCGACGTCGCCGCGACGCTGCACCTGTCGGAGTCGACGGTCCGCAACTACCTCTCCGCGGCCATCGGCAAGACGGGCACCCGCAACCGTGCGGAGGCGACGCGCGTGGCGCTCCACCAGGGCTGGCTGTGAGCGGCGCGCACCCGGTCGGCGCGATGCCCGCACGCCGCGGCGGACACGGACAGAGGTACAGACAGGGGCAAGGGCAGGGGCAGGGGACCGCGGCGCGGCCCTGACCGCCGGGCGCGGTTCTAGAGGCCGGGGCCCGTGCGGCGCAGGACGCGCAGGGAGCCGGTGTCCGAGACCTCCGTGAAGGCGCCGGACTCCAGGGCGCGCAGGTAGACGCGGTAGGGGGCCTGGCCGGTGAACTCGTCGGCCGGGTCCGGGAAGACGTCGTGGATGACGAGCAGGCCGCCCTCGGCGACGTGCGGGGCCCAGCCCTCGTAGTCGGAGCCGGCGTGCTCGTCGGTGTGGCCGCCGTCGACGAAGACCAGGCCGAGGGGCGAGTTCCAGAAGGCGGCGATCTGCGGGGACCGGCCGACCAGCGCCACCACGTGCTCCTCGAGGCCGGCCCGGTGCAGGGTGCGGCGGAAGGCGGGCAGGGTGTCCATCAGGCCGATCTCGGGGTCGACGGTCTCCGGGTCGTGGTACTCCCAGCCGGGCTGCTGCTCCTCGCTGCCCCGGTGGTGGTCGAGGGTGAGCGCGGTGACCCCGGCCCGCCGGGCGGCGTCCGCGAGCAGGATCGTCGAACGGCCGCAGTAGGTGCCGACCTCCAGGAGCGGCAGCCCCAGACCGGCCGCCTCCACGGCGGCGGCGTACAGCGCGAGTCCCTCGTCGAGGGGCATGAACCCCTTCGCGGCCTCGAACGCGGCCAGGATCTCGGGCTCGGGTGCCGCGGGCATGGGGGTCCTTCCGGTCGTACGTGCGTCTGCGCCCGCCCATGGTGCCGCACCCCCCGCCGAAGGAGCGACGGGGGGTGCGGGGCGCGCGGGGCGCGCGGTGGCCGTGCCGGTCAGGCGGTGACCGTGTCACCCGGCAGGGCCAGGTCCAGGTCGACCGGGTGCTCGCCGCCGGCGTGGGTCGCGGCGGACGCGAGGGGGCCGTGGCCGGTGGCCCTGGCGGCGAGGACGTAGGAGCCACGGGCCGGGACGGCGACGGCGTAACTGCCGTCCGCCTGCGACAGGGTGGCGCCGGCCTGGCGGCCGCGGTGGTCGATGAGGGTGACCTTGGCGTGGGCGACGGGGGCGCCGCCGGCGTCCAGGACCCGGCCCCGGAAGCCCCTCAGGACCGCCTCGGCGCGGGCCAGGTTGGCGTCCTCCTCGCTGCTGGCACGCAGCTGCGGCGTCGCCGCGGGGGTGCGGCGGGGCAGGAACAGGGCGAGGACCAGGCCCACGGCGACGGCCGCGGTGGCGATCAGGAAGGAGACCCGGAAGCCGTGCATGGTCGGGACGGCCACGCCGCCGACGTCGTTCGCGGTGTCGGCCAGCACCATGCCGATGACGGCGCTGGAGACCGACGTGCCGATGGACCGCATGAGGGTGTTGAGGCCGTTGGCGGCGCCCGTCTCCGAGGCCGGGACGGCGCCGACGATCAGCGCGGGGAGCGAGGAGTAGGCGAGGCCGATGCCCGCGCCCAGGACGACCGCGATGACGAGGCTCTGCCAGGCGGCGCCCATCAGGCCGAGGCCGGCGCCGTAGCCGATCGCGATGATCAGCAGGCCGAGGATCAGGGTGGTCTTGGGGCCGTACTTGGCGGAGAGGCGGGCGTAGACCGGCGCGGTGATCATCATCGTCAGTCCGAGCGGGGCCACCAGGAGACCGGCGCTGACCATCGACTGGCCGAGGCCGTAGCCGGTGCTCCTCGGCAGCTGGAGGAGCTGGGGCAGGACGAGGGAGACGACGTAGAAGGAGACGCCGACCATGATCGAGGCGAGGTTGGTGAACAGGACCGCCGGGCGGGCGCTGGTGCGCAGGTCGACCAGCGGTGCCTTGACGCGCAGCTCCATCAGCCCCCACAGCAGGAGCACGACGACGGAGGCGGCGAACAGACCGAGCGTGGTGCCCGAGGACCAGCCCCAGTCGCTGCCCTTGGTGATCGGCAGCAGGAACAGCACCAGGCCGGCGGAGAGGCCGAGTGCGCCCGGCAGGTCGAAGGAGCCCTCGGCGCGGGCCGGGGACTCGGGGACGACGAGCAGGGTGAGGACGATGGCGAGGACGCCGAGGCCGGCGGCGCCGTAGAAGAGGGCGTGCCAGTCGGCGTGCTGGGCGACGAGGGCCGCGGCGGGCAGGGCGAGGCCGCCGCCGACGCCGATGGAGGAGCTCATCAGGGCCATCGCCGAGCCGAGCTTCTCGCGGGGCAGCATGTCGCGCATCAGGCCGATGCCGAGCGGTATCGCGCCCATCGCGAAGCCCTGGAGGGTACGGCCGACGATCATGGTGAGCAGGTCGCTGGTGAGGGCGCTGACCAGGGCGCCGACGACCATCACGGCGAGGCTGAGGATCAGGGTGCGCCGCTTGCCGTACAGGTCGCCGAGGCGGCCCATGATCGGCGTGGCGACGGCGCCGGACAGCAGGGTCGAGGTGAGGACCCAGGTGGCGTTGCTGGGGGCGGTGTCCAGCAGCTGCGGCAGGTCCTTGATGACCGGTACCAGCAGGGTCTGCATCACCGCGACCACGATGCCCGCGAAGGCGAGCACCGGGACGACGGCACCGCCCGCTCTGCGTCCGGGCCGGTCGGTCGACGTGTGCGTCATGAAGCGAGGCCTCCAGGCCTGAGGGGTGGACGGGCGGACGGCTGAACCGTGCGGGTACGTGTCACCTGAACCTCGTATGCATGAGCAACTATTCCGATGCTTCGGCACACTAACGAAATCTTGACCTTCTCTTGGGGAACAGGAGCGCGGACGGCCGCTCCGGCCCGGGAGGCGCGGGCGGGCGGGAAGGTGACGCCAGGCCCTAGGGTGGCAGGCGTGTCGTACGTAGGTCCTGACTTCGATCCCCCGCGTCCTCGCCGCTCTCCGCTGCGGCGCACGCTCACCGTGCTGCTCGCCGTCCTCGTGCCGGGCGCGCTGCTCGGCTGGCTGGCGTGGGAGGCGCTGGGCGGGTCGCAGGAGAGCGGGCCCGGCAGGGCCGCGGGGGCGGCCTCCCGCGCCGGAGGGACGCCCCCGGCCGGCGACGGCCCGGGCGCCTCGGCCGCGCAGTCCCCGACGGCGTCCGCGTCCGGCGGCGCCGGGTCCCTCGCGGGCAGGGTCGTCGTCATCGACCCGGGACACAACCCCGCCAACTCCGCGCACACGGCCGAGATCAACCGGCAGGTGGACATCGGCACCCACGAGAAGGAGTGCGACACCACCGGCACCGCCACCGACTCCGGTTACAGCGAGGCCGCGTTCACCCTCGACGTGGCGCACCGGCTGCGCACCCTGCTGGAACGGCAGGGCGCCACCGTGAAGTTGACGCAGGACGCCGACCGGCCCTACGGGCCCTGTATCGACGAGCGGGCCCGGATCGGCAACGCGGCCCGTGCGGACGCCGTCGTGTCGGTGCACGCCGACGGAGCGGGCGCCGGGCAGCGCGGCTTCCACGTGATCCTGCCGGGCGCGGTGCACTCGGGCGCCGCCGACACCCGTGCGATCGTGGCCCCTTCACGGGAACTCGGAGAACTGATCGCCACCGGTTTCGCGGCCGCCACGGACACCTCGCCCTCGAACTACGTCGGGGACGGCACCGGTCTCGTCACGCGTGAGGACCTGGGCGGTCTCAATCTGTCAACGGTTCCCAAGGTGTTCGTCGAGTGCGGGAACATGCGTGACGGCAAGGACGCGGCACTGCTCACCAGCGGCGCCTGGCGGCAGGAGGCGGCCCGGGGGATCTCTGAGGGAATCGTGAGTTTCCTGCGCGGACGGTGACCGACGCGCGGATCCCCGGGGACAGTCCGATCGTGTGGACGATAGTGTCGTCCCCGCGATGAGGGGCCGCCCCCGCGCTTCCCACCCGGGCCCGACGGCGCCATGGTGACAGCGACGCCTCTACCGATGCGTGTATCGACGACGAGACGACTGACGAAGGACCTGAAGTGAATATCCGCTCCCTCACTCGAGGCGACGGCGTGGTGATCGGAGCAGCGGTATTGCTGTTCATCGCGTCGTTCCTGGACACGTTCGACGGCTCCGGCAGCGACGTCCCCACCGCCTGGGACAACCTCGGTCTGCTGATGAGCATGTACGTCGGCGGCATCATCGGTGCGGCCCTGATCGTCCTCGCCCGCGCGCTGCCGCAGCCGCGCAGGATCGTCGGCCTGGACCTCGGGCAGCTCGGGGTCGCGCTGACGGTGTTCGCCGCGTGGACGGCCTTCTGGTCGATCATCGACCCGCTGGGCGCGTTCAGCGACACCTTCGGCAGCGCGGACGTGGAGCGGGGGGCCGGTCTCATCCTCGGCTTCATCGCGACGCTCGTGCTGGCCGGCGGCGCCGTCGCCACCGCCGTGGTCCCGGCGCTGCAGGCCGCGCTGATCCCGGCCCCGAAGCCGCCGGCGCCGCTGCCCTACGGCGCGCAGCCGCCCGGTGGCTACGGCTACCCGGGCGCGCAGCAGCCGTCGTTCGGCGGGCAGCCGCAGCAGGGCCAGCAGCCGGGCCAGCCGCCGTTCGCGGGCGGTCAGCCGGCTCCGGCTCAGCCGCCGGCCGCCGACTTCTCGCCGTTCTGGTTCGCCGTGCCGGTGCCGCGTCCGCTGTACGCGGAGGACGGCGCGCCCATGCCGATCGCCGAACTGGCGCCCGGCACCTGGTACCTGGCCGTCGAGCAGGGCGCCCAGGGTCTGGTGGCGCAGACCCAGGACGGCCGGCGCGGCGTGCTGCGCGACACCTCCGGCATCCAGCGCGGCTGAGTCCTCGCCCCCTGCCCCCTCGCGCCTCACGGCCCCCTGCCCCTGCGGGCGGGGGGCCGTCGCCGTGCCGTCGCCCGTTCCCCGGGCCAGGCGTCCCGGCCGGACCCGACTCCTTTGCGGGGCAGGGGACTTCTTCGGGGCAGGGGACTTCTTCGGGGCGGAGGCCTCCGGAAAGGCGGAGGCCTCCGGAGGGGAGGAGGTCCTCAGAGGAGGACCGCGATCGGGTTCAGCGTCAGTCCGCCGCGCTCGCGGTTCCAGGTCGGCACCCTGCCGAGGCAGCGGGCCTGGAACTGCCCGGTGACGTACTCGGCGTTCTGGAAGCCCTCGCGGACCCCGGCCGCCTCGCAGGTGATCCGTACCCGCGCGGCCGGATCCGCGGTGCCGTACCGGGCGGACAGCACGATGTCGCCGTCGGAGGCGCGGCGGGCGGTGAACAGGCCGGTGACCGGGACGAACGCCGAGCCGACGCCGACGGCCGTCAGCGGCACGCCGCGGTCGCCGCCCCGGTCGGCGAGGGTGTCGGCGAGCGCGCGGTCCGGGGTGGCGACGCCGGTGGTGAGGCCGGTCTCCACGACGACGTCCTCCTTGCGCATGGTGTCCGTCAGCAGCCGGATCACCGTGATCGGGGTGTTCTGCCGGAGGTGGGCGGTGACGCGTTCCCCGGCGACCTCCCGGCGGGCTCCGGCCATGCGCGGCGGGGCGACGACGACGTGGCGGGGCACCCGGCGACGGCCGACCCGGCGCGTGCCGAGTCTCGGCTCGTCGATCGCCGGCGTTGCGGAGTGTGACAACGGCCCTCCTGCCACTCAAGGGGGCGGGATCATCGGGGACCCCTCGGACACCGTCTTCCGGAAGGCACAACTCCAAGCCGGCGCAAGGAGAATGGAGAAGTCGTGGACCGGCCGTGTTTCATCCCGTCACGAGCGGCAAGCCGCTCCTCATGTCCCCTCGATACCGTAACGGTGCGCATTCGGCAGGCACGGTCATCGCCGTCGTCGCCGACGTGATGGCCTTCATCCTGGGCCTCTGGATCGTCATGTATCTCCTGGACGCCAACCGCGGCAACGAACTCGTGCAGTTCGTGCACGACGTCGCCCGCTGGCTGGCGGGCTGGTCGTACGACCTGTTCACGTTCGACGAGGCGTGGGCGAGGGTCGTGGCGGGCTACGGCCTGGCGGCGGTCGTGTACCTGTTCGTCGGACACGCGATCGCGAACCGGGTCCGCCACTGACCCGCGGCGGGCCCGGCGTCCGTCCGGCGGACCACACCGCGGACGCGGGGTCCGGCGCCGCTTCGGCCGGCGGGGCGCCCCTCTCGCCCGAAGGGGGCGCCTCCTAGCCGGGCGGGGCGTCCCTCTCACCCGGCGGGGGCGTCCCCGCCGGCGACCGTCTCAGTCGCAGCAGTCGGGATCCAGTCCCGTCGGCAGGCGGTCGCCGCCGAACACCGCGCAGGTCGCCTCGTGTCCGCCCAGCGCGGCGACCGCGAGCAGCAGCGACCCGGCGGTCCACGTCGTCAGCTCCTGCGGCCACAGGGCCGCGTCGTCGAAGACGTACCCCGTCCAGTACAGCCCGGACTCCGGGTCGCGCAGCCGCTGGATCCACTGGAGGATCTCCAGCGCCCGGTCGGACTCGCCCACCGCCCAGAGCGCCAGGGCGAGTTCGGCCGACTCCCCGCCGGTCACCCACGGGTTGGGCACGACACAGCGCACGCCGAGCCCCGGCACGACGAACCGGTCCCACATCTCCTCGATGCGGGCCTTGGCCTCCACGCCGGTGAGCGCGCCGCCGAGGACCGGGTAGTACCAGTCCATGGAGTAGCGGGACTTGTCCAGGAACCGCTCCGGGTGCCGGCGGACGGCGTGCCTGAGCGCGCCCGCCGCCAGCTCCCAGTCCGGCTGCGGTTCCTCGCGCTGCTCGGCGACGGCCAGGGCGCAGCGCAGCGCGTGGTGGACGGAGGAGGAGCCGGTCAGCAGCGCGTCCGCGGTGGGCGTGCCGTCGTCGTCGCGGCGCCAGCCGATCTGCCCGCCGCTCTGCTGGAGCCGCAGCACGTACTCGACCGCCGCGTGGACGACCGGCCACATGCGGTCCAGGAAGGTGTCGTCGCCGGTGGACAGGTAGTGGTGCCAGACGCCGACGGCGACGTAGGCGACGAAGTTGGTCTCCCGGCCGCGGTCGGTGACGTCGGCGAAGTCGCCGTCGGCGTAGGCGGCGTACCAGGAGCCGTCCTCGTTCTGGTGCCGGGCGAGCCATGCGTAGGCCCGCTCGGCGGCCTCGTGCTCGCCCGCCGCGTCCAGCGCCATCGCGGCCTCGGTGTGGTCCCACGGGTCGAGGTGGTGCCCGCGGAACCACGGGATGGCGCCGTCCTCCCGCTGCTCGGCCAGGATGCCGCGGACGGTCTCGACGGCCTGCTCGGCGGTGAGGACCCCGGGCAGGACCAGGTGTTCCGTCCGGGGAGTGGTCACTTGGCGTCCACCCGGGGCAGGTGGGGCTTGGTCGCGTACGCCACGAAGCTCTTGCCGATCAGCGGGTTCAGCGCCTGCTCGGCGACCCGGGTCGCCAGCGGCTTCTTCATGATGTCCCAGACCAGCAGCTTGTGGTACGCCCGCACCGGCAGCGCCTTGTCGTTGTCGACGCCGAACGCGCACTTCAGCCACCAGTACGGCGAGTGCAGCGCGTGGGCGTGGTGGCTGCCGTACGGCCGCAGGCCGGCCTCGCGGATCCTGGCGAGCAGTTCGTCCGCCTTGTAGATGCGGATGTGGCCGCCCTCGACCTCGTGGTAGGCGTCGGACAGGGTCCAGCAGACCTTCTCGGGTCCGTAGCGCGGGACGGTGATCGCGATGCGGCCGCCGGGCCTGAGGACCCGCACCATCTCGGCGAGGACGCCCTTGTCGTCGGGGATGTGCTCCATCACCTCGGAGATGATGACGACGTCGAAGGACTCGTCGGGGAAGGGCAGCGCGAGGGCGTCGCCCTCCATGGCGGTCGCGGTGGCGCCCTCGGGGGCCTCGCCCGCCTCCTTCATCGCCGCGAACCACTTGGCGACCTCGCGGATCTCCTCGCCGTTCCGGTCCAGCGCCACGACCTGGGCGCCGCGCCGGTAACACTCGAAGGCGTGGCGTCCCGCCCCGCAGCCGAGGTCCAGGACGCGGTCGCCCGGGGCGAGCGGGAACCGGGAGAAGTCGACGGTCAGCACGTGGCCCTGCTTTCGCGATCGGATGCGGCGCCGGCGTCGGGGACGACGTCCGCGGGTGGGGAGACGGGGGCGGAGGTACGGGGGGCCGCCGGCCGTGCGCCGGAAGGGCGTCCGCCGGCGGCGCGCTCGACGGCCTCGCGGTACCGCTCGACGGTGCCTTCGGCGGCGCGCGCCCAGGTGAACCGCTCCAGCACCCGTCGGCGTCCGGCCGCGCCCAGCCGGGCCCGCAGCCGCGGGTCGCCGAGCAGCCGGCCCAGCGCGGCGGCCAGCGCTCCCGCGTCGCCCGGCGGCACGGCCAGGCAGGTCTCCCCGTCGGGGCCCGCGACCTCGGGGGTGGCGCCGCCGGTGGTGGCCACGAGCGGGGTGCCGGTCGCCATGGCCTCCGCGGCCGGCAGCGAGAAGCCCTCGTAGAGGGAGGGCACGCAGGCGACCTCCGCCGAGCGGACCAGGTCGACGAGTTCGGCGTCGGAGATGCCCTTGACGAACTCGATGGCGCCCTCGAGGCCGTAGCGCTCCACCGCGGCGGCGACGGGGCCCTCCTGCGGGCGCTTGCCGACGACGACGAGGTGGGCGTCCGGGTGCTCGGTACGGACCTTGGCCAGCGCCTCGACGAGGAAGACCAGGCCCTTGAGCGGCACGTCGGCGCTGGACGTCGTGACGATGCGGCCCGGCACGACGGGCACCGACGGATCGGGCGCGAACAGGTCGGTGTCGGCGCCGATGTGGACGACGCGGATGCGGTCGTCGCGGACCCCGAGGTGGTCGACGATCTCCTGGCGGGAGGTCCCGGAGACGGTGAGCACGGACGGCAGGCGGCGGGCGACGCGCTTCTGCATGCGGGTGAAGGCGTACCAGCGGCGCACCGAGGCGCGCCGCTTCCAGCCCTCGGCGGCGTCCAGCTCCAGCTGCCGGTCGACGGTGATGGGGTGGTGGATGGTGGTGACCAGGGGGGCGCCGATGTCGCCCAGCAGGCCGTAGCCGAGGGTCTGGTTGTCGTGCACGACGTCGAACTCGCCGCGGCGGGCGCGCAGATGGCGGCGGGCGCGCAGGGAGAAGGTCAGCGGTTCGGGGAAGCCGCCGGTCCACATCGTCGCCACTTCGAGGGCGTCGACCCAGTCGCGGTACTCGTCGCGCTTCGGGGTGCGGAAGGGGTCGGGCTGGCGGTAGAGGTCCAGACTGGGCAGCTCGGTGAGGGAGAGCCGGTCGTCGTGGCCCTCGTCGAGGACGGGGTAGGGCTGGGAGCCGATGACCTCGACGCGGTGGCCGAGCCGGGCCAGTTCGCGCGAGAGGTGGCGGACGTAGACGCCCTGGCCGCCGCAGAACGGGTTCCCCTTGTAGGTGAGGAGCGCGATGTCGAGCGGTCGCCCGCCGTCCGCGGCGAGGTCCTGGGACCCCGCCTGACTGGCCTCAGCGGTCACTCCGGGCCCCCTTCTGCCTGCACTGTCCCGCGAGACTACGACGGGACGCTAATCTAGAACAAGTTTCAGACTTGATCGTCCGGGAGGCTCCGAATCTACCGGCAGGTAAGGACGCTGTGAGCAGTGGATCAGGTGATTCACGCCACGACCCGGCGTCCTGTGTCCGCCGAGCGATCCCCGGTCCTCACCGACCGTCACGGAACGGGACCCATGCCTGTGCAAGCCAAGAGGGACAAGGTGGACGCCGGCGTCCGGCGCCCCTCCACCGCCCCCCTCACCGAGCGGCAGGAGGCCCGTCGCCGCCGCATCCTGCACGCGAGCGCGCGCCTGGCGGGCCGGGGCGGGTTCGACGCGGTGCAGATGCGGGAGGTCGCCGAGTCCTCCCAGGTGGCCCTGGGCACGCTCTACCGCTACTTCCCGTCCAAGGTGCACCTGCTGGTCGCCACCATGCAGGACCAGTTGGAGCGCCTGCACGGCACGCTGCGGAGGAAGCCCCCGCAGGGCGACACCCCGGCCGCCCGCGTCGCGGAGACCCTGATGCGCGCCTTCCTGGCCCTCCAGCGCGAGCCCCACCTCGCCGACGCGATGGTGCGCGCCCTCACCTTCGCCGACCGCAGCGTCTCGCCCGAGGTCGACCAGGTCTCCCGCCAGACCACCGCGATCATCCTCGACGCGACGGGCCTCGCGGACCCCACCCCGCAGCAGCTCTGCGCGGTCCGCGTCATCGAACACACCTGGCACTCGGCCCTGATCACCTGGCTCTCGGGCCGCGCCTCCATCGCCCAGGTCCGCGTCGACATCGAGACGGCCTGCCGCCTGATCGACGCGCCGGATCCGGGGGCGCGGGAGTAGCGCTCCCCCGCGACCCACCACCGCGCCCGCCGCCCGCCCGTGCCCGCGGGCGGCCCTCGGGGCCTTTCCTACGGCCGAGTACAGTGGCCCGGTCGTCATCACACCCGTACGGGGGAAAGCCGGCGCGATTCCGGCGCCGGCCCTTTCCCAGGTCTCGACTCCGCTCGTCCCGGGGAGACCCCTGTCCGTGAGCCATGCAGAACCACCCGTGGCCGGCCGGACCGCCCCGGACGGGACCGTGACCGGCTCCCGTGCGCCGGCGCCGCCGCCGCACGGACACCGTCGAGGTACGCGGAGCCGAGCCGCCGGGGTGTCCCGCGCCGCCCGGCTCCCTGACAGGGAGAGGCACCCGCCGATCATGAACGTCCGCCGCAGCGCCGCCGTCCTGGCCGCCACCGCAGTGATCGGCGTCGCCACGCCCGCCGTGGCCGCGTCCCCGTCGCCGGCCCCGTCCGTGGCGATCCCGTCCGGTCTGTACGGCACCGCCGACCCGACGTACGACGGGGTCTGGCGCCAGTCGCTCGCGCTGCTCGCCCAGGACACCGTCGGGGTGAGGCCGGCGGAGAAGGCCGTGGCCTGGCTGACCGGCCAGCAGTGCGCGAACGGCTCCTTCGCCGCGTTCCGCGCCGCCCCCGCCACGGCCTGCGACGCGAAGCTGATGGTCGACACCAACAGCACGGCCGCCGCCGTGCAGGCCCTCGCGGCCCTCGGCGGTCACGAGGCCGCGGCGGAGAAGGCCGTCGGCTGGCTGAAGTCCGTGCAGAACGCGGACGGCGGCTGGGGGTACGCCCCCGGCGGCGCCAGCGACACCAACTCGACGGCCGTCGTCGTCGGCGCCCTGGCCGCGGCCGGGGAGAAGCCCGCGGAGGTCGTCAAGGGCGGGAAGTCGCCGTACGACGCCCTGGTCCGGCTCGCGCTGCCCTGTGCCGACGGCGGCGCCTTCGCCTACCAGCCCGACAAGCAGGGCGCGTTGACGGCCAACGCCGACGCGACGGCCGCGGGCGTCCTCGGCTCGCTCGGTGAGGGCCTGGCGGCCGGCGCCGGGAAGAAGGCGGACGAGACCGCCTGCGCCGCCCCCGCCACCCCGCGGCAGGCCGCCGCCAACGGCGCCGCCTACCTGGCGAAGGCCGTCGCGAAGGACGGCTACCTGACCTCGGTGCTCCCCGGCGCCGAGAACCAGCCCGACTACGGCAACACCGCCGACGCCGTGGTCGCGCTCGCCGCGCAGGGCGGCGCCGCGCAGGCGGGCAAGCCGCTGGCCTGGCTCCGGAGCAACGCCGCCTCCTGGGCGAAGCAGAGCGGCCCCGCCGCCTGGGCCCAGCTGGTCCTCGCCGCCCACGCGACGGGCACCGACCCGCGCGCGTTCGGCGGCACCGACCTGGTCGCCGCCCTGAACGCGACGGGCCCGGCCCCGCAGGCCGCCGGCTCCGCGAAGAACGACGGCGCGGACGACGCGGACGAGGCGGGGCAGGACTCCGAGGACGGCTTCGGCGTCTGGTGGACCGTCGGCGTCTTCCTCGTCGCCGGCATCGGCATCGGCTTCCTGGTCAGCGGCCGCAGGAAGCAGCAGCCGTGACACGCCGTGCCGTCGCCCTGTTCGCCGCCGCGCTGTTCCTGGCCCTGGCCGGCACCGGCCCGGCCCGGGCGGCCGGTTACCGCTACTGGTCGTTCTGGGACCGCGACGGCGACCGCTGGGTCTACGCCACCGAGGGCCCCGCCACGGCCCGTCCCTCCGACGGCGCCGTGCAGGGCTTCCGTTTCGCGGTCAGCGAGGACTCGCAGGACGCGTCGCGGCCGCGCGGCACGGCCTCGTTCGCGTCGGTCTGCGCGCGGACCCCGGAGCGGGACGGCATGAAGCGCGTCGCCCTGGTCGTCGACTTCGGCACCGCCGCGGACGCGCCGTCCGGCGAGCGGCCGCCCGCCGCCCGCACGGCCTGCGCCCGCGTACCGGACGACGCGACCACGGCGGAGGCTCTCGCCGCCACCGCGAAACCCCTGCGCTACGACGCGAACGCGCTGCTGTGCGCGATCGCGGGCTACCCGCAGAAGGGCTGCGGGGACCAGGTGTCGACGGACGGGGACGGGCGGGGGGACGGGTCCTCGGCTTCGCCGGACTCCTCCGCTCCCTCGGACGCCTCGGCGTCCTCCGCGCGGGACGGCGGTCCGTCCGTGGGCGTCTACGCGGGCGGCGCGCTGATCGCCGCCCTGGCCGCGGCGGCGGTGTGGCAGGCCCGGCGGCGCCGGAATGACTGAGGGCTCCCGCCCCGGCACCTCCGGTACCACCGGCACCCGCGCCACCGGGGCCGGGGTGCGCGCCCGCCCCGCCGGGGACCGCGCCCGGCGGACGCCGGCGGGACGGGCCGTCCCCCGGCTCCACCCCGGCGCCTGGTGGCTGTGGGCCCTGGGACTGGGCACGGCCGCGACCCGCACCACCAACCCGCTCCTGCTGGCCCTCCTCCTCACCGTCTCCGCACACGTCGTCCTCACCTGCCGTCCCCGCACCCCCTGGTCCCGGTCCTACTCCGCCTTCCTCCACCTCGCCCTGGCCGTCCTCGCGGTCCGCCTCTTCTTCGTCGTGTTCCTCGGCTCCCCCGTCCCCGGCACCCACGTGATCGCGACCCTCCCCGAAGTCCCGCTCCCGGACTGGGCGCAGGGCATCCGGCTGGGCGGCAGGGTGACCGCCGAGGGCGTCGTGTTCGCGCTGTACGACGGTCTGCGCCTGGCCACCCTCCTCGTCTGCGTCGGTGCCGCGAACGCCCTGGCGAGCCCCTCCCGTCTCCTGAAGGCCCTGCCCGGCGCCCTGTACGAGGCGGGGGTCGCCGTCGTGGTGGCGCTCACCTTCGCGCCGTACCTCATCGCCGACGTCCAGCGGCTGCGGGCCGCCCGCCGGCTGCGCGGCCGCCCGGACCGGGGCCTGCGCGGTCTGTTCCAGGTGGCGCTGCCGGTCCTGGAGGGAGCCCTGGAGCGCTCCGTCGCCCTCGCCGCCGCCATGGACGCCCGCGGCTACGGCCGTACCGCCGACGTCCCGCCCCGCGTCCGCCGCACCACGGCCGTCCTCACCCTGGGCGGTCTGCTCGGCGTCTGCGCGGGGACGTACGGCCTGCTCACCGCGGCGGGCGGCACGTACGGGCTGCCGGTGCTCGCCGCCGGCGCCGCCGCCGCGCTCGCCGGTCTGAAACTGGGCGGGCGCCGCTCGCCGCGCACCCGCTACCGCCCGGACCGCTGGACCCCGCGGGCCTGCCTGGTCGCCGGGTCCGGCGTGGCGGTCGCCGCGCTGCTGACGCTCGCCGCCTCCGCCGACCCGCAGGCCCTGCACCCCGGCGTGATCCCGCTCACGGCGCCCACGCTCCCCCTGTGGCCCGCCGCGGCCGTGCTCGTCGGCCTGCTGCCCGCCCTGCTGTCCGCCCCGCTCCCGAAGGAGCCGTCGTCGTGATCCGCTTCGAGAACGTCTCCGTGACCTACGACGGCTGTCCCGAAGCCACCGTGCGGGACGTCGACTTCGAGATACCGGAAGGGGAACTGGTGCTGCTCGCCGGCCCGTCCGGGGTCGGCAAGTCGACGCTGCTGGGCACGGTCGGCGGTCTCGTGCCGCACTTCACGGGCGGCACCCTGCGCGGCCGGGTGACGGTCGCCGGCCGCGACACCCGCACCCACAAACCGCGTGAACTCGCCGACGTGGTGGGGACGGTGGGCCAGGATCCGCTGTCGCACTTCGTCACGGACACCGTGGAGGAGGAACTCGCCTACGGCATGGAGTCGTTGGGCCTGCCCCCGGCGGTGATGCGCCGCCGGGTGGAGGAGACCCTCGACCTGCTCGGCCTGGCCGGCCTGCGCGACCGTCCGATCGCCACGCTCTCCGGGGGCCAGCGGCAGCGCGTCGCGATCGGCTCGGTCCTCACCCCGCACCCCCGCGTCCTGGTCCTGGACGAGCCGACCTCCGCGCTCGACCCGGCCGCCGCGGAGGAGGTCCTCGCCGTCCTGCTCCGCCTGGTGCACGACCTCGGGACGACCGTCCTGCTCGCGGAACACCGTCTGGAACGCGTCCTGCAGTACGCCGACCGGGTCGCCCTGCTGCCCGCGCCCGGTGCCGCCCCGGTGCTGGGCACCCCGGCCGAGATCATGGCCGTGTCGCCGGTGTGCCCGCCGGTGGTGGAGCTGGGCCGGCTGGCGGGCTGGTCCCCGTTGCCGCTGACCGTCCGCGACGCCCGGCGCCGGGCGGGTGACCTGCGCGAACGGCTGGCCGGACGGGCGCCCGGGCACCGCCCGCCCGCCGTCGCCGGGCCGCCGCCGGCGCCGCCGCGTCCGGCACCGCCCCGGTGGCGCCGGCGCTCCGCTCCCGCCCCGGCCGCGTCCGCGCCCCCGGCGCAGGTCCGTTCCCTCTCCGTGCGCCGGGCCGGGGTGCGGGCGCTGCGCGACGTCGACCTCACGGTGTCCCCCGGCGAGACCGTCGCCCTCATGGGCCGCAACGGCGCCGGCAAGTCCACCCTGCTCAACACACTCGTGGGCCTGGTCGAGCCGTCCTCGGGCACGGTCCGGGCGGGCGGCGCGCTCCCCCACCGCACCGCGCCCCGCGACCTCGTGCGCCGGGTCGGCCTCGTCCCGCAGGAGCCCCGCGACCTGCTGTACGCCGACACGGTCGCCGCCGAGTGCGCGGCCGCGGACCGGGACGCGCAGGCCGCCCCCGGCACCTGCCGCGCCCTCGTCCGCGACCTGCTCCCCGGCATCGCCGACGGCACCCACCCCCGTGACCTGTCCGAGGGCCAGCGCCTGACGCTGGCGCTGGCGATCGTCCTGGCCGCCCGCCCGCCGCTGCTCCTGCTGGACGAACCGACCCGCGGTCTGGACTACGCGGCGAAGACCCGCCTGGTCGGCCTGTTGCGCGGGCTGGCCGCCGCCGGGCACGCGATCGTGCTGGCCACGCACGACGTGGAGCTGGCGGCGGAGCTGGCCCACCGGGTCGTGCTGCTGGCCGAGGGCGAGGTGATCGCGGACGGTCCGACGGCCGAGGTGATCGTCTCCTCACCGTCCTTCGCCCCGCAGGTGACGAAGATCCTGGCCCCGCAGGAGTGGCTGACCGTCGCCCAGGTGCGGGAGGCCCTGCGGTGACCGCGGCCCACCGGCCCGGACCGGCGCCGGCCGGGCGCACCCGGGCGGTCCGTCTCGGTCCCCGTTCCGTGGCGGCGCTCGGGCTCGTCAGCGCGGTCGGGGTGGTCGCCTTCGCCTGGCCGTTCCTGGCCCCGCCCGACTCGGCGCTGAACGCGCACGCGCAGGACGCCCCCTGGCTGTTCGCGGGGCTGCTGGTCCTGCTGGTCGCGGTGGTGGCGGCGACGATCTCGGAGTCGGGGCTCGGCGCGAAGGCGGTCGCGATGCTCGGCGTGCTGGCGGCGACCGGCGCCGCCCTGCGTCCGATCGGGGCCGGTACGGCGGGCATCGAGCCGATGTTCTTCCTGATGGTGCTCAGCGGCCGGGTCCTCGGTCCCGGCTTCGGCTTCGTGCTGGGCTCGGTCACGATGTTCGCGTCCGCCCTGCTCACGGGCGGGGTGGGCCCGTGGATGCCGTTCCAGATGCTGTCCATGGGCTGGTTCACGATGGGCGCCGGCCTGCTGCCGGGTCCGGACCGGCTGCGCGGCCGGGGCGAATCGGCACTGCTCGCGGTCTACGGCTTCCTGGCCGCCTTCGCCTACGGCACGGCGATGAACATGGCGGGCTGGCCCTTCCTGGGCGAGCTGGCCTCGCGCATCGCCTTCGACCCGGACGCGACCGTGCCGGAGAACCTGGCCCGCTTCCTCGCGTACTGCGCGGCCACCTCGCTGGGCTGGGACCTGGGCCGGGCCGTCGTCACCGTCGTGCTGACCCTGACGCTGGGGCCGGCCGTGCTCAGGGCGCTCCGCAGGGCGACCCGGCGCGCGGCCTTCGAGACCGCGGTCACATTCGAGGGCCCCGAAGCCGCGCCGGAGGACCGCCGTCCGGTGAAGCACCCCACATGACCCACCTCACCTACGATCCTCCCTAGTGGGACTTTTCGGACGCCATGTCCATGAGAATCACCGCCCTGACCTGCACGTCGAGAGCCAGGTCACACGAGCGGCCCGCACCCCGAATGCGGCCACGACTAGTAAAAGGGGTCATTGCGGACCCCTGCCGGTCCTGCTTCTCTGGATGACGTCGCACGGCGCCGACGAGCCCCCGGGCCCCCGGCGCCGACGCATGCAGCCCCCCGCCGCACATCACGCGGTGCGGCCACGCACCGCGTGACTCCGCGTGCTCCGCGACGCACCTGTCCCCGAAGAAAAAGGTTCTCCGTGACCGTCTCCGTCATCCGCCGCATCGCCTCCCCGAAGAAGGCCCTCACCGCCGCCGCCCTGGCCGCCGCGACCGCCGGCATGGCGCTGTCCGCGGCTCCCGCCCAGGCCTCGACCGTGACCTCCGCCTCCCAGGCCAGGACGATCGCGCACCAGATGATCCCGGACGCCGCGCAGTTCGACGCGTTCAGCAAGATCGTGCAGCACGAGAGCAACTGGAACGTCAACGCCACCAACTCCTCGTCCGGCGCCTACGGCCTGGTCCAGGCGCTGCCGGGCAACAAGATGGCCTCGGCCGGCTCCGACTGGAAGACCAACGCCAAGACCCAGATCGCGTGGGGTCTCGACTACATGAACTCCCGCTACGGCAGCCCCGCCGACGCCTGGTCCTTCTGGCAGGCCAACGGCTGGTACTGAGCCACGCCGACCCCGCACGCGTGAGGCGGCGGCCCCCCGATCCCCGGGGGCCGCCGCCTCACGCCTTTCCCGCGCCGGTCTCCCCCGGTCTCCCCGCCCTCCCGCGCCGGTCCCGGTGCCGGTCCGGCGGGGCGATATCCTCGCTCCTTCGTTCGGGCGGAGTGCACCGCCCCGCCGCCCCGATCCCCGAAGGAACCCGTTCGTGACCTCTGTACCGGCGCCCGGCCGCGATCGGCTGCCCTCGCTGACCGGGCTCCGCTTCTGGGCGGCGCTGCTGGTCGTCCTGTACCACCTGTCCCGGCAGGCGGGCACCGTGCCGGGACTCAGCGAGGCGGTCTGGTACGGCCGGAGCGGGGTGACGTTCTTCTTCGTGCTGTCGGGGGCCGTCCTGGCCTGGACGTACGACGGCCTGCGGGTGCCCGTACGGATCTTCCTGTGGCGCCGGTTCGCCCGCGTCTGGCCGCTGCTCGCCTTCGCCGTGGCGGCGTCGGTCGCCGTCCACCTCCTGATGGGCCGGGTCGTGTCCGTGCGGGCGGTGGTCGCGAACCTGCTGCTGGTGCACGCCTGGTTCCCCGAGCCGGTCATCTTCAAGGGCGGCAACCCCGCGGCCTGGTCGCTCAGTGACGAGGCCTGGTTCTACCTGGTCTTCCCGGCACTGCTGGCCCTGCTGGCGGGCCGCAGGGCGAGGATCTGGGCGTGGACCGCCGCCGCCGTCGTCGTCGCCACCCTCGCCCTGTGGCCGGCGCTGTCGGGTCTGTCGCCGGTCACGCGCGCGTGGGCGCTCGACTACCTGCCGCTGACGCGGGGCCTGCAGTTCGTGCTGGGCGTGGTGGCGGGGCTCGCGCTGAAGCGCGGCTGGCGCCCGCCCGTGTCGCTGCCCGTGGCCGCCGGCCTCGTCGTCGCCTGGCACCTCGCGCTGATCCCCTGGCACCACGCCGTGCCCGACGCCCTGTGGTACAGCCCGTACACGGCCTCCCAGTGGCTCTCGGCACCGGTCTTCGCGGCCCTCATCTGCGCCGCCGCCCGGGCCGACCTGGACGGCCGCCGCACCGGACTGGGCGGCCCCTGGACGATCCGGCTCGGCCACTGGTCGTTCGCCTGGTACCTCCTCCACGAGATCGTCCTGCGCGCGGCCCTCTTCCACTGGGGCAGGCCCGCCCCCGGCGCCGCCACCCTCCTCTTCTGGGCCGGCGTCCTCCTGGTCAGCCAGGCCGCCGCGGGCGCCGCGTACCACTGGCTGGAGCACCCGGCCGAACGGTGGCTGAGGGGCCGCGTGGGCCGCCCCGCCGCGTCCTCCGTCCGCCCGCCCGCCGAGGTGGGCGGACGGTAGCCCGCACGGTCCGCCCCGGTTCAGGTACCGAGCCGCCCCGGTTCAGCTGCGTGCCGTCCGTTCCCTCTCCGGCTCCGCCCGGCGCCCCTCCCCCGGGGGCGCCGCCGTCACCGGCCGCGCCCGCGGCCCCTGCAGCAGGTACGCCAGCCCGAAGCCGGCGAGGACGACCGCCGCGCCGCCCACCGCGTCGAGGACCCAGTGGTTGCCGGTGGCCACGATCGCGGAGACCGTGAGGAGGGGGTGCAGGAGGCCCAGGGCCTTCATCCACCACCGCGGGGCGACGATCGCGATCACCGTGCCGCACCACAGGGACCAGCCGAAGTGCAGGGAGGGCATCGCCGCGTACTGGTTGGTCAGGGCCGTCAGCGTGCCGTAGTCGGGCTGGGTGAAGTCCTGCGCGCCGTGGACGGTGTCGACGATGCCCAGGCCGGGCATCAGGCGCGGCGGGGCCAGCGGGTAGAGCCAGAAGCCGACGAGGGCGAGCAGGGTCGCGAAGCCGAGGGAGGCGCGGGCCCAGCGGTAGTCCACGGGGCGGCGCCAGTAGAGGACGGCCAGCACCGACAGCGGGACCACGAAGTGGAACGACGTGTAGTAGAAGTCGAAGAAGTCGCGGAGCCGGCCGGCCTCGACGACCGCGTGGTTGGCCCAGCGCTCGATGTCGATGTGGAGGAAGCGCTCGATGTCGAGGATCTCGCGGCCGTGGGCCTCCGCGCGCCGGCGTCCCCCCGAGATCGTCCCGCCCGTCGCCGCCAGCCGGACCTGCTGGTACGCCGCGTAGGTGACGCGGAGCAGCAGCAGCTCCAGGAGGAGGTTGGGGCGGGTGAGGACCCGGCGCGCGAACGGCAGCGGCGGGACGCGCCTCAAGCGGGCCGGGACGGGGTCGGCGTACTCCGTCGGGACCGGGGTGCGGTGGTACGGGGAGGTGCGGGGCAGGAAGGGCACGACCGTCGCGGCGGCCAGCGCGGCCAGCAGCACGACGTTGTCGCGCAGGGGGTACAGGGCCGCCATGTCCGGCAGCATCATCGTCGCCGGGAGGGTCATGACCAGGACGACGGTGACCGGCCAGACGTAACGGTCCGAGGCCCGCTCGCCGACCCGGCCGACCACCGCCGGCAGGAGCCACAGGAGCTGGTGCTGCCAGGTCGTCGGGGACACGGCGATGGCGGCGCAGCCGGTGATCGACACCGCGAGCAGGAGCTGGCCGTCGCGGGCGTACCGCACCGCCCGGCGGACGCCGAGGACGGCCACGGCCGCGCCCAGCGTCAGGAACAGGGCGATCTCCGGCGGACCGGACAGGCCGAGGCGCAGCAGGGCGCCGTGCAGGGACTGGTTGCCGAGGGCGTCCGCCTCGCCGCCGAGGCCCGCGCCGGCCATGTGGTGGACCCAGTAGGTGTACGAGTCGTGCGGCATCGCCGCCCAGGCGAGCAGCGTGCAGGCCAGGAACGACACGCCCGCGGTCGCGGCGGCCCGGCGCCGGCCGGTGAACCACAGCAGCGCGGCGAACAGCAGGACGGCCGGCTGGAGGGCCGCCGCCAGGCCGATCAGCGCACCGCCCGCGTGCCGCCCGCGCACGACGAAGCAGCCGAGCAGGACGAGCAGGACGGGGATGATGCTGGTCTGGCCGAGCCAGAGGGTGTTGCGGACGGGCAGGGACAGCATCAGCAGGCTGATCGCGACGGGCGCGGCCAGCAGCGAGGTGCGTCCGCCCACCGGCTGCGGCAGGGCCCGCGCGACGACCAGGCCGAGCGCGACGACCAGCAGCAGCGTCCCGAAGGTCCAGCCCCAGCCGAGGGCCTGTTCGGCCGCCCGGGTGAGGGGCTTGAGGACGAGTCCCCCGAAGGGGGTGCCGGTGAAGCGCGTCGAGTCGTAGAGCGAACCGTTGACGTGCAGGACGCCGTCGGGTCCGACCCAGGTCTCCAGGTCCGTCAGCCGCTCTCCGCGCGGGGTGCCGAGGACGACGGCCACCTGCCGGACGGCGAGGACGGCGGCGACCAGCCAGAGGCCGAGGCGGGCCACGCGCAGGCGTGCTCCCGCCGTGTCGGCCGCGCCCGCTCCGAAGGGTTCCGCCGGCCGCCCGCTGTGCTCCGCATTCGCCACGCCTCGTAGGCCTCCCGCCCCGTAGGTCCCACGCGTTCCCTCATGGGGTCGCTCCACGAGCCCTCTCCGTCAGCCTCGGGAGGCTCGTGGCACCCCCCGACAAGGACGCAGGCCGCCCTGCCCTCACCTGACGTCCGTTCTCCTTTTGTCCGGAAGACGATAGTGCGCGGGGCCGTGGGCGGTTCCGCCGGACGCGCGGTGATCCGCCGGGCCGGACGGACGAGGGGGGCCTACGGGGGCGCTGACCGGCCGGTTCCCGCCGGTGCCGGTCCCGGACGGTCCGGGCGGACGGGAACTCGGGCGCGTTGCGCGGCGTTGACGAATCGGCCAGTGTTTCCGGCAGAGGTGCCGGGGCCGACCGGGAGGCGGACGCATGAGCGAATCACGGATCTGGGACACCGTCGACGCCTACCTCACCGCCCGTCTCGCCCCGGACGACGAGGTCACCGCGGCCGCGCTGCGCGACAGCGAGGCGGCCGGACTGCCGGCGATCGGCGTCACGGCGAACCAGGGCAAGCTGCTCCGGCTCCTCGCGGAGATCCAGGGCGCCCGCACCGTCCTGGAGATCGGCACACTCGGCGGCTACAGCACCATCTGGCTGGCCAGGGCGCTCCCGGCCGACGGCCGGCTCGTCTCCCTGGAGTACAGCCCGAAGCACGCGGAGGTCGCCGTCCGCAACATCGCGCGGGCGGGCCTCGACCAGCGGGTCGAGGTGCGGGTGGGCGCGGCCCTGGACTCGCTGCCGCTGCTGGCGGACGAGAACCCGCCCCCCTTCGACCTGGTCTTCATCGACGCCGACAAGGTCAACAGCGCCCGCTACGTGGAGTGGGCGCTGCGGCTCACCCGCGCCGGCAGCCTGATCGTCGTCGACAACGTCGTGCGGGGCGGCCGAGTGGCGGACGCGGACAGCGGCGAGGAGGACGTACGGGGCGCCCGCGAGGCGATCGAGCTCATCGCCGCGCACCCCAGGCTGAGCGGCACGGCGATCCAGACGGTGGGCGCCAAGGGCCACGACGGCTTCGCCCTGGCGCGCGTGCTGGCCTGACCCCGGACCACCGGGGCCGGGGGCCCGGGGCCTGCGGTCTCCCGGGGCCCCGGCCCCGCGGACCGGCAGGACCCCGTCCCGTCCTCAGGCCTCGTGGTAGAAGCCCACGTTGACGCTGCGTGGGCCGGTGCGGTCCACGACGACGATCTCGCCGTTGCCGCCCCGCGGGAGCTGCACGGTCCCGCCGTAGGCGATGGTCTGGGCGTACTCGCCGACCACCAGGCGGACCTCGGAGGACGGGTCCGGCTGGGAGCCGCGCAGCCAGCTGACCTGCCAGACGCCCTCGGGACCGCACCGGAACTCCAGGTGGACCCGGGAGACGAACAGCCACTCCTCGGGCGTGACGAGGCGGCACACGGACTTGTCCCGGCCCACCCGCAGCACGGCGCCCGGCTCGCTGGGCGCGTCGGCCATGAGCATGCCGGCCGTGGCACCCTCTTCCGCTCCGGAGACGGTGGCCATGGTGAGTTCGAGCACGTGCGCTCCTCGAGAGATGTCTGTCCGACGGTGTCCGAACTGTGCGTGCACAGCCGCCGCATACTAAATCGCCCGGCCCCGCCGCGTCCGGCACAATGGACGCATGACCGAGCGAAAGCCACCCGGTGTCCCGTTCGAGTCCTGGGTCGACAAGCAGATCCAGGACGCGGAGCGGCGCGGGGAGTTCGATCATCTCGCGGGCGCGGGAAGGCCGTTGGACCCGGAGATCGAGAGTCCCTACGACGAACTGTGGTGGGTCAGGCGCAAGATGGCACGCGAGGGGCTCTCGGTCCTGCCTCCCGCGCTGGCCCTGCGCAAGGAGGCGGAGGACGCCCTCGCCGCGGCGTACGCGGCACCGTCGGAGCGGACCGTCCGGAAGATCCTCACGGACGTCAACGTCAAGCTCCGCGACATGATGTTCAAGCCGCCGCCCGGCCCCCCGCTGGGCATGAAGCCCTACGACGTCGAAGAGGTCGTACGGCAGTGGCGGGAGCGCCGGGCGGCCGGGAAGGGCTAGTGCCGTGGCGGGCGACG
This sequence comes from Streptomyces sp. NPDC031554, assembly GCF_055580685.1. Taxonomy (NCBI): domain Bacteria; kingdom Bacillati; phylum Actinomycetota; class Actinomycetes; order Kitasatosporales; family Streptomycetaceae; genus Streptomyces; species Streptomyces sp. NPDC031554. Next base: position 135,479 of record NZ_JBVIKX010000014.1, on the reverse strand, counting down.
TTCGCCCGTGAAGGAGCGGCGTCCGGTGCGTGCTCTCGGCGTGCCGGCCGGAGTCCCTCGTACTGGACGTACCCGGGACTTCGGCCGGTGCGGCGAGAGTGCGTGCCGGGCGTCGCGACGGGGCGGACGTCGCCCGTCGCGGCACCAAGGTCTTTCTCCCGGACGGGGCCGTTACAGGTGTATCAGCCGGTCCGTCAGCTCCCGGTAGTCCCGCAGGGCCAGCCGGAGCTGCTCGGTGTCGGCGGTCCCGGCGACCTCGCCCTTCTTGCCGTCGGCGAGCTGCCAGGAGCCGCGCAGGGTGCGGCGGCGGCTGTTCACGGCGTCGGTGAAGCGGGCGGCCAGTTCCTCCAGGACCTGGTCGGCCTCCTCGACCGCGTCGCGGGGCCGGTCCACGAAGCCGGCGACCGCGTGCCGCATCCGCTCGGAGAGCTTGTCGCACTCGTCGTGCGGGAGCAGCGAGGTGCCATCGGCGTCGCGGGTGACCGGGGCGGCGCCGGTGCTCCGGGAGGTGCCGGTGCTCGGGGCGGCGCCGGTGCTCCGGGAGGTGTCGTGGCCCGTGCCGTCCTCGACGGCCCCGGCCGGGGCGCCGCCGGTCGCGGCGGCACGCCGGTCGCGGCCGTCGGTGACGGGGTCCGCGGACGGTTCGAGCGCCGGACCCGTGGACGGTTCGACGGTCGGGCCGGCGGGACCGGCGGCCACCGGGCTCTGCGACCCGAGCCCCTGTCCCCGCGCGGGTTCCCGCGCCGGTCCCGGCTCCCGGCCGTGCCCCTGGCTCTCCCCCAGCGGTACGACCCGGGGCTGCGCCTGGTCGTGCTCCTGCTCCTGTGCCGTGCGGCGGTACTCGCCGCCGGAAGTGACGTCGGACATGCCTGTTCACCCCTCCTTGGTCTGGTGCCGGTGGAAGCCCGGCAGATGGAACCCCGAGCCGCCCTCGCGGTGCGCGGCCCGGTCGTCCCCGGCGGTCCGGGCCGTCAGCGCGTGGTGGCGTCCCCCGCCCACCAGGTCCTCGAAGAGGGCGCGGGCCTCGACCAGGGCGGACCGCAGGTCCTCGGTGCCGGGGGCCTCGCCGCCCCGCGCGCCGCCGTCCTGGTGGAAGCGGGTGACGTGGTGCACGTGCCGGTAGCCCTGCACGTGGTCGGCGTGGTGCACGGCGAGCGCGGCGACCTGCTCGTCGTAGTCCCCGCCGTCCGGGTAGCCGCGGGCGCCGGCGACCTCGGACAGGATCCGGTCCGCCTCGGCGACCGCCTCGCGCGGGGAGTCGACGAAGCGCTCCTGCGCCGCCGCCCAGCGGGTCTCGAACCGCTCGCGCTCGGCGGGCTCCAACGGCCGTTCCTTCAGCCCGCCGTGCCGCTCCACCAGACCGCCGAGTTCCCGCTCGGCCGCCTTGACGTCCCCTCCGTGCCGGGCCACCGCCCGGTCGTACTCGGGTCCGAAGCGGCGCTTCAGGCCCCGTCCTCCCTGTGACGCCCCTCGGGCCCGCGCGGCCAGGACGGCCGCGACGGCGAGGACGGCCGCCACGATCACGATCAGAGCGATGATCACGCCTGTGGACATGGTTGCCTTCCGGTGTTTCGGCCCCTCGGGCCGGCTCACGGTTCGTGTTGCCCGGACCGCGGCGGGCAAACGGCACCCGTGCCGTGCCGGCGCGCCGGACGTACGCCGGACGCCGGGGAGCGACGTCGCCCGGCCGGCGCGTCCGGTCCCGCGCATCCGGTTGCGGGCCCGCCGGAGAAGCCGCCGAGAATGAGCGGCATGACGTCCTGGACCATCGCCCCGGAACCCGCGGACTCCCCCGTCGCCGCCGCGCTGTGGCGGGAGTACTACACCGAGGTCAGCGACCGCTGGTACCTGCTGCACGAGGGCCGGCGGACCGGCCCGGCCGAGCTGGAGCGGGGGATCGCCGCCGGTGCCGGGGCCGGTCCGGTGCCGCCCGGCGGCCGGCTGCTGGTCGCCCGGTACGGCGGTGAGCCGGCCGGGAGCGCGGGCGTACGGCTCCTCGACGCGGCGACGGCCGAGCTGACGCGGGTGTTCGTGCGGCCGGGGATGCGGGGCAGAGGCGGCGGGCCGCGGCTCGTCGGGGCCGCCGAGGAGGCCGCCCGCGCGCTCGGCGCCCGACGGATGGTCCTCGACACCCGCGGCGACCTCGTCGAGGCCCGCGCCCTGTACGCCCGGTGCGGCTACCGGGAAAGCGCCCCGCACAACGCCGACCCCTACGCCGAGCACTGGTTCTCCAAGGACCTGACCGGCGGGGGCGTCGGCGGCGCGGACGGCGGCGCCGGGCTCCTCAGCTGAACCGGGTCACCGGGCGTTCCTCGCGCGGCTGTTCGCGGTCGGACCCGCACAGTTCGTCGTTCAGCTCCCGCACCAGCTGCGTCAGGTCGGTGGGGCGGTCCGGGCCCCACCAGTCGCCGAGCAGGTCGGCCAGCGACTCCTCGCGGGCCAGGGAAAGGCGTTCGGCGGCCTCGCGGCCCGCGTCGGTCGGCACCAGGTCGAGGCCCTCGCGCACGGCGAGCCGGCGTTCCTCTATCTGCCGGGCGGCCTCCAGGATCACGGGCAGCGGGACGGGGCCGCGCTCGGCGAGCCTGCTGGGCTCGACGCTGCCGTGGCGCTTCATCCGCAGCAGCATCCAGCTCGCGGCGGGCAGCAGGTCGTAGCCGGCCCGTGCGGTGATCGTCCGGTAGATCTCGCGGCGGCCCTCGCGGGTGCCGAGGACGGACAGGGCCCGGCAGACCTCGTCGTACGAGGAGCGCTCGACGGGGTTGCTGGCCAGTGTCTCCGTGACGTCCGGCGCGGTGACCGAGGCGCGCAGCGGGTCCTCCTTGAGGAACCAGGCGAGGAGGAAGCCGAGGAGGGCGACCGGGGCGGCGTACAGGAAGACGTCCGTGATGGACGAGGCGTAGGCGTGCAGGACCGGCGGGCGCAGGGCGGCCGGCAGGTCGCCGATGACGCGCGGGTCGGCCTCCAGCGCGTCGAGGGAGACGGCGGGCGGGAGGTCGACGCCGCGGAAGGCGTCCGCGAGTTTGCCGCCGAGGCGGTCGGTGAAGACCGTGCCGAAGATGGCGACGCCGAAGGAGGCCCCGATGGAGCGGAAGAAGGTCGCGCCGGAGGTGGCCACGCCGAGGTCCTGGTAGGAGACGGCGTTCTGCACGATGAGGACCAGGACCTGCATCACCAGGCCGAGCCCCAGGCCGAAGACGAAGAAGAAGACGCTCATCTCGGCCGTGGAGCTGTGCTCGTCGAGCTGGTGCAGCAGGAGCAGGCCGACGGTCGTCACGGCGGTGCCGACGACCGGGAACACCTTCCAGCGGCCGGTGCGGCTGACGATCTGCCCCGACGCCGTCGACGCCAGCAGCAGGCCGGCCACCATCGGCAGCATGTGCACGCCGGACAGGGTGGGCGAGACGCCGTGGACGACCTGGAGGAAGGTCGGCAGGTAGGTCATCGCGCCGAACATCGCGAAGCCGATGATGAAGCTGATCACCGCGGACAGCGTGAAGGTGCGGATGCGGAACAGTTTGAGCGGCAGGACGGGTTCCGCGGCCCTGCGTTCCACGGCCACGAACACGACGGCCAGGACCACGCCCAGCACCGCGAGTCCGACGATCCGCGGCGAGCCCCAGGCCCAGGTGGTGCCGCCCAGGGAGGCCACCAGCACCAGGCAGGTGGCGACCGAGGCGATGAGGAAGGTGCCGAGGTAGTCGATGACGTGCTTCGTCCGTCTGCGCGGGATGTGCAGGACGGCCGCGATGACGCCGAGCGCGACGACACCGAGCGGGAGGTTGACGTAGAAGACCCAGCGCCAGCTCAGATGCTGGGTGAAGAGGCCGCCCAGGAGGGGGCCGAGGACGCTGGTCGTGCCGAAGACGGCGCCGAACAGGCCCTGGTAGCGGCCGCGCTCGCGGGGCGGGACGATGTCGCCGACGATCGCCATCGACAGCACGATCAGCCCGCCGCCGCCCAGGCCCTGCAGCGCGCGGAAGCCGATGAGCTGCGGCATGTTCTGCGCCGTCCCGCACAGGGCCGAGCCGATCAGGAAGATCACGATGGCGAGCTGGAACAGCGTCTTGCGCCCGTACTGGTCGCCCAGTTTGCCCCACAGCGGGGTCGCGGCGGTCGACGCCAGCAGGTAGGCCGTGACCACCCAGGAGAGGTGGTCCAGGCCGCCCAGGTCGCTGACGATCGTGGGCAGCGCCGTCGAGACGATCGTCTGGTCGAGGGCGGCGAGCAGCATGCCGAGCAGCAGCGCGCCGATCGACACGAAGACGTTGCCGGGCACGTGCTCCTGACGGGGCTCCCCCGTCAGGGCCTGCTCGTCCAAGGCCATGGATGCCTCCTGAGGCTCGCGTGGACCCTTCCATCGTGATCGGTGTGTCCCGTTATGGCCTGTCGAGTCCTTGCGGAACCTCTCGTTCCGGGGGTGGCGGGCGGCCGGTTGTGTGGAGGATCTGCATAATCCTTGGAGTTTGGATGGGGAGGGGCGAACGGGTGAACGATCCGACGAACGGACAGGGGCGGCCGGGGGAACCGGCGCAGCCGCGGCGGCACGGGCATCCGTGTCCGCGGTGCGGCGCGCTCCGGGCGGCGGACAACACCCCGTCCTGCGCCTGCGCGCGACAGGCCTCCGACGCCCTGCGCGACACCCGCGAGGCGGAGGCGGCGGCCGCGGAGGACTTCGATCCGCTGCGGATACGGCCGTACGTGGAACTCGGGCAGGGATCCGGAGCCGGGTCCGGGTCCGACGCCGGTCCGGGGGCCGGGAAGACGGCGGCCGACGACATGACGATGCCGCTGCCGACGGCCTCCGTGCCCGACGGGGCCGCCGTGTCCGACGCGACCATGCCCCTGCGGGTCGTCCCCCCGTCGGCCGCGGCCCCCGTGCCGGCACCGCTCACGCCGTCCGGCTCCGTGCCCAGCGACACCGACCTGAGCCTGTTCGAGGCGGGCGGCGGGAGCGGGGACGGGCCGTACGACGACGAGGGGACCGCGCGCGGACGCCGGCGCCGCACGCTGCTGATCGCGTCCACCGCCGCCGTCGTCGCCGTGATCGCCGCGGCCGGGCTGGCGAGCGGGATGTTCTCCTACGAGGCGCCGGCCCGGGACCGGGCCGCCTCCGAGGAGGTCCGGGCGGCCGTTCCCGACACCTCGACCAGCGCGCCCCCGGCGTCGCCGTCCGCGAGCCGCTCCGCGTCCCCCTCGGCGTCGAGCGCGTCGCCGTCGCCCTCCGAGAGCGCGAGCGCGTCACCCTCCGCGGCGGAGTCGAGCGCCTCCCCGTCGCCCTCCCGCACCACCGAGCCGAGCCCGAGCGCGTCGGACACCCGGGCCACGCCGTCCCTCGCGCCGGGGAACGGGGCCGACGGCGACGGCGGCGGCGAAGTGACCGCCCTGCGCCGCGGGGACCGGGGACCGGAGGTGACCGAACTCCAGCTGCGGCTGCGGCAGGTGTACCTCTACAACGACGAGGCGAACGGGATGTTCAACGGCCGGGTCGAGGACGCCCTGCGCAACTACCAGTGGTCACGGGGCGTCCAGGGCGACGAACTGGGCACGTACGGGGCGGCGACCCGGGCGCGGCTGGAGTCGGAGACGAAGGAGCCCTGACCCCGGGCGGGCCGGGCCGTGCGGCCTCGGGCGTCGGCGTTCGGTGTCGGCCGGGGCGTCGGTGCGGGGACGTCGGTGCGGGCGCGTGCACGCGCGATCGTCAGGGCTTCAGCCGTTCGGGTTCATCCGTCCGGGCCTCGGCGGGGTCCCGGTGCGGACACCGGCGCACGCGGCCGGCACGCACGTCGTCGCACACACCACCGCACGCGTCCGCAAGGGTGCGGCGGGGGCCGCGTCCCGGGCCCGTACGCCGGCCGGTGCGGGACGGCGTCCCGCCCGCCCCGGGGCGGGCGCTCCCGCGCGGGCCGAAGCCGTACCGCCCCGCGGGGATCCGCCCCTCTCAGCCCACGTGGATCCGCACCTGTGACCCGGACGCCTCCACCCGCACCTCCGTCAGGTCCCGCACCACCACGTCCGGCCGGTGCACGGCCGCCCGCGGCCCGACCCCCACCACGCGCATGCCCGCGGCGCGTCCCGCCGCGATCCCCGCCCCGGAGTCCTCGAACACCACGCACTCCGCCGGGTCCACGCCCAGCTCGGCCGCGCCCTTCAGGAAGCCCTCGGGGTCCGGCTTGCTCGCGCCGACCGATTCCGCGGTGACGCGGATCTCCGGCAGGGGCAGGCCCGCCGCGGCCATGCGCGCCGTCGACAGGGGGACGTCCGCCGAGGTGACCAGGGCGTGCGGGACGCCGCGCAGGGAGGCGAGGAACCCGGGGGCGCCGGGGACCGGGACGACGCCGTCCAGGTCGGCGGTCTCCTCCGCGAGCATCCGGGCGTTGTCGGTGTGGTTCTGCTCCATGGGGCGGTGGGGCAGCAGGACGGCCATCGACGCGTACCCCTGGCGGCCGTGGACCACCTTCATGACCTCGTCGCCGTCCAGCCCGTGCCGCTCCGCCCAGCGCCGCCAGACGCGTTCCACGACGGCGTCGGAGTTCACGAGGGTGCCGTCCATGTCGAGGAGGAGGGCACGGGCGGTCAGGACGGTGGTGGACACGGCGGCCGGCATCGGCGACTCCCAGTGCGGACGGGCACGTGCGCGGGCACGCGGGGAACAAGGCGGCCCCGTCCGCCGGTCAGGGAGAACGGACGGGAGCCACTTTGTTTCCTCACGGTACAAAACAGTCGGGCCATCGCGCCAGCCGCCCCCGGCAAGGTTCACCGTCCGTTCAGCTCCGCGCGGGGCTCACCCGGTGGCCGCCTCCCACAGGCTCCACACGCCGAGGCACAGCATCAGCGCCGCCGCGATCCTGGTGATCAGCTTCAGCGGCACCCGCTTCATCAGGGCCTTTCCGCCGACGATGCCGAGTCCGGCCACCGACCACAGCGCCAGCACGGCGCCGAGACCGACCGAGAGCGGGTCGTCGTAGCGGGCGGCGAGGTTGGCCGTCATGATCTGCGTCAGGTCGCCGAACTCGGCGACGAGGATGAGCATGAAGCCGGCCCCCGAGACCTTCCAGAAGGACTGGTTCTCGGGCTTGCGGATCTCCTCGTCGTCCTCGTGCTTGTTCCTCAGCAGCACGGCCGCGCCGCCCAGGAACAGCACGCCGGTGACCACGTGCACGATCTGCTGCGGCAGCAGGGTCAGCACGCTGCCGGCCGCGACGGCGAGCGTGACGTGCACCGCGAAGGCCGCGGCGACACCGGCGAAGACGTACGAGGCGCGGTAGCGGGTGCCGAGGACGAGGCCGGCGAGGGCGGTCTTGTCCGGCAGTTCGGCGAGGAAGACGACGCCGAAGACGAGCGCCGTCACGGTCAGGCTGATCAAGGGTCCTCAATCGGTCGGGGGCCGCCCCACCGAGAGTGCTGCTTCCTTCGCGCAGGACGCCTCGGCACGGCAGCACACGTGTGCTCCGCGCCGTGCGGCACGGAGGTGCACTGCTTGCCGAAGGTCTCGCTGGCCGACCGCGGGACGGTCCGCCTCCGGGCGCCGGCTCAGACGAGCTGAGCAGTGTGTCGACGGTCCGGCGAAGAGCTACTCCCCTTCTGCGCCGTCCATGGTACGCGACCCGCGCACCGGCCCCCGGGGCCGGTCCGCCGGACCGAAAGTCCCGCCGCACCCCTTGTCATGTCATGTACACGTCACTAACTTCTTACCGCGCGCACACCTCCCCGCAACGCGGTCTCGCGAGCATTCCCTCGCTCGCACCGCAACACCCCCACCCCTCAAGGGAGTTCGCATGTCGAAGGTCTACGCGCGTCGACGGGTCAGCATACTCGCGGCGCTCTCCGGACTGATAGCCTCCGTCGCCCTCCTCAACTCCCCGAGCGCCTCCGCCGCCCTCCCCACCCCGGTCAGCGCCGCCACCGCCCGCACCTACCTCGCCTCGCTCACCGTGGCGGCCGAGGACCGCACCGGCTACGACCGCGACCTGTTCCCGCACTGGATCACCCAGTCCGGCACCTGCAACACCCGTGAGACCGTCCTCAAGCGCGACGGCTCCGGCGTCGTCACGGACTCCGCCTGCGCGGCCACCAGCGGCAGCTGGTACTCGGTGTACGACGGCGCCACCTGGACCGCCGCCTCCGACCTCGACATCGACCACCTGGTGCCGCTCGCCGAGGCCTGGGACTCCGGCGCCGACGGCTGGACCACCGCCCGCCGCCAGTCCTTCGCCAACGACCTCACCCGCCCGCAGCTCATCGCGGTCACCGACAACGTCAACCAGGCCAAGGGCGACCAGGACCCCGCCACCTGGATGCCCTCGCGCACGGCCTACCGCTGCACGTACGTCCGCGCCTGGGTCCAGGTGAAGTACTACTACGGCCTCTCCGTGGACTCCGCCGAGAAGAGCGCCCTCACCAACCACCTCGCGAGCTGCTGATCCGGAAATCCGTGCGGAAATCTCCCCGTCCGCCTCCGTCGTTCCGTACCGTACGGGACGACGGAGGAGGCGATCACGTGGCCGAACTGCGGCTGGGACCCCTGCTGAGACACGCCGACGGTTCGTCCGCGACGGTCTGGATCGAGGCGAGCCGTCCGTGCTCCGCCGAGGTGCGGTGCGCGGACGGCTCCGGCGGCACGGCCGGCACCTTCCAGGTGGCGGGCCATCACTACGCCCTGATCCCGGTCACCGGCCTCACGCCGGGCACGGCCACGCCGTACGAGGTGTTCCTCGACGACACGCGCGTGTGGCCGCCGCCCGACTCGCGCTTCCCGCCCTCGGTCGTCCGCACCCCGGCCGGCGACGCGGACGTGAGGGTGGCCTTCGGGTCCTGCCGGTGGGCCTCGCCCCCGAGCGGCGAGCCCGACCCGGTGGGCCCCGACGCCCTGGACGGCCTGGCCGCGCGGATCGCCGCCGACCCGGAGGGCGAGCGGCCCGACGTCCTGCTGCTGCTCGGCGACCAGGTCTACGCCGACGAGACCTCCGACGCCACCGGGAAGCGCATCGCGGCCCGCCGCGACGTGGACGAACCGCCGGGCGGCCAGGTAGCCGACTACGAGGAGTACACCTGGCTGTACGACGAGTCCTGGCGCGACCCCGAGGTCCGCTGGCTGCTGTCCACCGTGCCCACCTGCATGATCTTCGACGACCACGACGTCATCGACGACTGGAACACCTCCGCCGCGTGGGTGGCCGACATGCGGGCCACCGACTGGTGGCGCGAGCGGATCCTGAGCGGCCTGATGTCGTACTGGGTGTACCAGCACCTCGGGAACCTCTCCCCCGCCGACCTGGCAGCCGACCCGCTCTACGCGGCCGTGGGGGAGACCTCCGACGCCACCGGCCTCGTGCGCGACTTCGCCCGCCGGGCCGACGCCGAACCCGCCTCGGTGCGCTGGAGCTACCGGCGCGACTTCGGGCGGGTGCGGCTGCTGATGGTGGACTCGCGGTCCGCCCGTGTCCTGAAGGAGGACGAGCGCTCGATGCTCGACCCGGGCGAGGCGGCCTGGGTGCGCGAACAGGCCCTGGACGCACCGGGGTCGTACGACCACCTCCTGGTCGGCACCTCGCTGCCCTGGCTGCTGCCGCACCTGGTGCACGACGCGGAGGCGTGGAACGCGGCCCTGTGCCGGGGCGAACGCGGGCCGCGCTGGGCGCGGTTCGGGGAGAAGGTGCGGCGGGCGGCGGACCTGGAGCACTGGGCGGCGTTCCCGGAGTCCTTCGCCGACCTGACGGCGCTGCTGGCCGAGGTGGGGACGGGACCGCAGGCGCCGGCGAGCGTGCTCGTGCTGTCCGGGGACGTGCACCACGCGTACGTGGCCGAGACCCGCTGGCCCGGCGACGCGCCCGACGCGCGGGTGCTGCAGCTCACCTGCTCCCCGGTCCACAACTCCATCCCGCTGTCGATACGGGTGGGCTTCCGCTTCGGGTGGAGCGCCCTCGCCCGCGCCGTGGGGCGCCGCTTCCGGCGGCACGGGCGCTCGCCGCGGCCGCCGGTGGACTGGCGCAGAACCGGTGGCCCCTGGTTCGGCAACCAGCTGATGACGCTGACGCTGCGCGGCCGCTCGGCCCGGCTGCGGCTGGAACAGGCCCGTGAGGGCCGCGGGCTCGCCCTGGTGACGGAGTCCGAGCTGACCTCTCGGTGAGGATCGGCGGGGAACGACGAGGAACGTGGCCGGCCGGCACCGTGCGACGGTGCCGGCCGGCCACGTTCCGCAGCATCCAAGCCATGGCCAAATGTTGAACTTGAAAGTATTAAGGGGATCCGCCTAGCGTGGGTGGCTCGTTCGGTACCGCCGTCCCCACGCGGCCCGCCCACCCCACGGCGCGCCGCACGTCCCCACCGAAGGAGCACCCCCCACATGTCCGCTCGTCTCGACAGCGCGCAGCCGTACGCGATCGGCCTGTTCCGCATCGTCGTCGGCCTGCTCTTCGCCTGCCACGGCGCCGCCTCGCTCTTCGGCGTCCTCGGCGGGGCGGCCGGCAGCGACGGCGGCACCGTCGACGCCGGCACCTGGCCCGGCTGGTACGCGGCCGTGATCCAGCTGGTCTGCGGCAGCCTGGTGCTGCTCGGCCTCGGCACCCGGGCCGCCGCCTTCCTCGCCTCGGGCTCGATGGCGTACGCCTACTTCGACGTCCACCAGTCGGTGGCGCTGTGGCCGATGGAGAACGGCGGCGAGGCCTCCGCCATGTTCTGCTGGGCCTTCCTGCTCCTGGTGTTCACCGGCTCCGGCGCGCTCGGCGTGGACCGGCTGTTCTCCCGGCGCGCGAGCGCGGACCGGGAGCCGGCCGCCGAGCAGGCCCCCGTCGCCGCCTGATCCCGCGGGCGACCGGCCCGCGGACGTCCTTCGCGTGAACCGCGCGGGACGCCCGCGGGCGCGGACGGAGCGCACTCGTGTGAACACGCCGTGGTGAACACATGAGCCCCCCGTGAAGCTCCTGTCACACCTCGGGCGTACGCTGTATGGCTGTCATTGGCCGCACCTGCCGCTCCCCCGCGACACAGCGGCACGGTTCGGCCGCACGGGGGAGACGACGGGGAGTTTCGCGGTGTTCGAGAGTGTGGGGGCGTTGATCGGCGCCCCATGGATCTATGCGCTGGTGGCCCTGTCGGTCCTCCTCGACGTGTTCCTTCCGGTGCTGCCCAGCGGCGTGCTCGTCATCACGGCGGCGACGGCCGCGGCGGCGGGATCGGGGGCGGCGACCGGGCGGCTGCCGCACGAGGTGCCCGACATCCTCGCGCTGATCCTCTCCGCGGCGACCGCCTCCGTCCTCGGCGATCTGGCCGCCTACCGCCTCGCCCGGCGCGGCGGGGCACGACTGGACCGCGCGATCTCGCGTTCCCGGCGGCTGACCACCGCGCAGGAACGTCTCGGCCGGGCCCTCGCCGAGGGCGGCGGCGCACTCGTCGTCCTGGCGCGGTTCGCCCCGGCCGGCCGGTCCGTCGTCTCGCTCATCGCGGGCGCCGCGCAGCGCCGCGTCCGCGACTTCCTGCCCTGGTCCGCCCTGGCCGGCCTCTCCTGGGCCGCGTACAGCGTCGCCCTCGGCTACTTCGGCGCGCACTGGCTCGGGGCGACCTGGCTGGCCACGGGGGTGTCCTTCCTGGCCCTGTTCGCCGCGGGCTCGGGAGCGGCGTACCTGATGCGCCGGTCTCCGGCGTAGCCGCCGGGGCCCGGCCCCGGGCACCCGGCCGGTCCGCGAGAGGCCCTGCCGCCGGACGGGCCGGGTCGCCCTGCCGCCGCCGCGGGGGCATCGGCTTCCCGCGGCCGCCCGACGGCAGGGCGGCACGGGCGGGCGCCGGGTTCCCGGCCGACGAGCCGCGCCGCACGGGGGCACCCGGCGGCGCCGGCCCCGCGTGAGCCGCCCGACGGGACGGCCTGCCCGGGGGCATCACGGCCGGCCCGCTCGACGCACCCGGCCGTCCCGCCACCCGGTCACCCGGTCACTCCCTTGCCCCGCCGCCCGCCGCCCGCAGGCCGTAGGCCGCAGCCCGTCGGCGACGGCGCGGCCGGACCGCGGCGTCAGCCCGCGCCCGGCGCGGCTCCGTGTGGCGCGGCTCCGCGTGATGCGGCTCCGCGCACCTCCAGTCCGGCCAGCAGCTCCGCCGTGGCCTCGGTCACGGCCTCCACCGCCCGCTCGAACACCTCCCGGTTGTGCGCGGCCGGCGTCCTGAAGCCGGACACCTTCCGCACGTACTGGAGGGCGGCGGCCCGGATCTCGTCCTCCGTGGCCTCCTCGGGCAGCGCGGGCGGACGAAGCGTCTTGATGCTGCGGCACATGCCCCCAGTCTCGCCCCGCGCGGCCCGGTCCGTCGCCCCCTTCCCCCGTTTCCCGGCCCCTGCCATGATCACCTCCGAGGCGGCCACCGGTCCGGGGCCGACCGACGAGAGGAACAGCGGCACCATGACGCACAAGCTCACCCTGGCGGTCCTCGGTCCCGGCGGCATCGGCGGCCTCCTCGCCGGACTCCTGTCCCGCGCCGGCCACCGCGTGGTCTGCCTGTCCGGCGAGGACACGGCCGGCCGTCTGCGCACCCACGGCGTGCGGGTGCGCAGCGCGCCGTTCGGCGACTTCACCGCCCCCGTCGCGGCGGACACCGCGCTCCGCGCCCCCGTCGACGCCGTCCTGATCACCGTCAAGCAGACCGCCCTCGACGCGGCGTTGGAGCGCGTCCCGGCCTCCGCCGTCGGCGATGCCCTCCTCGTGCCGTTCCTGAACGGCGTCGAACACCCGGCGTCCCTGCGCGCCCGGTACGGCCCCGAGGCCGTCGCCCCGGCCGTCGTCCGCGTCGAGTCCACGCGTGTCGCCCCGGGCGTGATCGAGCACACCAGTCCCTTCGCGGAGATCGACCTCGCCGGTGACCGGGTCCCCCGCCCGCGCCTCGACGGCCTCGCGCGGGCGCTGGCGGAGGCCGGCCCGACGACCCGGGTCCTGCCGGACGAGACGGCCGCGCTGTGGGCGAAGATGGCGTTCCTCGCCCCCCTCGCCCTTCTGACGACACGTCACGCGCTGCCCCTCGGCGAGGTCAGGACGCGCCATCGCGAGGACCTGGCCGCCCTGGTCGCGGAGACGGCCGCGGTGAGCCGCGCCTGCGGCGCCCCCGCCGACCCGGCGGCGGCACTCGCCCGCTACGACGCCTTCCCGCCGGCCACCAGGTCGTCCATGCAGCGTGACGCGGAAGCCGGCCGCCCCCTGGAACTGGACGCGATCGGCGGGGCGTTGCTCCGCGCGGCCGAGCGGCACGGGGTGCCGGTACCGGTGGCGGCGCGCCTGGTCGGGGAGTTGCGGGAAGCGGGCTACTGACGGAGGTCGACGCACCAGTCGTCGGACGTGTTCCAGTGCCCCTTCGGGTACGCGAAGAGGCACTGGCCCAGCTAGGTGAACCCCGCGCTGCGGCACACCCCGTCGGAGGCGGGGTGGTCCGCGCCCGGGAAGGCGTGCAGGGTCCGGTGCCCCCCGGTGTCCCGCGCGGCCCGGCGGGTGACCTCGACGACCGCGCGGGCCGCCCGCGCGGCGAGTCCCCGCCCCTGGAACTCGGGCAGCACCCCCCATCCCGTCTCCCGGACCGGCTCCCCCCGCCAGAGCCGCTCCCGGTAGCCGATCGACCCGACGGTCTCCCCACCGCCGTCCAGCACGACCCGGTACATCCGCCCCGAGTCCAGTTCCAGGTGGCGACGGTGACGGGCGGTCAGCTGTTCAGCCGACTCGGGACCGCCCAAGTGGCAGGTCATCTCGGGGCTGTTGTTGCGCTCCAGCAGCCAGAAGTCGTCCTGCGCCCAGGGCACCGGCCGCACCCGCTCCACATCGGTGACGTCCATGCCGCCACCGTAGGGCCAGGGTCCGACAGCACTCCCCCGTGTTCATTCGAACGAATGAACCCCCCTGAGAAACTCGCGACCCAAATTCGAACAGGCGTACTATTGCGGCGTGGCTACGACCTACGACTTTCCCAGTGACCTGCGCGCCGGTCAGGAGGAGCTCCATCAGGTCCGGGCCGACCTGTCGGCCCTGCTGAAGCGGCTGCCCTGGTCGGTCGAGCCGCTGGACGGCTTCAGCGACGACAGCGGCTGGCGCAAGGTGGAGCGCCCCGCCTCCCCCGGCTGGACGGCCGACGAACAGGCGGAGGTGGAGAAACTGCGCCGGCGCGAGCACGAGCTGGCCGTGTTCGTCTCCGGTCACCGCTTCTGGGCGGAGGTGACCGCCGCCGACCGCGTGGAGGCCCGCACACGCCTCAAGCGCGCCCACGAGGCGCCGCCCGACGAAAGGGCCTGAGCCGGCGCCGGGGCGCGGCGCGCCCGGACGTGCGAGAGGGCCCCCGGGAAGATCCCGGGGGCCCTCTCGCACTGCCTGGTGGGCGCGGACGGTTTCGAACCGCCGACATCCTGCTTGTAAGGCAGGCGCTCTACCCCTGAGCTACGCACCCAGGACGAGTGGACAGCCTACATCGCCCGGGGCCGTGCCCCGCAAACCCGTACCGGGAGGCGAGGGGTGCGGGCGAAGGGCGCGGCGGCGCCCGGGGGTTAGCCCCACCCCGGATCCGGGAGGCCGCCGGATCCCCGGGCGGAACGCCGCCGCCTAGCGTCGTACGGGTCGAGAACAGTGGCGTCCACGCGGGCCGGTGCCCGTCGCAGGGGGAGATCATCATGGCCCGTTCCACCGTCCGCATCCGTACGGCGCTCGCCGCGGGGGCCGCCCTCGCGCTCGCCGCCACCGCCGGCGCCTGCTCCTCCGCCGGGGACGACGCGCATCCCGAACACCGGGCCTTCGCCCTGGAGGGCACCACCCTCACCGTGGACTCCGACGACTCGGCCCTGGAGATCGTCGCCTCGGACGAGCACCGGCGGGGCACGGTCCAGGTCACCCGCTGGTTCGACGCCTCGGTCCTCGTGGGCGACGAACCGGAGGTCTCCTGGTCGATGAAGGACGACCGACTGGTGCTGCGGACGCACTGCTCGGGCGTGGTCGCCGACTGCTCGGCCAAGCACCGCATCGAGGTGCCGCGCGGGGTCGCCGTGAAGGTCGAGGAGGACGACGGCAGCGTCCGCGCGCGGGGCTTCCGCGACGCCCTGAGCATCCGCACGGCCGACGGCTCGGTGCGGGTCACCGACTCCAGCGGGCCGCTGGACCTGCGTTCCGACGACGGGGCGGTGCGGGCCCAGGTCTCCTCGCGCCGGATCAGCGCGCACACGCAGGACGGTTCGGTCCACCTCGACCTGGCGGCCGTGCCGGACCGGGTGGAGTCCGCCACCGACGACGGATCGGTGACGATCGAGCTGCCGCGGGCCGTCTACAAGGTGACGGCCCGCACCGGGGACGGTTCGGTCGACGTGTCCGTGCCCCGCGACGACTCCAGCGGGCACGTGGTGTCCGCGCGCAGCGGCGACGGGAAAGTCACCGTGCGGAACGCGAACTGACCGGCCCGTGTGTTCGTCATCAACCGGTGGGAGAATGACTCCGGGCAGGGCGGATCACAGCACGGGAGAGGGATGTGACGGCGACACCAGCGCAGCCGTACCCGCCGTCGGTGCCGCACGCGCGTCCGAGGGCGCTCGGCGACGCCCTCGCACTCGCCGTCCTCCCCCTCGCCGCCGTCCTCCTGCTGCCCGCCGCGTTCGCCGGGGGCGGCACCCGCCGGTGGTTCGGCGGCCGGGCGGAGAGCCAGCGGGCGGAGGCCCAGGCCGCCAAGGACGCCGCGGCGGCCGCGTTCTACGAACTGGACACCGCCCAGCGGGACCTGCGGATCTCGATCGAGACGATCACGGCGGTCGACGCCTCGCCGGCCGCCCGGCGCGCGGTGGCCGACTTCGACGCGCTGGGCCGGCGCATCGACGAGGCCAGCCACCAGTACATCCAGGCCGTCGACGCCCACGACCTGGACCGGGACGACCTGGAGGCCTCCGTCGCCGCGCGGGCGCGCGGCGAACTGAGCCGCGCGAAGGACGAACTGGTCCGGGTCAAGGGCGAGCTGGACCGTTTCACCGACGGTCTCGGACCGCTGCTGGGCACGGCGGAGGCCCAGCTGGCCCGGCTCGCGCCCGCCGTGGAGCGGGCCCGCCAGGGCCTGCTGGCCGCGTCGAACGCGCTGGACGCCGTCCGGGGGACGGGACTGGCGGCGGACGACCTCGCCGCCCGGCTGGCCGCGCTCGCCCCGGAGCTGACCAGGCTGAACCAGGGCGCGGGGCGGCACGGCGTACCGGACACCCTGGAGCGCGCCGAGCGGGTCTCCCGCGAGGCCGGGGCGGTCCGGGCGGAGGCCGAGCGGCTGCCGGAGAGGGCCGCCGAGATCGACCACCGGCTGGTGTCGCTGCGCACGCGCGCGCAGGCGCTGACGACCCGGTCGGAGCAGGTCGAGCCGATCCTGAGCGAGCTGCGCCGGCGTTTCACGGCGGCCTGCTGGCAGGACCTCCAGCACGTCCCCGACCGGTCCGTGGAGCACGTGCGGCGGGCGGAGGCGAAGCTCGCCGAGGCGCAGCGGGCGCGGGACGCCCAGCGCTGGCCGGACGCCACCGCGCTGCTGTCGACGGCGCGGGCGCTGCTGAACTCCACCGACGAGGCCGTCTCGGCCGCCGGCGACCGGCTGACCAGGCTGAACGCCGTGCAGAAGGACCCGCGGCAGGAGATCGAGCGGACCCGCTTCGCGATCCGCGACGCGCAGCGGCTGGCGATGGCCGGGCGCCACACCCCCGACCCGCGGGACGCGCGGCCGCTGGACGAGGCGGTGGCCCGGCTGGAGCGGGCGATCGCCACGCTGGAGGGCCGCCACCCGGACTACTGGCACTTCCTGACGGAGACGGAGGCCGTCCGGCACGCCGTGGCCTCCGTGGTGACCCGGATCCGCGAGGAGCGCGGCGCCGGGCACTGAGCGCGGGCCGCCCACCGCGGCCGGCGTTGCCGTCGGCGCGCGTCGGGCGGATATTGGAGGGGCGGACGACTCGGCTCGCGCGACGCTTCCGGAGGGAGGCGGAGATGGCCACCCACCTCACGCATTCGGGGACTCGACAACGGATCAGGCTGGACGACCACCTGCCCGTCGACCACCGCCTGAACAGGGTCTACCGGATCGGCGCCGGCCTGATGGGCGGCGGACTGCTGGTCTTCGGGATCTTCGGGATCATCGACCGGATCGGCTTCTTCGACACCGGCGGGGACACCGTCTGGAGCCTGAACACCAACGGCGCGCTCAGCTGGCTGTCGGTCGCCGTGGGCCTGCTGCTCCTGGTCGGCATGGTGATCGGCGGGAACTTCGCCTCCACGCTGAACATGGTCCTCGGCGTGCTCTTCGTGGCCAGCGGCTTTTTGAACATGGGGCTGCTGGAGACGGACTACAACTTCCTGGCGTTCGAGATCCAGAACTGCATGCTCAGCTTCGTGATCGGCATCCTGCTGCTGGTGTTCGGGATGTACGGCAGGGTCGGTTCGGCCCTGCCGCACGACAACCCGTACTGGCGGGCCCGTCACCCCGACATGGCCGAGGAACGGGACCGTCACCAGGAACGGCGGGAGCAGTTCCCGGGGGAGTCCCCCGGGGCGCCCCGGATCACGTCCCGGGAGGCGTCCGGGGAGGCCTCCCCGCGGGCGTCCCGGCGCGGTCAGGGCCCGCCGGGGCCCTGACCGGATCGACCGGGTGCCGCGTCCCGTCAGGTGCGGTAGGCGTAGTACGAGGCGGTCGGGTACGACGCGATGATGCTCGCCACCGACCTGCTGTAGGTGTTGGTGGAGTGGTACGTCACGTACGGCACGCCCTGGCTGCGGGACGTGACGATCATGGTGTGGTCCTTGGAACCGTCCTTGTCGAAGTCGACCTGGAGGACGTCGCCGACGTCCAGCTGGTAGACGTTGGCGAGGGAGGTCGTCCGCTGGGAGTTCTGGGCGAACCAGGACCACTCGTTGACGCCGACGAACGAGTCGGACTGGATGTCGGCGTTGCCGAACCACTTGGTGTAGTCGTACACGTAGCCGGGGATGTGCTTCCAGCCGCCCGCCTTCAGGGCCTGGCTGACGAAGTTGGTGCAGTCCCCGCCCGCGCCCTGCCCGTTGAAGTTGGGGTAGGCGGGGTTGTAGTTCGACCAGTACTGCTTGGCGTAGGCGGCCATGGCCTTGTAGTCGAGGCCGCTGGCGGTGAAGTTCTTCGCCTTCGCCGGACCGGGGTAGGAGGTCGACGCCTTGGGGGCCGACGGCGTGGTGCTGGTGGTGGCGGCCACCGTGGGCGCGACGGGCGGCTTGGCGGTCTGGTTCACCGCGAGGCCCTCGTCGGTGTCGCGGATGCCGGTGAGCTGCCAGTCGCCGTGCCGGTCGGCGGTGAACGTCAGCTCGTGGTGGGCCTGGAACCCGGTGGCCTTCGGCTCGTCGCCGCGGACCTTCTCGTAGGTGAGGGTCGTGGTCTCGGTGACCGCGACCTTGGCCTTGCGGCCCTTCACGTTGGTGGCGTCCAGCGTGACGGTGGTGCTGCCCTTGCTGTACTTCTCGCCGAGCTGGGCGAGCCGCTCCTTGCGCTGGTCCAGCGAGGACAGCGCGGCGTCCTGGGCGCGGTTCTGCTTCGACGACAGCTTCACGTCACCGGAGAAACCGTCGGTCAACGGCTTTCCGTGCTTGTTCCGCTTCCCGTCGACCAGGGCTTCGGTGCGGTCGGTGAAGACCGCGTCGGCGAGGCGCTGGAAGGTGGCCTTGGTCCGGGCGTCCACCTTGGGGTCGTCGACGACCGCTGCGCCGGCGCTCCAGTTGGGCAGCAGGGCCACTCCCGCGACGACGGAGGTGGCGGCCGCCCCGAGTATCGCGGCGCGACGCCGCGTACGGCTCAATTTCCTTGACTTCACTGATGCTTCCCCTCTTGCCCCGGCGGCTGGATGCCGGGGTAGCGCATCTTCGCATGCCATGTGTGGCTCGTGTGAAGAGGGGGCGGCAGTCCGGGTGCGGGAGTTATAGGACCGTCACTGCGCGACGACGTCCCGTGTCGGGCCGCTCACTGGACGACGGTCGACCAGTCCGGCGACTGGGCGGGGTCGAGGGTGCGCAGCCGCTCCAGGGTGGCGGGCGTCTGGACGTCCATCCAGTCGGCCAACTCCTTGAAGGACACGCACTTGACGTCCTTCTTCACGCACACGGTCTTGATGACCTCGTCGACCGCCTTCATGTAGATGCCGCCGTTCCACTCCTCGAAGTGGTTGCCGATGAACAGCGGGGCCCGGCTGCCGTAGTAGACGCGGTTGAAGCCGGCCATGTAGGTGTCGAGGGTCTCCTGCTGCCACTTCGGGTACTGGGCGGGATCGCCCTCGGTCTCGCCCTCGGACTGGTTGTAGAGGAAGTTGAAGTCCATGGACAGGCCCTGGTACTTGCCGCCCTCGTACGGGAGCATCTGGAGCGGGAAGTCCCAGATGCCGTTCTTCTTCGTGGGCCAGATCTGGAAGTCGCCGGCCGAACTGGCGTCGTAGCGCCAGCCGTAGCCCTTGGCGGCCTTCAGCAGGTTGGCCTGGCCCTCCAGGCAGGGGGCGCGGCCGCCGGCCACCTCCTTCTTGAAGTCGAAGGGCAGCGGGTCCATGTCGGTGTAGCCGGTGTTCGTCTTCCACTTCTCGGCGAAGTCGAAGAACTGGTCGATCTCGCTCCTCCACTCCTCGACGCTCCAGTCGCCGCCGCCCTTGGCCCCACAGAAGTGGCCGTTGAAGTGGGTTCCTATCTCGTTGCCCTCCTTCCAGGCCTCGGCGAGGTCCTCCAGGGTGGTGCGGACGTGTTCGTCGGTGGGGAAGCTGATCGCCGCGGACCCCTTGGGGTGCTGCGGCGGGCTGTAGAGGTCGGCCTTGCCCTTGGGCAGCAGGTAGATGCCCGTGAGGAAGAAGGTCATGTGCGCGTCGTACTCGCGCGCCAGCTCCCGGTAGTGGGTGAACAGCCCGTCGTCGCCGGCCAGGGCGCCGTCCCAGGAGAAGACGACGAACTGGGGCGGTTTCTCACCGGGCTTGAGCGGCACGGGCTGGAGAGTGCCCTTCTGCGGGCCGGTGTACGAGGTGGATCCGTCCCCCAGGACCTCGGTCTTGCCGTCCCACTCCGGTTCCTCTCCCGAGGACGCCGTCGCCTTGCCCCCCTTGCCGGCGGAGGCGGTCGGCGCGGTGTTGTCCGTACGGCTCAGCACCAGGTAGCCCGCCACCAGCGAGGCGACCACGAGGAAGGCCGCCAGGCTCAGGAAGCCCGGATGGGCGGCGGCGGGGCGGTTCGTTGCCCGGGCCTTGCGACGGCGGCCCGACGGTGGCGTCATGTGCGGCTCATTCTCGAGGGGTTCGGGGGCTGCGGTGCGGCCTGGGGTCAGCCGAGCGGGCTCATGGCTCTGGACCAGATGCCGTAGGGGACGCGGTCGTCCGCCGTGCCGTCGATGCCCTCCAGCGGCAGCGGTTCGAGACTCTTCGCCAGGTCGATGCGGTAGACGACGACCGCGGTGGAGACGGCCTTGTGCGTGCCGACGTACCAGGCGGCCTTGTCGTCCTGGGTGGTGCCGGCCTTCCCGGCCACCTGCGCGCTCTCGGGTGCCGCGCCGGGGTGGGCGGTGCGGAAGGCCTCGGTGAGGGCGGAGGTGACCTCCTCGGCCGTGTCGGCGCCGATCGCGCGGACCGGCTTGGGGAGGGTCAGCGCGACCTTCGTGCCGTTGTGGGTGACCTGCCGCACGGAGTACGGCTCGGTGTGCTTGCCGGCCGCGGCGAAGGTGGAGTAGCCGCTGGCCATGCGGATGGCGCTGGGGGTGGAGCTGCCCTGGGAGAACGCGGGCACCTGGGCACCGAGGCTGGAGGGCAGCAGTCCGGCCGCCTTCGCGGTGTCGCGCACCTTGTCCAGGCCGGTGTCCATGCCGAGTTGCATGAACGGCGTGTTCACCGACAGGGCCAGCGCCCGGTGCAGGGAGATCTGCCCGTAGGACTTGTCGTCGTCGTTGCGGGCCGAGACCTTCTTGCCGCTGCGGTCCCAGTACGGCCCCTCCGGCGTGGTCACCGGCACGTCGTCGTCGCCGTCGTAGACGGTCTCCCCGGTGACCGGGGTGACCTCGCCGTCCCGCGTCTTGTGGACGCCGTGCTCCAGACCGGCGGCGTAGACGAAGGGCAGGAAGGCGGAACCGGCCGGGACGGTGGTGGCGTTGGACTCGTTGTAGCCCTGGGTGCGGTGGTCGGGGCCGCCGTAGACGGCGAGGATCCGGCCGTCGGCGGCCACCGAGGCGGCGCCGTAGTGGGCGGTCCTGGCGTTCTTCGGGTCGTCCTTCAGCGCCTTCTGGCGGGCCTTGGTGACGGCTTGCGTGAGCTGGGTCTCGCGGTCCTTCTCGAAGGTCGTGTAGATCTGGTAGCCGCCCAGGTCGAAGTCCTTGTCGTCGATCCTCGCGGCCTTCTTGGCGTACTGGGAGGCGAGTTCGACGAGGTAGTCGCTCTGTTCACCGGTGTCGTAGAGCGGATTGCTCTTGAGCGGCTCGGGGAACTTCGTGTACGTGGCCCGCTCGGCCCCGGAGAGCTTGCCGATGGCGACCATCCGGTCCAGGGTCCACGTCCAGCGCTCGACGGCACGGGCGCGGTTGGCGCTGTTCAGGGTGGGGTCGTAGAGGCCGGCGCCCTTGAGCAGGGCGGCGAGGAAGGCCGCCTCGCTGGCGTTCAGCTCGCTGACGTCCTTGCCGTAGTAGGCCTGGGCGGCGCGCTGGATGCCGTAGGTGCCGCGGCCGAACCAGCTGGTGTTGAGGTAGCCCTCCAGGATGTCGTCCTTGCTCATCTGGTTGTCGAGCTTGAGGGCGATCATCGCTTCGGTGAACTTGCGCCGGACCGTCTGCTCCTGGTTGAGGTAGACGTTCTTGACGTACTGCTGGGTGATCGTGGAACCGCCCTGGGTGTCGCCCTGGCCGACGGTGCGGAACAGGGCGCGGCTGAGGCCCTTGAAGGAGATGCCGGGGTCGCTGTAGAAGCTCTCGTTCTCCGCGGCCAGGACCGCCCAGCGGACGTCCTCGGGGATGTCCTTCAGCGGCATCGCCTGCCGCTGCACCCAGCCGGTGCGGGCCATGGGGGTCCCGTCGGCCCAGAAGTACACGTTGTCCTGCTGGGTGGCGTAGGTGTTGAGGTTGTCCGGGACGTCGGTGGCGGCGTAGGCGACGACCAGGAAGAGGGTGCTCAGGCCCAGGGAGGCGAGGACGCCTGCGAGCGACTGCCGCCAGGAGGGTATCCAGCGGCGCCAGCCGGTGCGGCCGGGCCGCGGGTACTGCGGGCGCATCCGGCGCGCGTACGGGGCGAGGAAGGCCGCCAGGCGCGTCACGTGCGGGGCGAGGAAGGCGACCAGGGGCGCCAGCCGGGGACCGACGGCGGCGGCGAACCGGGAACGCGCGGAGGGGCGGGGGGCTTTCCTGCCTTTCCGCCGTTCTCCCGACGGAGAGGACGTGCCGGACGGATCGGATATGTCCGGGCCGTCCGCGCTGCCCGGTATGCCTTCCGGTGGCACCCGCAACTGCATGGTCTCGTCCGCCTTGAAAGAGGCGGGAACCTTCAGCTGCATGGTGGCGTCGGCCGGCTCCGGGGGCTCCTCCCCCTGCCCCGCCTGGGTCACGATGTCTCCCTCCGCACTAGGTGTTGCTCGCGTAGGCAGACGTACAGACGTACGAGGGTCCGACATGGTTGCCGTCACGGTGTCGGCGAACCCTGAATCCCCCAACCTCGCGGTTCATCGCGGCGCTCTCAAATTACCAGCGCTCTTCGCAGGTTCTCCACAGAAGAAATCGACAGAAGTGAACAACGCCGAAACAAGGGGAACCGGTTCCTCCCGTACAGCGATTAATCTGTCCGCATGCCCCGCTACGAGTACCGCTGCCGGACCTGCGGCGACACCTTCGAACTGAGCCGCCCCATGGCGGAGTCCGCCGCGCCCGCCGACTGCCCCGCCGGTCACGACGACACCGTCAAGCTCCTGTCCACCGTGGCCGTGGGCGGCACGGTCTCCGCCCCCGCGCCCAAGGCGGGCGGCGGGGGCGGCTGCTGCGGCGGGGGCTGCTGCGGCTGACCCTATTCCCCGCGGGCGCCCTTCAGGAACTCCCGCAGGATCCGCTCTCCCGCCAGCACCCCGCGCTCGGGCAGCGCCGTGACCTGCGGCGCCGTCCAGACCGCCTCGTGCAGCTCGCCGTGGCCGGGGCGCCAGCCCCGGTCCGACGCCAGCAGCAGATCGGCGTCGAGCAGGGAGTCGCCGGCCGTCAGCGTCAGCTCGGCGCCGGTGCGGCGGGCCACCTCGCGCACGGCCGCGCTCTTGGTCAGCGGCTTGGGCACGGCGTAGATCTTGCGGCCCTGGAGCGACACGGTCCAGCCGCGGTTCTCCGCCCAGACCGCCAGTTCCTTCACCCACTCCTCGGGCAGCAGCTCGCGCTCCACCACCAGGTAGGCGAACAGGTCCTCGGCGATGCGCTCCTTGCGCAGCCAGAGCGGGTCGGCGAAGGCCGCGAGGTGCGCCTGCACCTCCGCGAGCGGCGCGCACTCGTCGGCCAGCCGCGCGTCCACCACGGCCTTCCAGTCCGGGTCGGACACCCCGTCGACCAGCAGGTGGCCGCCGTTCGCGCAGATCGCGTAGGCCGGCGGCGGTCCCGGCAGGTTGATGCGCTGGTACTGCTTGCGGGTCCGGGTGGTCGTCGGCACGAACACCGCCGCGTCCCCGAGCTCGGACAGCAGCCGCGCCGCCGTCTCCGTCATGTACGACAGCGGACGGCTCTCGTGCACCTCCACGCACAGCAGCCGGGGAGCCCGCGCGTCCGGCATGGTCAGCGCGAGGGCCGCCGCGGAGTAGATGAGCGTACGGTCGAGGTCGCTCGCCACCAGCACGGACATCAGAGGGTCACCGCCTTGCCGTCGGCGCCGGTCGCGCCGCGCGTGTACTGCGGGTGGATCAGCCCCACACAGCTGTACGGCAGGTCGCCGACCTCCTCCACCGGTACGCCGCGCTGGCCGGCGAGGAGCCGGACGTGGTCCAGGTCGGCGCCCGCCCCGGCCCGCGCCAGGATCTTCCACGGCACCCGGCGCAGCAGCACCCGGGTGGTCTCGCCGACCCCGGGCTTGACCAGGTTCACGTCGTGGATGCCGTACTCCCCGCTGATCCGCTCGACCGCGGCCCAGCCCTCCCAGGTCGGTGCCCGGTCGGCCGCGAGCAGCTCCTTCACCGTCTGGTCCACGGCGTCCGCGACCTCCGGGAAGCGGGCCGTGACGGCGTCCAGGAAGGCTCCCGACACGTCCGCGCCGGCCAGTTCGCGGTAGAACTTCGCGCCGTGGAAGTCGTCCGGGCCGACCAGGTCGGCGCGCAGCACGGTCCGCGATATCAGGCCGGACACGGTGGAGTTGAGACAGGCGGACGGGATCAGGAAGTCCTCCCGGGTGCCGTACGTCCGCACGCAGGAGCCCGGGTCGGCCAGCACCGCGATCTCCGGGTCGAAGCCGGCCGCGCCGCCCGCCGCCTCGAACTCCTCTATGGCAGCCGCCAGTTCGCGGGTGATCGCACCCTTGCCGGTCCAGCCGTCCACGAAGACGACGTCCGCCGGGTCGTGGTGCCGGGCCAGCCAGCGCAGCGCGTTGGCGTCGATGCCGCGGCCGCGGACGATGGACACCGCGTAGTGCGGCAGCTCCAGGCCGTGCCGGTACTGCGCCCAGCGGCGCATCAGCACGCCCACCGGGGTGCCGGCGCGGGCCAGGGAGACGAGCACCGGGCGGGGGGACCGCTCGGCGATCACCAGGTCCGTCACCGCGCCGACGGCCTGCGCCAGCCGGGCCGCGGACGTCTCCAGGGCCGCGTGGAACAGCGCCTGGTACTGCTCGCTGGGCTGGTACTCGACCGGCAGCGACTCCGCGTAGTGCGCACCGCCGCTCTGGACGGCCTCCTCGCGCTCCTCGGTCGGCGCCTCCAGCGCCACGTCGGAGAGGTCCTGGAGCAGCCAGCCGACCTCCTCGGGCGCGTACGAGGAGAAGGCGGGACCACGGAGGGGGTCGGGCAGCATGGCGGGCCTTTCGGGTACGTACAGCGGCTCGGGGACGTGACTGGGCACGACCGCGAGGACGACGTGCGGGGTGTGCGCGGCGAGCCGGTCGAGGAGGCCGCCCGGGGCGTGCAGCGCCGGGGTGTCGGCGACGGAGTCGACGACGGCGACCACGGCGTCGAAGCCGGCGCCCGCGACGTTGTAGGCGTAGCGCTCGCCGGGGCCGTCGGCCGGATCGTCGTGGGCGGGGAAGACGATCCGGCTGCGTATCGCGTAACCGGGGTCGTCGACCGCGAGGACGGGTGAGCGGGTGGTGGTGGAGAAGCGCACCTCGGCGTCCCCGGTCCGCTCCAGCTCACCGGCCAGCCGCAGCGGCGCGTACATCAGTTCCTCGAAGCCGAGGACGTGCACGCGGCGTGCGTCCGGCGGCAGGGCCTCGGCGAGCCGTGCCGCCATCGCGGGCAGGGCGTCCTCGAGCAGGGCGCGGTGCTGCGGGGTGAAGCCGTGGCGGCCGCCGTCGGGCAGGCCGCGGGGCCAGCGCAGGTCGACGCGGGTGAGCCACGGGCGGGTGCGCCCCTCGCCCGGGTGCCCGCCGTCCGGGTGCCCGTCGGCGGGGGCCGGCCGCGTGCCCGCGGCGGGTCCGTCCGGGGCGCCCTCCGGCGCCCCCGCGGATTCCGCCTCGTGGCGCGCCACCAGTTCCCGCCCCTTCTCCAGCACTCCCTCCGGGAGCCGGACCGTGCCCGAGGCCGCCGTCACCAGGTCGACGCGGGCGTCGATCTCGCGGGCGAAGGCCTCCAGGCGCCCGGCGTCGGCCGGGGAGCGCATGTCGACGAGGGCCACGACGACGTACCGGCGGCGCGGGTAGCGCTCGTGCAGGTCGCGGATGGTGTTCAGGACGGTGTTGCCGGTGGAGAACTCGTCGTCGACGAGGACCAGCGGGCCGTCGCCGACCAGGAGCGCGGGGTCCTCCGGCAGCAGCAGGTGGGAGGTGGCGTGCGAGTGGGACTCCTCGAAGCCGCCCGCCGGGACGACACCGGGGACGGGGCGCCGGGTGGAGTGCAGGTAGGGCGCCGGGCCGATGCCGTCGGCGACGGAGTGCCCGAGGCCGGTGGCCGTCTCCGCGTACCCGAGGACGACGGCCCCGGCGGCCTCCTCGCCGAGCAGTTCCGCCACCCGGCGGCCCAGGGCGAGGCCGTGTCCGTGCACCACCGCCGGCGACTGGGGGACGTGCTTGCCCAGGACGTGGGAGACGAGCAGGTGGGCCCGCTTGGGGTTGCGGCGCAGGGCCAGCCCCAGCAGGTCGGTCAGCCCGTCGTCGCCCACGAGGTGGACGCCGAGCCGCTCGGCGACCCAGCTCCCGGACCAGACCCCGTCGTTCACTGCGTTGTTCATGCGTCCCTATGTCGTCAGGAGGTGGGTCGGGGTTCAGCCGGGTATGCCCGCGGCGAGCAGGTCGACGAAGCTGACGTCCTCGCGGGCGACGCCGAAGACCTCGGCGCGCAGCATCGTCCGCTCGGCCCAGGCCCGGTGCGGCTTCACCTCGTTCATCTTGTTCGTGTACGCCGACCTCATCACGCCCCCGCCGCCGCGCTCCGGCCGCAGGATGTCGGCCGCGTCGCTGTACTCCTCGTGGCTGACCACGGACAGCGCGTGCACGGCCGGTACGTGCGAGGGGTGGATGCAGGTCTTGCCCAGCAGGCCGTTGGCGTGGTCGAGGGAGATCTCGCGCAGCAGGCCGTCCATCGCGTGTTCGATCAGTTTCTCACGCAGCTCGACGGCCTGTCCCTCCAGGAAGGGGCTGTGCCGCAGCATCGGCTTGAACATGCGCTCGGGGACGCGGAAGTACTCCCACACCGGCCCGGTCACGGTGAACCCGGTGCCGTCCGCCCGCCCCAGCATGTTCACCACGTCGGCGATCACGGAGGCGACGATCTGGACGTCGTAGGCGGTCATGTCGGGGGCGCGGCGCAGGCCGTAGGAGGAGCAGAAGTCGGTCACGCCGAGGCGCAGGGCGAGGACGCGGCTGCGGTACTTCTCGACGGCGCGGGCGATGCCCTCCAGGGCCTCCACCCGCGACTCGCGGTACATCAGCTCGGGCGTCTCCAGGACGGGCATGCCGAACAGCCGCCGGCCGCCGGCCTGCTCGGCGCCGGTCAGGGCCTCCAGGAAGGGGATGCCGCGCTCCTCGGTGAACTTCGGGAACACGAACCCGCTGAGCAGCCGCACGGCCGGGCCCAGGCGCCGGACCAGGTCCGGGATCTGCTCGGGTGTGCGGACGCGGATGAACAGCAGCGGCGGCTCCACGCCGGGGCGGGCGGCCAGGTCGGTGAACTGGCGGACGAGGTTCTCCTCGCCCTCGGCGACGTCCTCGTCGCCGATGGAGTCCTCCAGGCAGAGCACCATGGACACCACGCCGCGCCCGGTCTGCTTCAGGATGTCCTCGGCCAGCCGGGGCCGGGTGGCCGGACTGTAGAGCGTGGCCCCGAGGGCGGCGGACAGCGTCCGGGCCGGCGAGTCCGTGTCGAACACGCACGGCTCCCGGTGGAACAGGCGCTGCCGCACCTCAGGCGCAAGGTGCCCGAAATGGCGCATATGACTCCCCGTGGTACAGGTCGAGCGTGTGGATTCGGCAAGAGGTGGCCGGTAATAGTACGTAGAGACCCATGTCGTGGGTTCCCACCGGTCATGAATTTCAGGTAACGCAGAGCGGCACAACCCGGCACGAGCCGGTTTCTCCCGTCGGGGGCCACCGGCCGCCGTGTACCCGCATTGTCGTGAGCAGAACCGAGAGGGCAGGATGGGCGCATGACGCACGCGATGCTGAAAGGGTCGAACGTCCCGCTGAAGACCACCACCGTGCGGGCCGTGCTGCGCTGGACCCCCGGGCAGGGGGTCCCGGACGTCGACGCCTCCGCGCTGCTCCTCGGCCCCGAGGGTCGTGTGCGATCCGACGAGGACTTCGTCTTCTACAACCAGCCCCGGCACCCTTCCGGGAAGGTCTGGCGGCTCGGCAAGAAGCGGGGTGCCGAGGGCCTCACCGACACGATCCAGACGGATCTGGCCGGTGTCGAGTCCGACGTCGGCCAGATCCTGCTGGTCGCTTCGGCGGACGGCGCCGCCTTCGACCGCGTACGGGCCCTCAGCATCCTGCTGTACGACGCGGCCGTCGAGGGCGAGCCGCTGGCCACCTTCGACATCCGCCCCGAGACCGGCGAGGAGACCGCGCTGATCTGCGGCGAGCTGTACCGCCGCGGGGAGGGCTGGAAGTTCCGGGCGCTCGGCGAGGGCTACTCCAACGGCCTCAAGGGCCTCGCCACCGACTTCGGGATCTCCGTCGACGAGTCGGAGGAGGCCGCCGCCGACACCGGGACGGCTTCCCCGACCGGCGTCTCCCAGCCGCTGCCGCCCGAGCAGCCCACGGCGGCCGTCCCGCAGCAGCCCGCCGCGGCCTACGGCTACCCGGCCTCCCTGCCGACGTACGGCTACGGCTACCCGGACGCCCAGCAGGCCGGGGCGGCCCCCGCCGGGGAGTTCCGCATGCCGCCCCAGGGACCTCAGTTCATCGGACGGTGAGGGCGGCGCGGACCGCGGGGGCGGCGTGGACGGTGCGCGCGTCCCGCGGGTCCGGGACGCCCCGCGGGTCCGGGGCGGGCGGGGCGGCCGGCGGTCAGCGCTCGGCCTTCGTCTTGTAGCCCCGGCCCCACTGCAGTCCCCATCCGTACAGCCGGTCCAGCTCGGCCTGGAAGCCGTACACGAACCTCACCTCGCGCCGGACCATCAGCTCCCCCTTCACGTTCTCGATCATCACCACCGCGCACGAGCGGGCCTGGGGGTGCCGCTCGTCGAGGCCTATCTCGATGCGCGGCCCGTTGCTCGGGTAGAGGGTGACGACCGCGTGCGTGCGGTCGAAGGCCGGCGTCTGGTCGTAGATGTAGACGAACACCAGCAGCCGCTTGATCTCGTCCTTGTGGTCCAGGTTGACGTACATCGTCTCGCCGGACGCCGACCCGAACCGGTCGTCACCGCTCAGCTTCACGTACGGCGCCGCGTTGATCTCGCCGAGCAGGCCGCCGAGCGGCTGGACGACGCCCTTGGTCCCGTCCGCCAGCTCGTACAGGCAGCCCAGGTCCAGGTCGACGTTGACCATGCTCTGACTGTGCCCGACGACCTCCGGCGGGCGCAGCGCCTTGAGGGGGTGGCGCAGCAGGCTCTCCCGCGGGGGGCCGCCGAAGTCGGAGGTGCGCATCCGCCAGGCCAGGTTGACGCGCAGGTGCCCGGTGGCGGCGTCCTGCTTGGTGAGCGAGACCTGGCTGTGCCGTTTGGTCAGCTCTATCGCGTTGCTCGCCGCGCTGCCCGAGTCGAAGTCGGTGGCCCGGCCGGGCCACAGTCCGTCGAAGAAGCCCATTACCGCCCCCATGTCCCACGTCCGAAAAAGCGCCTGCCCGCACGGTCCTCCGGAAACGACCGGCGGGACGGCGCCGAGGACCTGTCCTCGACGACCGCCCCGCTCAGAGCGTTCCTCACCGGGAAGCTGATCACACCCCGGAGGGGACCTCGGTCTTCTCGTCGGAGCCCGCGTCTCCGCCGGCGGCCGCGAGTGCCTTGTTGCGGCGTACCGAGGACCAGAAGGACCAGGCGATCAGGAGGACGCCGACGAGGCCGGTGATGACCTCGTGGATCTCGTACTGGATGGTGACGAGGAGGAGGACGGCGAGGGCGCCGATCGCGTAGTGCGCGCCGTGCTCGAGGTAGACGTAGTCGTCGAGGGTGCCCTGGCGGACCAGGTAGACGGTCAGGGAGCGGACGTACATGGCGCCGATGCCCAGGCCGAGGGCCATCAGGACGATGTCGTTGGTGATGGCGAAGGCGCCGATGACGCCGTCGAAGGAGAAGGAGGCGTCCAGGACCTCGAGGTAGAGGAACATGAAGAAGGCGGCCTGGCCGGCCAGCAGGACCGGGGACTTCTTCTTCCCGGTGCGCTTGGCCTCTTCCTCCTGCTCGTGCTCGCGTTCCTCCTCCTCCTCGAGTTTGTCCTCGAAGTAGCCGGAGAGACCGCCGACGATCATGTAGGTGATCAGGCCGGCGATGCCGGAGATCAGCACGGTCTCGGCCTTGTCGACGTGGGCGCCGCCGTGCTGGTGGGCGTGGGTGGCGACGGTCATGGCCGAGACGAGCAGGACGATCAGGGCGATGCAGACCGACAGCATGTCGACCTTGCCGAGCTTGGCCAGCGGGCGCTCCAGCCAGCCGAGCCACTTGATGTCGCGGTCCTCGAAGATGAAGTCCAGGAAGATCATCAGCAGGAACATGCCGCCGAAGGCCGCGATCGAGGGATGCGCGTCGGTGACGAGCTCCTGGTAGCGGTCCTTGTCGGTCAGGGCGAGGTCGACGGCCTCGACGGGGCCGAGCTGGGCGCTGACCGCGACGATGACGACGGGGAAGACCAGCCGCATGCCGAAGACGGCGATCAGCACGCCGACGGTGAGGAAGATGCGCTGCCAGAAGGCGTTCATCTTCTTCAGGATTCCGGCGTTGACGACTGCGTTGTCGAAGGACAGCGAGATCTCGAGGACGGACAGGATCGCCACGACACCGAAAGCGGTCCACCCCCCGTAGAACACCGCTGCGACGAGGCCGAGCGCGGTGACCGCGAACGACCACCCGAAGGTTTTCAGAACCACTGGTTACCCAATCCTGTCTCTGGGCCCCGGTCCCCCCAAGCGAAACCTGGGGGTGGGTTTCCCCCGCGCCGTACGCGGCTTTACGAAACGTTGACTCCGAAGTCTAGAGCGATGCCCCGAAGTCCTGACGCGTACCCCTGACCCACCGCACGGAACTTCCATTCGCCCTGGTAACGGTAGAGCTCGCCGAAGATCATGGCGGTTTCGGTGGAGGCGTCCTCGCTGAGGTCGTAGCGCGCGAGTTCCTGGCCGTCGGCCTGGTTGACGACCCGGATGAAGGCGTTGGCGACCTGGCCGAAGGTCTGGCCGCGCTCGTCGGCCAGGTGGATGGAGACGGGGAAGACGATCTTGTCGCACTGGGCGGGCACCCTGCCGAGGTCGACGAGGAGCGACTCGTCGTCGCCGTCGCCCTCACCGGTGAGGTTGTCGCCGGTGTGCTCGACGGAGCCGTCGGGGCTCGTGAGCTGGTTGTAGAAGACGAACCACTCGTCGCCCATGACCCGTCCGCCGGTGCACAGCAGCGCGCTGGCGTCCAGGTCGAAGGGGGCTCCGGTGGTGGAGCGCGCGTCCCAGCCGAGGCCGACCATCACCTGAGTGAGGTTCGGCGCGACCTTGGACAGGGAGACGTTTCCTCCCTTGGCGAGCGTGACACCCATGTGCTGGTCCTCCCCTTGGTGGTGCTTCTTCGGTTGTCCTGCACGTCCGGCGCCGCCCGTAAACGGTGCGGCGCCGGACGAAGCCGTCAGGTCATGGGGGACGGCGTCCCACGGGGTCGGCTCAGACGTTGACGCCGAAGTCCTGCGCGATGCCGCGCAGGCCCGAGGCGTAGCCCTGGCCGATGGCGCGGAACTTCCACTCCGCGCCGTGCCGGTACAGCTCGCCGAAGACCATGGCGGTCTCCGTGGAGGCGTCCTCGCTCAGGTCGTACCGCGCGATCTCCGCCTCGCCGGCCTGGTTGACGACGCGGATGAACGCGTTGCGCACCTGGCCGAAGGACTGCTGGCGGTTCTCGGCGTCGTAGATCGAGACCGGGAAGACGATCTTCTCGACCTCGGCCGGCACGGCCGCGAGGTTGACCTTGATCTGCTCGTCGTCGCCCTCGCCCTCGCCGGTGATGTTGTCACCGGTGTGCTCGACGGAGCCGTCGGGGCTCTTGAGGTTGTTGAAGAAGACGAAGTTGGCGTCGCTGGCGACCTTGCCGGTGTTGTTCAGCAGCAGCGCGCTCGCGTCCAGGTCGAAGTCGGTGCCGGTCGTGGTGCGCACGTCCCACCCCAGACCGACGATGACCGCGGTCAGGCCCGGGGCCTCCTTGGTCAGCGAGACATTGCCGCCCTTGCTGAGGCTGACTCCCACGAGTCCTCCATTGGTGTCCGGGGGCGGGGAGCCCCTCGTGCGTCGGATATCGGATCAACGATTCGATCCTAGTGAGGGGTTCCCGCCCCTCGCAGGCCCCGGGGCCGAAGAATCACCGGTGTCGGGCCCGGCCCGGCACCGGTCGCGGAGCGGGCAGTGCGGGCGTGGCGGCCGGGATCAGAGCGCGTCGAGCGCCGAGACGTAGGCGCCGAGGTCGCGGGCGTCGGGCAGCGCGTTGACGACGGTCCAGCGCACGACGCCCTCCTTGTCGATGACGAAGGTGCCGCGCACCGCGCAGCCCTTGTCCTCGGCGAAGACGCCGTAGGCGCGGGAGACCTCGCCGTGCGGCCAGAAGTCGCTCAGCAGCGGGTACTCCAGGCCTTCCTGCTCGGCGAAGACGCGCAGGGTGTGGATGGAGTCGTTGGAGACGGCGAGCACCTGCGTGTCGCGCTCGGAGAACTTCGGCAGGTTGTCGCGCACCTCGCACAGTTCACCGGTGCACACACCGGTGAAGGCGAAGGGGTAGAAGAGCAGGACGACGTTCTCACCGCGGAAGTCGGAGAGCTTCACGGAGCGGCCGTGGTTGTCCTTGAGCTCGAAGTCGGGGGCCTTGTCGCCGACCTGGATCGCCATCGTCTGGAACCCTTTCCTGGGGCTTCGCCGGAGCCGGTTGCGGCATTCGGGTGAGAACCCGCCCGGAACGCCGGGAACCACCCTACGCAGCGGCCGCCACGCACCCGTGGACGGGCCGATGCGGGATCGGCCCGTCCACGGGGGTCGAGAGGGGGGTCGTCGCGGATCCCCGCCGCCTCGACGGGGTCACCACGGGGGCGAGGTCACTTCTTGGTCTTGGCCGCCTTGGGCGTCACCAGCCGGCTGCCGCTCCAGTCCTTGCCCACGCTGACGCTCTTGCTGGCCGACAGGCCCGCCGTCGTCGCGGCTTCGGAGATGTCGCTCGGTTCCACGTACCCCGTCCGGCCGGTCTTCGGCGTCAGGAGGAGGATCGAGCCGCCTTCCTCGATGTACGTGGTGGCGTCCACCAGCGCATCCGTCAGGTCGCCGTCATCGTCGCGGAACCAGAGCACCACGGCGTCGGCAACGTCGTCGTAGTCCTCGTCCACCAGGTCGCTGCCGATGACTTCCTCGATGGACTCGCGGAGCTCCTGGTCGACGTCGTCGTCGTAGCCGATCTCCTGGACCACCTGCTCGGGCTGGAACCCCAGCCTGACGGCAGGGCTCGTCCGCTCCTCCGCGTGGTCCGCGGTCGCGCTCACGGGTTGCCTCCTGATCATGTTTCGGGAATAACTCAGCCACGCGCGTGCGCGAAGCATTGGCCGTAGTCCACACGGGCGGGACGGATCGCGCAAGTACCCGGCGGTTCGGACCGCCGAAACGGTGACGATCCCGGCGGTGTCGCCGCAACTCCAGGCACGCGATCGGGACGGTGGGTGACGTGCACCACACCTATGTGCCCCGTTTGCGTATTTGAGAACCATCCAAGGGTACGAGACTCGGACGGGTGCCGGTTACCTCGGGGTAGAGATGACGTTTGCGGCGCCTAGGTACACGATGGGGGCGGTGCAGGTACTGGAGCACGAACGGGACATCAGCCTCCCGCACATCCCCCACAGCCCCACAGCCCCTCTGACAGGTAAGGACCAGCGTGGCTTCCGGATCCGATCGCAACCCGATCATCATTGGCGGCCTTCCGAGTCAGGTTCCTGACTTCGATCCCGAGGAGACCCAGGAGTGGCTCGACTCCCTCGACGCCGCAGTGGACGAGCGCGGCCGGGAGCGGGCCCGCTACCTCATGCTGCGCCTGATCGAGCGGGCCCGCGAGAAGCGCGTGGCCGTGCCCGAGATGCGCAGCACGGACTACGTCAACACCATCCCCACGCGGGCCGAGCCGTTCTTCCCGGGCAACGAGGAGATCGAGCGCAGGATCCTCAACGCGACCCGCTGGAACGCGGCCGTGATGGTCTCGCGCGCGCAGCGGCCGGGGATCGGCGTCGGCGGCCACATCGCCACGTTCGCCTCCTCGGCGTCGCTGTACGACGTGGGCTTCAACCACTTCTTCCGCGGCAAGGACGAGGGCGACGGCGGTGACCAGGTCTTCTTCCAGGGTCACGCCTCCCCCGGCATCTACGCGCGCGCGTACCTGCTCGACCGGCTGAGCGAACAGAACCTCGACGCGTTCCGCCAGGAGAGGTCGAAGGCGCCGCACGGGCTGTCCTCCTACCCGCACCCGCGGCTGATGCCGGACTTCTGGGAGTTCCCGACCGTGTCGATGGGCCTCGGGCCGATCGGCGCGATCTACCAGGCGCGGATGAACCGCTACATGCACGCGCGCGGGATCGCCGACACGTCGAAGTCGCACGTGTGGGCCTTCCTCGGTGACGGCGAGATGGACGAGCCCGAGTCGCTCGGCCAGCTGACCATCGCCGCCCGCGAGGGCCTGGACAACCTGACCTTCGTCGTCAACTGCAACCTCCAGCGGCTCGACGGCCCGGTGCGCGGCAACGGCAAGGTCATCCAGGAGCTGGAGTCGGTCTTCCGGGGCGCCGGTTGGAACGTGATCAAGCTGATCTGGGACCGCACCTGGGACCCGCTGCTCGCCCAGGACCGCGACGGCACCCTCGTCAACAGGATGAACACCACCCCGGACGGCCAGTTCCAGACCTACGCCACCGAGTCCGGCGCGTACATCCGCGACCACTTCTTCGGTGACGACCACCGGCTGCGCGCGATGGTCGAGGGCATGACCGACGACCAGATCCTGCACCTCGGCCGCGGCGGCCACGACCACCGGAAGATCTACGCGGCGTTCAAGGCGGCCGTGGAGCACACCGGCCAGCCGACGGTCATCCTGGCGAAGACGGTCAAGGGCTGGACCCTCGGGCCCAACTTCGAGGGCCGCAACGCCACGCACCAGATGAAGAAGCTGACGGTCGACGACCTCAAGGGCTTCCGCGACCGGCTCCACATCCCCGTCTCCGACAAGGAGCTGGAGGGCGGCGCGCCGCCGTACTACCACCCGGGGCGCGACTCCGAGGAGCTCCAGTACATGCACGACCGGCGCAAGGGGCTCGGCGGGTACGTCCCGACCCGGGTCGTGCGCGCGCGGCCGCTGGCACTGCCCGACGACAAGACGTACGCGTCGGTGAAGAAGGGCTCCGGCCAGCAGTCCATCGCCACGACCATGGCCTTCGTGCGGCTCCTCAAGGACCTCATGCGGGACAAGGAACTGGGCCGTCGGTTCGTGCTGATCGCGCCGGACGAGTACCGCACCTTCGGCATGGACTCGTTCTTCCCGAGTGCGAAGATCTACAACCCGCTGGGCCAGCAGTACGAGTCGGTCGACCGCGAGCTGCTGCTCGCGTACAAGGAGTCGCCGACCGGCCAGATGCTGCACGACGGGATCTCCGAGGCGGGCTGCACGGCCTCGCTGATCGCGGCCGGCTCGGCGTACGCCACGCACGGCGAGCCGCTGATCCCGGTGTACGTCTTCTACTCGATGTTCGGTTTCCAGCGCACCGGCGACCAGTTCTGGCAGATGTCGGACCAGCTGGCGCGTGGCTTCGTGCTGGGCGCGACCGCCGGCCGTACGACGCTGACCGGTGAGGGCCTCCAGCACGCCGACGGGCACTCGCAGCTGCTCGCCTCGACGAATCCGGGCTGTGTGGCGTACGACCCGGCGTTCGGCTTCGAGATCGCGCACATCGTCCAGGACGGCCTGCGCCGGATGTACGGCCCGGACAGCGAGGACGTCTTCTACTACCTGACCGTCTACAACGAGCCGATCCAGCACCCGGCCGAGCCGGAGGACGTGGACGTCGAGGGCATCCTCAAGGGCGTGCACCGCTTCAGCCGGGGCACCTCGGGGTCGATCCCGGCGCAGATCCTCGCCTCGGGCGTGGCCGTCCCCTGGGCCGTGGAGGCGCAGCGGATCCTCGCCGAGGACTGGGACGTGCGCGCCGACGTCTGGTCGGCGACCTCCTGGAACGAGCTGCGGCGCGAGGCCGTCGAGGTCGAGCGGTACAACCTGCTGCACCCGGAGGAGGAGCAGCGCGTGCCGTACGTGACGCGCAAGCTGACCGGGGCGCAGGGGCCGTTCGTGGCCGTCTCCGACTGGATGCGGTCGGTGCCGGACCAGATCGCGCGCTGGGTGCCGGGGCGCTACCAGTCGCTGGGCGCGGACGGCTTCGGCTTCGCGGACACCCGCGGGGCCGCGCGCCGCTTCTTCCACATCGACGCGCAGTCGGTGGTGCTCGCGGTGCTGACCGAACTGGCCAAGGAGGGCAAGGTCGACCGGTCGGCACTGAAGCAGGCCGTCGACCGGTACCAGTTGCTGGACGTGGCATCGGCCGATCCGGGGCCGGCGGGCGGGGACGCGTAACGGTCGGGCCCGGCCGGAACCGGTCGGACGGAGGGGGCGGCGGGCCCGGGGGCCCGCCGCCCCCACTCCGTTCTTCACGGCGCGGGCGTGGGCCGTCGATCGATGCGGGACTCCCCGGAAGGGAACATCCGGACGCTGGATGACGCCCTGTGGCGGTCTTTCACGGCGATGACGACCGCGGGGTACGGGGACCACGCGCCGACCACGGGATCGGGGCGGAGATCTGCGAACCAGGGGCCGAGGCCCGCGGGCCTCGGCCCCTGGTTCGGGGCAGGAGGGGAACGGGGGGAGGCCGCGAGGGTGGGAACACCCCCGCGGGGCCCTCACCTCACAGCAGTCCGTTGCCCGTCATTCCCGCGCCCGTGAGCCACACCAGCGCGAGCAGGGTGTCGATCGCGCCGAGGACCACGGCGACCAGGGCCGGTACCGGGCGGGGACCCGCCCAGCTGCGGCCCATGGCCAGCCAGCCGCAGACGATCGCCGCGGGACCGAGGACGATCCCGAGCGCGAAGAATCCGGCGACCGCGCAGACCAGACCGACGATGCCGAGCGTCGCGCTGTCCGGCCCGCTCCCTGACCACGTCCGGCCACGTGAGCGGGGGTGCCTGCGCGTTCCGTGTCCGAAGCCCGCCATCGTCAACTCCCTTGGTTCCGGGGCTGCTTCGATGGTTCGGGTACCCCCCTGACGCCGGTTATGCAGCGAATGGGGCCGGACGGGGGCGCACCGTCCCCCTCCGGCGGCGCGCCGCGGCCCCGGCCACCCTCCCCTCTGGAGGGCTTGACCCACGGTGACCTGCGGCGCGCGCCGAAGACGGGAGACCCCGGGGCCCCTCGCCCTGACGGGGGCATCCCGCTGACGTCGGATCAGAGCCGGGGCGTCGCCTCAGGACCGGTGCGCCCGGTCGGGACCGGGCGCACCGCCAGGACCGGGGACCGTCAGATGTGACCGACCCCGGCGCCCGCCTCCGCGTTCTCCCCCCGCTTGGTCAGCAGTGCGACGAACACGGCGACCGTCGCGACCCCGGCCGCGACGAGTGAGGCGAGGCTCATCCCGGAGATGAAGGTGTCGTGGGCGACGTCGGTGATCTTCGCCGCGATCCCCGCGGGCGTGCCCTCCGCCACCGGGGCCACTCCCACCTGCACCGCCTCGGAGGCCTGGGCCTGCTGCTCCGGGGGGAGGGCGGGCAGGCCGGCGTCGGCCCAGTTGCCGGCCAGGTCGCTGTCGACCTTGGACGCCATCACCGCGCCGAGGACGGCCGTACCGAGGCTGCCACCGATCTGCATGGCCGCCTGCTGGAGGCCGCCGGCGACCCCGGACAGCTCCATGGGGGCGTTGCCGACGATGACCTCGGTGGCACCGACCATGACGGGGGCGAGGCCGAGGCCGAGCAGGGCGAACCAGACGGACATCACCAGGCTGGTGGTCCCCGTCTCCAGGGTGGACATGCCGAACATGGCGACCGCCACGCAGACCATGCCGCCGGCCAGCGGGATGCGCGGGCCGACCTTGGTGATCATCGCGCCCGCGAGCGGGGAGCCGACGATCATCATCCCGGTGAGCGGGAGCAGGTGCAGACCGGCGTCGATCGGGCTCATGCCGTGCACGTTCTGGAGGTAGAACGTCACGAAGAAGAGGCCGCCCATGAAGGCGATGGCCATCATCACCATGAGGACGACACCGGCGGACAGCGGCACCGAGCGGAACAGACCCAGCGGAATGAGCGGTTCCGAAACGAAGTTCTCCCACGCCGCGA
Source organism: Streptomyces sp. NPDC031554 (assembly GCF_055580685.1). Classification (NCBI taxonomy): domain Bacteria; kingdom Bacillati; phylum Actinomycetota; class Actinomycetes; order Kitasatosporales; family Streptomycetaceae; genus Streptomyces; species Streptomyces sp. NPDC031554. The sequence continues at coordinate 97,371 of NZ_JBVIKX010000014.1, read as the reverse complement.
AGCCGGCGAACAGCAGCACGGAGACGCCGATGAACGTCCAGGTCAGACCGTCTCCCCAGCCCCACTCCGGGGCCTTGATGAGGGCCCACACCAGGCAGAACATCGCGCCGGAGAGCAGCACGATGCCGAGGATGTCGAAGGAGCGGGGGGCGTTCTCGGCGCGGTGGTCGAGCAGCATCACCGCGCCCAGGGCGACGGCGAGGACGCCGACGGGCACGTTGATGAAGAACACCGACTGCCAGTTGACGTGCTCGACGAGGACGCCGCCGAGGATCGGGCCGCCCGCGGTGGAGGCGCCGATGACCATGCCCCAGATGCCGATGGCCATGTTGAGCTTCTCGGCCGGGAAGGTGGCGCGGAGCAGGCCGAGCGCGGCCGGCATGAGCAGGGCGCCGAACAGGCCCTGCAGGACGCGGAAGGTGACGACGAGCGCGATGCTGTCGGACAGGCCGATCGCGCCGGAGGCGGCGGCGAAGCCGACGACGCCTATCAGGAAGGTCTGGCGGTGGCCGAAGCGGTCACCGAGCTTGCCCGCGGTGATGAGGGAGACCGCGAGGGCGAGGAAGTAGGCGTTGGTGATCCACTGCACCTCGGCGAAGGTGGCGCCGAGGTCCTTGGCGATGGCCGGGTTGGCGATGGCCACGATCGTGCCGTCGAGGGCCACCATCATCACCCCGACGGCGACGGTGATGAGCGTGAACCACGGATGGCCGCGCAGCCCCTTGGCCGGTGGCTGGTCCGACGGGGTGGAGGACGACTTGTCCCCCGGTCCCGTCGTGTCGATGGTGGTCTGACTAGTCATGCGTTCGAGGCTAATGACAGCCACTGACAGATGACAAACTTATTCACAAGTCGGCAACTGACACCTCGCCGCCCCTCGTCCACAGGGCGACCGGTGAAAGAAGGAGAAGGGCGCATGGAGACCACCGCGCCGCGGCCGGGACTGCGGGAGATGAAGAAGCGCCGCACCCGCGACGAGCTGCTGCGGGCGGCCGTCGGCCTGTTCACCTCGCAGGGGTACGAACGGACGACCGTCGACGAGATCGCGGAGGCCGTGGACGTCTCGCAGCGCACCTTCTTCCGCCACTTCGCCGGCAAGGAGGAGGCCGCCCTCGCCCTGGAGGGCGTCACGGTGGCGCGCTTCGTGGAGGGGGTGCGGGCCCGCCCGGCCCACGAGGCGCCGATGGAGGCCCTGCGGCAGGCCGTCCTGGAGGGCTGGAGCTCGCTCAGCGAGGCCGTCGAGTCGGTCGTGCCCGTCGAGCTGTACCTGCGCATGCACCGGGTGATCGAGTCGACCCCGGTCCTGCTCGCCGCCCACCTGCGGCGCTCCGCGGAGACCGAGGAGACGATCGCGCGGGTGCTCGCGGAGCGGGAGGGGCTCGACGTGGACGCCGACCCCCGGCCTCGGCTGGCGGTGGCCCTCTTCGGCGCGGTGATGCGGGTCACGGAACGCCGGTGGGCCGCGGGCGGCGACTTCAGCCCGGAGGGGATGCGCGCTCTCACGTCCCGGCACCTCGACCAGGTGGGGCCGGCCCTGCTGGGCAGCTGGCGCGCCGGGCCGTGACCTGCGGTGGGCCGGTGTGCGGCGGGGGTCCGCCGCGGGTGCGCGCCGTGGCGCGACGCCCTCCGCGCGGTCGCCGGACGACGCAGGGCCCGAGGCGTGTCATGCCCACCATCGCCCTGGATCAAACGTGATCCGCGTCACTCATGTCGCCCGAGACCTTCTCGTTCTCCTAGTGTGTCCTCCCAGTGACTTCCTTCGAGACCTCCCCGCAACTGACGGCATCGCGCGCGCTGCTCGCACTGGCCGTGGTGTTCGTGATGCTGGCCACCACCGGCTGGACGGCCGTGCACCGGAACGGGGGGACCGGCGCGCTCAAGGCCTCGCTCACCGCCTGGGAGCACGGCCGGGTCGCCGGGCGGCGGCTGCCCGACCCGCAGGCCGGCCCGGCCCGGCTCTCGGCGTTCTTCGCCTCGCTCACCGCGGCCCAGCGCGCCGGGCTCGCCGAGCGCTACCCCCTCGCCGTCGGCAACATGAACGGCGCCCCCGCCGTGCTGCGCTACCGCGCCAACCGCATCGCGCTCCAGGAGCAGATCGGGGTCGAGCGGGCCCGGACGCGGGACGAGCGGCTCTCGCCCGCCGGGCAGTACGAGGCCGGGCGGCGCATGCACCGCTTCGAGTCGATGACCGACGCCGACCGCCAGATCCTCGCCTTCGACCCGGAGGGCACCGGCCGGGTCGCCGAGGTGTTCGGCGACCTCGACCGGGCCGAACGCGTCTCCGTCGTCGTCCCCGGCGTGGACACGGCGCTGCTCACCTTCCAGCGCACCAACCGCAGGTACTCGGCGCCCGTCGGCATGGCCGAGGCGCTGTACGCGGCCGAGCGCGAGGTGCGCCCCACGACGCGCACGGCCGTCATCGCCTGGGCCGACTACACCTCGCCGGCCGGGCTCGGCATCGACTCGGCCACCGCGATGCGCGCGGAGCGCGGCGCCGTACGGCTGGACGCCCTGGTGCGCGGCCTGCCCGGCAGCTCCCCCGTCTCCCTGTTCTGCCACAGCTACGGCTCCGTGGTGTGCGGGGTCGCCGCGCACGCGCTGCCGGACCGGGTCGCCGACATCGCCGTGGCCGGCAGCCCCGGGATGCGGGTGGAGAACGCCGCGCAGCTGGACACCGACGCCCGGGTGTGGGCGATGCGGGACTCCGACGACTGGGTGCAGGACGTGCCCTACCTGGAGCTGGGCGGTCTGGGGCACGGCGAGGACCCGGTGGGCTCCGGATTCGGCGCGCGGGTGCTGTCGGCCCGCGAGGCCGAGGGCCACGGGGGCTACTTCGTGCCCGGCACGGACAGCCTGCGCAACTTCGCGGACATCGGCACCGGCGCCTACGACGCGGTGCGGTGCGCCGGGGAGGACGACGCGTGCCGGGAGGGTCTGTCCGGCACGACGGCGGCCGAACGCGCGTAGCGGCGCAGGAATTGCGGTGCGCACGGGGAGGGGACGGAAAAGCGGGTGCCGCATACGATGAGCCGCATGGGTGACGTACTGGCCGGATCTCATGCCGCCTGGGAGCTCACGTCCGACTCCGTCCTCATCCGCTACGAACGGGGCATCCGCACCCCCCGGCTGCTCTCCGCGCTGGGCGGGCGCCGCGTCCCGCTGGCGGCCGTCGAGACGGTCGTGCTCGAACCGGGCAGGCACGGGACGGTGGTGCTGCGCCTCACGCCGCGGCCCGGCGCCGATCCGCTGACCGAGGCCGCGGCGGGGCAGCTGAAGGAGTCCTCGGACCCGTACCGGCTGGTGCTGCCCGCCGGGCGGGAGGCGCTCGCGGAGCAGTACGCCGACGCACTGCGCGCGGGGCTGACGGAGTCCGGGCCGGCCGGGAGGTTCCTGGTGGCCGCGCCGGAGGTTCCGCTGGCGTTCAAGGCCTACGACGCGAAGGCGTCCTTCGACGGGCGGACCGTACGGTTCCGCTGGTCCCGGACGGGCGCCTCGTCCGCGAAGTGGAAGGCCGGCGACCAGAGTTTCGCCGTGTCCGCGCTGAGCGGGGTGCGGTGGCGCTCCCCCGAAGGCTTCGGGGGACACCTGCGGCTGCTGCGCGCGCAGGACCCGCCGGCGCGGCCGGACCAGGACCCGGCCTCCGTGGTGTTCGGGCCGGGGTACGGCGCCGTGCACGAGTCGCTGCCGTTCGCGGCCGCCGTGCTGGCCGCGGTGCGCGAGCGCGGGCCCGCACCCGCGCTCGCGGTGGCGGCTCCGGGCCCGCGCCGCGGCCCGGCGGACGTGGCCGAGCGGAGCGGCCCGGCGGACGTGGCCGAGCGGATCCGTCACCTCGGCGAACTCCACCGGGCCGGGCTGGTCACCGACGAGGAGTTCGCCGCGAAGAAGGCGGAACTGCTCGCGGAGCTGTAGCGCCCGCCCGACGGGAGCGGCGGACACCCACCAGGAGAGGCGCCCGCCAGGAGCGAGCCTCCCGCCAGGAGCGGGCCTCCCGCCAGGAGCGGGCCTCCCGCCAGGAGCGGACCCCCGTCAGGAGCGGGCCTCCCGGCCGGCCGAGGTGAACGCCATGTCGGCGTACCGGTCGCCCGCGACCCTGCCGGCGATCGGCTCCAGGAGCGCCAGGTCGTCCGCGCTCAGCTCCAGGGCCGTCGCCCGTACGTTCTCCTCCACCCGGCCCGCCCTGCGGGTCCCCGGGATCGGCACGACCGGCAGGCCGTGGACGCCGGCCCGCAGCTGGACCCAGGCCAGCGCTATCTGGGCCGGGGTGGCGTCGTGGGCCCGGGCGACCGCGCGGACCGGTTCCAGCAGGGCCGCGTTGGCCGCCGCGTTCTCGCCGGTGAAGCGGGGCTGCTGACGACGGAAGTCGTCGGCGGTGAGGTCCTTGTCGGCGTCGGCGAAGGAGCCGGTGAGGAAGCCCCGGCCGAGCGGGGAGTACGGCACGAGCGCCACGCCCAGCTCGCGGGCGGCCGGCACCACCCGGTCCTCGATGTCCCGGCTGAACAGCGACCACTCCGACTGCACGGCGGCGATCGGGTGCACGCCCTGCGCGGTCCGCAGCTCGTCGGCCGTGACCTCGCTCAGGCCCAGGTGCCTGACCTTGCCCTCGCGCACCAGCTCGGCCATCACCCCGACGGTGTCCTCGACCGGCACCTCGGGGTCGCGCCGGTGCATGTAGTACAGGTCGATGACGTCGACGTCGAGGCGCTTCAGGCTGGCCTCGACGGCCCGGCGGACGTAGGGCGCGTCGTTGCGGACGACCCGGCGGGTCGGGTCGTCCGCCGGGATCGACAGGGCGAACTTGGTGGCGACGACCACCTCGTCGCGGTGCGCCCGGAAGAAGGGGGCGAGGAACTCCTCGTTGGCGCCGGCGCCGTACGCGTCCGCCGTGTCGTACAGCGTGACGCCCAGCTCCAGGGCGCGCTCCAGGGCGGCCCGTGACTCCTTCGCGTCGGAGGGGCCGTAGGCGAAGCTCATTCCCATGCAGCCGAGGCCCTGGAGGCCCACCTCGGGGCCCGTGTCGCCGAGTCGTGCCGTGGGGATCCTGCTGTCGGTCATCGGGTCCTCTCCGCTTCGTACGCCCCGGTGGCGTCCGAGTAGAACGTGATCTTCCGGTCGAGTACGGCGAGCGTGTCCCGGAGCTCGGCGATGCGCGCCCGGACATCCCGGCGGGTCCGTTCGAGCAGCTCGCGCCGCTCGCCGAAGGTGTCCTCGCCCTCCCGCACCAGCTCCGCGTACCGGACCATGTCGGCCACCGGCATGCCGGTCAGCCGCAGCTTGCCGACGAGGTCGAGCCAGTCCAGGTCGCGGTTGCTGTAACGGCGCTGGCCGGTGTGCGAGCGGTCGACGTGGGCCATCAGCCCGATCCGCTCGTACCAGCGCAGGGTGTGCGCCGTCAGGCCGGTGAGGGCGACCACCTCGCTGATCGTGTAGCTGTCCCGCCCGTCGGGGCGGGGACGCCCCGGCGGCGGGGCGGCGCAGACGTCGGCGGGGGCCGGGTCCTCTTCTTCTGTTCCTGTGGTCACGGGTGTGGTCTGCAACACCGTCATGGCCCCCACGCTAGGACCTTCGAGCGCACTCCAGGCAAGCGAACGCGGCAAGAAGGCCGAAGGTAGGCTCACGGCCATGTCGCTCACGAGCCTCACGCTGATCGAGAACTGGCCGGTCCCCTCCGCCGCGGCGGGCGTCGTCCGGGCCGACGGTACGGTCCTGGGCACGCACGGCCCCGCCGGCCGGCGTTTCCCGCTGGCCTCCGTGACCAAGCCGCTGACCGCGTACGCCGCCCTCGTCGCGTACGAGGAGGGGGCGATCGAACTGGACGAGCCGGCCGGGCCGCCCGGGGCCACCGTCCGCCACCTCCTCGCGCACACCTCGGGGCTGGCCTTCGACGAGCACCGGACGACGTCGGCCCCCGGTGAGCGGCGGCTGTACTCCAACGCCGGTTTCGAGCAGCTCGGGGACCACATCGCGAAGGCGACGGACATCCCGTTCGCGGAGTACCTGCGGCAGGCGGTGCTGGAGCCGCTGGGGATGACGGTGACCTCGCTGGAGGGCTCGCCCGCGAAGGACGGCGTGTCGAGCGTCGAGGACCTGCTCCGGTTCGCCGCCGAGGTGCAGGCCCCCCGGTTGCTGGACCCGCGGACGGTGGCGGCGGCGATGACCGTCCAATACCCCGGCACCAAGGGCGTGTTGCCGGGATACGGCCACCAGAACCCCAACGACTGGGGACTCGGCTTCGAGATCCGGGACTCCAAGTCGCCGCACTGGACGGGCGGTTCGTCCTCGCCGCGGACGTTCGGGCACTTCGGGCAGTCCGGCACGTTCCTGTGGGTCGACCCCGACGCGGGAGCGGCCTGCGTCGCCCTGACGGACCGGGCGTTCGGGCCCTGGGCCGTCGAGGCGTGGCCGGTGTTCACGGACGCGGTGCTCGGCGAGCTGCGGGGCTCCGGTCCCGCCCGCTGAGCCCCGGGCCGCCCTCCTCCGCTAACCTCCCTCTGCACACAGCACCCACTGCGCGGACCTCGGGGGAGAGCAATGACAGGCGTTCAACGGGGCCTCGAGTTCCGCCCGTTGGAGGGCGGCGACCCGACGTCGGTGGCGGGCTACCGGCTGGCGGCGCGGCTCGGCGCGGGCGGCATGGGCACGGTGTACCTGTCGTACACGCCCGGCGGGCACCCCATCGCGCTCAAGACGATCCGTCCGGAACTGGGCGAGGACCCCGAGTTCCGCCGCCGGTTCCGCCAGGAGGTGCGGGCCGCGCAGCGCGTGCAGGGCCTCTACACCGCGCCGGTCATCGACTACGACACCGAGGGCGACCGGCCCTGGCTGGCCACCGCCTACGTGGCCGGGCCCTCGCTGGCCGCGGCCGTCGGCGAGCACGGGCCGCTGCCGGCGGAGTCGGTCCTGCTGCTGCTGGCGGGGATGGCCGAGGCGCTGTCGGTGATCCACCGGGCGGACATCGTCCACCGCGACCTCAAGCCGTCCAACGTGCTGCTCGCCTCCGACGGCCCGCGGGTCATCGACTTCGGCATCGCCCGCGCCGCCGACGCCACCGAGCTGACCGGCACCGGCGTCTCCATCGGCACCCCCACGTTCATGTCGCCCGAGCAGGGCGCCGGCAAGAAGGTCACGGCCGCCTCGGACGTCTTCGCGCTCGGACAGGTGGCCGTGTACGCGGCGCGCGGCACCGGCGCGTACGGGAACGGGCCCTCGCACGCGGTGCTGTACCGGATCGTCCACGAGGAACCCGATCTCGACGGACTCCCCGGGCACCTCGGCTTCCTCGCCCGCTGCCTGGCCAAGGACCCGGCCGAACGCCCCTCCCCCGCCGAGATCATCGCCCTGTGCCAGGAGGCGTCGCCGACGCCGCTGCGCCAGTCCGGCTCGTGGCTGCCGGAGGCCATCGCCGCGCAGATCACCGAGCGGGTGTCGGCGTCGGCCGCGCTGGCGTCGGCCCCCGCCCCCACGCCCACCGCACCGGTCACCCCGGTCGACCCGACCCCGGCACCGCACACCCCGGCACCCGCGCCCGTGCACGCGGCCCCCACGACCGCGACGCCCTCCTTCGGCCCCGTCGTCCCGCTGCCCCGGCCGCAGGCCCCGTTCCCGCCGTCGTACGGGCCGCCGGCCGCGCCGCGGCCGCCCTTCGCCCACCAGCAGCCCGCCTGGCGGCCGCTGCCGCTGCCGCCGAAGCGGAACCAGGCCGGCAAGTGGATCGGGATCGCCGCCGCGGTGGTGGTGGGCCTGTTCTGGCTCGGCAGCTGCGCGTCGGCCCTCGGCGACCTCGGAGACTCCTCCGATTCGTCCGGGGACAGCTACGACTCCTACGGCGACGGCTCCGCCCCGAGCGGTGGCACGGACAGCGGTAGCGACCTGGAGAGCACCCGGACGCGGCCCGACCCCACTCCGGTCACCTACCGGGGCGTCAACATCCCCGAGAGCTACTCCGTGCGGTTCGCGGACGCGCCGCCGAAGCCGTTCGACGCCCCCGACGGCAGCAGCCCCCGCTACGAGTCGGACAGCGACCTCTACTACTACGACGGCAACGGCTCGGGCAACGACCCCCTGCTGGGCAGCGGCGGCGAGAAGGTCGTCCTGCTGAACAACGCCCAGAAGGGCTCCCTGGCCACCTGCCGCGCCGAGACCCGGTACACCAAGGAGATCGAGCTCTCCCAGGTGTCCGAGGGGTCGCAGCTGTGCGTGCACAGCTCCTCCGGCCACATCGCCCTGGTCACCTTCAAGGGCAGGGCACCGGAGAACGACCCCAGCGACTTCGTCTCGGTGGACCTGACGATCTGGCGCAACGCCGAGGAGCCCGCCGCCGACTGACGCGGCCCAGCTCAGGCCTCCATCGCCCAGATCAGCACCTCGGCCGGGCCCGCGCCGGCCACCAGGTCGAGGTCCTCCTCGTCGGCGGCGCGCACCGCGTCCCCCGGCCCCAGCTCGTGCGGGCCGAGCCGGACCGTGCCGCCGACGACGTGGACGTGGACCCGCGCCGCGTCCGGCACGGCGGTCCGCTCCCCGGGCGCCAGCCGCCGCACGTGCAGCATCGCGCCCGCCTCCGGGACGGCGTACGGCGTGGCGTCGGCGATGCCGCGGACGAGGTCGTAGGCCGGCTCGCCGCCCGGTCGCAGCGGGGCCAGCCACATCTGCACGAAGGTCAGCGGTGCCGTGCCGTCGTTGCGCTCGACGTGCCGCACCCCGGCCGCCGAACTGAGCCGCTGCACGTCGCCGGGGCGCACCCGCGTCTCGTGGCCGCGGGAGTCCCGGTGGGTCAGCTCGCCCTCGACCACCCACGTCACGATCTCGGTGTGGCTGTGGGGGTGCTCGTCGAAGCCGGCGCCGGGCGCCAGGCGCTCCTCGTTGCAGGCGACCAGGGCGCCGAAGCGGAGGTTGCCGGGGTCGTAGTGGGGGCCGAAGGAGAAGGCGTGGCGGGTCTCGATGCCGGCCGCCGGGTCCCCGCCGGGGTAGCGCTCGTCGGCGCGGCGTACGTCGATCACGCCGACCACGGTAGACCCGCCGCCGGCCGGACGGGGACCGCACCGGCGACCCGCCGACGCATGCGCGCGTCCCGATGAGGCAGTCTTGTCCACGTGCCTGAACCCGAATCCCACGACAACCGAGCCGCAGTACCCGTCGCCCACACGCACCTCGCGACCCTGAAGCGGCTGGAGAAGTCCTCCGGGAGCCTCGCCGCCCAGGCCATCACGCGCATGGACGAGACGCTGCCGTGGTACCGGGCGATGCCCCCGGAGAACCGTTCCTGGATCGGGCTGGTGGCCCAGGCGGGCATCGCCGCGTTCACGGAGTGGTTCCGGCGTCCCGACGCCCCGCAGGCCATCTCCACCGACGTGTTCGGGACCGCGCCCCGCGAGCTGACCCGGGCCATCACGCTGCGCCAGACCGTCGAGATGGTGCGCACCACCATCGAGGTGATGGAGAGCGCGATCGACGAGGTCGCCGCCCCCGGCGACGAGAACGTGCTGCGCGAGGCGCTCCTGGTGTACGCCCGCGAGATCGCGTTCGCCACCGCCCAGGTCTACGCCCAGGCCGCCGAGGCACGCGGCGCGTGGGACGCGCGGCTGGAGTCGCTCGTCGTGAACGCCGTGCTCAGCGGTGAGGCCGACGAGGGCGCCGTCAGCCGGGCCGCCGCCCTGGGCTGGAACTCGCCCGAGCACGTGTGCGTGGTCCTGGGAACGGCGCCGGACGGGGACTCCGAGCTGACGGTGGAGGCGATCCGGCGGGCCTCGCGGCACGCCAAGCTCCAGGTGCTGACCGGGGTGCTCGGCTCCCGTCTCGTCGTCATCGCCGGCGGCAGCGACGACCCGATGGCCGTGGCCAGGTCCCTGATCGGGCCGTTCGCCGCGGGACCGGTCGTCGCGGGCCCCGTGGTGCCCGACCTGCCGGCCGCGACCCGGTCCGCGCAGGCCGCCGCGGCGGGGCTCAAGGCGTGCTCCGCCTGGCAGGACGCGCCGCGCCCGGTGCTGGCGGACGATCTGCTGCCGGAGCGCGCCATCGCCGGTGATCCCGGCGCGCGCGACCAGTTGGTGGAGGAGATCTACAGACCGCTGGAGGAGGCGGGCTCGGCGCTCCTGGAGACGCTGGCCGTCTATCTGGAACAGGCGTCCAGTCTGGAGGGCGCGGCGCGGATGCTGTTCGTCCATCCCAACACCGTGCGCTACCGGCTTCGACGTGTGACTGACGTCACCGGCTGGTCGCCGTCGGATGTACGCTCTGCGTTCACCTTGCGCATCGCGCTGATCCTGGGACGTCTCGTCGACGGAGACCCCAAGAGCTAGCGTTTTGTGGGGGGCCCACAAAACCCCCTGCCGTTCTTCGTCCCTGTCCCCACGGGCGGCCGTGCCCGTCCCCAAGAGAGAGTGTGAGAGTGCTCGTACTCGTCGCTCCCGGCCAGGGCGCACAGACGCCCGGCTTCCTGACCCCCTGGCTCGAACTGCCCGGCGCCGCCGACCGTGTCGGCGCGTGGTCGGACGCCATCGGGCTGGACCTCGCCCACTACGGCACACAGGCCGACGCGGACCAGATCCGTGACACCGCGGTGGCGCAGCCGCTGCTCGTCGCGGCCGGAATCCTGTCGGCCGCGGCGCTCGGCGACGTGACCCCCGGCGCGGTCGCGGGCCACAGCGTCGGCGAGATCACCGCCGCCACCTTCGCGGGCGTCCTCGACGACACCGCCGCGCTGACCCTCGTGCGCAAGCGGGGCCTGGCCATGGCCGAGGCCGCCGCGATCACCGGGACCGGCATGTCGGCGCTGCTCGGCGGCGACCCCGACGTCTCCGTGGCGCACCTGGAGAAGCTGGGGCTGACCCCGGCGAACGTCAACGGTGCCGGCCAGATCGTCGCCGCGGGCACGCTGGAGCAGCTCGCCGCGCTCGGCGAGGACAAGCCGGAGGGCGTCCGCAAGGTCGTTCCGCTGAAGGTCGCGGGCGCGTTCCACACGCACCACATGGCCCCCGCGGTCGAGACGCTGGCTGCCGCCGCCAAGGAGCTGTCCCCCGCCGACCCGGAGATCGCCTACGTCTCCAACAAGGACGGGCGCACGGTGGCCACCGGCGCCGAGGTCCTCGACCGGCTGGTCGGCCAGGTCGCCAACCCGGTCCGCTGGGACCTGTGCATGGAGACCTTCCGGCAGCTCGGCGTGACGGCGCTGATCGAGGTGTGCCCCGGCGGTACGCTCACCGGTCTGGCCAAGCGTGCCCTGCCCGGCGTGAAGACGCTGGCGCTGAAGACCCCCGACGATCTCGACGCGGCCCGCGAGGTCATCGCCGAGCACAGTGCCTGACAAGGAGCCGACGAGCATGGCGAAGATCAAGCCCAGCAAGGGCGCCCCGTACGCGCGCATCCTCGGCGTGGGCGGTTACCGGCCCACCCGTGTGGTGCCCAACGAGGTGATCCTCGAGACGATCGACTCCTCCGACGAGTGGATCCGCTCGCGTTCCGGCATCGAGACGCGGCACTGGGCGAACGACGAGGAGACCGTCGCCGCCATGTCGGTCGAGGCGGCCGGCAAGGCGATCGCCGACGCCGGGATCGCCGCCGCGCAGATCGGCGCCGTGGTCGTCTCGACCGTGTCGCACTTCAAGCAGACCCCGGCCGTGGCCACCGAGATCGCCGACAAGCTCGGCACGGACAAGGCCGCCGCCTTCGACATCTCGGCCGGCTGCGCGGGCTTCGGCTACGGCCTGACGCTCGCCAAGGGCATGGTCGTCGAGGGCTCCGCCGAGTACGTCCTGGTCATCGGCGTGGAGCGGTTGTCCGACCTGACCGACCTGGAGGACCGGGCCACCGCCTTCCTGTTCGGTGACGGCGCGGGCGCGGTCGTGGTCGGCCCGTCGAAGGAGCCGGCGATCGGCCCGACGGTGTGGGGTTCCGAGGGCGACAAGTCGGAGACCATCAAGCAGACCGTGCCGTGGACGGACTACCGCGACGGCGAGGTCGCGAAGTTCCCGGCGATCACCCAGGAAGGCCAGGCGGTCTTCCGCTGGGCCGTGTTCGAGATGGCGAAGGTCGCCCAGCAGGCGCTGGACGCCGCCGGGATAAGCTCCGCCGACCTCGACGTCTTCATCCCGCACCAGGCCAACGAGCGCATCATCGACTCGATGGTGAAGACCCTCAAGCTGCCGGAGTCCGTCACGGTCGCGCGTGACGTGCGGACCACCGGGAACACCTCGGCCGCCTCGATCCCGCTCGCCATGGAGCGGCTCCTGGCGACCGGCGAGGCCAAGAGCGGCGACACCGCGCTCGTCATCGGATTCGGGGCGGGTCTCGTGTACGCAGCGACGGTCGTTACCCTCCCCTAGGCACTCCGTGCCGGATCACGCGGTCCGGGACGGAAGACACCAATGCCACACCCTCTGGAACACCAACGAAGGAGCGCCGACATGGCCGCCACTCAGGAAGAGATCGTCGCCGGTCTCGCGGAGATCGTGAACGAGATCGCCGGGATCCCGGTCGAGGACGTCCAGCTGGACAAGTCCTTCACCGACGACCTGGACGTCGACTCGCTGTCCATGGTCGAGGTCGTCGTCGCCGCCGAAGAGCGCTTCGACGTCAAGATCCCCGACGAGGACGTCAAGGACCTCAAGACGGTCGGCGACGCGACGAACTACATCCTCAAGCACCAGGACTGAGTCACTGCTGGGGCCGGATGATCCGGCCTGCCCCGCCACCCGGCGGTGGCGCCGCTGAATCCCGATCGTTGGAGAAAGAATTCCCGTGAGCCCGACCAATCGCACCGTGGTCGTCACCGGTATCGGCGCAACCACACCGCTGGGTGGCGACGCAGCCTCTACCTGGGAAGGCCTGATCGCCGGCAAGTCCGGCGTCACGCCCCTGGAGCAGGACTGGGCGGCCGACCAGGCCGTCCGCATCGCGGCGCAGATCGCCGTGGAGCCCACCGAGGTCATCCCGCGGCCGCAGGCCCGCAAGCTGGACCGCTCGGCGCAGTTCGCGCTGATCGCGGCCCAGGAGGCCTGGAGGGACGCCGGTTTCGCGCCGAGGACGGCCGACGGGGCGTCCGACGCCGCGTCGGGTGCCTCCGTGGACCCGGACCGGCTCGGCGCGGTCATCGCCTCCGGCATCGGCGGTGTGACGACCCTGCTGGACCAGTACGACGTGCTGAAGGAGAAGGGCGTCCGCCGCGTCTCCCCGCACACCGTGCCCATGCTGATGCCGAACAGCCCGTCCGCCAACGTGGGTCTGCTCGTGGGCGCCCGCGCGGGTGTGCACACGCCGGTCTCGGCGTGCGCGTCGGGAGCCGAGGCCATCGGTTACGCCATCGAGATGATCCGCACCGGCCGCGCCGACGTCGTCGTCGCCGGCGGCACGGAGGCGGCGATCCACCCGCTGCCGATCGCCGCGTTCGGCAACATGATGGCGATGTCCAAGAACAACGACGACCCGCGGGGCGCCTCGCGTCCCTACGACACCGCGCGCGACGGCTTCGTGCTCGGCGAGGGCGCCGGTGTGATCGTCCTGGAGTCCGCCGAGCACGCCGCCGCGCGCGGGGCGCGGGTGTATGCCGAGGCGGTCGGCCAGGGCATCTCCGCCGACGCCCACGACATCGTGCAGCCGGAGCCGGAGGGCCGCGGCATCGCGCACGCCCTGCAGAACCTGCTGGAGCGCACCGACCTCGACCCGGCGGAGATCGTGCACGTCAACGCGCACGCGACGTCGACGCCCGCCGGTGACGTGGCCGAGCTGAAGGCGCTGCGCAAGGTGTTCGGCGACGACGCCGACCACATGGCGGTCTCGGCGACGAAGTCGATGACCGGTCACCTGCTCGGCGGCGCCGGCGGTGTGGAGTCGGTGGCGACGGTCCTCGCGCTGTACCACCGGGTGGCTCCGCCGACCATCAACGTCGAGAACCTCGACCCCGAGGCCGAGGCGAACGCGGACATCGTCCGCGGCGAGGCGCGCAAGCTGCCCGTGGAGGGCCGTATCGCCGCGCTGAACGATTCGTTCGGGTTCGGCGGGCACAACGTGGTGCTGGCGTTCCGGACGGTCTGAGAACCGCCTGTACGCGCGTGAAGGGGCCCCACCCGGGAGGTGGGGCCCCTTCTTCGCGTTCTCCGTGCTCTCCGCTCTCCCCGCGTGTCCCGCGGGCTTCGTGTGTTCCCCGCGTCCGGTGCCCCCGTCCGGGGTACCGCGTGTCACACGACCTGGTGGAGCCACCTCACCGGGGCGCCCTCACCGGCGTAGCGGAACGGCTCCAGTTCGTCGTCCCAGGGCTTGCCCAGGAGCTTGGCGATCTCCGCCTCCAGGTCCGTCTCGCCGCGCTGGGAGCGGGTCAGGGCGGCGCGCAGGCGGTCCTCGGGGATGAGGATGTCGCCGTGGATGCCGGTGACGGCGTGGAAGATGCCGAGGTCGGGGGTGCAGCTGTAGCGCTCGCCCTCGGCGGTGGCACAGGGCTCGGCGGTGACCTCGAAGCGCATCAGGTGCCAGCCGCGCAGGGCGGAGGCGAGCTTGGAGGCGGTGCCGGCCTCGCCCTGCCAGGAGAACTCCGAGCGCCAGGTGCCGGGCGCGGCGGGCTGCCGGATCCAGTCGAGGCCGACGCGGGTGCCGAGCACCCCGGCGACGGCCCACTCGACGTGCGGGCACAGCGCGCGCGGCGCGGAGTGCACGTACAGAACCCCACGTGTCGTCACCGGTACCTCCGGACAGAGCGGGCCAGTCGTGCTGGCTGGCATGGCGGCTGCGGCGGCAGCCACGTTGAGGGCGAGGCTACCGTGCGACGGCGCAAGGAGTGTGACGTACCGTCGGTCCCGGGCCGCCGAAGGGCCTCCATTCACCCGGCAGGACGCCTGTACCGGCCCGGTCCGTCGTCTCCCGCCGGCCCGGGAACTCCCGGACGTTGTCCTGGGTGGGCCGGTGGACCGTCCGGCCGGGGACCGGTGCGACGAGCGGGACGAGCGGGACGAGCGGGACGACCGAGGGGACAGCAGAGGATGCGGAAGCGAAGCCGCCGCTCGCGGGCCGTGGCCGCGTTGACGGCCGTGTTGACGACCGCGGTCGTGCTGGGCGCGGCCGGCTGTGACGCGCCGGGCGGGGAGGGGCCGGGTGCGTCGGGTGCGCGCGAGGCGAGGCCGTCGGCGTCGCCGACCCCGGTGTGGGACACCAGTCCCGCCTCGCTGGCGGCCGTGGGCGACTCCATCACGCGCGGCTTCGACGCGTGCTCGGTGCTGGCGGACTGCCCCGAGGTGTCCTGGGCGACCGGCGACAGCGGCGAGGTGAACAGTCTGGCCGTACGGCTGCTGGGGGCGAGGGCGGCCACGCACAGCTGGAACTACGCGGCGACCGGGGCGCGGATGGCGGATCTGCCGGCGCAGATGGCGCGGGCGGCGGCGCGCGGGCCCGCGCTGGTGACGGTGATGGCGGGGGCCAACGACGCCTGCCGGGTGACGGCGGAGGCGATGACGCCGGTGGCCGACTTCCGGGCGGGGTTCGAGGAGTCGCTGCGCACCCTGCGCCGGACCGCGCCGAAGGCGCAGGTGTACGTGGCGAGCGTGCCGAACCTGAAGCGGCTGTGGTCGCAGGGGCGGACGAACGTGCTGGGCAAGCAGGTGTGGAAGCTGGGGATCTGCCCGTCGATGCTGGGGGACGCGGACGCGCTGGACGCGGCGGCGAACCTGCGGCGGGAGACCGTGCGGCAGCGGGTGGAGGACTACAACACGGTGCTGGAGGAGGTCTGCGCCAAGGACACGCGGTGCCGGTTCGACGGCGGCGCGGTGTACGGGTTCCGCTTCGGGACCGACCAGCTGAGCCCCTGGGACTGGTTCCACCCGAGCAAGAACGGGCAGGCCAGGCTGGCCGAGATCGCCTACCGCCGGATCACCGCCCGCGACACGTGACTTAGGGTTTCCCCCATGAGCGAACACTTCGGAACACTTTCCGACGGCACCCCCGTGCGCCGCTGGACCCTGGAGCGGGCCGGCGTGCGGGTGCGGGTCCTGTCCTACGGCGGGATCGTGCAGTCGGTGGAGGTCCCGGACCGGGAGGGGCGCGGCACGGACGTGGTGCTGGGGTTCGTGGACCTGGACGGCTACGTCACGCATCCGGAGCCCTTCCTCGGCGCGCTGGTCGGGCGGTACGCCAACCGGATCGCCCGGGCCCGCTTCTCCCTGGACGGGGTGAGCCACGCCCTCACGCCGAACGAGGGGCCGAACGTGCTGCACGGCGGGGCGCGCGGTTTCGACAAGCGGGTGTGGGACGTGGAGCCGGTGGAGCACGGGCTGCGGCTGAGCCGGGTCAGCCCGCACGGCGAGGAGGGCTTCCCCGGCCGGCTGGAGGTCACGGCCACCTACACGCTGGACGCGTCGGGGGCGCTGCGGCTGGCGTACGAGGCGGTCACGGACCGGCCGACGGTGGTGAACCTGACCAACCACAGCTACTTCAACCTCAGCGGCGCGGGCGGTGCGGGCGGGCACCGACTGCGGCTGGCCGCCTCCCGGTACACACCGGTCGACGACGGCCTGATCCCCACGGGCGAGCGGGCGGACGTGACGGACACCCGCTTCGACTTCCGCACCGCCCGCGAGATCGGCGGGGGCCTCGACCACAACTTCGTGCTCGACAAGGGGGTCACGGACGGGCCGGTGGAGGTGGCCGAGCTGTACGACCCGGCGTCCGGCCGGGTGCTGACGGTGGCCACGACCGAGCCGGGCGTCCAGGTGTACACCGCCGACCACCTGGGCGAGCCGTTCGGCCCCGGCCGGGGCGTCGCGCTGGAGACCCAGCACTTCCCGGACTCCCCGAACCGGCCGGAGTTCCCCGGCACCGCGCTGCGGCCGGGCGAGGTGTACCGGTCGGAGACGGTGTACGGGTTCTCGGCGCGGTAGGCGCGGTGGGCGCGGTGGGCGCGGTGCCGGAACGCGCATAGCCCCGGTCCAGGGGTCAGGTCCCGGACCGGGGCTGCTCGTGGGGCGCGGGGCCCGCGTCAGACGTTAATCGTCGCGGTGATCCTGCGGTCCGCGAGAGACCTACCCACCTGGATTTCGTACGAACCCTTCACAAAGGACCACCGCCCGGCGGCCTCGTCCCAGATCTCGAACGCGCGGCGCGGGAGGGTGACGACGGCCTCGGCGCTCTCCCCCGGTCCGGCCTCGACGCCGGCGAAGCCGGCCAGCCAGCGGGCCGGGCGGGCGGCGTCGGGTTCGGTGGGCGCGAGGTAGACCTGGACGACCTCGCGGCCCGCCCGTCCGCCGGTGTTGCGCAGGCGGACGGCGACGTTCGTCCCGTCCGTCTCGACCGATTCGTAGGTCCAGTCGGTGTAGCCGAGGCCGTGGCCGAAGGGGTAGGCCGGGGTGCGGCCCTCCTTCTCCCAGGCGCGGTAGCCGATGAAGACGCCCTCGTCGTAGGGGAGTTCGCCGTCGGCCGGAGCGACCCGGGTGACCGGGGCGTCGGCGAGGGAGCCCCAGGTGGTGGGCAGGCGCCCGCCGGGCTCGTGGGCGCCGGTGAGGACGTCGGCGAGGGCGGCGCCGCCCTCCTGGCCGGGGAACCAGCTCAGCAGCACGGCGGCGACGTCCTCGCGCCACGGCAGTTCCACCGGGGAGCCGGAGTTGACGACCACGACGGTGTCCGGGTTGGCGGCGGCCACGGCCCGCACCAGGTCGTCCTGGCGGCCGGGCAGGCGCAGGTCGGTGCGGTCGAAGCCCTCGGACTCGACGCGGTCGGTGGTGGCGACGACGACCACGGCGGTGTCGGCGGCGCGGGCGGCCTCCACCGCCTCGGCGATCAGTTCGTCCGGGTCCCGCGGGGGCTCCTGGTGGGCGAGTGCGAAGGCGACGACCTTCAGCGGCAGGCGCGCGGGGAACCGGACGACGTGGGTGAGGGAGACGTCGACCGTCTCCCCGGCGGTCAGTTCGGTCTCGGCGCGGGGCACCGGGGAGCCGAAGGCCGCCTCGAAGGGGTCGCCGGCGTCGGCCGGCTCCTGGGTGCCGTCGAAGTGGGTAGTGCCGGCGACGGTGAGGGTGAAGGCGCCGACGCCCTTGACGCCGAAGGTGTGCCGGCCGCTCGCGCGCGGGGTGAAGGTGCCGGTCAGTTCCACGGTGTGCAGGGTGTCGGAGGTGACGCCGTCGGGGAGGTCGTCGCCCGTCCAGCGGATCTGCCCGCCGGGGGCCGAGCCGGTGCCCAGGACGGTCCCGGCGGCGTCCCGGCAGACGGCCCGCAGCGTGAACCCCTTGTCGGCGAAAGCGAGTTCGGTGGTCGGGTCGGCGCCGAGGGAGTAGCTGAGGGCGCCCTCGGGGAGGGCGGCGGTGAGGCCGTCGAGCGGGGAGACGACACGGGCGGGGAAGACGGTGGCGGAGCCGCCGCCGAGGACGCGGGCGTCGCGGGCGGCGGCGCCGACGAGGGCGACCGTGCGGCCGGGCCGCAGGGGCAGCACCGCGCGCTCGTTGCGGACCAGGACGAAGGAGCGGCGGGCGAGTTCGCGGGCCAGGGACTCGCCGTGGACGGGCGCGGGCGGCACGGGGACGGCGGGTTCGACGTCCGCGAGGGCGCCCACGCGGGCGGCCAGGCGCAGGACGCGGCGTACGGCCTCGTCGACCTCGGGCTCGTCGAGGCGGCCCTCGCGCACCGCCCGGGCGAGGGCCTCGCCGTAGACGGTCGCCGGTCCGGGCATGGCCACGTCGAGGCCGCCGCGGAGGGCGCCGACGGTGTCCCGGGCGGCCGTCCAGTCGGAGACGTTGAAGCCGTCGAAGCCCCATTCGCCGCGCAGGACCTCGTTCACCAGGTGGTGGTGCTCGGTCATCGTGGTGCCGTTGACCGTGTTGTAGGCGGTCATGACGCCCCACGGACGGGCCTCGGCGACGATGGCCTCGAAGGGGGCCAGGTACAGCTCGCGCAGGGCGCGTTCGCCGACCAGGTTGTTCACGGTGAAGCGGTCGGTCTCGGCGTCGTTGGCGACGAAGTGCTTGACGGTGGTGCCGACGCCGCCTTCCTGCACGCCGCGCACGTACCCGCTCCCGATCCGTCCCGTCAGGTGGGGGTCCTCGCTGTAGGCCTCGAAGTGGCGGCCGCCGAGCGGGGAGCGGTGCAGGTTGACGGTCGGGGCGAGCAGGACGTGGACGCCCTTGCGGCGGGCCTCCTGGGCGAGGAGCACCCCGGCGCGGTGGGCGAGGCCGGGGTCCCAGGTGGCGGCGAGGGCGGTCGGGGACGGCAGCGCGACGGAGGGGTCGTCGGAGGTCCAGCGCACGCCCCGGACGCCGATCGGGCCGTCGGACATCACGAGGGACGCGAGGCCGATCTCGGGGAGGGCGGGCAGGGACCACATGTCCTGGCCGGCCAGCAGCCGGGCCTTGGCGTCCAGGTCGAGCTTGCCGAGGGCCGCCTCGACGGCCGCCTCGATGTCCGCCATCGCGGGCCTCCTCGTTGAATTCCTGTGCGGTGCTGTGCGGTGGTGTTCCCCATCGTGCATCGGCCGCCTGTGGAGCGGTAGGTTTCGAGACCCTGCCGTTACATTCGCGGGTGTCGATGCCGTACGGTGGCCGGCATGAACGCCAGGACGACCAGGAGCGAGGAGCGGCGCGCCAAGATCGTGCGGGCGGCCCTGGAGGTGATCGCCGAACGCGGCTACCGGGGCGCGAGCCTGGCGGCGGTGGCCGAGCGGGTCGGGCTGACCCAGCAGGGGCTGCTGCACCACTTCCCCACGAAGGACGCGCTGCTGGTCGCGGTGCTGGAGGAACGCGACCAGTGGGACGCGATGCCGCACACCCGGTGGCGGATCGACCTGCTGTGCTCGCTGGTCGAGTACAACGCGATGCGGCCCGGCATCATCCAGACCTTCTCCGCGCTCCTCGGCGAGAGCGTCACCGAGGGGCATCCGGCGCGGACGTACTTCACCGACCGGTACCGGCAGGTGCGGGCGAACACGGCGGCGGTCCTGCGCGCCGAGTACGGCGACCGCCTGCCCAACGGCCTCACCCCGGAGCGGACCGCTCCACTGCTGGTGGCGGTGATGGACGGCCTCCAGTACCAGTGGCTCTTGGACCCGGAGTCGGTGGACATGCCGGGCGCCTTCCGCGACTTCCTGCGCCTGCTGGGCGAGGACGTGGACTGACGGCCGACGGGCCGGGTGCCCGGGGGCGGTCGGGCGGGCGGTCGGGCGGGCGGTCGGGCGGTCGGGCGGTCGGGCGGTCGGGCGGTCGGGCGGTCGGGCGGTCGGGCGGTCGGGCGGTCGGTCAGTACGGCCGCTGCGGCGGCTGCACGGTGGTGTCCGGCTCCTCCGTCTCGTCGTCGCCCACGGTCTCCTCGCCCATCAGGTCCCGCGCCATGAGCGTCGCGCCCGCCACCGCACCCGGCATCAGGAACACCGCGACGAGGGGGACCAGGAACGCGAGCGCGAGGGGCGTGCCGAAGCCCCAGACGAGGGTCCGGCGGGAGCGGAGCAGGACCAGCCGGGAGCGGACGTCGACGGTCCGGCGCTGGAGGGCGACGGACGTCAGTTCCTCGGTCAGGAAGAAGCCGGTGACGAAGAGGCCGATCACCGGCACGACGGTCTGGCCGAGGAACGGGACGAAGCCGAGCGCGAAGAGCAGCACGCCCCACAGCAGCGCGCGCAGCAGGATCCGCAGGCTGTCGCGGGCCGAGATCCACAGCTCGCGCCAGAGCGGCAGTCCGGACACCGGGGCCGAGCCGTCGGGCGAGACGTCGCGGTCGACCCGCTCGGAGAGGCTCTCGTAGAAGGGCTGGCCGATCAGCAGCGTGACCGCGGTGAAGGTCACCACGGCGAGCAGCAGGCCGAGCGCGAACAGCACGGCCGTCAGGAACCCGCGGAACAGTCCGCCCCAGGGGCTCGACCAGTCGTCGGCGAAGGGAGTCGCCCAGCCCACGAAGTCCTCGCCCCACACGCCGAGCGCCACCAGCGCGCCCGCGTACAGGACGAGCGTGATCAGGCCGGGCACGAGCCCGAACCCGTACTGCTTCCCGTGCCGGGCCACCCAGCGGTGGCCCTTCAGGAGGTATCCGAATCCCACCCCAAGATCGCGCATGGCCGAATTCTATCGGGGCGCGGGCATGACATCCGAGCCGCCGGGACCGCACGCCGGGCGCCTCGCCGGGAGGCCGTGCGGGACGGCCGGCGTGCCCGCCCGGGACCCCGCCGCGGGTCCGCGTACGCCCGCCGTCCGGCCGGGCCGCGGGCCACCGCTCGGCCGGACCGGGCCGCGGGCTCCGGGGCGAGGGCGGAAACACCCGCGCCCGCCCTCGCGTCCGGCCTCCCGCCGCCCGACCGGGCTCAGGGCCGCGGCGGGCGGGCGGGCGGGCGGTTACAGCTTGACGATCATCTTGCCCGTGTTGTCGCCCCGGAGCACTCCGAAGAACGCCTCCAGGTTGTTCTCGATGCCCTCGACGACCGTCTCGCGGTGCTTCAGGGCGCCCGAGGCGACCCAGGGGCCGACCTCCTGGACGAACTGGGGCTGGAGGTCGTAGTGGTCGCCGACGAGGAAGCCCTCGATGCGGCCGCGGGTCTGGATGAGGCGGACGAGGTTGCGCGGGCCGGGGGCGGGCTCGGTGTTGTTGTAGAGCGAGATCATGCCGCAGACGGCGATGCGTCCGCCCTGGTTCAGGGAGCCGATCGCGGCCTCCAGGTGGTCGCCGCCGACGTTGTCGAAGTAGACGTCGATGCCGTCCGGGGCGGCCTCGCGCAGCTGCTCGGCCACGGAGCCGTTCTTGTAGTTGAACGCCGCGTCGAAGCCGTACTCCTCGACCAGGAGCTTGACCTTCTCGTCGGAGCCGGCCGAGCCGATCACCCGCGAGGCGCCCTTGAGCTTGGCGATCTGGCCGACCTGGCTGCCGACCGCGCCGGCCGCGCCGGAGACGAAGACGACGTCGCCCTCCTTGAGGGCGGCGGTGCGCAGCAGGCCGGCGTAGGCGGTGAGGCCGGTCATGCCGAGGACGCCCAGGTAGGTGGAGAGCGGGGCGGCCTCGGGGTCGACCTTGACGGCCTGCGCGGCGTTGACCGTGGCGTACTCGCGCCAGCCGCCGAAGTGCAGCACGTGGTCGCCCACGGCGACGCCCTCGGCCTGCGAGGCGACGACCTCGCCGACCGCGCCGCCCTGCATGGCCTTCCCCAGCTCGTAGGGGGCCGTGTAGGACTTGGCGGCGCTCATCCGGCCGCGCATGTACGGGTCGACGGAGAGGTACGCGTTGCGGACGAGCACCTCGCCGGGACCGGGCTGCCGGATCTCCGCCTCGGCCAGCTCGAAGTCCTCGGCCTTGGGCCAGCCGACGGGACGGCTGAGCAGACGCCATTCGCGGCTGACGGACGGGAGCGCGGGGGTGTCGGACATGAGGCCCTTCCTTGTGTGCCGGTGCGGCGCGTGTGCTGCGGGTGCCGCGGCGCAAATACTTCAGTAACTGAAACAACCATGCGCCTGGATATTTCATGATGTCAAGTAAGCGGGTACCCTGAGCGTCATGTCCACACCTCGGAGAACCCGTCGGCCCGACCCCCTCACCCTGGAGGTCGTCGAGCTGATCGGCGAGGTCGTGGCGCGTTTCCACCAGGACTACGAGGAGGCCGCCGCCGGGCACTCCCTCACCGGCGCGCAGGCCCGGCTGCTCAGCCTGCTCTCCCTGGAGCCGCTGCCGATGCGGAAGCTGGCGGTGAAGCTGAAGTGCGAGCCGTCCAACGTGACGGGCATCGTCGACCGCCTGGAGGCTCGCGGGCTGGTGGAACGCCGGCCCGACCCGGCCGACCGCCGGGTGAAGCTGGCCGCGGTGACGGACGAGGGGCGCCGGACGGCCAAGGACCTGCGGGAGACCCTGCGGTTCGCCCGCGAGCCGCTCGCCGAGCTGGCCGAGGAGGAACAGCTGGCGCTGCGGGGCCTGTTGCGCCGGATGCTGGGAGCGGACGAGGGCCGGTAGGCGGCGGGCGGGGCCGGGCGCCGTCCGCCGGGGCGGGTGGCCGACGCCGCCCGCCGGGGCCGGACGGCCGGACCCTCCCGCACCGGACACCTCCCGCACCGGACGACGCCACGGGGCGGAGAGTCCGCCGTCGCGTCAGCGGCGCACTCCGGACCGGAGCGGGCCCTCGCCGTCGCCCCGGACCTCCCGCCGGACCTCCTTCGCCCCGGACCGCCTCAGCCCCAGGCCGCCGGGCCGGCCGTGCCGTCGGTCACCGGGCCGCGCCGCAAAGCGGCGGCAGGCCCCGCGGGAGCCGGTGCCGCCAGGGCCCGTCGTCGGGATCAGCCCTCAGGAGGCCGGCGGTGCCGTGCGGCTCGGGTCGGCGGGGTCGGCCGGTGCGGCCGCGGGGCCGAGGAGGGCGCCCGACGCGTCGGGTGCCCCGCACGCTCGGCCGAGCGCGGCCGGGGGCGGGCGACCGACGGGCGACACCGCCGGAGGCGCTTCCTCCGTGGGACGTGGGAGCGCATGCCGGGACCCGCGTCCGCGGCGTGGCCCTAGGTGCACCACCACAGGAACCGGTTGCACGTTTCCGACGGTGACGGTTGCGGTTCCGGGCCGGAGGTGGTCGGGTCGGCCGAGGGGGTGCCGGGGTCGGGGTCCGCCGGGGTGGAGGCCGCGGGGGGCGTGCCGGGGGCGGGGGCCGTCTGCGGGTCCGGGTCCGTGCCGTCCGGGGCCGTCTCCGACTCGCTGGGCGACGCCGACGCCGACGGTGACGGCGAGGCGGAATCCGAGGCCGAGGCCGACGAGTCCGGGGAGGCCGTCGCCCCACCCTCCCCCTTCGTGGCGCCGACGGGCTCGGCCGTGACGTCCGGCGACTCCTCGGACTCGATCGGCGAGGACTCCCCGCCCGCCGCCGCCGGGTTCGAGGAGGAGCCGAACCCCGGTGCGTCGATGCCGAGTTCGGCCAGGCTCAGGCCACCCGCGGCGAGCAGGAGACCGGCGGCGAGGAGGAGGGTGCGGCGACGGCGACGGCGGTGCGCGGCGGCCTTGCGATCGCGACGGCTCGCCTCGCTCCCGGCGGGGCCCTCGCCGGCCGGTCCGCGTTCCCCGCCGCCCCGGCCGCGGCCCTGCTCACGGCGGCGGGCGGCGCGACCGCCGGCGGGGAGCGCGGAGCCGTCCTCGGCGTCGGGCTCGACGCCGGGCCCGGACCCGGACCCGGAGGCCTGGGGGCCGACGCCGGTCCCGGAGGGCTCGGCGGTCTCGGGTGCGCCCCGGTCCGCGGCGGGAGCACGCTCCTGCCGCACGGGTTCCTGAGCGGAGTCAGGGGCGTGGGGCTCCGGCTCGTGGGCCTCCCGACGCCGTGTGGACGACCGGTCGGCGGGGGTGCCGCACCCCGGGCAGGCGAGGGCGCCGTTGAGGTGCCGACGGCACGGGTGGCAGTAATCCATGACGCGGGAAGACTAAGTTCCCGGAGCGTGACGTTCCTAGGGCCGCCTGTGAAAGTTGTGTGGGAAACCGACTGTTCCGGTGCGGCTACCTTGAGCTATCACCCGCGACCGGACCGCGGCCGTCCGCCTCGCCCCGCCTCGCCCCGCAATCGAAAGCCCCGTCCGAAACTGTCGAAACCTGTCTGCGTCCACCCCATTGACACCCCCCTCACACCGTCCTTACTGTCACGCCAGCATTTCGAACGTGTGACGAAATCTCGAACAGCTGAAGGGCAATCTCCGTGCGCATCACCGGAATCAGCACCCACGTGGTGGGGACGCCTTGGCGCAACCTGACCTACGTGCAGGTGCACACCGACGAGGGCATCACGGGTGTGGGTGAGACCCGCATGCTGGGCCACACCGACGCGCTGCTCGGCTATCTGAAGGAAGCCGAGGCCAACCACATTCTCGGCTCCGACCCGTTCGCTGTCGAGGACCTCGTGCGCCGCATGAAGTACGGCGACTACGGCCGGGCGGGCGAGATCGTGATGTCCGGCATCGCCGTCGTCGAGATGGCGTGCTGGGACATCAAGGGCAAGGCCCTCGGCGTCCCCGTCTGGCAGCTGCTCGGCGGCAAGGTCACCGACAAGGTCAAGGCGTACGCCAACGGCTGGTACACCACCGAGCGCACGCCGGAGGCGTACCACAAGGCCGCCCAGCAGGTCATGGAGCGCGGGTACAAGGCGCTGAAGATCGACCCCTTCGGCACCGGGCACTTCGAGCTGGACCACGCGCAGACCCTGTACGCCGTCTCCCTCATCGAGGCCGTGCGCGACGCCATCGGGCCGGACGCGGAGCTGATGCTGGAGATGCACGGCCGGTTCTCGCCGTCGACCGCGGTCCGGCTGGCGAACGAGCTGGCGCCCTTCAAGCCGGCCTGGCTGGAGGAGCCGGTCCCGCCGGAGAACCTCAAGGCGCTGGAGAAGGTCGCCGCCAAGGTGGACATCCCCATGGCCACCGGTGAGCGCATCCACGACCGGATCGAGTTCCGCGAGCTGTTCGAGAGCCAGGCGGTCGACATCATCCAGCCCGACGTCGGCCACATCGGCGGCATCTGGGAGACGCGCAAGCTCGCCGCGACCGCCGAGACCCACTACATGCTGGTCGCCCCGCACAACGTCGGCGGGCCCGTCCTGACCGCGGCCTCCCTCCAGGTCGGCTTCAGCTCCCCGAACTTCAAGGTCCTCGAGCACTTCAACGACTTCGCGGACTCGGAGATCAAGAAGGTCGTCAAGGGAGCCCCGCAGGTCGTCGACGGCTACTTCCACCTCTCCGACGCCCCCGGTCTCGGGGTCGAGCTGGACGTGGACGCCGCCGCCGAGTTCCCCCAGCAGCAGGCCCGCTTCGACCTGTGGGCCGACGGCTGGGAGCAGCGCAAGCCGAAGGGCACCGGGCAGTGAGCACCGCCGTCGTCGTCGAGGCGCCCGGCGAGCACCGGCTCGCCGCGCACACGCCCCGCCCGCCCGAGCCCGGCGAGGCGCTGGTGCGGGTGCACGCCGTGGGCATCTGCGGCAGCGACCGCGAGGTGTACCAGGGCAACCGGCCCGAGGGCTACGTCCGTTACCCGCTCACGCCCGGCCACGAGTGGTCCGGGACGGTCGAGGCGGTGGGCGCCGGAGTGCCGGTCTCGCTCGTCGGCCGCAAGGTGGTCGGAGAGGGGTTCCGCAACTGCCAGGTGTGCGACCGCTGCCACGCGGGTGAGACGACGCTGTGCTCGGACGGGTACGAGGAGACCGGTTTCACCCAGCCGGGCGCGATGGCGGCCACGCTGACCCTGCCGGCCCGGCTGCTGCACGTGCTGGCCCAGGACGCCGACCTCACGGCGGCGGCCCTGCTGGAGCCGGCCGCCTGCATCGCGGCCGCCGCGATCAAGGCGCGCGCCCTGCCGGGCGAGCGGGTCGCCGTGGTCGGCACCGGGACGCTGGGCATGTTCGCCGTGCAGTTCCTGCGGGCGGGCTCGCCGGCCGAGCTGCTGGTCGTCGGCACCCGCGACGACCGGGAGGCGCTGTCCCGGCGGTTCGGCGCCACCGACTTCCGCACCAGGGACCAGCAGCTGCCGGACGACTTCGACGTGGTGATCGAGACCGCCGGCTCCGCCTCGGCCGCCCGCACCGCCGCCGCCCTGCTGCGGCGCGGCGGCCGGCTCGTCCTGACGGGCATCCCCGCTCCGGGCGCCGACGGCCTGGACCCGACGGATCTGGTCGTGCGGCAGCTGGAGGTGCACACCGTCTTCGGTGCGCCGCCCGACGCCTGGTCGCACACGGTCCGGGTGTTCGGGGCCGGACTGCTCGATCCGCTGCCGCTGGTCACGCACGAGCTGCCGCTCGCCGAGTTCTCCGAGGCGATCGGGCTGGTCGGCTCCGGCGACCCGAAGGTGGGCAAGGTGCTGCTCCGCCCCTAGCGCCTCCCGTCCGGGCCGGGCCGGGCTCGCGGGTCCTGGCACCGCACCCGGTCCGGACGGAGTACCCCAGCCGCACGCCGGTGCGCGGGCGACCTGACGGCCCGCGCACCGGCGTGCACCCCCGCCCCCCACACCTTGAGCCGCGAACCTCGTCCGACATACCGAACACGAAGGACAGCTTGTGACGACCGACGCCTCCGCTACGGCCGCCCGTCGACCCGGTGAGCAGGTGCTCACCGCGCTCGGCCTGGGCGCGCCCGCCCCGGACCCCGCCGACACCTCCACCCACTCCTTCCCGGGCGGCGGCCGCTGGCGCACCGAGATCCCCTCGTGCGAGGGCCCCGAGGCGCTGGGCGTCGTCCTGAAGGAGGCCTCGCGGCTCGACGTGCCGATCCACCGGATCAGCCAGGGCAGCGGCGTGTGGATGCTGACCGACGCCGAGATCACCGAGATGGTCGACGCGACGAACGAGCGCGACATCGAGCTGTGCCTGTTCACCGGGCCGCGCGGCACGTGGGACATCGGCGGCTCGACGCGCACCGACTCGCGCGGCGGGGGCCTGCGGGCCCGCGGCCACGACGCGGTCGCCGGATGCGTCGAAGACGCCGTGCGGGCCACGGAGCTGGGCGTGAAGTGCCTTCTCGTCGCCGACGAGGGCGTGCTGTGGACGCTGCACCGGGCGCGGGCGACCGGCCTCATCCCGGCCGACACCACGCTCAAGGTCTCGGCGCTGATCGGCCCCGTCAACCCGGCCGCCTACGCGGTCTACGAGCGGCTGGGCGCCGACTCGGTCAACGTGCCCAGCGACCTGACGCTCGATCACCTCACGGAGATCCGACGGGTGTCGGCCGCTCCCATGGACATGTACATCGAGGCCCCCGACGATCTCGGCGGGTACGTCCGGATGTACGAGGTCGCCGAGCTGATCCGGCGCGGCGCACCGCTGTACCTGAAGTTCGGCCTCTCCAAGGCCCCCGCCATCTACCCGTACGGCCACCACCTGCGCGAAGTGACGCTGTCCACGGCGCGCGAGCGGGTGCGGCGCGGCCGGCTGGCCCTCGACCTGCTCGCGCGGCACGGGGCGGACGGTCACATGGCCCCGCTCGGCTCCCGACTGCCCGGCGAACTCAGCAGGTTCGACATCCAGTCATAACGTTACGGAAACCCTGCTTCACAGAAGACGACACAGGCGCGCAGAATCCCACACACCTCTCCTCGGTCTTCGGAGAAACCGCCGGGAGCGCCGTCGCACCGCGAGACCGAACGAACCCTGCACACACATCAAGGATGATGATCATGGGTAACCGCAGAGCCGCACTCGCCGCCGTCGCCGGCGCCGCCTCCCTCGCACTGACCCTGTCCGCCTGCGGCCAGAGCGGCGAGGGCGGCAGCGAGGAGAACAAGGGTGACAGCAAGGGCGGCACGATCGGCATCGCGATGCCGACCAAGTCCTCCGAGCGCTGGATCTCCGACGGCAAGAACGTCGAGAAGGACCTCCAGGCCAAGGGCTACAAGACCAAGCTGGTCTACGGCGAGGACAAGCCCGACCAGCAGGTCTCGCAGATCGAGAACCTGATCGCGCAGGGCGTCAAGGCGCTGATCGTCGCGGCGATCGACAACAAGTCGCTCGACAACGTTCTCCAGCAGGCCAAGGACGCGGACATCCCGGTCATCTCCTACGACCGCCTGATCCTCGGCAGCGAGAACGTCAGCTACTACGCCTCCTTCGACAACTCCAAGGTCGGCGAGCTGCAGGCGAACTACATCGTCGACAAGCTCGGCCTGAAGAGCGGCAAGGGCCCCTTCAACATCGAGCTGTTCGCCGGCTCCAACGACGACAACAACACCAAGTACTTCTTCAACGGCGCGATGAGCGTGCTCCAGCCGTACATCGACAGCAAGAAGCTCGTGGTGCGGTCGGGCCAGACCCAGCTCACCCAGGTGACCACCCTGCGCTGGGACGGCGCCACCGCCCAGCGCCGCATGGACGACATCCTGACCAAGTCGTACAAGAGCGAGAAGGTCGACGCGGTCCTGTCGCCGTACGACGGCATCTCCATCGGCATCCTGTCGGCGCTGAAGTCGGACAACTACGGTTCCGCGAACAAGCCGCTGCCGGTCCTCACCGGCCAGGACGCCGAGCTGGCCTCGGTGAAGTCGATCATCGCCGGCGACCAGACGCAGACCGTCTACAAGGACCTGCGCGAGCTGGCCAAGGTCGCCTCCAACATGGTCGACGCGGTCCTGAACGACAAGGAGCCCGAGGTCAACGACACCAAGACCTACGACAACGGCGCGAAGGTCGTCCCGGCCTACCTGCTGGAGCCGGTCAGCGTGGACAAGGGCAACTACCAGAAGGTCCTGGTCGACGGCGGCTACTACACGGCCGACCAGCTCAAGTAGCCCCCGCCCCCTCAAGGATTGGAAGGCACGACCATGGCGGGACCCGTCCTGGAAATGCGCTCGATCGTCAAGACCTTTCCCGGCGTCAAGGCGCTGTCGGACGTCTCACTGACCGTCCGGCAGGGCGAGGTCCACGCCATCTGCGGGGAGAACGGCGCCGGCAAGTCCACCTTGATGAAGGTGCTCTCCGGCGTCCATCCGCACGGCAGTTACGAGGGCGAGATCCTCTTCGAGGGAGAGGTCTGCCACTTCAAGGACATCCGGGCGAGCGAGCAGCACGGCATCGTGATCATCCACCAGGAGCTGGCACTGGTGCCGTTCCTGTCGCTGGCGGAGAACATCTTCCTCGGCAACGAGCACGCCAAGCGCGGGCTGATCGACTGGAACCAGACCCTGCGGCACGCCTCCGAGCTGCTGCGCCGGGTCGGTCTGAGCGATCACCCCGAGACCCGCGTCTCCGACATCGGCGTGGGCAAGCAGCAGCTGGTGGAGATCGCGAAGGCGCTGTCGAAGAAGGTGAAGCTGCTCATCCTCGACGAGCCGACCGCGGCCCTCAACGACGAGGACAGCGGCAAACTCCTCGACTTGATACTGGAGTTGAAGAAGCAGGGCATCACCTCGATCATCATCTCCCACAAGCTGAACGAGATCCGCAAGGTCGCCGACTCGGTGACGATCATCCGCGACGGGCGGTCCATCGAGACCCTCGACGTGAAGGCCGCCGACACCACCGAGGACCGGATCATCTCCGGCATGGTGGGCCGCGACCTGGACCACCGCTTCCCCGAGCGGACCCCGCACGAGGCGGAGCAGGGCGCGGCCCCGGCCCTGGAGATCCGCAACTGGACCGTGCACCACCCGATCGACCAGCAGCGCAAGGTGGTCGACGACGTGTCGATCCACGTGCGGCGCGGGGAGATCGTCGGCATCGCGGGCCTGATGGGCGCCGGCCGCACCGAACTCGCGATGAGCGTCTTCGGGCGGACGTACGGCCGGCACGCCGCCGGCACGGTCCTCAAGGACGGCACGGAGATCCGCACCAAGACCGTCCCCGAGGCGGTCAGGCACGGGATCGCGTACGTCACCGAGGACCGCAAGCACTACGGCCTCAACCTCATCGACACCATCAACCGCAACATCTCGCTCAGCGCGCTGGGCAAGGTCGCCAAGCGCGGTGTGGTCGACGAGCACGAGGAGCGGCAGGTCGCCGAGCGGTACCGCACGTCCATGAACATCAAGGCGCCGACCGTCTTCGAGCCGGTGGGCAAGCTGTCGGGCGGCAACCAGCAGAAGGTCGTCCTGAGCAAGTGGATCTTCGCGGGGCCCGACGTGCTGATCCTGGACGAGCCCACGCGCGGTATCGACGTGGGTGCCAAGTACGAGATCTACACGGTCATCGACAAGCTGGCCGCCGAGGGCAAGGCGGTCGTCTTCATCTCCTCCGAGCTGCCGGAGCTGCTCGGCATGTGCGACCGCATCTACACGATGGCCGCGGGGCGGCTGACGGGTGAGTTCCCGCGTGCCGAGGCCACGCAGGAATCGCTGATGCGTCAGATGACGAAGGACAAAGAGGTAACCCGATGAGCACGGATGTGACCGCCAAGAGCCCGGCCCCCGCGCCGCCCGGCAAGAGCGGGGGCGCGGCCGGCGGGGGCCTGTTCCAGCTGATGCTGGACGGCATGCGCCGCAACATGCGGCAGTACGGCATGCTGATCGCCCTCGGCCTGATCGTGGTGCTGTTCGCGGTGTGGACCGACGGCGACCTGCTGCTGCCGCGCAACGTCTCCAACCTGGTGCTGCAGAACAGCTACATCCTGATCCTCGCGATCGGCATGATGCTCGTCATCATCGCGGGCCACATCGACCTGTCGGTCGGCTCGCTGACCGCGTTCGTCGGCGCCTTCGCGGCCGTGCTGACGGTGCAGCACGACGTCTCCTGGCCCGTCGCCGTGGTGCTGTGCCTGATCGTGGGCGCCGTGGCGGGATCGGTCCAGGGCTTCTTCATCGCCTATCTCGGCATACCGTCGTTCATCGTCACCCTCGCCGGGATGCTGACCTTCCGCGGTGTCACGGAGATCCTGCTGGAGGGGCAGACCCTCGGTCCCTTCCCCGGCGGCCTGCAGAAGATCGGCAACGGCTTCCTGCCGGAGACCGGTCCCGAGACCAACTACCACAACCTCACCCTGCTGCTGGGCATCGTCCTGATCGCGTTCGTGGTCCTGCAGGAGATCCGGGACCGCAAGCGCCAGCAGGAGTTCTCGCTGGAGATCCTGCCGCGCAACATCTTCCTGCTGAAGCTCGTCGCGATCGTCTCCGCGCTGCTCGTCGTGACCCTGCTGCTCGCCAGCTACAAGGGCGCGCCGATCGTGCTGATCATCCTGGGCGTGCTGGTGGTCGGCTACGGCTACGTGATGCGCAACTCGATCTTCGGCCGCCACATCTACGCGATCGGCGGCAACCTGCCGGCCGCGAAGCTGTCCGGCGTCAAGGACAAGAAGGTCACCTTCTACGTCTTCCTGAACATGGGCGTGCTCGCGGCCCTGGCGGGTCTGGTGGTCGCCGCCCGTCTGAACGCGGCCTCTCCGAAGGCGGGCCTGAACTACGAACTCGAGGCCATCGCCTCGGCGTTCATCGGTGGCGCGTCCATGAGCGGCGGTGTCGGAACCGTCCTCGGCGCGATCATCGGCGGTCTCGTCCTCGGCGTGCTGAACAACGGCATGAACCTCCTGAGCGTCGGCACCGACTGGCAACAGGTCATCAAGGGCCTCGCCCTGCTGGCAGCGGTCGGGTTCGACGTGTGGAACAAGCGCAAGTCCGGTTCGTAAGTCAGGTTCGGGCCCCGTCGGAACAGCCGGCGGGGCCCGCCCTTATCAAGGGAGAGCCGCACATGGAACTGAACCGACGCACGGTCATCGCGGGAGCCGCGGCCGCGGGCATCGCCGCGAGCACGCTCGGCGGAACGGCGCACGCCACCACCGGTGGCGCGCACTCCGCCGGCGGTGGGACGCCGACGAGGAAGTTGTTCGGCACGCTCGCCGACGGCACCAAGGTGCACAGCTGGTCCCTGTCCAACGGCGGCACCCGCCTGAAGGTCCTCTCCTACGGCGGCATCGTCCAGTCGCTGGAGATCCCCGACCGGCACGGCCGGTACGAGAACGTCTCCCTCGGCTTCGGGAACCTCGCGGACTACGTCGCGAAGTCGCCGTACTTCGGCGCGCTGATCGGCCGCTACGGCAACCGGATCGGCAAGGGCCGCTTCACCCTGGACGGCAAGCCGTACCAGATCGACGTCAACGACGGCGCGAACACCCTGCACGGCGGTTCCCAGGGCTTCGACAAGCGGGTGTGGGACGTCGAGCCGTTCACCAAGGGCTCGGACGTCGGCCTGCGCCTGTACTACACGAGCGCCGACGGGGAGATGGGCTACCCCGGCACGCTCCGGGTGAAGGTCACCTACACCCTCACCCGGCACGGCGACTGGCGCGTCGACTACGAGGCCACCACCGACAAGGCCACCGTCGTCAACCTGACCAGCCACGTCTACTGGAACCTCGCCGGTGAGAACAGCGGCTCGATCCACGGTCACCGGCTGAAGATCGCCGGCTCCCGCTACACGCCCGTCGACTCGGGGCTGATCCCCACCGGCGAGCTGGCGAGGGTGGCCGGCACCCCCTTCGACTTCCGCCGCGCCAAGACCGTGGGCGAGGACATCCGCGTCGCCCACCAGCAGCTCCTGTACGGCCAGGGCTTCGACCACAACTGGGTCCTCGACAAGGGGACCACGACGGCTCCCGTGCCGGTGGCCACCCTGCACGACCCGTCCTCGGGCCGCACGCTGACGATCTCCACCACCGAGCCCGGCCTGCAGTTCTACTCGGGCAACTTCCTCGACGGCACGCTCGTCGGCAGCGGCGGCAGCGGCGGCACCGTCTACCGCCAGGGCGACGCGCTCTGCCTGGAGACGCAGCACTTCCCGGACTCGCCGAACAAGCCGTCGTTCCCCTCGACGGTGCTGCGGCCCGGGCAGACGTACCGCACGACGACGGTCCACTCGTTCGGCCGCTGACCGTCGGGGCGCCGGCCGCGCGCCGGCCGGCGCCCCGTCCCGGGCGGCCCCTCCTCGGGCGTCGCCTTCACGGGCGGCACACGATCTCCGACCGGTTCCCCGACGGTTGAACGGCGCCGCCGCGGCGTCCGTATGAAGAGGTGGCCCGCGCTCCCCCGCGCGGGCCACCCACATGACGACGGACCCGGTCGTCCCCGCCGGGTCCGCCCCATACGGAGGTTCCATGGCCGACAACGTCACCTCGTTGTTCCGCAGCACCGCCGCGCACAGCCCGTCGATGGCGGCGCTGACGCGGGAGGGCGGCGACGGGGGCGGCCCGGTGGACTTCTGCATCCCCTGCAACCCGTACTTCCCCACGCCGCAGATGTTCGACGACATGTCGGCCCGGCTGCGGGACATCATCACGTACTACCCGAGCAGCGCCGACACGATCACCGCCGAGCTGTGCAGCCTGCTCCAGCTCCCGCCGCAGGCCGTCGCGATGGGCAACGGCTCCACCGAGCTGATCACCTGGATCGACCACCTGCTGGTGCGCGAGTCCCTCGCCGTCCCCGTCCCCACCTTCGGCCGCTGGACCGACCAGCCCATGGAGACCGGCAAGCGGGTCGACATGTTCCCGCTCCAGGAGTCCAGCGGCTTCGCCCTGGACCTCGCGCAGTACGCCGAGTTCATCCGCGCGCGCGGCACCCGCGTCGCCGTCATCTGCAACCCCAACAACCCCGACGGCGGGTTCCTGCACAAGCACGCCGTGGTGCAGTTCATGGACGCGATGGCCGACCTGGACCTGGTCGTCGTCGACGAGTCGTTCCTGGAGTTCGCCGACGCGGAGACCGAACCCTCGGTGGTCCAGGAGGCGATGCTGCGCCCGAACGTCATCGTCCTGCGCAGCCTCGGCAAGAACTTCGGTCTGCACGGCATCCGCTTCGGCTACCTCGTCGCCAACCCGGCCCTGGCCGGCCGCATCCGCTCCATGCTGCCCAAGTGGAACCTCAACTCCTTCGCCGAACACGTGGTGTTCATGCTGAAGGAGCACGGAGCCGAGTACGCGCAGAGCCTGATGCAGGTACGCCGGGACCGTCTCGACATGGCCGGCCAGCTCTCCGCGCTGCCCGGTCTGACCGTGTACCCCTCCCAGGGGAACTTCCTCTTCGTACGCCTTCCCGTGGGCGCCGAGGGGACGGTCGTGCGCGACCGGATGCTCACCGAGCACCGGATCCTGGTGCGCGAGTGCGGCAACAAGATCGGATCCTCCAGCCGCTTCCTGCGGCTCGTGGTGCGCCCCCAGGTGGACGTGCGTCGCCTGGTGTCCGGCCTGGAACAGGTGCTCTACGGGACCAGGAGGGGAGCCGTCGTACCGGAGCCGGGCAACGGGAGCGGCTACAGCTCCGGTACGGCGGCGGTGGACCGGCTGGTGGGAGCGACGAACGGGGCGGGCCTGCAGGGGCTCGCGGCGCAGGCGCAGGCGTCGGGAGGCGGGGCTCCGATGCCCATGCCCGTGGCCGCGCCGGTCGCTCCGGCCGCCCAGATTCCGGTGCCGATGCCGGTGCCGGCCGCGGCGCAGGTGTTCCCGCAGTCGGTTCCGGTGCCGGCGCCCATGCCCGCGGCGGCCGCCATGGCTCCGGTGCCGCCGCCGATGCAGATACCCGTGCCCGTCGCTCCGGCGGCGGCGATGGAGCCTCCGATGGCACCGGCGATGGCACCGGCGACGGCCGCGCCCGTCGCACCGGCCGCTCCGGTCGTACCGGCCGCCGGGCCGATGGGCGGCCCCGGCGGGCCGACCCCGCCGGGGGTGCCGGCCCGCGGTGGCCTGACGGCCGCGCAGGTGCGGGGCACGAACGGGTTGTCGCCCGCGGCGGCGACCGGCTGGCCGAACGCCCAGAGCTGGCCCAACCCGGCGGGAATGGGCCAGGTCGGCTGACCCGGCCGCTCCCGGCGACGAGACACCCGGGACCGCTGCTCCTTGTCCACCGAGCGGGGTGGCGGGTGGGCGCGGGCCGGGGTCCAGGGGGCTGAGCCCCCTGGACGGGAGGGGCGCCGGGCGGGTCAGGCCGGGGTCAGCCGCCACTGCTGGCACGTGTTGTTCAGCCACGTCCACTGCCGCACGTCCGCCGCGTCGGCCGTCGAGCAGTTCGCCACGTCGGCGACCTTGCCGGTGGCCTGGTTGACGATACGGACGTGGTCGCCGTCCGTCGCCAGGAACCGGAACCGCTGGCACGTGTTGTTCAGCCACGTCCACTGCCGCAGGTCGGCCCCGTCGGCGGTGGAGCAGTCCGCGGTGTCCAGGACCTTGCCGGTGGCGACGTTCACCAGCCTGCTGGTGTCGTCACTCTGGTCCTCCAGCCGCCACCGCTGGTTCGCGCCGCCGTTGCAGGTGTACTGCTGCACGTTCGCCCCGTCGGCGGTGGAACTCCCGGCGACGTCCAGGCACTTCCCGCTGTTGCGGTTGCGCACGGTGTACGTCGTCGAGACCGCCGACGGCTCACCGGAGGGTCCCGCCCAGCTCGCGCCCAGGCGGACCGGCGTACCGAGGTTCGGCGTACCGTCGGAGTTCCAGGTGAACTTCTGCGCGCGGGTCGTACGCCCGTTGTCGCAGCCTTCCGACGCCGCGTCGTTGGCGTGGTAGACGATCCAGCTCTCCGTGCCGTCGGGCGATGTGAAGAAGCCGTTGTGGCCGGGGCCGTAGACGCCGTTCGCGTCGCTGCGCTGGAAGACGGGGGTCGACTTCTTCGTCCAGGAGGACGCCGAGAGCGGGTCGCCGCCGGTGAGGGCGAGCTGGCCGAGTTTGTAGTCGGGGGTCCAGCAGCCGCTCGCGGAGT
Source organism: Streptomyces sp. NPDC031554 (assembly GCF_055580685.1). NCBI lineage: Bacteria > Bacillati > Actinomycetota > Actinomycetes > Kitasatosporales > Streptomycetaceae > Streptomyces > Streptomyces sp. NPDC031554. Next base: position 61,341 of record NZ_JBVIKX010000014.1, on the reverse strand, counting down.
AGACGAGGAAGGTCCGTCCGCCGCGCTGGAGGATCTCCGGCCCCTCGTTCACGGAACCCCCGCTCGTCTCCCAGGAGTGGGTGGGCGTCGAGATCGTGGAGAAGCCGGTCTCCAGGGTGTAGGGGTTGGACATGCGGGCCGCGACGAGGTTCTGCGTCCCGCCGCCGCTCGCGCTGCCGAACAGGTACAGCCGGCCGTTGATCGTCGCGACCGTCGGGTCCAGCATCCAGGCGGAGTTGAGCTGGCCGCGGTAGGTGTAGGGGCCGAGGGGGTCGGAGCCGGCGCTCTCCAGGACGTGTGTGCGCTGGGTGGGGTTGTAGTCGCCGACGTTCTGGCCGGCGACGTGGTAGAGGTACCAGCGGCCGTTGAGGAAGTGCAGTTCGGGGGCCCAGATGTTGCAGCAGCGGTTCGCCGCGTCACCCTGCCAGACCTGGACGCCGGGCGCGGTGGCGAGTCCGGCGAGGGTGGCGGACTTGCGGACGGTGATGACGCTCGTCCAACTGGTGCTCACCAGGTAGTAGTCGCCGTCGTGATAGGTGATCCAGGGGTCGGCGCCCTTCTGGGCCTTGACGGGATTGGCGAAGGAGGCCGCACTGGCGGTGGGCTGCCCGACGGCCAGCGCGAGCAGCAGTGCGGCCAGCAGGGTCAGTAGGCGACGGGCCATCCGCTGCTCCAGTTCAGGAGGTTGATGCCGAGTTTGGGGGTGCCGTTGTCGTTGCCGTCGTAGTAGTGGTAGACGATCAGGTCGCCGTCGGTGTCCTTCATGATCGACTGGCCGCCGGGACCGATGTAGCGACCGTGCGACTCCAGGACCGGCGTGCCGCCGTTGTTCATGAGCGCGACGCCGTTCTTGTCGTAGTACGGCCCGGTGACGGCGGTGGCGCGGCCGACCTTGACCTTGTAGGTGGATGCGGTGCCCGCGCAGCAGGTGTCGTAGGAGGCGAAGAGGTAGTAGTAGCCGTTGCGCTTGACGATGTACGGCGCCTCGACGGCCTTGGTCCCGGTCGGACGGGAGGCGAGGGAGTAGCGGGTGGTGTTGCCCGACAGCTGCTTGCCCGTCGACGGGTCGATCTGGATCATCTTCAGGCCGGTCCACCAGCTGCCGAAGGAAAGCCACCACTTGCCGTTGTCGTCGACGAAGAGGTTGGGGTCGATGGCGTTGTAGTCGCTGGAGGCGGCGGAGGTGTAGACGGTTCCGTAGTCGCTCCAGGAGCCGGGCAGTCCGGTGGCCGAACCGGCCAGGCCGATCGCGGACCTGTTGGAGCCGAAGGTGGAGACGGCGTAGTACATCAGGTACTTGCCGCCCCGGTAGGAGATGTCGGGCGCCCAGGCCTCGGTCGCCCCGTACGAGGACCACCAGCCCGGCTTGACGGTGAAGGCGTCGCCGCCCGCGCCGAAGGCGATGCGGTCGGTGGAGGTGCGGTGGGACAGGCCGCCGCCCGTGGCGTAGAGGAGGTAGCGGCCGGCGGAGGTGCGGATCATCGTCGGGTCGTGGACGACCGTGGACCCGGTGACCGTGCCGGGGTTGGGGTAGGCGGAGGCGGCGGTGGGGGTCAGGGCGAGCATCACTGCGGCCGGGACGGCCAGCAGCGCGGCCCTGCGGGGGATGCGGCTCATGCGGACGCTCCTTCAGTGGGGGTACGTCGTCCGAGATGTCGAACGGCAGTCGCGTCGTCGGACGGGACCGTAGGATCGAACCCCTCACGCGTCAATGGCCCGCGTCGCCACCGAAACTTTTGCGAAACCTCACGCACCCCCGGCGCTCACCGATCCTCCTGTCCTGCAAGCGACTTGACGATGCGTCATTTTGCCCAACTGACAGCCCGCCGACAGGAACCCTCCCTACGGTGCCGTGCTCATGACAGACACCTCGGGTACACCCCACCCCTCCGTCGGACGCCGGACCGTCCTGGCCGCCACCGGTGCCACCGCCGCCGCCCTGGCCGTCGGCGCGGCCGCCGCCCCCAAAACGCCGGCCGCCCCGGCCGCGCCGGACACCGCCCCCGTGGCCGCCGCGGCCGTGTGCACCCTCACCAAGGAGATGACCGAAGGGCCCTACTACCTCGACGGACAGTACGTCCGCGCCGACATCACCGAGGCCAAGGCGGGCATCCCGCTGAAGCTGACCCTCACCGTCGTCGACGACGACACCTGCGTGCCGCTCACGAACGCCCTGGTCGAGCTGTGGCACGCCGACGCGCTCGGCGAGTACTCCGGCTTCGTCGGCAACAACGGCCACAACGAGCCCGACAGCGGCACCTTCCTGCGCGGCGGCGTGCTCACCGGCTCCAACGGCGTCGCGACGATCACGACCGTCTACCCGGGCTGGTACCGGGGCCGCTGCGTCCACATCCACGTCAAGGTCCACACGAACGTCACCGTGACCTCCGACGGTCACTTCACCGGTGGCCAGGAGCTCCACACCGGCCAGCTCTTCTTCAACGAGACGGTCACGACGGCGGTCGCGCGCGTCTCGCCGTACTCGACGAACACGGTCACCCGCACCACCCTCGCCCGGGACTCCATCTACGACGGGGGAGGCGCCGCCTCGGGCCTGCTCACCCTCACCGCCCTGGGCAGCACCCCCGCCGCGGGCTACACCGGGACGCTCACCCTGGGCGTCGAACGCTGACCCCCGCGCCGGGCGTCGCCGCGGGTGCGGCGGCGCCCGGTCCGGGGCCGCGTCCTCACCGGTCAGGCGGCTTCGTGGTGCGGCGTGAGCCCGATGGCCAGTTCGGCGTCCATGGCCCGGGCCAGTCGCCGCAGGAGGGGGATGGCGGGCACGGTGCCGCCACCCTCGATCCGGGAGATCTGCGGCTGCCGCATGCCACCGCCATGACCGGGCCGAGGCGGAAACCGTGCCCCCGCGCCCCGAACACCTTTTCCGCTTCCGGGTGTTCGGCCAGCCGGAGCACCCGCTCGCGCACTCCCGTCCACGTGTCCTCGCTCATGCGCACACGTCAAAGAGACGCGCACCCGACCGGCACGGGATTTTCCGGCAGGGCACGGGTGCGCGGCGCCCGCTCCTCCCTGACGCGTCCTGGAACGAATTCGCCGGTGGCTGTCGATCCGGCGGCGTCCCGTTCGACGTCATGGTGTGCGGGGTCCCCCCGCACGACGACGCGACAGGACCTGGTGAGGAAAACCGTGGATCAACTGCTGCGAGTGATGAACTTCGGCGTCTCGAGCGACGGGATCGGTGCCGGTGAGCACCAGACTCTCGAACAACCGTTCGGCCATGTCGATCCCGGGCGGCTGTTCGCCTGGGCCGGGGCCACGGCGAGCTGGCCCATGCGCACGGATCCCGGGGGGAGCCGGGGTCTCGACGACTACTTCACGCGGGACTTCGCGCGCAACATCGGTGCCGAGATCATGGGCCGCAACAAGTTCGGGCCCCAGCGGGGGCCCTGGCAGGACCACGACTGGCGCGGCTGGTGGGGGGAGGAGCCGCCGTTCCGCACGCCGGTGTTCGTCATGACCCACCACGAGCGTCCGTCGTTCACGCTCTCCGACACCACGTTCCACTTCGTCGGCGGCGAACCCGGCGCGGTCCTCGAACGGGCGCGGGAGGCGGCCCGGGGCAAGGACGTCCGGCTCGGCGGCGGCGTCACCGTCGTCCGGCAGTTCCTCGACGCCGACCTCGTCGACACCCTGCACGTGGCGGTCGCGCCGGTGCGGCTCGGGTCCGGACTGCGGCTGTGGGAGTCCCCCGACGAGCTGCTCGACCGGTTCCACCTGGAGGTCGTGCCCAGCCCGAGCGGCGTGACGCACCACCTGTTCTGGCGACGGTGACGCGAGGGCCCCGTCGCGTTCGGGCCGCCACCGCGCGGGGCGTCCGCGGCGGGGTACCCCCGTCGGTCGGTGGTCCGTACGTCGGTGGCCGGCCCGTCGGTGACCCGCACGTCGGTGACCCGCACGTCGGCGGCCCGCCCGCCGGTCCGTGGGGAGGCGATCGGTGTGGAGGCGGCCGGTGGGCCCGGCCGGGGCCCGGGAGCCTGGGGGCCGGGGCTCGGGAGCCTGGGGGCCGGGGCTCGGGAGCCTGGGGGCCGGGGCCCGGGGCCCGGCCCGTTCCTGCCGGTGCGGCGGAATACCGGCGGCACGGACCTTGTTGCCCGCCATTGTCGATCAACAAGGAGGAAGCCCCGTGCCTGCGATCCTTCGGCCCCGCGCGCTGCGCCCCGGTGACCTCGTGGTCGTCGCCGCGCCCTCGGGCCCGCTCGAGCCGGGTGAGGAGCCCCTGCTCGCCCGCGGTGTGGCGATACTCGAGCGGATGGGTTTCCGCGTGCGGGTCAGCCCGATGGTCGACCCGGCGCGGAGCCGCTGGTGGGCCTCGGGCACTCCGGCGGAGCAGGCCGACGAGCTCAACGCCCTGCTCCGGGACCCGCAGGTGCGGGCCGTCGTCGCGCACACCGGTGGACAGGCGACCATCGGCTATCTCGATCTGATCGATCTGGACGCGATCCGGGCCGACCCGAAACCGATCATCGGCTACAGCGACATCTCGCTGCTGCACATGGCGCTGCACGCCAGGACCGGCCTCGTCGGCTTCCACGCCGACATCGCCACCCACGGTTTCGGCGGCGACTGGTACACGCTGGGCGACGAGGCGCGTCGCTCCGAGCTCGTCGACCTCTACACCCGTGTGCTCACCAAGGCCGAGGCGCCGGGGCCACTGCCGGCGAGGGAGGCGTGGGAGACCTGGCGGCCGGGCAGCGCGCGGGGACCGCTGTTCGGCGGCCTGCTGAACCGCCTGGTCCTGCTGCAGGCGACACCGTTCGCGCCCGCCGCCGAACAGTTCGATGGCGCCGTGCTGTTCTGGGAGGAGCTGCAGCGGCCGGTCTCGCGGATCTGGAACGACCTGCACACCCTGCGGCTGTCCGGGGTGCTGGACCGGATCGCGGGCATGGTGGTCGGCATCCCGACCGAGGTCGCGCCCCACGAGGGCGGCGGAGGGCGCGCGGACCTGCGCGACGTGGTGCTCGACGTCCTGGGCCCGCGGGACATCCCGGTTCTCGCCCAGGTCGACTTCGGTCACCACTCGCCGAACCTGCCGCTGCCCCTCGGCGTCCGCGCACACCTGGACGCCGACAACCGGACGCTGTCCCTGATCGAACCGGCGGTCACGGAAGGCTGAGTCCTGCCGGACGCCGGACGCCGGTCGTATGCCGCCCCGCGCCGTGGGGCCGCCGTGCGAGGAGAGGGGGCCCCGGGACGGAACACCCGGGACCTGCCCGGCCGGTCGTGGAGCCGTGAGTGCCGCCTCACGGTCGGCGGGACGAACGCCGCGGCCGCCGTCCCGCCGACCGCCGAGCCGCCCGAAACGGCCGGCCGGCCCCTCATCCGTTCAGGCCCAGCTCGCCGGCGCGTATCCCGGCCTGGAACCGTGAGCCCGCTTCGAGGGCGTCGAGTATGCCGGCGACCCGCCGGCGGTAGGTTCGCAGGGACATGCCGAGCTCCCGCGCGGCCGCCTCGTCGGTGGCGCCCGATCCCAGCGCGCGCAGCACCTTTCGGCTCTCGGCGTCGAGCCGGGGCCGCTCGCCGCGCAGGAAGACCTCGAGGTCGGTCGCGGTCTCCCAGGCGGCCTCGAACAGCGCGTACACCCCGCCGACCAGGGTGGGGGCGGTGGTCAGGGTGTACTCACGGCTGCCGGCCACGTCGGTGTCGGCGAGGATCGCCAGCCGCCGGTCGATGACGATCGTCTCGTGGGGAAGAGCCGTGGCGGCGATCCGCACCCGGGCGCCCCCGTCGGCAAGCTCACCCAGGTGCTCGCGGCCGCGCTCGTCGGCCAGCGCGGCGACGCTGTACAGCTTGCGGATCCGCCGGGCACCGCTGTTGTTCCGCATCCGCTCGCGGGCGGCCCGCCGGGCACCGAGGTGGGACCAGGTGTCGAGGTCGCGGGCGGCGCAGACGAACTCCTCGCTGACGGAGGAGAACAGGCGCGCGGTACGCGCCAGGAGTTCCAGGTCACCGCGGACCGTCACCGTCTCCGTCACTCCCCCATTCTGCCCGGTGGCAGCAAGATGCCACCGGTTCGACCTCCTAACGCCCCTCCCCGCAGGCTGAGTTCATGAGCAACGTCTTCCGCCTCGGTGGCGACCTTCCGACAGGCCGGATCGGCTTCGGGGCCATGCGCCTGCCCACCGGCAGCCTCCGCGGTCCGGCCCGCGATCCCGAGAGCGGCCGCGGTGTCCTGCGCCGCGCCGTGGAACTCGGCGTCGACCACATCGACACCGCCGCCTTCTACACCAGCGGTGACGGCACCGTTCGCGCCAACGCCCTGATCCGGGAGGCCCTTCACCCCTACCCGGCCGGTCTGGTCGTCGCCACCAAGGTCGGCCCCGTCCGCACCCCTGACGGGGGCATGGCCGAGACCACGGATCCCGCGGACCTGCGGCCGCTGGTCGAGGAGAACCTCGAGACCCTCGGCGTGGACCGCCTGGATCTGGTGTATCTGCGCATCGGCGGCATCGCGCCACCGCCGCGGGGCGAGTCCGTCGCCGCGCGCTTCGAGGCACTGGCCGCGCTGCGCGAGGAGGGCCTGATCCGCCATCTGGGCCTGAGCAACGTGGACACCGGACACCTCGCCGAGGCCCGTGCGATCGCGCCCGTCGCGGCCGTCCAGAACCGCTTCCACGCCGCCAGGCGCGACGACACCGAACTCCTGGCCGTCTGCGAGAAGGACGGCATCGCCTACGTGCCGTTCTTCCCCCTGGGCGGCGGCGTCGACGACCTCACCGGCGACCGCATCGCCGCGGTCGCGGACCGGCACGGTGCCACGGTCCCGCAGATCGCCCTGGCCTGGCTGCTCGCCCGTTCTCCGGTCACCCTGGCCATCCCCGGCACCGGCTCTCCCGCCCACCTGGAGGAGAACATCGCCGCCGGGGCGATCGTTCTCACCCCGGAGGACCTCTCCGATCTCGCCTGACGGAGGGCCGTTCCACGCCGGCGCGGGGGTGCGCGTCGACGGTTCGGTGAGGGCCGAACCGTCCGGGTCGTAGCGTCCGGAGTGCCGCGCGGGAGAGGCCCGCGCCGATGACGTGGGAGGCCCCCGTGCCGGAGACGGACCTGAAGCAGCGACTCGCCGAGCGGTTCCGGGAGGTCAACGGCGACCATCCGATGACCGGTGCGGACGACGCGTACGTCAGTACGCAGTTCGTCGTCCTGGAGGAGCTGTGCGCGGTCCACGGCCGTGACGCCGACGCGGTCCGCCGGCTGATGCTGGGGCGGCGTCTGCCGCTTCCGGGGTATCTGCGCTCCGACGGTGCCGAGATGGTGCCGGCCGACCTGTTCGCCCTCGCCGACGAGGCCGGCGGCGTGGACCTCCTCGAAGCGTGGTTCACCGCCCACTGGGCCGACCCGGTGGCCGGGAAGGCGGAATGGGAGGCGTACCTCAGCGGACAGTACGTCTGTCTGCGCTCGGTGACCCCGGTCGCCATCCGGCGCAAGGACCAGCTGACGGCCGCGATCGAGGCCGCCGTGGACGGGGCGGACCCCGGTTCGGCGCGGTGGTCCGGTCGGCTGCACGCCCTGGTCGACGAACTCGACGCCCTGGAACCGGCGTTCACGGCCTACGACCGTCTCCGGTTCGGCGGCCCCACGTCCCGGGACACCTGTGTCGACGCCGTGCGCGCCCGCTTCCCGCGCCCGTGACCCGGGGCCGCACGCGGCGGGTGCGGCCCCGCGGGGCCTCGGCCGTCGCGTGCGGTCAGGCGCCCGCCCTCCGTGCGATGCCGAGCCAGCCCGGTACGTCCACCTCCGCACGGACCGTCTTGCCCGGCGCGGGCACGCGGTCCACCACCTCCCAGCGGGCGGCGACCGCGTCCACGAGCAGCAGCCCGCGCCCCGCCTCGTCGAGCGGGCACGGCGGGCGTACGGCGCCGGGGCCCGGCGGGGGCGGGCCCGTGCGGGTGTCGGTGACCTCGACCCTGACGCTTCCCGGGATCAGCAGGAGCCGCAGCTCGAAGTCCCTTCCCGGTACGCGGCCGTGCGTCACCGCGTTCGCCGCGAGCTCCGCCACGATCACCGCGACCGCGTCGGAGACGTCCGTGCCGTGCGGGACGCCCCAGCGTTCCAGCTGGTGCAGCGCGAGGTGCCTGGCCAGGCGGGCGCCCCTCGGGGTCGCGCTCAGCCGCTGCGTGAACACACGTACGGTTACCAAGGGTTGGGGGGTGGGACGTACTGTCATGCCGCCAATGTGACGGGTCCCGAAGGGCGTTCACCAGGTCAGAGCCGCGTACGCTGCGCGAGCGTACGCGGTCACGGGGTGGACAGTACTGGTGACGGGGCGTGACCATGGGCGCGGGAGGTGACCATGGCGGTCGACGGGCAGGCGGGCACGGGCAGCGGCGAGCCGGAGTCGTCGGACAGTCTGCGGACGTTCGGCGCGGTGGTCCAGGCCCTGCGCGAGTTCAACGGGCTGAGCCGGGAGGAGTTCGGCGCACTGGTGGGCTTCTCCAGACACACGGTGGCCTCGGTGGAGCTGGGCAGGCGCATGCCGGACGTCGACTTCGTCGAGGCGGCGGAGAGGGCGCTGGGGAACACGGGGGCGCTGCGCGCGGCGGCCCCCTATCTGATCCGGAGGCCCGGGCTGGCAGCCTGGTTCCGGCAGTGGGCCCGATTGGAAAGCAAAGCGATCACGCTCTACACGTACGAATGCCGTCTGATCCCCGGCTTGTTGCAGACCGAGGCCTACGCCCGGACCCTCTTCCGCAACCAGTTACCGCCTCTCGACGACAGGCAGATCGAGGCCCAGTGGGTCGAGCGGGCCAGGCGGCAACAACTGCTCACGGAGCGGCCGAACACCGCCTTCGGCTTCATCCTGGAGGAGCACCTTTTCCGGCGCGGTACCGGCGGCGTCGATGTCACGCGCGAATTGATCGACCACGTGGTGAGGATCGGCCGACTGAGGAATGTCGAGATCCAGGTCATGCCGACCGAGCAAGAGGCACATGCGGGGCTGGACGGTCCGATGCGACTGTTGGAGACCCCGGAGAACAAGTGCTTCGCCTACTGCGAAGGACAGGAAAGCGGCCAGCTCATCGCTGACCGACAAGTGGTGAGCATGCTTCAGATGCGGTATGCCAGGATGCGCTCACAGGCTCTCACTCTCAGGGACTCAATGAGCCTGTTGCAGCGGATGCGAGGACACCTATGAGCACCACTGAACTGACCTGGTTCAAGAGCACTTACAGCGGCGGCTCAGGCGACGACTGCGTCGAGATTGCCCTCTCCTGGCGCAAGTCCAGCTACAGCAGCAGCGGCGACGGCGACTGCGTCGAGGTCGCCGCTCTCCCCCACCACGTCCACGTCCGTGACTCCAAGGACAAGGACGGGCCCCGGCTCGCCCTCTCCCCCGTCGCCTGGGCGGAGTTCGTCGCCCACGCGGGCAGGTGAGGGAGGGGGCCGCCCGCACCCGCGCGGGCGGCCCCCTCGGCTCACCTCACCTGCCGGGGCACTCCTTCCAGGCCATGTGGTACACCGTGCTGATGTCGCCGTCGGTCGAGTCCATCGTCATGAAACTGACCTTGCCCGGCGCGGAGGTGCCCGCGTTGACCCGCAGCTCGGTGTTGATGTTGAAGTTGCGCTGGATCCCGCAGGGCGCATAGACGAGCTGGGCCCAGTCGGTGACGTCAGTGGCCTGCCAGTTGTCGTTGTAGGCGCCGTTGAAGGTGTGGTTCTTGAACACCGTGCCGGACGAGCCCTGGAAGTAGTACGAGGCCCGCTGGACGGCGCTCGCACCGGGCTGGAGCGAGGCGAAGCCCCGGTAGTCCGCGCCGGCGATGGCGTACGTGAAGCCCTGCGGGACGTGGACGACCAGGCTGAGCTGGCAGTTCTTGCGGAACGCCGTGGGGTCGGAGGTGCCGCCGGCCTGGGCGAGGTAGTCGCTGTAGGTCACCGTGAAGGCGGTGTTGTCCTCCGAGACGGCGACGGCCGCGGTGCCCGCGGGACAGCCGGAGCCGTTGACCGTGGCGACATCGATGACGATCTTGTCCGGGGGCGGGTCGTCGAACACGGGGGACGAGGTGTGCGCGGGAAGCGCGGAGGTGACGAGAGCGGCGACGGCGCCGCTCAGAAGGAGCCCACCTGTCATGGTCTCTCCCTGGGGTCGGGGGGTGGCTGTGCCCCTGCCGCCACGTCAACTCTGTGAACAGTCAATGGAGTTGCCGTGAAGGGGCGGGGCGTTCGCATCGTAGGGAGCCGTGTGGGACGCGCCCAGGTGGAACTCCGGCCATTCACCCGGAACCGTTCACACCGCTCCCGCGACACCCCCGTCGCTCCTTCTTCTCTGTGACCGTTCCTGTTCAAACCGTTGACACTCCCCCCACCCGCTCCTAGGGTCACGCAAACATTTCCGACCACGTGTCGAGATTTCGAACGGCGGAAGGGAAGCACCCTGAGCACCACCGGAATCAACACCCACGTGACCGGAGTGCCGTAGCGCGGCGGCCCCACGTACCCACCGGTGCAGCCCGGCAGAGGCATCACGCGCGTCGACGCGACCCGGATGCCGGCCGTACCGCCGCACCTCTGTCGATCTCACGCCGCGTCCTCTCCCCGCGGTCCGGTCCGTCCAGCGCGCCCGGATCCCGCAGGACGCCGGCGTACCTGCTCCCTCAACGACGAGAAGAACAAGGAACGATCACCATGCGCACTCGAAGAGCCGCTCTCGGCATCATCACCGGCGCCTCCCTCGCCCTCGCCCTGTCCGCCTGCGGCGAGCAGAGCGCGGCCGGCTCCGGCTCCGAAGGCGGCACCATCGGGATCGCCATGCCGACCAAGTCCTCCGAGCGCTGGCTCACGGACGGCAGGAGCGTCGTCAAGGACCTCGAGGCCAAGGGGTACAAGACCAAGCTGGTCTACGGGGACGACGACCCGCAGGCCCAGGTCACGCAGATCTCGGACCTGGTCGAGGAGCGCGTCGACGCGCTGATCATCGCGGCCATCGACAACAAGTCGCTGACCGACGTCCTCAAGCAGGCCGCCGCCGCCGACATCCCGGTGATCTCCTACGACCGGCTCATCCTGGACAGCGGGAACGTCGACTACTACGTCTCCTTCGACAACGAGCAGGTCGGCCGGCAGCAGGCCCGCTACATCATCGACCGGCTCGGACTGGAGGACGACAAGGGGCCGTTCACCATCGAGCTGTTCGCCGGGTCGCCCGACGACAACAACACCCGGTACTTCTACGAGGGCGCGATGTACCTCCTCCAGCCGTACCTGGACAGCGGGCAGCTGGTCGTCCGGTCCGGCGAGACCAAGCTGGAGAAGATCACCACGCTGCGCTGGGACGGGACGACCGCGGAGTCCCGCATGAAGCGCATCCTGTCCAAGTCGTACAACGGCAGGACGGTCGACGCGGTCCTGTCGCCGTACGACGGCATCTCCCTGGGGGTGCTGGCCGCGCTCAAGTCGTACGGCTACGGCTCCGACGGCAAGGACCTGCCCATCGTCACCGGCCAGGACGCCGAACTGGCCTCGGTGCGGTCGATCATCGCGGGCGAGCAGTCGCAGACCGTCTACAAGGACCTCCGCGAACTGGCCACGGTCGCCGCGAACATGGCCGACGACATCCTCAAGGGCAGGACGCCGAGGATCAACAACCGCCGGGGCTACCAGAACGGCGTGAAGGCCGTGCCCGCCTACCTGCTCCAGCCGGCGAGCGTCGACAGGAGCAACTACGCCGCCGTCCTGGCCGGTTACTACACCGCCGACGAACTGAAGTAGACGGTCCCGGGCGGACGGGTCCGGACGGCGGTCCCGGGCGGGCCGGGCCGGACGGCGGTCACGGGTTCTCCCAGGCCGCCGGTTCGGCCGCCAGGTCGCGGACCTGGCCGGGGAGGGCGTCCGCGGCGATGTCGGCCACCGTGACGCCCTCCAGGATCTTGCGGACGTTGGCGCGCAGGGCGATCCACAGGGGCAGCAGGGGCTGTGCGCTGCCCGTGTAGGTCAGGCCGGTGGGGCGTTCGCCGCGGACGGAGACGATCGGGCCGTCGACCGCGCGGATCACGTCCGCCACCGTGATCCGCGCGCTCTCGCGGGCGAGCCGGTAGCCGCCGCCTCCGCCGCGCCGGCTCTCGACGATGCCGCCGCGCCGGAGGTCGCCGAGGATCCCCTCCAGGAACTTGTGCGGGATGCCCTGCTCGGCGGAGATCGTCTCCGCCTTCACCGGGTCGCCGCCCTGCCGCACGGCCAGCTCCAGTACCGCCCGTACCGCGTAGTCCGCGCGTGCCGAGATCCTCATACCGCCATTGTGGGGCAGGCGGCGCCGTGCCGGTCAGGCCAGCCGGATCACGTTCCAGGACAGCGGCTCCAGCACCGCCCTCAGCGTCCCGTCCGTGACCGTCGTGCCGTCCACCGCGTGCGGGACGACCCGCTCGGGGTCGTCGAGCGTGTTGCGGGCGTCCGGGTCGGCGTCGGCGAGCGCGCTGTGCTCGACGAGCCGGGAGACGCCGAGGCCGTTCAGGGTCACCTCCAGCGGGAGCTCCCCGGTGCGGTCGCGGTTGACCGCGAAGACCGTCACCGAGCCGTCGTCCGCGCGGACGGCGGTCGCGTGCAGCAGGTCCGTCTCGCCGTACTTCTGCGTCGTGTACGTGGGCGAGTCCACCCGGACGTCGAGCACCTCGCCCCGCCCGTGGCGCGACGCCTGGGCGAACGGGAAGAACGTCGTCTGGCGCCAGGCCGGGCCGCCGGGCTCGGTCATGATCGGCGCGATGACGTTGACCAACTGGGCCAGGCAGGCGACGGTGACGCGGTCGGCGTGCCGCAGCAGGGCGACGAGGAGGGAGCCGAGGACGACGGCGTCCAGGACGCTGTAGTTGTCCTCCAGGAGGCGGGGTGCCTCGGGCCAGTCGTCCTGCGCGAACGTCGTCGCCTGCTCCTGCCAGCGGGACATGTACCAGACGTTCCACTCGTCGAAGGAGAGGTTGATCCTCTTCTTCGACTTCAGCCGCGCGCCCACGTGGTCGCAGGTGGCCACCACGTTCTCGATGAAGGACTCCATGTCGACGGCGGACGCGAGGAAGGAGTCCACGTCGCCGTCGTGCGGCTCGTAGTAGGCGTGCAGGGAGACGTGGTCGACCAGGTCGTACGTCTCCCGCAGGACCGTCGCCTCCCACTCGGCGAACGTCGGCATCGACTGGGCCGAGCTGCCGCAGGCGACGAGTTCGACGCCGGGGTCCTGCTGGCGCATGGCGCGGGCGGTCTCGGCGGCGATCCGGCCGTACTCCTCGGCCGTCTTGTGGCCGGTCTGCCAGGGGCCGTCCATCTCGTTGCCCAGGCACCACAGCCGGATGCCGAAGGGGTCCTTGTCGCCGTGGGCGGCGCGCAGGTCGGACAGGGCCGTGCCGGAGGGGTGGTTGGCGTACTCCTGGAGTTCGAGGGCCTCGGCGACGCCCCGGGTGCCGAGGTTGACCGCCATCATCGGCTCGGCCTGGGGGCCGACCTTCCTCAGGAAGGCGATGTACTCGGAGAGGCCGAAGCGGTTGGTCTCCGTCGAGTGCCAGGCCAGGTCCAGGCGGCGGGGGCGGTCCTCGACCGGGCCGACGGAGTCCTCCCACTTGTAGCCGGAGACGAAGTTGCCGCCGGGGTAGCGGATCGTGGTGACGCCGAGTTCGCGGACGAGGTCCAGGACGTCCTGCCGCAGGCCGGCCTCGTCGGCGGTGGGGTGGCCGGGCTCGTGGATGCCGGTGTAGACGCAGCGGCCCAGGTGTTCCACGAAGGAGCCGAAGAGACGGGGGCTGACCGGGCCGACGGTGAAGGCGGGGTCGAGGGTGAAGCGGGCGGTGCTCATCTTTTCCTTTCGGAGGGGTTCGGTTTCGTCCGGGAGGCGGTCACTGGCCCGCGAGTCCGGTGTGCGCCACACCGGCCACGATCTGGCGCTGGAAGAAGACGAAGACGACGATCAGCGGCAGGCCCGCCATGAGACCGCCCGCCATGAGCTGCGCCCACTGGATGCCGTAGGAGTTCATGACGGTCGCGATGCCGTTGGGCATCGTCATCAGGTCGGGGTTGTTGGTCACCATGTACGGCCACAGGAAGTTGTTCCAGGAGGCGATGAAGGTGAAGATGCCGACCGCCGCGAGCGCGGGGCGGGAGAGCGGGACCACGATGGTGAGGAAGACCCGCCAGCGGCCGGCGCCGTCGATGAACGCCGCCTCCTCCAGTTCGCGCGGGACGCCCTGGAAGAACTTGTAGAGGATGTAGACCATGGCGGCGGGCGCGCACTGCGGCAGGATCATGCCCCAGTAGGTGTCGACCATGCCCATCTGCTGGACGGTGGTGAACAGCGGCACGCCGAGGACGGCCGGGGACACCATGAGGCCCGCCATCACCACGCCCATCAGGACGTTCTTGCCGCGGAACTCGGTGCGGGCGAAGCCGTACCCGGCGAGCGCGCCGACCACCAGCACGATCGCCGTCACGCACACGGACACCACCAGGGAGTTGACGAACCAGTCGGTGATGTTGCCGGTCTCGAGGAGGGCCGTCCACGCCTGGCCGGTCCACTCCTCCGGCAGCCAGTGCGGCGGCACCTCGACGGCCTCGGTCTCGGACTTGAGCGAGGTGAACAGCGCCCAGGCCAGGGGGGCGAGGAACACCGCGGAGACGGCGGTGCCGAGGAGGGTGAGGACGATCTGTGCGGGGGTCCAGCCCCGGCGGGGCCCGACCCGTTCCTGCGGTGCGGCGGTGGTCATCGGCCGCCCTCCTCACGGTTGCGCAGCAGCCACATCCGTACGAGGGCGACGGCCGCGATGATCACGAAGAAGATGATGGAGACGGCGGAGGCGTAGCCCACGCGGTAGCTGGTGAAGCCCTGTTCGAGGGTGTACTGCACGAAGGTGCGGGTCGAGCCCTCCGGCCCCGGGCCGAAGTCCTGGATCACGACGGCCTGGTCGAAGACCTGGAGCGAGGCGAGGACCTGGAGGGCGACGACCAGGCCCGTGATGTGGCGCAGCATCGGCAGGGTGATGCGGACCGTGCGGTGCCAGGCGTTCGCGCCGTCCAGCTCGGCGGCCTCGTACAGGTGCGCGGGGATGCCCTGGAGGGCGGCGAGGTAGAGCAGGAAGCTGAAGCCGACGGTCCACCACAGGGTGGTGATGACGACGGCGAGCATGGCGTACGACTTGTCGGTCAGCCAGGGCGTCCCGATGCCGAGGACGTGGTTGACCATGCCGGTGCCGGGGTTGAACAGCCACTGCCAGAGGTTGGCGGCGACCGTGGACGGCAGCAGGAAGGGGGCGAAGAAGCACAGCCGCCACAGCCACCGGGCGTGCTCGATGTGGTGGGCGAGCATCGCGAGGAGGAAGGCGAGCAGGGTGATGCACGGCACCACGAGCAGCGTGAACCAGGCGCTGTGGCCGAGCGCGTCCCACATCAGCGGGTCGTCGAGGGCCTCGCGGTAGTTGTCGAGGCCGACGAAGCCCGCGCCGTCGCCGGAGATGTTGGCGTCGGTGAGACTGAGGTGGAGGCCGCGCAGCAGCGGCCAGATCACGAAGAGCGCGAACAGCACGAGGAACGGGGCGACGAACCAGCCGCCGTGCTGGAAGCCCTGCTTGCGGCGGACACCGGCGCCGGCGGCGACGGTGGTCGCGCGTGCCGGGCGGACGGCGGTCTCGGCGCTGGTCGTCATGCGACGGCACCTCCTTGCGCGGCGGTGCGGCCGTCCATGGGGTTCTTCGAGGCGAGGAGTTCGGCGAGCGTGCTCCTCATGCGGCGGGCGGCGGCGGCCGGCCCGGCGGAGCCCACCGTCGAGGAGACGACGACCGGGCCGACGCGCTGGGCGAGGATGCCGGTGGACCCGGCGAACCACACCTTCGGTTCGGTGGCCTGGTGGTCCATCGCGGAGACGTACTCGTTCTGCGGGCTCAGCTCTCGGTAGGCGGCCGTGGAGAGGGTCGGGGTGTGGGCGGGGATGTGTCCGCCGGCCGCCCACTGCCGGGCGTGCCGGACGACGTAGGCGGCGAGCCGGTGGGCGGCCGCGTTCGTGGCGCCGCCGCGGCCCGACTGGTGCGGCAGGACGAAGGCGTGCGACTCGGCGTGGGTGGCGGGCCTGCCGAAGACGGGGGGCAGCGGGGTGGCGCCGTACTCGATCTTCGCGGCGTCGAAGACCGGCACCGACCAGTTGCCCTCCCAGGCGAAGGGGGCGCCGTTGACGAACTGTTCGGCGCCCGCGCCGCCGCCGAAGCCGGGGTCGGCGTACCCGTCGGTGATGTGGCGGCGCAGGAACTCCAGGACCCGCGTGGCCTTGTCGGTGTCGAAGGTGACCTCGGTACGGGCGTCGTCGAACCAGGTGCCGCCGAGCTGGGTGTAGAAGGCGACGAAGAACCACCACTGGAAGTTCTGGTCGTTGAGCCACAGGCCGATGGTCTGCAGCCCCTTCTTCGTGGCCTTCCTGGCCTCCTTCAGCACGTCGAACCACTCGTCGGTGGACGTCACGGGCACCATCCGCCCGTCGGTGCCGAGCAGGCCCGCCTTCCTCAGCACGTCCTTGCGGTAGAAGCAGAGCTGGACGTGGATGTCGAGCGGGAGGGCGTAGAGCTTTCCGCCGACGACGGCGCGCTTCCACAGCTCGGGGTTGAAGTCGGCCTCCTTCACGCCGTACTCGGCGAGCAGCCCGACGTCCCAGGGGTCCAGGAGGCGGCCGGGCGAGAAGCCGGTGACCCGGCCCATGTGCATGACGCCGAGGTCCGGTGCGCGGCTGCCCGCCGCGGCCATGGCGAGCTTGGTGTAGAAGGGGCTGCCCCACTGGAGGGTGGAGTCCTTCACGTCGATGCCGGGGTGGTCCGCGCGGAAGGCGTCCAGCATCGCGATCATGTTGTACCCGTCGCCGCCGCTGAAGAGGTGCCAGTACCGCACCCGGGTGTCGGCTCCGGAGGCGAGCGCGTCGGCGCCGGTGCCGAGCGCCGCGAAGCCGAAGCTGCCCGCGACGGTCAGCCCGCCGGCGGCGGCCAGAAGTTGCCTGCGACTCAGGCCAGGTCGTCCCATACCCTGCCCTAACTGTTCGACATTTCGAATTGTGCCCGTAACTTCGAACGGGACCGTAGGTTCGATGCGCCCCCGCGTCAATGGTTCCGACAGGACTCACGGCAACCTCCGGGCGAAGGGATGACAGCGCTTTCTGCCAAGGGGACGCCCCGGTCCCGTCCTCCGCCCGTTTCCGTACCGCCGCGCGCCCGCTCCCCTTCCGCGCCGTGCCCGATCGGTGCCCGGTTCCCCGTGACGGGGACACGTCCGGCCGCGTAGCCTCGGAACGGCTGCCGCGGGACGGTGGGAAAGGGGAGCGGATGGACGACGCGGGCGTGCGCGGAGCGGCTGCCCGGATCGCCTCGGCGCTGCGGCGCGCGAGAACCGGGACCGCCATGCGCCGGCTGGCCGGCGAACTGGCCGGCGCGCTGCGGGCCCGGCCCCGGACGCCGGCCGGGGTGCGCGAGATCGCCCGCGCGCTGTGCGAGGAGATGGCCGCGCTGCGCGGCGGCCGGCCCGTGGAACTGCGCTTCGAGCGGTTCCCCGACGAGATCGAAGTGACCGGCCTGTGGGTCGAGTTCGAGGACTTCGACCTCGTCATCGTGGAGGA
This sequence comes from Streptomyces sp. NPDC031554, assembly GCF_055580685.1. Taxonomy (NCBI): domain Bacteria; kingdom Bacillati; phylum Actinomycetota; class Actinomycetes; order Kitasatosporales; family Streptomycetaceae; genus Streptomyces; species Streptomyces sp. NPDC031554. Next base: position 43,766 of record NZ_JBVIKX010000014.1, on the reverse strand, counting down.
ACGCGCCGAGGAGGTGCAGCAACTCGTCATCCTCGGGCACGAGTTGTGGCACCTGCACGCCGGACACGACCACCGCACCGCCGGCCCGGCGGCCGCCCGCGCCCTCGCCGTACGGCCCGCGTGGCGCGACGCGGCCCTCACGGTCGCCGCCCGCGACGGTTCCCGCGCCCAGGACGAGTCCCAGGCCGACGACTTCGGGCACCGGCTCGCCGCCACCCTGCGGCCCCTGCTCGGCGGCGACGGCACCGCCGCCCCCCTGGAGCCCGTGCAGCGCTCCCTGGGCTACCGGGGGCGCGCGGGCGGTGAGCGGCGGTGAGCGGCCCGCTCCTCGCCGCGGCGCGGCTCGCCGAACCGCCGGCCGTGACACCGGCGAGCTTCGTCAACGAGTTCTACCCCTCCTTCTGGTGGATCCCGGCCGGCATCCTCGCGGCCGCCCTGGCGATCAAACTGCCCAGCATCATCCGGCTGTGGACCGACCCGCTGCTGCGCGCGGTCGGCGGCCTGCTGCTGCTGGCCTGCGCGGTGTTCGTGTTCGTCGCGCCGTCGACGATCGCCTGGGTCAACCGGGTCACCGGCGTGCCCAACATCTCCGGACCCTGGGTGTACTCGCTGCTCACCGCGTTCTGCGGCTCGTGCCTGCTGCTGATCATCACCTGGCGCAACGGCCTGTCCGACCGCTCCGCCCGCACCCGTTCCGCCATGCGCTGGGTCCTGGGCACCTACGCCGCCGTGATCGCCGCGCTGTGGGTGCTGTTCGCCCTCGCGGAGATGCCCGAGGAGCGGCTGCGGGACCTCGACACGTACTACGCGAACACGCCGTACGCCCGCGAACTGATCGTGCTCTACCTGCTCGCGCACACCACGGCCACGCTGGTCACCAACGCGCTGATCTGGAACTGGGTGCGCGCCGACGGACTCGACGCCCTGCTGCGCTGGGGGCTGAAGTTCCTCGGCGTGGGCTACGCGCTGCAGTTGGTCTTCGACGCGGCCAAGGTGACCGCCGTGGTGAGCCGTTGGGCGGGGCGGAACCTGGACTGGCTGAGCACGGCCGTGGCGCCGCCGCTGGCCTGCCTGTCCGCCATCCTGATCGCGGTGGGCTTCATCCTTCCGCACGCCGGCCAGTACCTGCACGACCGGCGTCAGGTCAGGGACGCCGTGCGCGAACTGCGGCCGCTGTACGCGCTGATGAAGGCGGTCGGCGGCACCGGTGTCCCCCGCGTCCTGCGCTCCGCGCCCGAACTGCGGCTGATCCGCCGGGAGACGTTCATCCGCGACGGGCTGCTGTCACTGGCCCGGTTCGTCGACGAGGACCTGCGACGGCGGTCCCACGACGCCGCGCTCTCCCTCGGCTTCCCGCCGGAGCGGGCGAAGGCGCTGGCCGCCGCGGTGACCGTGCTGGACGCGGCGGACGCCAGGAGCCGCGGACGGGAGCACGACACCGGCGGCGAGGCCGACACGACCGACCTGCTGCGGGACATCGGCGCGGTGTCGCGCGCGCTGCGGCACCCGGACACGGTACGGGCGGTACGGGAGGCGGCGGAGCGGGAGCGGACGGTGCGGGAGCGGGCCACGGCGGAGGGGGCGGTACGGGAGGAAGCGGTGGTACGGGAGGAAGCGGTGGTGCCGGAAGGGGCGGTGGCGGCGGAAGGGGGCGTCCTCGCGGCGGAGGCCGGCCGGGCCGACACCCCGGCCGGAGGGACCCGCCCCGGGGCCCCGACGGGCGACCTCCGGTAGACCGGGGCGGCACGGGCGGGGCGGAGGCACGCGGGGCGGTGCCGGAGAGGGCGGTGCCTGAGGGGATGTCGTCGCGACGGACGCCGGCCGGGCCGACACCCCGGCCGGAGGGACCCGCCCCGGGGCGGCACGGGCGGGGCGGGCGGGGCCGGCACGGGCGGGGCGGAGGCGCCCGGTGAGCCCGGAGGCGCCCGGTGAGCGCGGCTTCTCCGCTCCGTCTCCACCGGTCCCGCACACCCGTCGACAAAGGCCGGATCTCGCGGTCGGAGGGCGAGCCGCCCCAGGTGGGGCAGGGGGAGCGAGCGCCGGACACCGGAGCTTTTCGGCCAACGGCTCCGGGGCGCCGTACCCCGTTCACCCGTTACAGCCGCTTCCTCCCGGCCGAGTTCGCGCCGAATTCTCCCGCCCGCGAAGGCGGAGGTAGCTGAAACGGCGGAGGTCTTGGCATATTGCACGGACCGAAAGCCCGCGCAGCCACGGGGAGAACCGTGCGTACGAACAGGGAGATGCGTCGCCTCGCCGACATCCTCATCGCTCCCATCCGGGTGCCGGTCCCGGCCGAACCCGAGGTCCTGTTCGACGCGGTCGTCGAGGCGGCCGCGCGCTGGCGGGGCCGCGAGATCGTCGTGCACCGGGCGGTGTTCCCGCCGCACACCGCCAGCGGGCTCTGGCTGGAGGGCGCGCACCACGACGACGTCGTCGTCGACGAGCGGGCCGCCGTCTGGCACCAGATCGTGATCTTCTGCCACGAGGTGTGGCACATGCACCGGCGCCGCACCGACACCGTCCCCGGGGCCGCCCCGGCCGCCGCCGCGCGCAGCGACTTCACCCTCTCCGACGAGCAGGAGGCCGACCGCTTCGGCATGCTGATGGGCCGTCGGCTGCGCACCTGGCTGGAGGCGTCCGCCGACTCCGTGTACGCCGACCGCGGCGACGACACCCAGGACATCGCCGGACGCATCGGCGCGGCCCTCAACTACCGCGGGACCCGGAGATGAGCGGAAAGCGCGGATGAACGGAACCCGCGGATGAACGGCCTGCCCCACTACGTCAGCGCCGCCGCCCTGTGGACCGGCCTGCTCGTGCGGGCCCCCGACCTGCTGCGCCACCGGCACGACCCCTACCTGCGGTCCATCTGCGCGGTGCTCGGCCTGGCCGGGCTCTGCTTCCTCCTCGGGGCCCCGCCCACGGTCGGCGCCGTCAACCGGGCCGCCGCGACCCCCAACCTGGCCGCGCCGCTGACGTACGCCGCGATCACCGGGTACAGCGCCGCCTCCCAGGTGCTGATCGTGCACTGGCGGGGCGGACCGCGGGTGCGCCGGACGGCCCGCCGCTGGATCCTGGCGTACACGCTGGTCGTCCTCGGCATCGTCACGATGTTCGTCCTGGGCGACGCGCCGGTGGAGCGGCGCGTCGACCTGGACACCTACTACGCGAACACCCCCTTCGTCCGCGAGATGATCGTGCTCTACCTGCTCGGGCACCTCGCCGCCGTCGGCGTCACCACCGTGTCCGCCCTGCGCTGGGCCCGCGAGGTACGGGGCTGGCTGCGAGCGGGCCTGGTGACGCTGGGCCTCGGCTCGCTGTGCGGGGTCGTGTACAGCCTGGCCAGGCTCGCCGCCGTGGCCGCCCGCTGGACCGGCCACGACTGGTCCGCCCTGGTCACCGACGCCTCCCCGGCGGCGGCCGGACTCGGCGCGGTCATGACGGTCGTCGGCGTCCTCGTCCCGCTCGCCGGGCCCCGGCTGACGGAACGGCGGCGGACCCTGCGCACCTACGCCCGTCTCGCACCCCTGGAGCGCGAACTGGACGGCGTCCTCACCCGCCACTCCCTGCGGCTGCCCCGGCCGTGCTGGGCCCGGCCGGCCACCCGGCTGGTGTGGCGCCGGACCAGCATCCACAACGCGCTGACCCACCTGGACGCCTACGTCGACCGCGAGCTGTACGACACGACGCTGGAGGCCGCCCTGCGCCGTACCGGCGACGCCGGGCGGGCCGCCGCGACGGCCTGGGCGACCGTCATCGCGGCGGCCGTGCGGCAGGAGGCGCACGCCGGGCCGGACGGCGGTGGCGGCCGTCCCGCCGGGGAGTCCGCCTGGTTCCTGGATCGGGCGCCGGACCCGGACGCGCTGGTGCGCATCGCCGACGCGCTGGCCGGCGGACCGCTCGTCCGCACCGCCGCGCCGGAGGGCGTGGCCGGGACCGTGACCACTCGCGCGCCGGGAACCGCGACGGGGACCGTGACCACTCGTACGCCGGGAACCGCGACGGGGACCGTGACCACTCGTACGCCGGGAACCGCGACGGGAACCGTGGCGCACGCGCGGCCGGTGTCCGCCGAACGGGGGCCGGCCGCGTGAGTCTCGTCGTCTACCTGGCCGGCGCCGTCCTCCTGCTCGCCGCCGCCGTGCTGTTCCGCCGGCCCCGTTCGGCCGCGCCCCGCCCCCTCACCGTCTCCACCTGCGTCGCCATCACCCTGGGCGCGTTCGTCTTCGTCTGCTCCGCGCCGGTCACCCTGGCCGCCGTCAACGACCTCACCGGCATCCCCAACTTCGGCGCCCCGCTGACGTACGGCATGCTCTCGGCGTACAGCTGCTCGCTGCTGGTCCTGCTCGCCCACTGGCGGGGCGGGCCGCCCGAGCGGGTACGGCGGCAGGTGCTGCTCGGCACCGCCGTGTACGGGCCGCTGGTCGTGGCCGTGGTGGTGCTCTTCGCGCTGGCCGACGCGCCCGCCGAGCGGCTCACCGACCTCGACACCTACTACGCGAACACGCCGTACATGCGCGAGATGATCGTGCTCTACCTGCTCGGGCACACCGCCGCCATCGTCGCGATGGCCGTGGTGTGCGTGAAGTGGGCCCGGGAGGTCACCGGCCTGCTGCGCACCGGGCTGCTGCTGATCCTCGTCGGCGCGCTGCTGGACCTGATCGGCTTCCAGCTGGCCAAGTACACGGCCGTCGTCGCCCGTTGGACCGGTCACGACCTCGACTTCCTGTCCACCGACGTCGCCCCGCCGATGGCCGCCCTCGGCGCCCTGCTCTGCTCCGCCGGCTACGTGCTGCCCCGGCTGCTGCCGGCGGCCGTCGCCCACGGGCGCGGGCTGCGGGACCACCGGCGGCTGCGGCCGCTGTGGGCCCGCGTGGGATTCGTGTCGGTGGCCCCCAAGCCGCCCGTGTCCTGGTGGCGGCTGCCCGAGGAGCGGCTGCACTGGCGGGAGGTCGCCATCCACGACGCGCTCCTCGCCCTCGCCCCCTACTTCGACGACGGGGTGCGGACACGGGCGCTCGCCGCGGCCCTCGCCGAGGGCCGCGGTCCGCACGAGGCGCGGGTCGCCTCGGAGGCGGCCATGCTCGCCGAGGCCGCCCGGCGGGCCGCCGCGCGCGAGGCGCCGTGCGCGGCGCCGAGCACCCACCGGCTGCACGCCACCGAGGTCTCCGGCGCCGCCGGACTGGTGGAGCTGGCGCGGGAACTGGCCCGAACTCCGGTGCCGGACACGGCCGGTGAAGGTACGGTGAAAGCCTTCCATGGCTGAATGCCGGGCGCGGCGGCGAGCCCGCGCGGCCGAACGGCCTGGTGGGCGGGTCCCTTCGCGGCGCACGGGCCGCGCGGCCGGGCCCGCGGTGGCCGAATGTCCGCCTTCATGAGACCTGCCCCACCGAAGACGCCCACCGTGCCCGTCGTGCCCGCCGCGCCCGCCGCGCCGGGTCCGTCCGTCCTGTCCGCCCCGTCCGCCCTGTGTGCCTTCGCGGCCGAGTACGAGGAGCCCCATGTCCAGTAGAGCTGTCGTCATCGGTGCCGGCCTGGCCGGCATGCTGGCCGCGGCGGCCCTGTCCACCGTCGTGGACGAAGTGATCGTGCTGGAACGGGACGACCTGCCCGACGGACCCGAACACCGCAGGGGCCTGCCGCAGGGCCGGCACGCCCATCTCCTCATGGCCGGCGGACTCGCCGCCATGGAGGACCTCGTGCCGGGCGTCGACATGCGCAAGCACCTGCTGGCCGCCGGGGCCCGCGAGATATCCCTCAGCTCCGGCATGGTCGCCCTCACGCCCGAGGGCTGGTTCCGGCGCTGGCGCCACGAGGGGCCGCGGATGATCACCTGCAGCCGGGCCCTGCTCGACTGGGCGGTCCGGGACGCCGTACCGGCCCACACCGGGGCCCGGATCCGCAAGGGCCGGGTGCTCGGCCTGACGGGCGACGCGCGGCGCGTCACCGGCGTGCGGGTCGCCGCTCCCGACGGGGACGAGGTGATCGACGCCGACTTCGTGGTCGAGGCGGGCGGCCGCGGTTCGCGGGTCGTCACCTGGCTGGGGGAACTGGGGATCTCCGGCATCCGGGAGAAGACGGTCGACGCGGGCCTGGTCAACGCCACGCGCATCTACCGCACCCCCGAAGGGGCCGGGCGGTTCCCGCTCGCCATCATCCAGGCCGACCCCTACCGGGGGCTGCCCGGACGCAGCGGCATGGTGCTCCCCATCGAGGGCGACCGGTGGATGGTGAGCCTCGCCGGGACGCGGGGCGGGGGCGAACCGCCGTCCGACCCCGACGGGTTCCTGCGGTACACGCGCGATCTGCCGCACCCCCTCGTGGGACGGCTGATCGCGGGCGCCGAGCCGCTCACCGACATCCACGTCAGCCGCAGCACCAGCAACCACCGGCGGTACCTGGAGAAGGCGCGGGAGTGGCCCGAGCGGTTCGTCGTCCTCGGCGACGCGCTCGCCACCTTCAACCCCGCCTACGGCCAGGGCATGTCCGTGGCCGCGCTCGGCGCGCGGGTGCTGAGCCGCGAGCTGCGGCAGGCCGGCGGCACCGGCACGGCGGGGCTCGCGCGGCGGGTGCAGCGGGGGGCCGCGGCGTCGGTCGAGGCGGCCTGGACGATGGCCGTCAGCCAGGACGTGTGGTTCCCCGGGACGCGGGGCGGGTCCCCCACCCTCGCGGACCGGCTGGTCACCCGGTTCACCCGGCGGGTGATGCGGACGGCCACGGGGTCGTACGCCGCGGCGGCGGCCCTGTGGGACGTCACGAGCCTGACGGCGGGGCCGCAGCGGCTGCTGCACCCGTCGGCGCTGCTGGCGACCCTGAGCGGTCCGGCCCTGCGGGCGGCGGCGGGGCCGCCGCTGACCGACGCGGAACGGGAGATCCTGCGAGGGCTGGAGGCCGCCGGTACCGCGGCGGGGTGACCCCGGACCACCCGCGGGAGGACCGGGAACGGGGCCCGTCCGACCGACGGGGCCGGCCCGACGGGGCCGACCGACGGGGCCGACCGACGGGGCTGACCGACGGGGCTGACCGACAGGGCTGACCGACGGGGCTGACCGACAGGGCTGACCGACGGGCCCGGCACGACTCCCGGACCCGGTCCCGGCCCCGTCGCCGGGCCCGCTCCAGGACCCGGTCTCGGCCCCGGTCCCGTCGCCGGTCCTCCTGGGACGACCGGCGGCGGGGGCGGGGGCGGGGGCGGGGGGTGGGGCGGGACCGGGTCCGCCCCCCGTCTCAGCCGTCGAACGCCGGCAGGGGAACGCCCTGGCCCGCGCCGGGGACGACCAGGAGCGAACCCGCCAGGGGGTGGGGCGACGTCAGGCCCACGCGGGCCGTGGTGACGTACAGGTCGGTCAGACCGGGGCCGCCGAACGCGCAGGCCGTCACGCGGGGGACCGGGAAGCGTATCTCCCGGTCCAGCGTGCCCGCCGGGGTGTACCGGCGCACCGCCGCGCCGTCCCACAGGGCCACCCACACGCATCCGTCCGCGTCGACCGTCAGCCCGTCGGGGAAGCCCGCGCCCTCCTCGACCACGGCGAAGGGGCGACGGTTCGTCACCCGGCCCTCGGCGTGGTCGAAGACGTCGACGCGGCGGGTCGGGGAGTCGATGTAGTACATCAGCGTGCCGCAGGGGCTCCAGCCCGTCCCGTTGCTCACCGCGACGTCGTCGAGGACCACGGAGGCCGAGCCGTCCCCGGTGATCCGGGACAGGGACCCCCCGCCCGGCGCCTCGTCGTAGCGCATCGTGCCGGCCCAGAGCGAGCCGTCCGGTGCGACGGCCGCGTCGTTGGCGCGGCGGCCGGGGACCGGCTCGCGGCGGAGCCAGCGGAAGCCGCCGTCCTCGTCCAGCAGGCCCACGCCGTCACGGAGGTTGAGGACCAGACCGCCGCCCGCGCGGGGCTTGGCCGCGCCCACGTGCTGGTCGGTGACGCGCACCGTGCGGCGGTCCGTCGAGGGGTCGTAGGTGTGCAGGCGCGAGCCGAGGATGTCGAGCCACAGGAGGCGGCCGGCGGCCGGGTCCCAGGTCGGGCCCTCGCCGAGGGCGGCCTCCGCGCGGACGGCGACGTCGAACGTGTGCGTCATGCCGCGCTCCGGTAGCCGAGCTGCTCGGACAGTTCGGCCGCGCCCTTGGCGGCGAGCTGCTCCAGTTCGACGCGGCGCCCGTCGCTCCAGCGGATCATGGGCACGGAGATCGACAGCGCGGCCACCACCCGGCCGGTGCGGTCGCGCACCGGGGCCGCCACGCAGCTGACGTCGGGGTTCGACTCGCGGCTCTCGACCGCGACGCCCCGCTCCCGGATCTCCGCCAGGGCCTCCCGCAGGGCGCCGGGATCGGTGATGCTGTTGGGCGTCATGGCGGCCAGGTCGGCGTCGTCGGGGATCCGCGCGGTCAGCTCGGCGTCGGGGAGGGAGGCGAGCAGCATCTTGCCGACGGAGGTGCAGTGCGCGGGCAGGCGCCGGCCCGCCGCCGACACCATGCGCACGGCGTGGGTGGAGTCGACCTTCGCGATGTAGATGACGTCCGTGCCCTCCAGGATCGCCACGTGGACCGTCTCGTCGCAGGTCTCGGCGACGGTCCGGGCCACCAGCTGGCCCTCGGCGGCCAGGTCGAGCTGCTCGGCGTACCGGCTGCCGAGCTGGTACGGCCGCACGCCGAGGCGGTAGCGTCCGGGCTGCCCGGGGACGGTGACGATGTACGACCGGGCGGCGAGCGTGGTGACCAGCTCGTGCACGGTGGTGCGCGGCAGTTGGAGCCGGCGCACGATGTCGGGGGCGGAGAGCGTGCCGTCCCCGTCGAGGAAGAGCTCGAGGATGTCGAGAGCCCGGGTAACGGCGGGCACGAGTCGTCCCACGGCCGGCCCCCTCCCTTGGTTCGTCTCAGGCCTGTGTTCGAAATCTCAACAGACGATCGGCATGACGAACACAGGCTAGTCACACAGCGAGCCGCCCGGCAATGGCCGGGGCCGGGATACCGAACACCGCCGGTGCGCGGGCGGTCCCGCGACCCGGCGGGCGGGCGGTCCCGCCGCCCCGTGGGCGACGATGGACCGCATGCCGTCCGACACGCGCCCCGCCGGCCGCCCCTTCACCCCCGCCGACTTCCCGCTGGTGCTGCTGCGCCGCATGGCCGACCACAACCCCGGGCTGGTGGACGACGCCCGCCGCGAACTGGGCGCCTCCTCAGCCGACCTGCGGGAGGCCCACAAGCGCTGGCAGGCGATGGTCCGCTCGCCGCGCGGCGGGGGCGCCGCCGCCCGGTACCGCTCCGTCCTCGGCGCCCCCGAGTCGCGCTCGGCGCGCCGGATCGGCGACCTGGACTGCGAGGCGTGGCGGTGGCCGCTGCCCCTGTGGCCCACCCTGCGCTTCGAGGTGCTCCTCGCCCCGGGCGGCGCCGTCTGGAACGAGTGGCTCGTCCGCGCGCCCGGCGCCCCGGCCCCCGTCCTGCGCACCCTCGACGACCTCGCTCCCTGGTCCTGCACCGTCGACGAGGCCGCCCGCGCCTTCGCCCCCGCCCGCCCCCTGGAGGGCTCGGCCCCCACCCGCTGGGCCCTGGCCCTCACGGCACCGGACGGGGAGGGGGTGCGGCGGGAGGCGGTCGCCGAGTTCACCTGGGGGCTGCTGCAGCGGACGGCGGTGCGGGGGTGACCCCGCGGGGGCCCCGGCCGGCGGCGGGGGCGGCCGCCTGGAGGACCGCCTCCACCACGCGCGGCACCGACCCCGGGTGCAGGAACAGGAAGAGGTTCGGTTCCACCAGTTCCAGCTCCATCACCCGCGGCCGGCCGTCGTCGCCGTCCACCAGGTCGACCCGCGCGTACAGCAGCTCGGGCGCGCCCGGTACGGCGGCCAGCGCCCGCTCGGCCACGTCGAGTTCGGCCGCCGTCGGGGTCCACCGCTCCAGCCCCGGATGCGCGACCTTGACCGCGTCGAACGCGGTCCCGGGCGCGAGCACGGCCCGCTTGCGGCTGGCGTGCAGCAGGCGTCCCCCGAAGAACTGCAGGGCCCGCTCCCCCGCCGTGTCGATGCTGCGCGCGTACGGCTGCACCATCGCCGTCAGCCCCTCCTCGTGCATGCGCGCGAGCTGGCGTACGGCGGTCTCGTGCTGGTCGGGGGTGTAGCGGGCGGCGTAGCGGGCGCCGGCGCCCGAGGTGGGCTTGACGACGTACTCGTGGTCGCCGGGGAGGTCGGCCGGGTCGCCGGGGGCGAGGTAGCGGGTGGGGACGACGGGGGTGCCGGCCGCCGCGAGCTCGCCGAGGTAGCGCTTGTCGGTGTTCCAGCGCACGACGGCGGCCGGGTTGGCCAGCCGGGTCACCCCGGCGCAGCGCTCCGCCCACGCCGTGAACTCGGCCGCGCGCCAGCTGTAGTCCCAGGTGGAGCGGATCAGGGCGAGGTCGTAGGAGGCCCAGTCGGCGTCGGCGTCGTCCCAGCACACGGCCTCCGCCTCGGCCCCGGCCTCCTCCAGCGCCCGTACCAGGACCGGCAGGTCGCGGTCCTTGCTGGGCTCCGGCCGGGGGTCGTAGGTGACGAGGGCGACTCGGGGCACGGCGGGACTCCATTCTCCTGGCGGGCACGGCCCCGCAGGCTAACCACCACCCCTGCGATCACCGCAACCCGTTCGGTCCTCCCTCGCTGGGGAGCCCGGCAGCGGAGCCCGGGGAGCGGCGGCCCGCGACGCCGTCCGGGACCGCGTGGAGGGCCCGCCCGTGCCGTCCTCCGGAAGCGGACGTGACGGGCGTCAACCTCCGGGGGCGACTGGCCGGGCCGGTCATGAGGTAGGAACAAGCCTGTCGTCCCCTGCCCGAGGAGTGTTCCGGTGTCCTCTCTCTTCCCGGTCCTGTCGGACCCGTCGTCCGGTCCGCCGTCCGGCCGCGCGGCCCTGCGGTTCGGCGACCGGTCCCTGACGTACGCCGAACTCGCCGGTGCGGCGGGTGCCCTGGCCGAGCGGCTGCCGGGCGGCGGCGCGCGGGTCGCCGTGTGGGCGACGCCCTCGGCGGAGACGGCCGTGGCCGTCGTGGCGGCGCTGGAGGCCGGGGTGCCGGTGGTGCCGCTCAACCCGAAGTCCGGGGAGGGGGAGCTCGGGCACATCCTGTCCGACAGCGCGCCCGCGCTCCTCCTGGCCGCGCCCGGGGACGAACTGCCCCCCGTCGTGGGCGACGTGCCGCGTGTCGAGGTGGACGTGCGGGCGCGCGGCCGGCTCCCCGGCCGGGCGTCCGTGGACGACGAGGACGCCGCGCTCGTCGTCTACACCTCCGGCACCACCGGCCCGCCCAAGGGCGCGGTCGTCCCCCGGCGGGCGGTCGCGGCGACGCTGGACGCGCTCGCCGACGCCTGGCGGTGGACCGGCGAGGACGTGCTGGTGCACGGGCTGCCGCTGTTCCACGTGCACGGGCTGGTGCTGGGCGTCCTGGGGCCGCTGCGGCGCGGGGGGTCGGTGCGGCACCTGGGACGGTTCTCCCCGGAGGGGGTGGCCCGGGAGCTGAACAGCGGCGCCACCATGCTGTTCGGGGTGCCGACGATGTACCACCGGCTCGCCGAGGCCCTCCCCGGCGACCCCGGCCTCGCCGAGGCGCTCGGCCGGGCCCGGCTGCTCGTCTCCGGCTCCGCCGCGCTGCCGGTGCACGACCACGAGCGCATCACGGCCGCGACCGGGCAGCGGGTGATCGAGCGGTACGGCATGACGGAGACGCTGATGAACACCTCCGTGCGTGCCGACGGCGCACCCCGCGCGGGCACGGTCGGGGTGCCGCTGCCGGGGGTGGAGCTGCGGCTCGTGGAGGAGGACGGGACGCCCCTCGCGTCGTACGACGGGGAGAGCGTCGGGGAGATCCAGGTGCGCGGGCCGAACCTGTTCACCGGCTACCTCGGCCGGCCGGACGCCACGGCCGCGGCGTTCACCGCCGACGGCTGGTTCCGGACCGGGGACATGGCGGTGCGCGACCCCGACGGGTACGTCCGGATCGTGGGGCGCAAGGCCACCGACCTGATCAAGAGCGGCGGTTACAAGATCGGCGCCGGGGAGATCGAGAACGCGCTGCTGGAACATCCGGGCGTGCGGGAGGCCGCCGTCACCGGGGAGCCGGACGCCGACCTCGGGGAGCGGATCGTGGCGTGGATCGTGCCCGTCGACCGGCGGTCGCCCCCCGGCGAGGAGGAGTTGGCCGGCCATGTGGCGCGGCGGCTCGCCCCGCACAAGCGGCCCCGCACGGTGCGCTACCTCGACGTGCTGCCCCGCAACGACATGGGGAAGATCATGAAGCGGGCGCTGCCCTCATGAGCGGCCCGCTCCGGCTCTCCGCACGCGAGGTCCTCGCCCTCGTCCTCGACGCCCCCGACTCTCCGGAATCCTCCGGCTCCTTCGACGAACTCCCCCTCCCGGCGCGCGAGTCCGCTCCCGACGGGCCGCTGGGCTGGCCCGGCTACGACGCCTCGCGCGCCCGCGCCGCCGAGCGGACCGGGGAGACGGAGTCCGTGGTCTGCGGCGTCGGCGCCGTCGGCGGCACCCGGGCCGTGCTGATCTCCTTCGAGTTCGGCTTCCTGGGCGGCTCGCTGGGCGAACGCACCGGCGACCGGCTGGAGGCGGCGTACCGCCACGCCCGCGACCACCGGCTGCCGGTCGTCGCGCTGGTCGCCACCGGCGGCTCCCGGATGCAGGAGGGCATGATCGCCCTCACCCAGCTCCAACGCGTGGCGAGGGAGTCGGCGCTGACCCGGCAGGCCGGGCTGGCGCAGATCGCCGTGCTGCGCGATCCGACGACCGGTGGCGGCTGGGCCACCCTGGGCGCGGGTGCCGACGTGGTGCTCGCCCTGCCGGGCGCCCAGGTCGGCTTCGCCGGGTCGCGGGTGCGGCCGCCGGACGCCGACCCCGCCGCGTACACCGCCGAGGCGCAGGTCGCGGCGGGTTCCGCGGACGCCGTCGTGGAGCCGGGGGCACTGCGGGAGACGCTGGCGCGGTGGCTGCGGCTGCTGACCCGCCCGTCCGGGGAGCCCGCGCCGGTCCCCCGCGCCCTGGGGGCGAAGGACCTCCCGGCCACCGGCTGGGACGCCGTCCGGCGCGCCCGCTCGCCCCAGCGTCCGCGCGCCGAGGCCTACCTGGACGCCTACTTCACCCTGCGCGCCGCGATCGGCGGGGACCGCTGCGGCGGCACCGATCCGGACGGCGTGCTGTGCGGTTTCGGCGAGCACCGGGGCCGTACCGTCGCCTACGCCGCCCAGACCGGGACCGCCACCCGGCCCGCCGGCTACCGCACCGCCACCCGGCTGGTCCGCCTCGCGGACCGGCTCGGCATCCCGGTGCTGACCCTGGTGGACACGCCGGGCGCGGCCAACGACGCGGAGGCGGAGCGGCAGGGCGCGGGCGCGGCGATCGCCGAACTGTTCGGCGCGGTGGCCACCGCGCGGACGCCCGTCACGACGCTGGTGATCGGCGAGGGCGGGTCCGGGGGCGCGCTGGCCCTGGCCGCGCCCGGCCGGACCTGGGCCGCCCCGGACAGCTACTTCTCGGTCATCGCGCCGGAGGCGGCGGCCGCGATCCTGAAACGGCCGCCCGGCGAGGTCGAGGCGACGGCCGGCCGACTCCGCATCCGCCCACAGGACTTGGCGGAACTGGGGGTGGTCCGCACGGATCTGCCGTGAGGGTGCCGGCCGCGGGGCGGAGGCGGCGTGGCGGAGGCCGGAGGCGGCGTGGCGGGTTTCCGTCGGCGGCGGGCGGGCGGCGGGAGCGGGAACGGGACAACCTCCCGTACCGTCCGTAACAATGGCCCCGCACGGAGCCGCGGTTCGACGAGCACGACGGGGGCGTCATGGCAGCAGTGGTGGAGTTCACGACGGACGACGGCGCCGTGGTCGCCGTCGAGGCCGTCGGGGAACAGCGGCCCGGTTCCCGGCTGGTGGCCCGCGGTGACGGCACCGTGCAGGCGGCCCGCACCTTCGAGGGCGCCCTGGAGGGCGTGCGCTCGGCCGCGGCGTCCGCGCTGCGGGTCTTCCGCGACGGCACGCTGCGACCCGACGGCGTGGAGATCGAGTTCGGGGTGAAGCTGGCGGCCGAGACGGGCGCGATCATCGCCAAGGGCACGGCGGAGGGGCACCTGGTCGTCAGGCTGACCTGGTCCCCGTCGGCGGAACGGCCGCGACAGGACGCGCCGGGGACCGCCGAGCCGGTCGGAACGGCGGGCGCGCGACCGGGCGCGCCGGAGGCCGGGCGGCCGATCCCGTCGACGGCCGCGCGGCCGGACCCGGTCGAGGGCGCACGGCCGGTCGTGCCGGCGGCCGCACCGCCGGAGTCCCTCCCCGCCTCATGAGGAGCGCCGAGTGGCAGGCCCGGATCGAGTGCGCCGGGCAGGTCGTCGGGGCGGGTTTCCTGGTCACCCCGCGCACGGTCCTCACCTGTGCCCACGTCGTCCACGAGGGGCCGGCCGGGGAGCTGGCGGTGACCTTCACGGAGCGGCCCGGCTCCGCGCCCGTCGCGGCACGGGTGGTGGCCGAGGGCGGCTGGGGCGGCGGCAGCACCGACCCCGGCGACCTCGCCGTCCTGGAGCTGGACCACGAGGTGGACATCGCCCCGGCGGCGCTGGCGCCCGTGGACACCGCGTACGGCAGCCGGCCGCGCAAGCTCGTCGTGTACGGCTTCCCGCTCGGCTTCGACGAGGGCACCCTGGCCGAGTACCGGGTCACCGCACCGCAGTTGCTCAACCGGGAGTGGATGCAGCTGGAGGCCTGGCAGCCGGACGGGCAGCCGCTCGAACCGGGGTTCAGCGGGGCCGCGGTCACCCTCGTCGACACCGGTGAGGTGGTCGGCATGGTCACGGCCGCCGCCGGCGCGCAGGGGGTGCGCAACGGGCGGATGATGCCCACCGAGGTGATGGCCCGCTACTGGTCCGCCCTCGCCGGGCTCGTCCCCACCTCCGACCACCGCACCGCCGACCGCGCCCGGCTGCGGGAACTGGTCGAGCGGGCCGTCCGCGCCGGCCTGGACTGCGACCCCGTACGGCTCTACCGGGCCGCCGCCGGGCCGCTGGACCCCGAACCGCCGCGCGAGGGCTTCGACTCGCTGCGTTCGGCCGCACTGTTCGTGCTGTGCGAGATCGACGGCGAGGACGCGGCCGGCACCGTCGCCCGCTTCACCGAGCACGTGGAGGCGCTGTTCCGGGCACCCGTGGAGACGCCCGCCGCGCCGCGCTGGTCGCCCATCCTCGTCGACCTGCGGCACAGCGGCGCGGGCGACGGCCGGGTCAGCGTCGAGGTGTCGGCGTACAGCGGGGGCCGTCGGCATCCTGTGGGGTCCGACACCGTGCCGCGGT
Organism: Streptomyces sp. NPDC031554; assembly: GCF_055580685.1. Lineage (NCBI taxonomy): Bacteria > Bacillati > Actinomycetota > Actinomycetes > Kitasatosporales > Streptomycetaceae > Streptomyces > Streptomyces sp. NPDC031554. Next base: position 28,479 of record NZ_JBVIKX010000014.1, on the reverse strand, counting down.
CCCGGCTGCACGCCTACGTCCAGGACCGGATCGAGGCGGCGTTCGGGTATCTGACGCCGGGCTGCGACGAGCTGATCGCGTTCGCGCTGCCCCGCGACTGGATCGACCTGCCCGTGGACCGCTGGGCGAGCGCGCCCGACGACGACACCCCGCTCGGCTGCGCGCACCCCGTCGTGGTCACCGACCAGGCGCGGCGGCGGGCGGCCGCCCGGCACCAGCTGACCCGTGCCTGGAACCGGCTCGACTCCGCGCCCGGCGCCCAGGTGCACCGGGTGGAGTGCGGCACGTCCGAGGAGCCGCGCCGGCTGCGGGTGCGGCTGCGGCAGTCCGACGCCTGTCTCGCCGGGTTCGCCACCGCGCCGGCCGCGCCCCGCACCCGGGCCCACTTCGACACCACGCTCACCGCGCCCGCCCCGGTGGTCGTCTGGTCCCGGGAGGGCTGCGACAGCGGCCCCGAGGAGCCCTGCGCGGGCGGTGCCGACTGCACGGGCAAGACCTTCCTGGACCAGCTCGACAGTTGCGTGTCCGGCGTACCGCCGGCCGAACTCCCGCGCAGGATCCTCCAGTTGCGGGAGGAGGCCGACGCCGAGGACGAGCACTGGGCGCGCGACATCCAGTTGCTGTGGGACGACCCGCGCGTCTTCACCGACCCGCACGCCGGGACGGGGGCGCACGTCCGATCCCCCGTGGCCTGACCCGCCCGCCCCCCACGCCGAGTCCACCGCACGGAGAGATCCCGCATGCCCCACTGGTCCGTCTACACCGGGAACAGCGCACCGCACGACGGCATCGACGACCTGCCCGCCCCGCCGCCCTGGCGGGCGTTCGACGGCGGGCCCGTCCTGCCCGCGCCGCGGGACGGCGACGACGGGGCGGCCGTCTCCCCCGACCGCGCGCACCGCGCCCGCACCTACGTGGCCGCCCCCGAGACCGTCCAGCTCGTCAACGCCGCGCTGGTGCTGCGCCGGCCGCTGCTGGTCACGGGCCCGCCCGGCACCGGCAAGTCCTCGCTGGCCTACGCGGTGGCGCGGGAACTGCGGCTGGGCCCGGTCCTGCGCTGGAACATCACCAGCCGCTCCACGCTGTCCGACGGCCTCTACCAGTACGACCCGCTGTCCCGGCTGTACGCGGCGCGGCGGGCGGTGCCGTGGTGGGCGGGGGCCAGGGCGCCCGAGACGGGAGCGCCCGGGACGGGAGCGCCCGGGGCCGGGGCGGGCGCGTCCGGGGCGGAGGTGTCCGGGGCGGGTGCCTCGGAGACCGGGGCGTCCGGAACGGGGGCGTGGGGGACCGGCGGGCCGGGCGGCGGTCCGCCCGCGGGCGCCGACGTCGAGGAGCACCTGCGCCTCGGCCCCCTCGGCACGGCCCTGCTCCCCCACGCCCGCCCCCGCGTGCTCCTCGTCGACGAGATCGACAAGAGCGACCTGGACCTGCCCAACGACCTGCTGAACGTGCTGGAGGAGGGGCAGTACGAGATCCCCGAACTGATGCGCGCCGCACGCCGGTCCGGCCCCGGCACCACCGCCGAGGTCCTCGCCGACGGCACGGACGAGCCGGTCGCGGTCACCCGTGGCCGGGTGCGCTGCCGGGCCTTCCCCTTCGTGGTGCTGACCAGCAACGGCGAGCGCGAGTTCCCGCCCGCCTTCCTGCGCCGCTGTGTCCGGCTGCGGCTGCGGCGCCCGGACCACGAGCAGCTCACCGAGATCGTCCGTGCCCACCTCGACACCCCGGCGGGCGAGGCGGAGCACCTCATCGACCGCTTCCTGGCCCGCGCCGCCGACGGCGAACTCGCCACCGACCAGCTGCTGAACGCCCTCTACCTCACCGGCGTCGCCGGCCTGGACGCGGACTCCCGCGACGCCCTCGCGGACGAGCTGATGCCGTACCTGAGCGCGACGGCGGACGGCGATGGCTTCTGAGGGCCCGCCGGCGGCGCCCGGCGGGGCCCCGCCGGGGCCCGGGGGCACGGCCGTCGGCCGGCTCGCCGCGCTCCTGACGGCCGCCGCCGGGACCCCGCCGACCCCGCGCGAACTGGCGGAACTGCTGTGGCTGGCCGCGCGGACGCAGGACGGCGGTCCGGCCGGCGAGGGGCCGGGGAAGGGGCCCGCCGGGCAGGGCGTGCCGCCCGCTCCCGCGCCGCCGCGCCGGGACGGGGCCACCGCCCCGGCCCCTCCCCCGGCCGCACCGCCGCCCCCGCCGCACCCCCCGGCCCCGGCCGCCCGCGTCCCCCTGCACCTGCCGTCCGCGGCCCCGCCGCCCCCCGGCGAGCGGGACGGCGGGGAGCGGGACGGCGGCGCCCACCTGCTCGCCCCCGCGCCGGCGATGCTCCCCCGCCCCCTCGCCCTCCAGCGCGCCCTGCGCCCGCTGAAACGCACGGTGCCGGCGGCCCGCGCCCGCGTCCTGGACGAGCGGGCGACGGCCGACCGCATCGCCCGGCTCGGCGCGCACCCGGACGTCTGGCTCCCCGTGCTGCGCCCGGCGCGCGAGCGCTGGCTGCGCCTCGCCCTCGTGCACGACACCGGTCCGACCATGCCGGTCTGGCGCCCGCTCGTGCGGGAACTGCACACGGTGCTGGCCCAGTCGGGCGTCTTCCGCACGGTCACGCTCCACCCCGCCGGTCCCGACGGCCGGGCCCGGCACGTGCCCGACCCGGCGGACGGGCGGACGCTCGCCCTGGTCGTCAGCGACTGCACGGGCCCGCAGTGGCGGCCCGGCCCGGCGGGCACCCGCTGGTACGCCGCGCTGCGGCACTGGGCGTCCCGAATGCCGCTGGCCGTCGTCCAGCCGCTGCCGGAGCGGCTGTGGCCGACCACGGCCCTCCCGGCCGAGCCCGGCGTGCTGTCCTCCCCGGGCGCGGCGGCCCCGGCCACCGCCCTGGCCTTCACCCCGTACGACCCCGAGGCCGGCCGGCCGCACCCCGCCGCCGTCGCCCTGCCGGTCCTGGAGCCGGGCGCCCCCTGGCTCGCCCACTGGGCGGCGCTGGTGGCCGGCCCCGGCGGCGCGCGCGTCCCGGGCGCGGCGGCCTGGCTGACCCCGGCGCCGCCCGAGCGGGACCCGGCGGCCGATCCGGCACGCCTGCCCGCGCGGGAGCTGGTCCTGCGGTTCCGCGCCACCGCCTCCCCGGAGGCCTTCCGCCTCGCCGGTCACCTGACCCTGGCCGACCCGTCCGTGCCGGTGATGCGCCTGGTCCAGCGCGCGGTGGAGCGCGACCCGCGCCCGCAGCACCTCGCCGAGGTGATCCTCAGTGGCCTGCTCACGGCGGCGCCGGGCCCGCCCGGCTCGTACGCCTTCCGCCCCGGCGTCGGCGAACTGCTCGCGCGGACCCTCCCGCGCACCGCGCGCGGCCGCACCCGCGACCTGCTGGAACGGACGGGCCGCCTCATCGACGCGCGGGCGGGCCGCACGGCGGGCGAGTTCCGCGCCCGGACCGGCGGCGGGGACGGCGGGACGGCGTTCGCGACGGTCGCCGAGGAGACCGTACGGCGACTGGGCGCGGGCCCCGACGACGCCGTGCGGCGGGAGCCCGCCGGTGCCGGGCCGGACGGCGGCCGGGGCGCGGCGGCCCGCCCGGCCCTGCTGTTCGAGACCGGCACCGACCTCGGCACCCGCCCCGAGGCGCGGATCAGCCTCGAGTACGCCGTGCACCAGGTCCTGTCCCGCGGCGGCCTGGCCCCGCAGCAGTACGAGGTGCTGGTGCGGCCCGACGGCTACCGCGTCCGCGTCGCCCCCGGCGTCTTCCTGCTGCCGGTGCTGGCCGCGGCCCTTCGCTGGCTGCCCGGACCCCTGACCGGCCGGGCGGCGGCGCCGCGGCTTCGGGTGACCTTCGAGGACGGGCGCCGGACCGCGCCCCCGCCCCCGCCCCCGCAGGGGTCCGCCCCGGTGCTGGTGCTCGTCCCGCCCGCCCTCTACGAGGCGTTCGCCGGCAGCTCCGCCGCCGCCGGACCGCACCGCTTCCGCCCGCTGCACGGGGACGCCCCCGACGCCCCGCCGCTCGCCTGGTACTGCCCGCTGCCCGCGCCGCGCGCCGAGGAGGAGCCGGACCTGGTGCGCGGCCCCTTCATCGCCGGGGACGCCGACCGGCCGGGCGCGCCCGTGCCGGGCCGGTCCGCCGTCGTGCACCTGGCACCCGGACGCCCGCTCGCCCTCCTGGACCCGGCCGACCCGCACGCCGCGCACCTGCCGCGGCCGTTGACGTACTACGAGGTCGACCTCACGCCGCGGCAGGCCACCCGCGCGGTGTCGCTGCCCGGTTCCGGCAAGGGCGAGTTCGTGGGGACCGCCGAACTGACCTGGCGGGTGGAGGACCCGGTGGCCTTCGTGCGGGCGGGGACCACGGGGGTCGCGGACCGGCTCCTCGCCCACCTGCTCCGGGCCGCGCCGCAGATCACCCGGCACCACTCGCCGCGCCGTGCGGCCGGGGCGCAGCGCGCGCTGGAGGCGCAGCTGGGCGGGTGGCCGGTGCCGGGGCTCGCGGTGCGCTGCGCGGTGCGGCTGGCCCCGGAGTGGGCGCCGCCGCCCGCCCCGCCGCGGCCGGCCCCGGCGGACGCGTCCTCACCGGCCGGCCTCCTGGCCGGCGCCGACGCCGTGCTGCTCGGCTTCGACGGTCCGGTGGCCCGGCTGTTCACGGCGCCGACGGCGCGCGGGGCCGCGCTGGAGCTGCTGGCGGTCGCCGCCGCCGGGCGGGGCCCGCGGGACGCGCCGACGGACCCCGCCCCGGCGGTGCGGGACGCGCCGGCGCACCCCCTGGACGTGCTGCGCGCGCACGCCCGCGGCCCGCTCGAACCCCTGCTGCGGGCCCGCCTGGACGAAGTCGAACTGGCGGCCGTCCCGCACGCGCCGACCACCCACCACTTCGTCGCCCTGGTGCGCGCGCTGCACGAGTCGGGCCGCCGGGTGGCCGTGGTGACGGACGTGTGCGAGGAGGCCGTACGCCGCTACGTGGAGCCGTACCGGCTGCCGCTGGACGGCGTCCACGGGCGCGGTCCGCGTCCGGCGCCGCTGATGCCGGACCCCGCGGGCCTGCTGGAGGCCCTGCGGGCCCTGGACGTCGGGGCGGCGGCCGGCGTGCTGGTCGGGGCCACGGTGGCGGAGCTGACCGCCGCCCAGCGGGCGGGGCTGCGGTTCGTCGGCCTCGCGCGCAGTCCGACCGTGGAGCAGGAGCTGCGGGCCGCCGGGTGCCGGGCGACCGTCCGGTCCCTGACGGAGCTGCTGGAGGCGGCGCGCGCCCGGTAGGCCTCCCGTGCGGACCGGGCCGGGGAAACGGGCGGTCGCCCGGCGCCCGTAACCCGGCACCTGGCACCCGTCACCCGTCACCCGTCACCCGTCACCCGTCACCCGGCGGAGGCGATCCCCCCGTTCGGCGGCTCCCCTCCCCGCCCGGCCCCCTCCAGCGGGCGTCCGCCCTCCCGTCCCCGCACGATGCGAAGGAGGGTCACCACCCGGCGGCCTTCTCATGAAGGCCCGGCCGCCACGGCCTGTGCTCTCGGGAGGACCTTCCATGACCACCAGTCTGGAGCAGTTGCGCCGCTGCCACTTCGCCGTCGACCTCGGTGCGGCGCGGACGCGGGTGTACGTCAAGGGGGCCGGCCTCGTCGTCGACCAGCCGTCCGCCGCCGCCGTGAACACCCGCACCGGCGCGCTGATCGCGGTCGGCGAGTTCGCCGAGAGGATGATCGGCCGCACCCCGCACTACATCCGCGTCGCCCGCCCGGTCTCCGGCGGCACGGTCGTCGACATCGAGATGGCACAGCGCATGTTGCGGCACCTGATCGGCGACAAGGTCCGCCGTCAGCTGCGCCGCAGGCCGTTCCTGCGGGCCGCCGCCTGCACCCCGCACGACGCCGACCCGCTGGCCCAGCGCGCGGCCGTCGAGACGCTCGTCGGGCTCGGCGCCCGGCGCGTCGAGCTCGTCGACACCCTCATCGCCGCCGCCGTCGGCTGCGGGCTGCCGGTGGAACGGCCCGAAGCCACCATGATCATGGTGTGCGGGGCGGCCGCCACCCAGGTGGCCGTGCTCTCCCTCGGCTCGATCGTGACCGCCGAACGCGTCCCCGTGGGCGGCGAGGCCGTGGACCACGCGATCGTCCAGCACCTGCGCCACGAGCACGAGCTGATGCTCCCCAGCCAGTCCGTCCGGCCGCTCCAGCTGGCCCTGTCCGGCAACGGTCTGACCGCGGACGGCCCCACCTCCACGGAGATCCACGGCCGGGACGTGGCCACCGGCCTGGCCCGGTCCGTGCGGGTCGACACCGCGGCCGTGCGGGACGCCATCGAGACCCCGCTGACCGCCGTCCTGGACGGCATCGGGCGGGTGCTGCGGGACTGCCCCCCGGACCTGGTGGCCGACCTGGCCGACCGCGGGATCATGATGGTCGGCGGCTCCGCCCTGCTGCCCGGCTTCGACCAGATGCTCCGCGAGGCCACCGGCATGCCGGTGCACATCGCCGAGCGGCCCGACATCTGCGCCGCCCAGGGTCTGGGCGCGATGCTGGAGGGCAGGATCGCGCCCCTCACGCTGCGGCCCATCGCGACCGCCTGAGGCGGCCGCCGGTCCCCGCGCGGGAGCGCGTCGCGGGCCCCCGGCCGGCGCGCGGCCGCCGGTCCGCCCTCGTCCCCGGCAGGCCTGCGGCCGTGCGTCAGCCGTACGGCGTCCCGCCCGGTGCTACGCGGCGAGCGTGTGACCGGGGTGCAGGACGACCTTGGTGTAGCCCTCGACCCGCTGGTCGAACTTCTCGTACGCCCTCGGCGCCTCCTCCAGCGGCACCTCGTGGGAGACCACGAAGCTGGGCTCGGCGCGCTCCGCGACGATCATGTCGCGCAGCTGGCGGTTGTACTGCTTGACGTTGCACTGGCCGGTGCCCACCTGCTGGCCCTTCTCGAACATCCTGCCGATGGAGACCAGCAGCTGGCCGCGCTTGGCGTGCTCGTCGGGCGCGCCCGGGTCGGACGGCACGTACAGACCCGGCACGCCGAGCATGCCCGTCGGCCGCACCGTCTCCACCAGGGTGTTCAGGACGACGGCGGGTTCCTCGTGGCTCGCGTCGTGCGCCTGGGCCTGGTAGCCGACGGCGTCGACGCCCTTGTCGGTCCCCTCGCCGCCGGTCTGCTCCTTGATCTGCTCGGCCGGATCGCCCTGGGTGAAGTCGATCGGGACGACCCCGATCTCCTCGGCCTTGGCGAGCCGCTCGGGCACCCGGTCGACGCAGAACACCTTCGCCGCGCCGCGCAGCATCGCGGAGTACGCGGCCATCAGCCCGACCGGGCCGGCGCCGAAGACGGCCACGCTCTCGCCGGGGGACACCCGGGCGAGTTCACACCCGTGGTAGCCGGTCGGGAAGATGTCGGCGAGCAGCACGAAATCGGTCTCGAACGCGTCGCCCGGCGGCAGCTTCAGACAGTTGAAGTCGGCGTACGGCACCCGCAGCCGCTCGGCCTGCCCGCCGGTGTACGGCCCCATGGCCACGTAGCCGTAGGCGCCGCCGGCGAAGCCGGGATTGACCGTCAGGCAGAAGCCGGTCTTCCCGGCGAGGCAGTTCTTGCAGAATCCGCAGGCCACGTTGAACGGCATGACGACCCGGTCGCCCTCGGACAGGGAGGTCACGCCCGAGCCGACCTCCTCGACGATGCCGAGGTTCTCGTGCCCGAACACGATGCCCGCCTCGGCCGTGGTCCGGCCCTCGTACATGTGCAGGTCGGAACCGCAGATGGCGGAGGACGTGACGCGTACCAGCACGTCGTTCGGGTGCTGGATCCGCGGGTCCTCGACGTCCCTGACGGTGACGCTGAAAGGCTTCTCGTAGACGACGGCTTTCACCTGGCTCACCTCCGCGACGAGCGCCGGGTGGCGGCGGGTGGCGGCGGACCGCCCGACCGGGCCCTCGCGGGCACGCGTCGGCGGCCCCTCGGTCCGTCGCGCAGCCCCGGGCGCTCTGACTCCCGCTGACCCTTCCAGGGAACGCCCCTCCCGCACCCGCTGCAACTCCCGCCGTGCGCCGCGCGCGGGGAGGCCGGCGGGGCGGCCACCGCGCCGTGTCCGCCACGGTCGTGCTCCGGAGCCGCACCGGTGCCCCGCGGCGTGCCCGCCCGAACGCCGCGGCCGCCGCCGGTCACCGTCCCCGAACGGCATCACCGCCGGCCGGCGCAGGGCACCCCGTCCGGCACCGGTCCGGGCCGCGGCCGTCGCCGTCGGCCGGCGGCGGCGGACAACGGCCGCCGAAGACGATCGCGCGGTCGACGGCGATCGACGGCGGCGGGTCGTGCCGGACAAGGCGAATCCCGTCCCGCGCTGCATTAACCTCTTCACTTTCCGTCAAGGCGAACTGACTTGCGTCGAACACCCATGGGGGGAGCACACGTGTCGGATCAGCGGCCGTCGCCATCGGACCCGGCGGCGAGCGAGGCCGCCGCGCTGCGGCGGGCGGGCACCTCCCCCCTGCGTCCGGACGATCCCGGACAGGTGGGCCCCTACGTGCCGTTGGCACGGCTGGGCAGCGGCGGCATGGGGCGCGTCTATCTGGCACGCCCCGTCGACGACAGCCCCGGCCTGGTCGCCCTGAAGGTGATCCGGCCGGAGTACGCGGAGGACCCCCGGTTCCGGCGCCGGTTCGAACGGGAGGCGGCCGTGCACGCCAGGCTGCGCACCCCGCACGCGCCGAAGCTGTGCGGCACCGGTTTCCGGGACGAACTGCTGTGGATGGCCACCGAGTTCCTGCCCGGTCCGGACCTCGCGCAGGCCGTGCGGGAGGACGGCGCGCTCGCCCCCGCCACGGTCTGGCAGGTGGCGGAGCACCTCGCGCGGGCCCTGGGCGAACTCGCCGCCGCCGGGATCGTGCACCGCGACCTCAAACCGTCCAACGTCCTGCTCACCCTCCGCGGCGCGCACGTCATCGACTTCGGCATCTCCAGGGCGGCGGAGGCCAGTGCGATCACCGGCACGGGCAACCGGGTCGGCACCCCCGCCTACATGTCGCCGGAGCATCTCAGGACGGGCCGCTCCACCCCGGCGTCGGACGTGTTCTCGCTGGCGGGGACGCTGGTGTTCGCCGCGTCCGGGCGGGCCCCGTTCGGCGACGGCACCGGTGTCGACGTCATGCACCGGGTCGCCTTCGAGGAACCCGACCGGGAGCTGCTCGACGCGATCTCGTCGGCGGACCCGGCGCTCGGCTCGCTGCTGACGGCCTGCCTGGCCAAGGAGCCCGAGCGGCGCCCCGCCCCGGCGGAGATCCTGCGGACGGCCGCACGGCACGCCGGCCCGCCCGGCTGGCCCGACCCGCTGGGCGGCAGGGTCCTGGCCCGGCAGCGGGCGTACGAGACGCTGTTCCGCCTCCCGGTCGACCGCAGGGCCCGCTTAGGCCGCCCGGCCCCACCGCCGGCCTCCCCAGCCTCCCCTTCCTCCCCAGCCTCTCCGCCCTCTCCTCCCTCTCCGCCCGCGGAGCCGACGCCGTCTCCGTCCGCGGCGACAGGTCCGCCCGGCGGTCGGCGCCGCAAGCCGCTGCTGGCCGGCGCCGCCGCCCTCGTCCTCGGTCTGACCGTCGCGGGCGTCTACGCCCTCACCGGCCAGGACTCCCCCGCCACGGCCGACTCCCCCGGACCGGCCGCGACCGGCCCCGGCGGTCCCGGCGCGGCTTCCGGCGGCTCCGGCTCCTCCCCCTCCCGCGACGCCCGCGGCGGCACGTCCGCCCGGGGCGGCAGCGCGGCCCGCCCCGACGGCTCCACCGACGAGGCCTCCGGCCCCCTCGCCACCCCCTCCCCTTCCCCCTCCTCCTCCGACGGCCGTACGGCCGTCCCCATCGCCCCGCCGACCGGATCCGGTGCCGCCGGCCCCACGTCGGCCCCGGCGCCGAGCAGCCCCGCCGCGGAACCCGCCACCGCGCCCTGGAACACCGACTGCACCCACTACCTCGGCAACGGCCGCACCCGCCGGGGCGACACCGGCAGACGCGTCCTGCAGGTGCAGTGCATGCTGACGAAGCGCGGCTACGGCCTCGCCGGCGACGACGCCGGCGACTTCGGCTCCGGCACCGAAACCGCCGTACGCGCCTTCCAGGACGACAGGGGGCTGACCGCCGACGGCATCGTCGGCCGCGGCACCTGGACGGCCCTGCGCGCCGCGGACTGACGGCCCGACGCCCCCTCAGGACGCAACGGGCCAGGGCCGGTTGCGTCCACCCGATCTCTCTTCTCACCCCCGTGACCTGCGGCGAGAGTAGTTCCTGCCACCGGGCGCACCACCCGCTTCGAACCCTCACAGCTGCACCTGCAGGGCAGCTGTCCGGGGAGCGACGTGCCGTCGCCCGCTCACTTCCACGCCGCAGGAGAACACCATGAAGCTGGGCAACACCGTTCGTCGCGCCTCCGCCGCCCTGGCCGTCGGCGCCCTGTCCCTCGGACTGGTCACGGTCACCGGCGGAGCCGCGCAGGCCGCCGCCTCGTGCACCGGTGACGTGTCGGTCTACGGCACGCTGTCGGACGGCAAGCTGACGTACACGCAGATCGCGCCGAACACCGGCGACCGGGTCAAGACGCTGATCGGACCGGCCCTCGGCTTCACGCCCAAGGCGATGGCGACCCTCAACTTCAACACCGTCCTGGTCACCTCGACCGCCGGCGATCTCTACCGGGTGGACGTGCAGACGAACAACACCTCGCTCTCCCTCGCCGGGGTCGAGAAGATCTGGGACGGCGGCTGGACCTTCGACAAGATGGTCTACGACGGCGCCGGCCACCTCTACGGAACGGTCGAGGGCCAGCTCCACCGGTACCTCGTGTCGCAGGACAAGCCCCAGGGCTCGGCGCACATCGGCCAGCACGTCGTCATCGACACCGGCTTCGTCCTGAAGACGCTGGCCGCGGCCGGGGACGACCGCATCCTCGCCTCGACGGCGGGCGGTCAGCTCTACAGCTACAAGATCGACGGCGTGGGCGACTGGACGCGCGCCACGCTCAAGAGCGACGGCTGGTCGGCGGTCGACTCGCTCACCTCCCCGGGCGGCGGCCTCTACTACGGCCGCACCAACGGCGGCATGTACTGGTACCACGACGTCGACCCCACGGACGGCGACGGCTCCGACATCGCGTACCACTCCAACGACCCCGTGGACGCCTCCGGCTGGACCCAGAGCCTGCTGTCGGCCTACGCGAACAACTGCGCCTACGTGCCGCCGGCGCCCACCGCCACCACCGGCGAGAAGATCGCCAAGGTGGCCAACGCCCAGGTCGGCAAGGACTTCAACGACTTCGACTTCCACTACCCGAGCGCCTGGTGCGCCGAGTTCGTCCGCTACGTCTGGGCCAACGTGGGCGGCATCAAGACCTCCGGCGTGACCGCCGCCGCCGGCAGCCTCTACACCTACGGGCAGAACAACGGCACCCTCCACAGCACCCCGAAGGTCGGCGACGCCGTCGTCTACGGCTACAGCGGCGGCGGTGTCGCCAACCACGTCAACCTGGTCGTCGCGGTCGACGGCGACTACGTCACCACGGTCGGCGGCAACGAGAGCGACGCGGTGCGCAGGACCACGTACAACTGGAAGACCAACAACAACCCCCTGAACGCGGGTGACCTCGCGGGCTTCATCTCCCCCGTGGACTGATCCGCCCCCGCTCCACCCCCTGAGAGGGCCCCGCCGGTCGGCGGGGCCCTCTCCCGTCTCCGGCCGCAGCCCCGCAACGGCCGTTCCGGAACGCTGTCGTCCCCCTCTCAAGATCGCCTACGCTCCGTGGAACCGATCGAACCCGCGTGACCGAAGGAGCCCCCACCGTGCGGCGGACCGGCAGATTCCTCACCACCGCGACGACCACCGCGGCAACCGCGCTGACCGGCCTGCTCCTCGCGTCGGCACCCGCCGGGGCGGCGCCGAACTGGCAGACGGTGTCCACCGGCCCCACCTGGAGCTGCGCCCCCACCGTCGGCCACGCCGCCAAGGCCGGCGTGGGCTTCCAGGCCTGCCTCGTGCGCAACGCGAACGACGACGCGCAGACCGTCCTGGTGGTCGTCAACAACTCCGGCTCGGCCGTGACGGTCTCGGCGACCGTCACCTCGGACTTCGCGGCCTCCGCCGCCTGCTCGACGTACACCCTGGCGGCCGGGGAGCGCCGGGGCTGCTTCGGTACGACCGCGCACGTGCCGGACTGCCTGTACGGCGCCGGCCACCCCGACCCCGCCGACCAGACGTACGGCGGGGCCGCCCGGCTCACCGTGAACGGCGTGACCGGGTCGGCCGTTTCACCGAGGACCGGCTGCATCCCCGTCTGAGGCACCGCGGCCCCGGCGGCCCCGGTCCGGACGGCGCACGCGAAAGGGCGGCGCCCCCTCGGTCCGAGGGGGCGCCGCCCTTGTCTGTGTCCGGGTGCTCAGTACCAGTTGTTGGCCTGCCAGAAGTTCCACGCGCCGCACGGCGAGCCGTAGCGGCCGTCGATGTAGCTCAGCCCCCACTTGATCTGGGTGAGGGGGTTCTCCTTCCAGTCGTCGCCCGCGACGTCCATCTTGGAGGCGGGCAGCGACTGCGGGATGCCGTAGGCGCCGGAGGACGGGTTGGTGGCGTTCCAGCGCCAGCCGCTCTCGTGGTCCCAGAGCTGCTCCAGGCAGGACCAGTGGGCGGAAGTGGCCCAGGCGGCGTCCTTGTCGTTCATCATCTGCCGGCCGGCGGCCTTGACCTCGGTGATGTCGTCGCGGTCGACCGTGTCCGTGGTGGTGGTGCAGGTGTAGGTGCCCGGCTGGGCGGACAGCAGCTTCTGCGTCCAGCCGCTGGTGTTGACCGGGTCGTCCAGGTGGTAGGAGATGTCGGAGCCGGAACCGTCGGTGGGGTTGGCGTCCTTGTACCAGTACATGGCACCGGTCGCGAGCCGGCCGTAGTAGAGGCCGCCGCCGGGTGAGACGAGCTGGTTGAAGCCGGACCAGCCGGACGTCTTGAGGGCGTTGCTCTTCCAGGAGCCGGCGCCGGTGATCGCGTAGTCGAGCAGACGCCCGTCCTCGGTGGTGGCGCTGAGCCGGTCGTCGCCGGTGGCGGTGAGCGTCTTCAGGACGAACCCGGTGTCGATCTCGGTGCGCACGCCGATGTGCTGGGAGCCCGCGGGCTTGTCCTCGGTCACGTTGTAGCGCAGCAACAGGCCCGCGGCCGTCGTGCCGTAGAGGTGGCCGTGACCGTCGTACGTGAGCTTGTCGTGGGTCCAGCCGCTGTCGGCGATCCTCACCGGCGCGTTGAGCAGGGCCAGGCTGGTGTTGTTGGTCCTGATGTCGACGCGGTAGAGGGCGCCGGTGGTCGACGTGACCAGCACGGTGTTGAAGTTGAGGGTCGCCATGGCCTTCGGTTCGAAGCCGAGGTCGGGACCGACGAGCACCTTGGCGAGGTTGCCGGTGGCCGGGTTGATGCTGCTGAAGGTCAGCCTGCCGTCGTCGAGCACACCGTAGATGTTGACCCCGCCCGAACAGGTGGTGGCCGCTTCGGCGGTGGAGGCGGTGACCGTGAGAAGTCCGGTGGTGAGGACGCCGGCGGTCAGCAGGCCCGCGACTCTACGGCCGGTCGTGCGGATGTTCTTCACTTTTCGGTCCCCCTGGGGCGAGTGCGATCGGTGGGTCGGGCGTCGGAAGGGGGTCGGCGGTGCGACCCGTGCGCAACGTGCGTGCCGCCCGGCGAGGGCGGCGGCCGATCCGCTGCCGGCCGGTGTCGGCCGGGCGGCCGGGCTACTGCCAGCCGGCGTCGGCCGGGGTGACCTGCCGGCCGGCGTCGGCCGTGACGGACTGCCAGCCGGCGTCGGCGACGACGGAGGAGGTGTCGGCTTCGGACGGGGACGCGAGGGCCGGGGCGGTGACGGACGCGGCGGCGACGAGGGAGGCGACCGCGACGGCCTTGACGATCCGAGTGCGAAGCATGACTGGTCCCGTTTCTGAGTCGGTTGCGGTGTCCCGGTCCGGTGTCCGCGTCCCGCGGTGACGCGCGCCCTGGCCGGTGATCAATAGCTTCGCCGCAGCTCAAGGCCGTGAGAAGGGAACGAGGATGGACGGAAGGGGCCTTGGACTCATGTGTCCACGGCGGCCGTCTCAGTCCACCGGCTGCGGCACGAACGCCAACGGCAGCAGCGGGACCCCCGCCCCGGTCAACCGCGCCCCCGCCAACTGCGGTACGGCGCGCAGCAGTCGGCCGCAGACCCTGACGGCCCGCTCCTCCGCCTCGTCGAGCGCACCGGCCACGACGTAGAAGCCGAGCGTGAGCGCGGACGAGGAGCGGGGGTGCACGGCGACGTGCTCGACACGGTCACCGGGGAGGATCGCTGATCGCACCAGGACCTTGACGTCGTGCGGGAGTCGTCCTCCGCACGGCAGTTCCAGATGCGTGTGCACAAGGTACATGCGCTCCAGGGTCGCAAGCGGAGAACCCCTCCGAACCCTTCCGGCATGGCCGGTTGAGGCCTGGGCCCGTTCCGGCCCCCGCTCTCTCCCCGTGACGACGTCCCACCTCTCTGCGAAGATCTTGCTCTGATCGGAGATGTACCGTGCAGAAAATGGGGGCCTCATGCTGACCGCACTCGGACTCGACACCGTCGCGGAGACGGTGTACCGCGCCATGCTCAGAGAGCCGGCGGCAGGCGTCGCGGCGCTCGCCGCCGAGGTCAGGCTGTCCGGGGAAGAGGTGCGCGACGCCCTGGACATGCTGAGCGAACTGGCCCTGGTGCGTCCCGCCGCCGGGGACGCGGGACGGCTCCGCGCGGTCTCCCCCGACATCGGCATGGAGATCCTGATGGCCCGCCAGCAGGCGCAGCTGGCGGCCCACCAGCAGCGGCTGGAGGCCTCCCGGGCGGCCGCGGCCCAGCTCATATCCGAGTACGCCGAGCTCCGTCCGGACGCCAGCCATCCCGGTGTGGAGCAGCTCGTCGGACTGGACCGGATCCGCGACCGGCTGGCGGTGCTCACCCGCGAGGTGACGGAGGAGTTCCTGACCTTCGCGCCGGGCGGGCCGCAGACCTCCGAGAACATGGCCGCGTCCAGGCCGCTGAACCAGGACCTCCTCGGCCGCGGGGTCCGGATGCGGACGATCTACCTCGACAGCGTGCGCACCCACCGGCCGACCGTCGAACACGCCGACTGGCTCTCCGGGCTGGGCGGCCTGGTGCGTACGGTCCCCTCCCTGCCGACCCGCATGATCCTCATGGACCGGCGGGTCGCCATGATCCCGGTCAGCAGCGACGACACCGCCGCCGGAGCGGTCCTGCTGACCGGCCAGGGCACGCTCACCGCGCTGTACGCGCTCTTCGAGACGACCTGGGAGGCCGCCCGGCCGCTCGGTGAGGTCGTCCCCACCGATCCCCACGGTCTCACCGGCCAGCAGGCGACCGCCCTGCGCCTGCTGGCCGAGGGCCACACCGACGAGACGATCGCCAAGCGGCTCGGGGTCTCCCACCGCACGGCCCGGCGGATCGCCTCCGAACTGATGGACCGCCTCGCCGCCCGCAGCCGCTTCGAGGCCGGCGTCCGGGCCGTCCAGCAGGGCTGGCTCCCGGCCCGCCCGTGAGCCGACGGCCGCGGCCCCGTTCCACGGCCCCCCGCCCCGCCGTCCTCCCCCGGGTCCGCGCGAACGGTCCGGACAGGCGCCGGACCGCACCCGCCGGCCGTGCTGGACGGGCGGACGGCGGATGCCCGGTCACCGCCGGTCGGCGAGCGGCCGGCCCCGGCCGGCGCGCGCGGCGCGACGGCCCACAGCCCGGGCACCGCCGGGTACGGCCCGGACCTGCTCCGGCGGTGCGGACTCGGCCTCGGGCCGGACCTCACCGACGGCCCGCGGCCCACGATGCCGGTCGTGGGCGTCCTGCCACCGGCCCCGGCGTGGTGGCGTACCGCGTCACGCCCGGACGGCCCCGCGCCGCACCGGAAGGACCGACCGGGTCACCGGCCGCGGGGCCCTGACGCCGGACGCGGTTCGGCCGAGGGCGGGAGCGCCCTTCTCAGCGGTCCAGCCCCGCGCAGACGCTGCTCACCTTCTCGTGTGCCGCCACCGCCTCCGCCCCCTTCACGGCGAACACCTGCAGCCGCCCCATGACGTCCTGCAGGGCCTTGTCCAGGGCGTCGTAGCGGGGGTCCAGCAGGGCGGCGGACCGGGCCAGTCCGGCGGCACCGCCGACGCGTTGGTAGTAGGCCTCGGAGACCCCGTCGTCGCTGAGCACCTTGCTCAGCGCCGGGACCCGCTCCCACGCCTGGCAGGCGCCCGCCGCGTCGGCCGCGGCGTCGTCGAGGCCGGTGCCGGCCGCCGCGCCGTCCGGTCCGGCCCACAGGAGCCAGCCGAGACCGATGCCCGCACCGGCGGCGACGACGGCGGCCACCGACGGCACGGCCCACCGGGACGGAGCACGGCCGCCGGCGGGCGGAGCCGGCGGAGTGGAGGGAGGCGGCGGCGGGGTGGAGGGAGGCGGCGGCATGGGCCCAGAGTCAGTCATCGAAACGGCTTCCTTCGGTGTGCGGAGGACGGTCCGGTTCACGGGAACCGGCCGCATTGAACCACTCCCGCCTCCGGCCGTGCCGCCGGATGCGGATGTCGATCTCCCCGACGCCGCCGGGTCCGCGCTCCGCCGCCTGAGTGACCGTCACCCGGGCCCGGCCGCCGCCCCGGCGGCACCGGCAGGGCTTTACCGAAGCGACCGATCCATACCCCCGCTTCGCTCCGGTCGCGTCCTGCTCGATCCCGCTCGATCGGAAATGATGCAGCGTTCGCCGCACCACCTTTCCAGCACCCCATGGGGTTCAGGGCTCCGATCCTTCCCCCGCCCGACCCCGCCGAAGCGGCGGTCGTCCCGGGTCTTGTGCCGTCGCCGCTGTCCGCTGCTGCCCCTCAACGTCCCGCACGATGTCCTGGCGGGGGCCGGCTCCCGTGCGAGAGCGCGGTGCCGTACTTGGCCGTCGAGCCCTTGACCGCTTGCCACGCGGACCGGGGCACGGACCGTCTCGGTCGTGCCGTGGACACGAGTCAGGCACGCACGTCGCGTTCCCGCACTTCCTTCAGGACCGCCGACACCGTCGCGAAGTCGTTGTCCCCATGGAGCACGGTGTGCCCATGACGGACCGCTGTCGCACACACCAGGAGATCGACGGCGCCGGCGGCACGATGCCGCCCGCGCCGAGTGAGTTCGTACTGGGCGGTGCCGACCCGGCGCCACGCGTTCTTCGGGACCGGCGAGAGCTGACCCAGGGCGTCCAACTCCTCGGCGAGCTCGTCCCGGTGAGCCGGACCGGTGGCCGAGTGGAGGAACTCCGCCCTCGTGGGCCCACAGACACGGAACACACCGGCGGCGATGTGCCCTTCCCCTGGCCGCAAGGCTCCCTGCGCCACGATCACCTCTCATGCCCTGCACGGCGCGTTGGACATGGGTGGCATTTCGGACACCCCGCGTCCGCCGCGTGTCCACTGGATCTCGGCCTGAACGAATGAACAGGGGGCACCACCCCGGGGTGATGCTCCCCGTCCTCACGTTTCCGCAAGGAGGAACAGTTCCGCTGCGTGATCCCTGGGTGGGGCGGGTGGGACTCGAACCCACGGCCGGCGGATTATGAGTCCGCTGCTCTAACCGGCTGAGCTACCGCCCCATAGCGGCGTGTCGCGTACACGTGTGCGCGCCGTCTGCCGCAGCATAGCCGCTCATACGATCTCACGCTCCGCCCGGTCCGACGCCGCACGATCATGAGGACCGCGCCGCGGCCTGCCCGGTTCCCGGGGACATGAAAAAGGACCCCTAAGGGTCCTCGATCACGATGCTCCCCCGACTGGACTCGAACCAGTAACCTGCCGGTTAACAGCCGGCTGCTCTGCCAATTGAGCTACGGAGGACCGAGCTCCCCCGACTGGACTCGAACCAGTAACCTGCCGGTTAACAGCCGGCTGCTCTGCCAATTGAGCTACGGAGGAATGCCTCGTTCGCATCGAACGCCCTTACCTGGGTATTCGCCAGGGGGCGGACGCTCGCTGCGACACATACATTAGCGCAAGCAGGGGGGTGCTCCGCCAATCGGTTCCCTCGGGCACCGAGATGTCGCACCGCAGACCTACACGAGGAAAGGGTGGCCGTCATGCGCTACCGGCTCACGTTCGTCGTCGGACTCGCCCTGGGTTACGTGCTCGGCACGCGGGCCGGGCGGGAGCGCTACGAACAGCTGAAGAAGTCCGCGCGGCAGGTCGCGCAGAACCCCGCCGTGCGCAACACGGCGGAGTCGGCGGCGCAGCAGGGCCGCCAGTTCGCGGGCAAGGCGTACCACGTGGTCAGTGACAAGGTCGGGGACCGGATGCCCGAGTCGGTCGCGGGCCGGGTCCGTTCCCTGCGGGACCGGACCGCGCACAGCGACGGCTCGGACGACTGGGGCACCGCCCGCCCCTGAGGCCTCGTCCCCCGGATCAGGCCGCGGACCCGGCCTGATCCGCACGAAGGACCCCACGCGTGCCGAGCCGACGCGGTCACCCCCCGCGGTGCGGCAGAATTTCGCGTATGGGGATAGTCGCCGGGTTGGACAGTTCGCCCGATTTCACTCGCATCGTCGTCTGCGACGCGGACACAGGGGCCGTGCTGAGGCAGGGCTACGCACCGCATCCGGTGGAGGGGCCCGACGGTGCCGGCCGTCCCTCCGACGTCGATCCGCAGGCGTGGCTGCTCTCCCTCGGGGAGGCGGCCGGCGGCGGACTGCTCGAGGGCGTGCAGGCGATCGGCGTGTCGGCGCAGCAGAACGCGGTCGTGCCGCTCGACGCGCAGGGCGGCACCGTGCGTCCCGCGATGGTCGGCGGCGACAAGCGCGCGCAGGTCGCGGCGGCCGACCTGATCGACGCGCTCGGCGGCCGGGAGGCGTGGGCGCAGGCGGTCGGCTCCGTGCCGCAGGCCGCGCATCCGGTGACCAAGCTGCGCTGGCTGGCCAAGAACGAGCCGGACGCCGCGCTGCGCACCGCCGTGCTGCTCCAGGCGCACGACTGGCTCGTGTGGCAGCTCCTGGGGCGGCCGGTGCGCCGCACCACCGACCGCGGCGGCGCCTCCGGCACCGGGTACTGGTCGGCGGCCGGCGGCGGCTACCGGCCCGAGCTGGTGGAACTGGCGCTCGGTCACCAGGCCATGCTGCCCGAGGTGATCGGCCCCTCCGACGCGGCGGGCACGACCCCGGAGGGCCTGCTGATCTCGGCCGGCACCGGCGAGACCATGGCCGCCGCGTTCGGGCTGGGCATCGGGCTCGGGGACGCGGTCGTGTCGCTGGGCGCCTCCGGGTCCGTGATGGCCGTGCACCCCGCGGCCCTCGTCGACCAGAGCGGCATGATCACCTCGCTGGCGGACGCGACCGGCATGCACCTGCCGGTGGTCACCACCCTGAACGCCGTACGGACCCTGCGCGGGGCCGCCGAGCTGCTCGGTACGGCCGATCTGGAGGCGCTGTCCGATCTGGCGACGAAGTCGACCCCGGGGGCGCACGGGCTGGTGCTGCTGCCCTATCTGGAGGGGGAGCGCACGCCGAACCTGCCGCACGCCGCGGGCACCCTGACGGGGCTGCGGCGCGAGTCGATGAAGCCGGAGCACTTCGCGCGGGCGGCGTTCGAGGGCATGCTGTGCGGGCTGGCGGACGCGCTGGACGTGCTGCGCGGCCGGGGCGTCGAGGTGCGGCGGGTCTTCCTGCTCGGTGCGGCGGCCGGGCTGCCGGCCGTGCAGGCGGCGGCGCCCGCGCTCTTCGGGGCGCAGGTCGTCGTACCGCAGCCCGCGGACTACGCGGCGATCGGGGCGGCGCGGCAGGCCGCCTGGGCGCTCGGCGTGTCGCAGGGCACGCTCGATCCGCGCACCCCGCCGGCCTGGCCCGGCCCCGCGGCGCAGGTGCTGGACCCGGGTGAGGAACTGGCCGTGGGACAGGCCGTGCGGCAGCAGTACGTGTCGGTGCGGGAGCAGACGCACCCCACCGCGTTCCGCTCGTAGGCCGGGAGGGCCGGGGCCGGGGCGGCCCCCAGCACAACGCTGTCGGCTTAATCGGTTGAGGTAACACCGGTGGAGTACCGGACGATAGGGGCCAGGGGCAACCAGTGCCCCGCACCCCGCCGACTCCGAGAGACGTAGCGTGCTCATACGACTTCTGCGGACCTATCTCAGGCCCTACAAGAAACCCATCGTCCTGCTGGTGCTGCTCCAGCTCCTCCAGACCTGCGCCACGCTCTACCTGCCCACGCTCAACGCCGACATCATCGACGACGGCGTGGTCGAGGGCGACACCGGTCACATCCTTTCCCACGGCGCCCTGATGATCGGCGTCTCGCTGGTGCAGGTGGTCTGCAACATCGGTGCCGTGTACCACGGCGCCCGGACGGCGTCGGCCCTCGGGCGGGACGTGCGGGCCGCCGTCTTCGACCGGGTGCAGTCCTTCTCCGCCCGCGAGGTCGGCCAGTTCGGCGCGCCCTCCCTGATCACCCGGACCACGAACGACGTCCAGCAGATCCAGATGCTGGTCCTGATGTCGTTCACCCTGATGGTGTCCGCGCCGATCATGTGCGTGGGCGGCATCGTCATGGCGCTCGGCCTGGACGTGCCGCTGTCGGCGGTCCTGATCGCCGTGGTGCCGGTGCTGGTGGTCTGCGTGACGCTGATCGTGCGGCGGCTGCGGCCGCTGTTCCGGTCCCTGCAGACGCGGCTGGACACGGTGAACCGGGTGCTGCGCGAGCAGATCACCGGCAACCGCGTCATCCGCGCCTTCGTCCGCGACGCCTACGAGGAGCAGCGTTTCCGCGAGGCCAACGCCGACCTCACCGGCATCTCGCTGAAGGCCGGCAACCTGATGGCGCTGATGTTCCCGGTGGTCATGACCACGGTGAACCTGTCGTCGATCGCGGTGGTGTGGTTCGGCGCCCACCGCATCGACAGCGGCGGGATGCAGATCGGCGACCTGACCGCGTTCCTCGCCTACCTCCTGCAGATCGTCATGTCCGTGATGATGGCCACCTTCATGTTCATGATGGTGCCGCGCGCCGAGGTGTGCGCCGAGCGCGTGCAGGAGGTCCTGGACACCGAGTCCAGCGTCGTCCTGCCGACGGCGCCGGTGCGTGATCTGCGGCGTCACGGTCATCTGGAGATCCGGGGCGCCGGCTTCGGCTACCCGGGCGCCGAGGAGCCCGTGCTCAAGGGCGTCGACCTGGTGGCGCGGCCCGGTGAGACCACCGCCGTCATCGGCTCGACGGGCAGCGGCAAGTCCACGCTGCTCGGGCTGGTCCCCCGGCTGTTCGACGCCACCGCCGGGCAGGTCCTCGTCGACGGCGTCGAGGTCGCGGACCTGGACGCGGCGCTGCTCGCCAGGACCGTCGGGCTGGTGCCGCAGAAGCCGTACCTGTTCGCCGGCACGGTCGCCACCAACCTCCGGTACGGCAACCCGGACGCGACGGACGAGGAGCTGTGGCACGCGCTGGAGGTGGCCCAGGCCGCGGCGTTCGTGCGCGAGCTGGACGGCGGTCTCGACGCCCCCGTCGCGCAGGGCGGGACCAACGTCTCCGGCGGTCAGCGGCAGCGGCTCGCCATCGCCCGCACCCTCGTGCAGCGCCCGGAGATCTACCTCTTCGACGACTCCTTCTCCGCCCTCGACTACGCCACCGACGCGGCGCTGCGGGCGGCCCTGGGCCGGGAGACCGCCGGGGCGACCGTCGTCATCGTCGCCCAGCGGGTGGCCACCATCCGTGACGCCGACCGGATCGTCGTGCTGGACGGGGGCCGGGTCGTCGGCGAGGGCACCCATCGGGAACTGATGGCGGACAACGAGACCTACCGGGAGATCGTGCTCTCCCAGCTCACGGAAGCGGAGGCCGCCTGATGTCCGGGCCCATGGGGCGCATGATGGCCGGAGCGGGGCCGGAGAACCGCACGCTGGACTTCAAGGCGTCCGGCCGGCGGCTGCTCGCCCGGTTCGCGCCGGAGCGGCTCACCCTCTACGCGATGCTGTGCTGCGTCGTGCTGAGCGTGGGCCTCAGCGTGGTCGGGCCGAAGATCCTCGGCCGGGCCACCGACCTGGTCTTCGCCGGCATCGTCGGACGGGGGATGCCGGCCGGGGCGTCGAAGGACGAGGTCCTCGACGCGATGCGCGAGCGCGGTGAGGACGGGGTCGCCGACATGCTGCGCGGCACCGACTTCACCCCCGGACAGGGCATCGACTTCGACGCCGTCGGCCGGGTGCTGCTGCTCGCGCTCGCGGTGTTCACCGTCGCCGGCCTGCTGATGGCGGTGGCGACCCGGCTGGTCAACCGGGCGGTCAACCGCACGATGTACCGGATGCGCGAGGACGTGCAGAAGAAGCTGTCGCGGCTCCCGCTGTCGTACTTCGACAAGCGGCAGCGCGGCGAGGTGCTGTCCCGGGCGACCAACGACATCGACAACATCGGGCAGACGCTCCAGCAGTCGCTGGGCCAGCTGGTGAACTCGCTGCTCACCATCGTCGGCGTCCTGGCGATGATGTTCTGGGTGTCGTGGCTCCTCGCCCTGGTCGCGCTGGTCACCGTGCCGCTGTCGGCGGTCGTCGCGGCGCGCGTGGGCAAGCGGTCGCAGCCGCACTTCGTGCAGCAGTGGCGCACCACGGGCAAGCTGAACGCGCACATCGAGGAGATGTACACCGGCCACACGCTGGTGAAGGTCTTCGGCCGTCAGCAGGAGTCGGCGCGGCAGTTCGCCGAGCAGAACGAGGCGCTGTACGAGGCCGGGTTCAAGGCGCAGTTCAACAGCGGGGTCATGCAGCCGCTGATGTTCTTCGTGTCGAACCTCAACTACGTGCTGGTGGCCGTGGTCGGCGGGCTGCGGGTCGCCACCGGCTCCCTGTCGATCGGCGACGTGCAGGCGTTCATCCAGTACTCGCGCCAGTTCTCGACGCCGCTGACGCAGGTGGCGTCGATGGCGAACCTGATCCAGTCGGGCGTCGCCTCGGCCGAGCGGGTCTTCGAGCTGCTGGACGCGGAGGAGCAGCGGGCCGATCCGGTGCCGGGCACGCGGCCCGAGGAGCTGCGCGGGCGGGTGGCGCTGGAGCACGTGTCCTTCCGCTACGACCCCGACAAGCCGCTGATCGAGGACCTCTCGCTGGTCGTCGAACCCGGCCACACGGTCGCCATCGTCGGCCCCACCGGCGCCGGCAAGACCACGCTGGTCAACCTCCTCATGCGGTTCTACGACGTCACCGGCGGGCGCATCACCCTCGACGGCGTCGACATCACGCGGATGTCGCGCGACGAACTGCGCGCGGGGATCGGCATGGTGCTCCAGGACACCTGGCTGTTCGGCGGCACCATCGCGGAGAACATCGCGTACGGCGCCGCGCGCGAGGTCACGCGCGGGGAGATCGAGGAGGCGGCGCGGGCGGCGCACGCGGACCGGTTCGTCCGCACGCTCCCCGACGGCTACGACACGGTGATCGACGGTGAGGGCAGCGGGGTGAGCGCCGGTGAGAAGCAGCTGATCACCATCGCCCGCGCGTTCCTGTCCGACCCGGTGATCCTGGTGCTCGACGAGGCGACGAGTTCCGTCGACACCCGTACCGAGGTGCTGATCCAGAAGGCGATGGCCAAACTGGCGCACGGGCGGACGTCGTTCGTCATCGCGCACCGGCTGTCGACGATCCGGGACGCCGACACCATCCTGGTGATGGAGGACGGGTCGATCGTCGAGCAGGGCACGCACACGGATCTGCTGACGGCGGACGGGGCGTACGCGCGGCTGTACAAGGCGCAGTTCGCCGAGGCGGTCGCGGAGGTGGACTGAGCCCGTGCCCGGCCGCTCCGCCCCGCGGCCGGGAGCTGCCGGGCACGGGGCGGAGGGGCCGAAGGGGGGCGGGGGGCGCGGGGGACGCGCCCCCCGCGGTCAGTCCGTGCCCGCCAGCTTCTCCAGCTGGGCGGTGATCACCTCGTCCGGCGCCTCACCGGCGTTCTTCTGCGCGGCCGGGCCCATCCAGCCGAAGACGGCGACGTTGGAGCCGCTGCGCACCACCCGGTACCAGTGCGCCGTTCCCGACGACTCGCGCTTGTAGGCGACCGCCTCGTCGCCGGGGCCGGGGTCGGGGTCGGGCAGGGCGGTGACGGTCGGGTTCAGGCCCATGTCGTCCTCGTACCCGGTACAGCCCTTCGCGGCGTCGCGGACGCGGGTGAGGAGGCTCTCGGCGCCGGCCGCCTCGTCGTAGGCGTACAGCGTGACCTCGGTGGCCCGTACGTCCGTCTTCGGCTGGACGGAGCGGGCCGCCGCCGCGGCCGGGGCCGGGTCCGGGGTGCGCAGCCGGATGTCCTCCATGGGCTGGCAGACCGCCGGGGCGGCCGGTCTGCCCTTGCTGCCGAGGACGGTGCCCTGCTTGAAGACGGTGAAGGTGTAGTCGGGCAGGTCCGCTTTCGCGATCGCCGCGCTCTCCAGGCCGGCCGCGTCCAGCGGGCCGCCGCCCGCCCTGCCGGCCGGCGGCGTTCCCTTCGCCGAGCCCCCGCCCGCGGACTCCTCGTCACCGCCTCCGCAGCCCGCCAGCAGTGCCGCCGCCGTCAGCACCGCCGCGGCCGCCGGGACCCGGCGCAGTCCGTCCACTCGCATTCCCACTCCTCATAAGCCTGTTCTCGGCACATCGGTGACGACGTCACGCATGCGACGACGATGACAGGACATGACGGGGACGGCGTCAGTGAAAAGGCGTATAAGCACTACGCACGGTGGCCGGTCGGAGGACGGGCGGGAGCACGTCGAGGCGTCCCGGCCGCCGCGCGCGGCGACGGCGTGCCGCGCGCGGGCCCGTCGGCCCGGGCCGCGGCACACGCGTCCGCGGCCCGGCCGGTGGCCCCCGCCCGGGCCGGCGTCACCGGCCGCGGTGGGACGGGGGGTCACGGGCACCGTGCCCGCACGGCCGGGGTCAGTCGAGGTAGCCCCGGAGCTGGTCCGCGAAGGCGTGGTCGCGGAGTCTACCGAGGGTCTTGGACTCGATCTGGCGGATCCGCTCGCGGGTGACGCCGAAGATGCGGCCTATCTCCTCCAGGGTCCGGGGACGGCCGTCGACCAGGCCGTAGCGGAGCTGGACGACCTTGCGCTCGCGCTCGCCGAGCGTCGACAGCACGACCTCCAGGTGTTCCCTGAGCAGCAGGAACGCCGCCGACTCCACGGGGCTGGCGGCGTCGCCGTCCTCGATGAGGTCACCGAGGGCCACGTCGTCCTCCTCGCCCACCGGGGCGTGCAGGGAGACCGGTTCCTGGGCGAGCCGCAGCACCTCCCCGACGCGCTCGGGGGCGAGGTCGAGCTGGGCGGCGACCTCGTCGGCGGTGGGCTCGCAGCCGCGTTCCTGCAGCAGCCGGCGCTGGACGCGCACCACGCGGTTGATCAGCTCCACCACGTGCACGGGGACGCGTATGGTGCGGGCCTGGTCGGCGAGCGCGCGGGACATGGCCTGGCGGATCCACCAGGTGGCGTACGTGGAGAACTTGTAGCCGCGGGCGTAGTCGAACTTCTCGACCGCCCTGATCAGGCCCAGGTTCCCCTCCTGGACGAGGTCCAGCATGGTCAGGCCGCGGCCGACGTAGCGCTTGGCGACCGACACGACCAGGCGCAGGTTCGACTCGATGAGGCGGCGCTTGGCCATCCGGCCCATGACGACCAGCCGGTCCAGGTCGAGGGCGAGGTCGCCGTCCAGGTCGGGGGTGCCGCCCAGCTTCGCCTCGGCGAACAGGCCGGCCTCCACGCGGCGGGCCAGTTCGACCTCCTCGGCGGCGGTGAGCAGCGGGATCCGGCCGATCTCGCGCAGGTACTGGCGGAACAGGTCCGAGGAGGGGCCGAAGGCGTCGACGACGCGCGGGGCGGGCGCCTCGCCGTCGAGGGCCGCGCTCTCGAGGGCCGCGCCGTCGAGGGCCTGGTCGGGGTCGTGCCCGGGCGGCCCGGTGAGGGCGCCGGCGGGCGGGTCCTGGGGTGCCGGGCCGGCCGGCTCGGGCTCCGGTTCCATGGCCGTCTCCGGGTGGCGCGCGGCGCGGTCCTGCGGCGGGACCGCGACCAGGACGCCCGTCCGGCCGTCCGGTTCCGCGCCGTCCGCTTCCGTGCCGTCGGTGCGCGTGTCGGTCTGGGTGGGGGTCCGGGTCTGGGTCTGCACGGGGGGCGACCTCCAGGGTGATCGCTGCCGAGAGGTGCGGCAGCGCTGCTTCGAGGGCGGAGCCGGCGGCCTTGCCGCTGTCCGTCCCGTACGCGATGAGCACGACCGCGGGGGTGGGCAACCCGCTGGGGACGGACCGGCCGCGCTCCGAGGACTCAGGCACCGCCACCCAGTGTGGGGTACGACACATCGCCGCCACGAGGGGCGTGCGATGACTTTTTGCGTCCGGGCCGTGACCGCCCGCCGACCGCGGAGGTCAGGAAGCGGGCCGGAACGTGCTCACAGGGCCGCGGCTCCGTGGCCGCGCAGCGCCTGGTCGTACTGCTGAAGGACCCACAGCTCGTTCTGGACGGCGGCCAGTTCGGCCGGGTCGCCGCCGGTGGACAGCCGGGCCAGCTGGGACTGGACGTCGCGGACGCGGCGCTCCACGGCGCGGCGGCGGACCTGGACCAGGACGGTGCCCGCGTACACCTCGTCGACCGTGCGCCGCATGATCGGCTCGACGGCCAGCTCGGTGACCATGGCGCGGACGGTGTCGTCGGGTGCGGCGTCGCGCACCCGCATCAGGTACTCCTGCCCGTCCGATACGCCGGACTCGGCGCCGCCCGCGTCCTGGACCGCCGCGCGGACGGCGGCGTAGGGGGCGGCGGTGAACTCGTCGACGCCGTACGCGTCGAAGGCCGGGGAGACCAGCTCGGGGCGCTGGAGGGCGAGCTTGAGCAGCTCGCGCTCGGTGGCGTAGACGGGATTGCGCAGGGTCAGGGCGGGGCCGGTGACGGCGGGGCGGGGGGCGGCCTCGTAGGACGGGGCGGAGCCGCCGCGGGCCGGAGCCGGGCCCCGGCCGCCGCGGTCGCGGGCCCAACGGGCCAGCTGCGCCACGCGTTTGACGACGAACTGGGTGTCGAGGATGCCGAGCATGCCGGCCAGCTGGACGGCGACCTCGTGCTGGGCGCCGCTGTTCTTGATGCGGGCCACGACCGGGGCGGCCTCGTCGAGGGCCGCGGCCCGCCCGCCCGGGGTCTCCAGGTCGTAGCGCGCGACGATCTGGCGCAGGGCGAACTCGAAGAGCGGGGTGCGGGGTTCGACGAGGTCGGCGACCGCCTCGTCGCCCTTGGCCAGCCTGAGGTCGCAGGGGTCCATGTTGTCCGGCGCGACGGCGATGTACGTCTCGGCGGCGAACTTCTGGTCGTCCTCGAAGGCGCGCAGGGCCGCCTTCTGGCCGGCCGCGTCGCCGTCGAAGGTGAAGATCACGCGCGCGGAGCCGTTGTCCATCAGCAGCCTGCGGAGGATCTTGATGTGGTCGGTGCCGAAGGCCGTGCCGCAGGTCGCGATGGCGGTGGTGACGCCGGCCAGGTGGCAGGCCATGACGTCGGTGTAGCCCTCGACGACGACCGCGCGGGAGGACTTGGCGATGTCCTTCTTGGCGAGGTCGATGCCGTAGAGGACCTGCGACTTGCGGTAGATGGCCGTGTCGGGCGTGTTCAGGTACTTGGGGCCGTTGTCGCTCTCGTGGAGCTTGCGGGCGCCGAAGCCGACGACCTCGCCGCCGATGTCGCGGATGGGCCACATCAGCCGGCCGCGGAAGCGGTCGATGGGGCCGCGGCGGCCGTCCTGGGCGAGGCCGGAGAGGATCAGCTCCTTGTCGCTGAAGCCCTTGCCGCGCAGGAAGCGGGTGAGGTGGTCCCAGCCCTGGGGGCTGTAGCCGACGCCGAAGTGGACGGCGGCGGCCTGGTCGAAGCCGCGTTCGGCGAGGAAGACCCGGCCGGCGTCGGCCTCCGGGGCGACGGCGAGCTGTTCGGCGTACCACTCGGCGGCGATCTTGTGCGCCTCCACCAGGCGGATGCGTTCACCGCGCTGGTGGGAGGGGTTGTAGCCGCCCTCCTCGTAACGCAGGGTGATGCCGGCCTGGGCGGCGAGGCGCTCGACGGCCTCGGAGAAGGTGAGGTGGTCGACCTTCATCACGAACGTGAGGGTGTCGCCGCCCTCCTGGCAGCCGAAGCAGTGGAAGAGCCCCTTGCTCGGGCTGACCTGGAAGGACGGCGACTTCTCGTCGTGGAAGGGGCACAGGCCCTTGAGGTTGCCGCCGCCCGCGTTGCGCAGCTGGAGGTACTCGGAGACGACGGCGTCGATCGGGACCGCGTCCCGTACCGCCTTCACGTCCTCGTCGTTGATCCGTCCTGCCACGTGGTGATTCTACGGGGCCGCGCCGACGGCCCGGGGCGCCGCGGCGGGGCCCGCCGCCCGCGCGCCACCGCGCGGGCGGCCGCGCCGACGCATCCGGCCGGGCCCCCGGAGCGGCGCGACGGGGCGGACGTCGCCTGTCGCGGCCCTAGGCGGTGTCTTCAATTGATCTTGCGTGGTGGATCATGGTCGGGTGATACGTCGTCATGAACTGTCCGATGCTGAGTGGGAGTTCGTCCGGC
>NZ_JBVIKX010000013.1:0-224107 GCF_055580685.1 Streptomyces sp. NPDC031554 | reverse complement strand
CCGATGTCGGCGAACGAGGGCTTCAGCCGGGCGAGCGAGTCGGCGGTGGTACCGGGGCGCGGGTGCTCGTCGTGGTCGAGGACCGTCAGCCCGCTGCGGTCCCGCACGGGGACGAGCGAGCGGTCGAAGCGGCCCTCCTTGACGGCGGTGGCCGCCCGCTCCTGGGAGAGCGCCGCATAGGAGTCCACGTCGTGCCGGGAGAAGCCCTCCAGGGTGGCGATCAGGTCGGCGCCGACGCCCTGCGGGACGAATCCGGTGTCGTGGTTGGTGCGCGGATCCAGCGCCCAGGCACCGCCGTCACTGCCCATGGGCACCCGCGACATCGACTCCACGCCGCCCGCCAGGACCAGGTCCTCCCAGCCCGAACGGACCTTCATGGCGGCCAGGTTGACGGCCTCGAGACCGGAGGCGCAGAAGCGGTTCTCCTGCACGCCCGCCACCGTCTCGGGCAGTCCCGCGAGGATCGCGGCGGTGCGGGCGATGTCCGCGCCCTGGTCGCCCAGGGGGCTGACCACGCCGAGCACGATGTCGTCGATCGCCGCCGGGTCGAGGTCCGGGAAGCGGCGGAGGGTCTCGTGGAGCAGGCCGACGACGAGGTCGATCGGCTTGGTGCCGTGCAGGGCGCCGCCTGCCTTGCCGCGCCCGCGCGGGGTGCGGATCGCGTCGTACACGTATGCTTCGGTGCTCACCTCGGGTGCCTTCCGGGTCGGGTCTGGACGTGGCCGCGGACGCGGCACGGGTGCCGGGGAGGGGGGTCGGCCGGGGCTCAGCCGAGCAGCGAGCGGCCGATGATCTCCTTCATGATCTCGGTGGTGCCGCCGTAGATGGTCTGGACGCGGCTGTCGAGGAACGCCCGGGCCACCCGGAACTCGCTCATGTAGCCGTATCCGCCGTGGAGTTGGAGACAGCGGTCGACGACCCTCTTCTGCAGTTCGGTGGCCCACCACTTGGCCATCGAGGCGTGCACGGCGTCGAGCCGGCCCTGGTCGTGCTCGGCGACGCAGCGGTCCACGAAGGTCCGGGTGACCGCGGTCTCGGTGGCCATCTCGGCGATCTCGAAGCGGATGTGCTGGAGCCCGGCCAGCGGCCCGCCGAACGCCTCGCGCTCCTTCACGTACCGCACGGTGACGTCCAGGATCTCCGCGGCCGCGGCGGCGGCGCCGACCGCGATGGCCAGCCGCTCCTGGGCGAGGTTGCCCATGAGATGGGCGAAGGCCCGGTTCTCCTCGCCGAGCAGGTTCTCCTTGGGGACGCGCACGTCGTGGAAGAACAGCTCCGCGGTGTCCTGGGCCTTCTGGCCGATCTTGTCGAGGTTGCGGCCGCGTTCGAAGCCAGCCGTGCCGCGCTCGACGACGAGCAGGCTCTGCCCGCCGCTGCCGCCCTCGGGTGTGGTGCGGGCCACGACGATCACGAGGTCGGCGAGGATGCCGTTGGAGATGAAGGTCTTCGCACCCTCGAGCAGCCAGTGGTCGCCCCGGTCGGTGGCGGTGGTGCGGATGCCCTGCAGGTCGGAACCGGTGCCGGGTTCGGTCATGGCGATGGCGGTGACGAGGTCGCCGGAGGTGAAACCGGGCAGCCAGCGCCGCTTCTGCTCCTCGGTGGCGAGCCGGGTCAGGTACGGGCCGACGATGTCGTTGTGCAGGCTCAGGGCCAGTCCGGAGGCGCCGGCACGGGCGAACTCCTCGATGAGGACGGCGCTGTAGCGGAAGTCGTCGGTCCCGCCGCCGCCGTACTCCTCGTCGACGGCCATGCCGAGCAGGCCCTGGCGGCCCGCCGAGCGCCACACCTCGCGGTCGACGACGCCGTTCTTCTCCCAGCGTTCGTGGTGCGGGACCACCTCCTTGGCGAGGAAGGTCCGCACCGTCTCGCGGAAGGCCTCGTGGTCGGGGCCGTACAGGTCTCGTCGCGGTGTCACAGCCAGCTCCTCACGCGTTCGATCAGCCGGGCGGGGTCGGGGCCGACGGGGGTGACGTTGAGCATGGTCACGCCCGCCTCCCGGAAGACCTCGACGCGGTCGCGGACGTAGCCCTCGGGGCCGGCCAGGCAGAGCAGCTCCAGCAACTCGGCCGGTACGGCGGCCTCCGCGTCCTTCTTGCGGCCCGCGAGGTAGTGCTCCTGGATCGTGGCGGCGGCGGCCTCGTAGCCGTAGGAGCAGACGAGGTCGTGGTAGAAGTTGCGGCCGGGCGCGCCCATCCCGCCGACGTAGAGGGCGACGGTGGGGCGCATCAGGTCGCGGACGGCCTCGGCGTCGTCGCCGACGGCCAGCAGACCGCCCGCCACGACCGAGAGCGGGCCGAGCGCGGGGTCGCGGCGGGCGGTGCCCTCCGCGAGGGGGCCGCCCCAGACCTTGGCGGCGTGCTCGGGGACGTAGAGGAACGGCAGCCAGCCGTCGGCGAGTTCGGCGGTCGCCCGGACGTTGGCGGGACCGAGGGCGGCGACGTGCACGGGGATGGTGTCGCGGACCGGGTGGTTCAGCAGTTTCAGCGGTTTGCCGAGGCCGGTGCCCTGCCCCGGGGGCAGCGGCAGGTCGGTGATGCCGTGGTGCTCGATCACCTCGCGCCGCCAGATCCGCCGGGACAGCTCGATCACCTCGCGGGTGCGGCCCAGCGGGCGGTCGTAGGGGCGGCCGTGCCAGCCTTCGACGACCTGGGGTCCGGAGGCGCCGATGCCGAGGATCGCGCGGCCGCCGGTGAGGGCGTCGAGTCCGGCCGCGGTCTGCGCGATCAGCGCGGGGGTGCGGGAGTAGACGTTGAGGACGGCCGAGCCGATCCGCATCCGCCCGGTCCTCGCGGCGAGGTACCCCATGACCGTCGGGGAGTCGAAGCCGTAGGCCTCGGCCACCCAGACGGCGTCGAGGCCCGCGGCCTCCAGGGCGGCGGCCCGGTCCGCGGCGGCGCGGGGATCGCCGGCATACGTCAGGGGTGAGGACAGTTCCATCAGCGGTGGTCCTTCAGCAGGTCGGGCACGCCCCAGTCGCGGGCCACGTCGGCGGTGTGCGCGCCGGGGACGGCCGGGGGGAGCCGGAGGGAGCCGGGGGTGCCGGAGAAGCGGGGGGCGGGGGCGGGCTGGGTGACGCCGTGCGCCTCGGTGTAGGTGCCGCGTGCGCCCAGGTGCCGGTGGCCGGCCGCCTCGTGCAGCGAGAGCACGGGCGCGACGCAGGCGTCGGTGCCCTCGAAACGGGCCGTCCACTCCGCCCGGGTGGCGGTCTTGAAGCGGGTGGTGAACACGGTCCGCAGCTCGGGCCAGTTGCGCGGGTCGGCGCGGTCCGGCAGGTCCTCGGCGTCCAGGCCCAGCAGGGAGACGAACACCGCGTAGAACTGCGGTTCCAGGGCGCCGACCGCCATCCAGCCGCCGTCGGCGGTCTCGTAGACTCCGTAGTGGGGGCAGCCGCCGTCGAGCAGGTTGCGGCCGCGGGCGTCCTGCCAGGTGCCCTCGGCGAGCATGCCCCAGAACAGGGCGGTCAGGTGCGCGGTACCGTCCACGATCGCGGCGTCCACCACCTGGCCGCGGCCGGTGGCGCGGGCGGTGAGCAGCGCGGCGAGGACGCCGGTGGTCAGGTAGAGGGAGCCGCCCGCGTAGTCGCCGAGCAGGTTGACGGGGAAGACGGGCCGTCCGTCCGGCGGGCCGATCATGGACAGGGCGCCCGCGGTGGCGATGTAGCCGATGTCGTGTCCGGCCAGGGACGCGAGGGGTCCTCGCTGGCCCCAGCCGGTCATCCGGCCGTACACCAGCGCGGGGTTGGCGGCCGCGCACTCCTCGGGGCCGACGCCGAGCCGCTCCGCGACACCGGGCCGGTATCCCTCCAGCAGGATCTCGGCGCGCGCCGCCAGCGCCCTCACCGTTTCCGGCCCTCCGGGCGACTTCAGGTCCACCAGGACGGAGCGCTTGTTGCGGTTGGTCACGTCGTGGGCGGGATCACCGCCGAGCGGCGAGGGGCCGGGACGGTCCACGCGCACCACGTCGGCGCCCAGGTCGGCGAGCAGCATCGCGGCGAACGGCCCGGGACCGATCCCCGCCAGTTCCACCACGCGCACGCCGTCCAGCGGGCCCGCCACGGCGGGGGCGGGAAGGTCGGGGGGACGAAGGCTCATGGATTCCTTTCTCGGTACGCGACGGGCTCACCGCCGCTCGACCGGGGACTTACTGAGCGTTCGCTAAGAACGTAGGAGCGCGGCACCGGTCGGTCAACTCCCCGGGCGGCAGGAGTTTTTCTGGTTCCTTACCGGGGAAGTGACACCGGGCCGGGCACCAACTGCTAGGTTTTCCTTATCGATCGCTAAGCAGCCGGAGGGAAGTGTCGCGGACTCGCGGCCGTACGATGTCGCCGATCGCCGCCCGTCCCGAGGAGAGCCGTTGAACACCGAGCCGAGCCAGGACACCACTCCCCCGGCGGCACACTGGCGCTCCTACGGGCCCCTCGACCTGCACCCGATCCTGGTGCACGCCATGGAGGCCTTCAACGAACACGGCTACCACGGCACTTCGGTCCGCGACATCGCCGGCCGGGTCGGCGTCACGGTGCCCGCGCTGTACTACCACTACGAGAACAAGCAGGCCCTGCTGGCCACGTTGCTGGAGACGTCCATCAAGGACGTCCTGGACCGCTGCCGGGCCGCGGCCGGGGAGGCGGGCGACGATCCGCTGGCGCGGTTCTGCGGCATGGTCGAGTCGATCGTGCTCTCCATGGCCCACCGTCGGCAACTGGCCTTCCTGGACACGGAGATCCGCAGCCTGGAGCCCCAGAACCGGGCACGCTACGTCGCCCTGCGCGACTATCTCGAGCACATGCTGCTGGACACGGTCGAGGCGGGCCGCGCCCAGGGGGTCTTCACCACGCCGATCCCGGCCGACGCGGTGCGTTCGGTGCTCGTCATGTGCCAGGGGGTCGCCAACTGGTTCCGCGCGGACGGCCCGCTCACCGCGGAGGAGGTCGCCGAACGCCATGTGCTGCTGAGCCTCGGCACCGTGGG
Organism: Streptomyces sp. NPDC031554; assembly: GCF_055580685.1. Classification (NCBI taxonomy): domain Bacteria; kingdom Bacillati; phylum Actinomycetota; class Actinomycetes; order Kitasatosporales; family Streptomycetaceae; genus Streptomyces; species Streptomyces sp. NPDC031554. The sequence continues at coordinate 219,137 of NZ_JBVIKX010000013.1, read as the reverse complement.
CCACCCCGGCACGGTCACCGGCGGCTCCCCGCTCCCGTTCCCGCGGCTCGTCCCTTCCCGGACTCCGGGGGCCGGCAGCGGCCGGCAGCGGTCCGGGCCGCCGTCCCCGGCGCGACCCGGCCCCGGAACATCCTGACGTCTGACTTCCACGGTGCCACCACCGACGAGAGGACACCCCATGGACGTGCTCGAGGCCCGCACCCGGTTCCAGGAGCTCCGGGAGCGGGACGGCCTGGTCGACCCCGCCGAACTCGACGAGATCTGGACGGCGTTGGCCACCGTCCGCCCCGAGGAGATGCTCGGCGAGTGGAAGGGCGGCGAGTTCGCGACCGGGCACCCGCTCAACGGCATGCTGGCGAAGGCCGGCTGGTACGGCAAGACGTTCACCTCCGTGCACGACGTCAAGCCGCTGATGTGCCGGGACGAGAAGGGCGAGCTGTACTCCCACCGCGAGCTCGGCAAGGGCGAGGCCAGCCTGTGGACCGTGGAGTTCCGCGGCGAGACGACGGCCACCATGATCTACGACGGCCAGCCGGTCCTCGACCACTTCAAACGGGTGGACGGCACCACGCTCATGGGGATCATGAACGCCAAGGGGGTTCCCCCTCAGGGTCCCTTCTACTACTTCTTCCTCGAGCGTGTCCCCGGGCGCGTCCCCGAGGGCGCGTGAGGCGCGTCCGGGCCGCGGTCACCGAGGCGCCCGGCGCCCCGTTCACCCTGCGGGACGCGGACCTCGAGGACCCCCGGCCGCACGAGGTCCTGGTGAGGATGACCGCGGTCGGCGTCTGCCACACCGACCTGGCGATGCGGGACTCCTGGCCCCGGCGGCTCACCCCGATGGTCTTCGGCCACGAGGGCGCCGGCCGGGTCGAGGCGGTGGGCGCGGAGGTGACCGGCCTCGCGCCGGGGGACGCCGTCTGCCTCACCTTCGCCAGTTGCGGCACCTGCGAGCAGTGCGCGGCGGGCCACCCGGCGTACTGCCACACCGCGCCGGCCCGGAACCTCTCCGGCGGGCGCGACGACGGCACCACCGCGCTCTTCCTGGACGGCGCACCGCTGCACGCCGGCTTCTTCGGCCAGTCCAGTTTCGCCACGCACGCCGTGGTCCACGAACGGGGCGTGGTCAAGGTGCCCTCCGGACTTCCCGCCACGGTCGTCGCGCCGTTGGGCTGCAGCGGCCAGACGGGCGCGGGCACCGTCCTCAACCGGCTGCGCCCGGAGCCGGGTTCCTCGCTGGTCGTGCTGGGCGCGGGCGGGGTCGGCCTGAGCGCGCTGATGGCCGCGGTGGCCGCGGGCTGCGACCCGGTGGTGGCCGTCGACCCGGTCGCCTCCCGCCGCGCCCTGGCCGGCGAACTCGGCGCCAGGGCGACCCTGGCTCCGGGGGACGGTCTGGTGGCGGCGCTGCGCGACCTCACCGGCGGCGGCGCGCACCACGTCGTCGAGACCACCGGCCGTCCGGAGATGGCCCGCCGGGCCGTCGGCGCGCTGCGCCCGCGCGGCGCACTGGCCCTCCTCGGTCTCGGCGGCGAGGTGAGCTTCGACGTGATGGGCCTGCTCGCCAAGGGCGTCCGCGTGCACGGGGTGATCGAGGGGGACTCCGACCCCGGCCGCTTCCTCCCCGAACTGATCGATCTGCACGGCCGGGGTCTCTTCCCGGTCGACCGGCTGGTCACCGCGTTCCCGTTCGAGGACATCGGCGCGGCCGTGGCCGCCATGGCGGACGGCACCGTGGTCAAGCCGGTCCTCACCTTCGGGGGACCGTCCGGGGGATGACCACCGGGAAGCGATCCCGCGGTCGCCCGCCTCCCGGGCGGTCCGCGCGGAGGGGGGACGATCCGAGCGGACGGTTCGCACCGGGAGGGCGGTCCGCACCGAGGAGGGCCGCGACGGGAGAGCGGTCCGCACCGAGGAGGGCCGCGACAAGAGAGCGGGGCCTGCTGACGGCGTGTGATTGACTGAACCGCATGGCTCCCGCCTCCCCGTCCGCCCGTTCGGCCGCGACCGCCGGTCCGGCCTCGGGCACGCGGCCCCGCAACCGCAAGCAGCTCATCCTCGAAGCGGCCGGGCGGGTCTTCAGCGAGCGCGGCTACCACAAGGCCTCCATGGAGGAGGTCGCCGCCGGCGTGGGCATCACCGCGGCCGCCCTGTACCGGCACTTCCCGAACAAGTACGCGCTGTTCGCCGCGTGCGCCCACCTCATGGTGGACGGGCTGGTCGCCGCGCTCGACGAGGTGCCGTCCGGGGCGCCCCTGGCGGAGGTGCTGACCGCCGTCACCCGGGTCACCGTCGCCCATCGCGCGTCGGGCGGGGTGTACCGCTGGGAGGCCCGGTACCTCGACCACGAGGACCGCCGGCGTCTCGGGGTGACGTTCGGCCGCCTCGTCGGGCGGGTCGACGAGGCGGTGCAGCGCGAACGCCCCCTGCCCGACGACCGCCTGCGGGCCATGGCGGCCCTCGGTGCGATCGGGTCCATCACGATGCACCACACCTCCCTCGCCCCGCGCCGGGCCGAGGCCCTGCTCCTGGCGTCCGCGCTGCGCGTGGCCGCGACGGATCCGGCGGCGGGCCGAGGGGACGCGCGCCCCGTCGAACTGCCCGCCCGGCCGGTGCCGCGCACACGACGCGCGGAGATCCTCGCGGCCTCCGTCCCGCTGTTCGCCCGGGACGGGTTCGCCAACGTCACGAACGGACAGATCGCGGAGGCGGTGGGACTGACCCCGTCCGCGCTCTACCGCCATTACCCCGGCAAGGTCGACATCCTGGCGGCGGCGTGCCTCCAGGCGGCGGGGCTGCTGGCGCAGGGCGTGGAGCGGAGTCTGCACGAGGTGGCCGGCCCGCACGACGCCGTGGTCGCGCTGGCGGCGACGTACGTGGCCTACTGCTTCGAGCACACCGAGCTGAACAGCGTCGCCGAGGCCGAGCTGGCCGGTCTGCCGGCCGACCTGCGGCGGCCCCTGGTCGTCGCGCAGCGGGAACACATCGCCGTATGGGAGCAGCAGTTGCGGCTGGCCCGTCCCCAGTTGCACCCGCGCCAGGCCCGGGTGCTGGTGCACGCCGGGTTCGGCGTGGTGGTCGAGGCGGGACGCCGGCTGCGGTGGCGGGACGGCCCCGGCCACCGTGACGCCGTCACCGCTCTGGTCGTGAGCGCTCTGGGCCTGTGAACGGCCTGGTTCCGCGACGGTCTTCGGGGTCCGGCGGCGGCGGGGCGCGCCTCGTCGTGCGGTGCCTCGTCGTGCGAGACGCCCTGGTGCCCGCCCCGGCCCTTCCGCCGCGGGGCGGGCACGCCGGGGCCGGATCGCCGGCTCAGCCCGCCCGGTTCCCGGTGGGTATCGTGATGGGGGTGGTGGTCCCGGAGGAGCCCTTGTTGAGGAACAGCATGGCCAGGGCGCGCACGAACTGGTCGAACATGTAGAAGGTGCCCGGCATGACGGGCGACAGCCCCTCGCGGAACAGGATGAACGCCGGCCAGGCGGTGCGGACCAGGGCCGCCGACGCGTAGTCGCGTTTCAGCCCCAGCCAGTCGCCGACCTCGTCGCTGAGGACGTAGCGCACGAACTCGTTCAGGAACCCGCGCGTGACGCCGAGGTCGATCTGCGCGGTCAGGCCGAGCAGTTCCTCGGCCAGCTCGATGCCCTCGGTCGACGGCGTCAGGATCGGGGTGAGCACCCGCGCCGACTGGGCCTCGGCGGCCGCCCAGGTGCGGGGGATGTGCTCGTACGGCACACCCAGCAGGTGGACGGCCACCTGCCACGAGTGCAGGAACGCCTCCTGGTCCGCGGCCGGGTACGGGATCCTCCAGTCGAGCAGCTTCCGGTGCACGTAGGTGCCCAGGCTGTGGAAGGTGACCAGGATGTCGGCGGCGCTGATCGGGACGGTCTCGTCGGCGACCGCCCGCCAGTGCGGCGACTGCGGCAGCAGGTGGCGCACGGCGGCGTGCACCACGCGCGTCTTGTTGGCGGTGACGACGAACTGTCCGGTCGGGGTGAAGGCTCCCCGCTGGGACAGGTCGTAGCCGAACGTGAACGTCTTGGCCGCGCGGTCCTGCATGTCGGCGCCGCCCGCGGACCAGTAGACGCTCTTGGCCTCGCGCGGGATCACGGTGCTCATGATGCCGCTGCCGAGGCCGTACAGCATGAAGAGGTAGGTGTCCCGGCGCCGGTTGAAGTCGGCGGCGCGGGCCAGTTTGGCGGGGTCGGCCCAGGACGGAAGCCGGTTGACCTGCCCCAGGTACGTGCTGAACGCGGCCGGCAGGCCGCTGGGCAGCGGGTCGTTGTTGTTCACCCACGACGCCCATGCCGTGTTGATCGCCGGCACGTGTCCGTTCTGGAGCATCGAGGCCATCAGGGGGTCCGCCGCGTCGTCCCAGATCCACTCCGGACCGGTCCCCGCGGCGGCTCCGCTCGCCGAGCCCGTCGACGCCCACGCCCGGCCGGGGCCCGCCACGCCCACGAGGCCGAGTGCGACACCGAGCGACAGAGCCCTTCGCCTGCTGAGGTTCTCCATTGACTTACCTGCTTCCCTGATGGGCCAGATGGTTCCAGATGCCTTCGCAGACTTGCCAGTTGCGCGACCAATGCGTGCTCAGCGTTGTCGCACAGATGTGATTTTTGATTAACATAGCGAGGTGCGTTGCCGTCGGCAATGGTGGCGACCGAGGACCCGTCGCCGATATCGGCGGAACCGCGCGGAGCTCGCGGAACCGGCGGGTCCGCGCGATGCGGCGCCCCGTCGCCCGCCTCGCCCCGCTCCCACCGCTCGCGAAGAGGGCGTCGCGCCCGCCTCCGCCGCCTCGGCCCGCCTCCCCGGCCGGGGATCGGCGGCATGGGGCACCGGAGGACACACGCCGAGGACATCCGGACTTCCGGCATACCCCCTAGGGGTATAGAGTCGATCCTGTCGGGAGGGGCGGACCGAGCCCTTCCGGAAGCGACCCGCGCATCGACAGCCGAGGAAGAAGCCATGACCGACCCGAAGAACTCCGGCTCCTGCTGCTCCACCGACGGCTCGTGCCGCTCCGGTGCCGCGGACGGCGCCGTCACCACCGTCTACCAGGTGTCCGGCATGACCTGCGGGCACTGCGAGGGCGCGGTCTCGCGGGAGATCTCCGCGCTCGACGGCGTCACCGCGGTCACGGCGGTCGCCGGGACCGGCGAGGTCACCGTCACCTCCGCCGCCCCGCTCGACGAGGACGCCGTCCGCGCCGCCGTCGACGAGGCCGGTTACGAGCTCGCCGGCACGGCGTGAGCCCGCCCGGGGCCCGACGGCCCCGGAACACGCGCACCCCTCCCCGCCGGGGCGTGCCGCTCCGCTGATACGGACGCCGCACGTCCCGGCCCTCCCCAGGAGTACCCCATGACCAGCACGGCTCCCGAGAAGACGCTTCCCGGCCGGGCCCCCGCGCCCGTCTCCGAGGTCGAGCTCTCCATCGGCGGCATGACCTGCGCCTCCTGCGCGACCCGCATCGAGAAGAAGCTCAACCGGATGGACGGCGTCACGGCGACCGTCAACTACGCCACGGAGAAGGCGAGGATCTCGTACCCGGACGGGATCGAGGTCGCCGACCTCGTCACCACGGTCGAGAAGACCGGCTACACGGCCGCGGCCCCGCCCCCGCCCGCTCCCCCGGGCGGCGAGGACGCGGCCGAAGGCGCCGCGCCCGCCGCGGACCACGAACTGCTCGCCCTGCGGCAGCGTCTGTTCGTGTCGCTGGCCCTCTCGGTGCCCGTGGTCCTGATGGCGATGGTCCCGGCCCTGCAGTTCGAGAGCTGGCAGTGGCTGTCGCTGACCCTGGCCGCTCCGGTCGTGGCCTGGGGCGCGTTCCCCTTCCACCGGGCCGCCTGGACCAACGCCCGGCACGGCGCGGCGACCATGGACACCCTGGTGTCGATCGGCACGCTCGCCGCCCTCGGCTGGTCGCTGTGGGCCCTGTTCCTCGGCACCGCCGGCATGCCGGGCATGCGGCACGGCTTCGAGTTCACCGTCTCGCGTTCCGACGGGTCGTCCTCCATCTACCTGGAGGCCGCGGCCGGCGTGACGACGTTCATCCTGGCCGGGCGCTATCTGGAGGCGAGGTCCAAGCGCAAGGCCGGCGCGGCGCTGCGGGCGCTGCTGGAACTGGGCGCGAAGGACGTCTCCGTGCTGCGGGACGGCACCGAGGTGCGCGTCCCCGTCGACCGGCTGGCGGTGGGCGACCGCTTCGTGGTGCGTCCGGGCGAGAAGATCGCGACCGACGGGACGGTCGTCGAGGGGATCTCCGCGGTCGACGTCTCCATGCTGACCGGCGAATCCGTACCGGTGGACGTGGGCGTCGGCGCCGGCGTGACCGGGGCGACGGTGAACGCCGGCGGCCGGCTCGTCGTCGAGGCGACCCGGGTCGGCGCGGACACCCGGCTCGCCCGGATGGCGCGGCTCGTCGAGGACGCCCAGAACGGCAAGGCCGAGGTGCAGCGCCTCGCCGACCGGATCTCCGGCGTCTTCGTCCCCGCCGTCCTGCTGGTCGCGGCGGCCACCCTCGGCGCCTGGCTCGGGTTCACCGCGGACCCGACGGCCGCCTTCACCGCCGCCGTGGCCGTCCTGATCATCGCCTGCCCCTGCGCCCTCGGTCTCGCGACGCCGACCGCCCTCATGGTCGGCACCGGCCGCGGTGCCCAGCTCGGCATCCTGATCAAGGGCCCCGAGGTCCTGGAGTCCACCCGCCGGGTCGACACGGTCGTCCTCGACAAGACCGGCACCGTCACCACCGGCCGGATGCGGCTCCACGAGGTGTTCACCGCGCCGGGCGTGGCCGAGGACGAACTGCTGCGTCTCGCGGGCGCGCTGGAACACGCCTCCGAGCACCCGGTCGCCCGCGCGGTCGCCGCCGGCGCCGAGGACCGGGCGGGAAGCCTGCCGCCGCCCGAGGACTTCCGCAACGTCGCCGGTCTCGGCGTCCAGGGCGTCGTCGACGGACACGCCGTGCTCGTCGGCCGCGAGAAGCTCCTCGAGGAGTGGGCGATCGAGCTGCCCCGCGAACTGGCCGAGGCCAAGGCCGCCGCGGAGGCCGAGGGACGCACCGCGGTGGCCGTGGCCTGGGACGGCGAGGCGCGCGGTGTCCTGACCGTCGCGGACGCGGTCAAGGAGACCAGCGCCGCCGCGGTGGCCGAGCTGCGCCGGCTGGGACTGACGCCGATCCTGCTGACCGGGGACAACCGGCGTGTCGCCGAGTCGGTCGCCCGGGCCGTCGGCATCGACGAAGTGATCGCCGAGGTGCTCCCGCAGGACAAGGTCGACGTCGTCGAGCGGCTCCAGGCGCAGGGCCGTACGGTCGCCATGGTCGGCGACGGCGTCAACGACGCGGCCGCCCTCGCCACCGCCGACCTCGGTCTGGCGATGGGCACGGGCACGGACGCGGCGATCGAGGCGGGCGACCTGACCCTCGTACGGGGCGACCTGCGGGTGGCGGCGGACGCGATCCGCCTCTCCCGCAAGACCCTGTCCACCATCAAGGGCAACCTGTTCTGGGCCTTCGGGTACAACGTCGCGGCGCTGCCGCTCGCGGCCTTCGGGATGCTCAACCCGATGATCGCGGGTGCCGCGATGGCCTTCTCGTCGGTCTTCGTCGTCACCAACAGCCTGCGGCTGCGTTCCTTCCGGTAGCCGCCGACGCCGTGCCCGTCACCGCCGCCCGGCCGCCGTCCGTCACAGGACGGCGGCCGGGCGGCGGCAGCTGTGGTGGTGGGCGGCGACCGGGCGGCGGGCGGAGAAAGCCTCCGGAGTTCTTTTGCCGTATACCCCCTAGGGGTATAAAGTCGTGAAGGTGGTACTCAGGAAGACGGACCGCACTCGACGGGAACGGGGATGACGGCCATGGACCACACCGCTCACCACACTCCGACCGGGCACCACCACGCGCCGCACGGCGACCACCACGGCCGGGCGGGCCACGGGACGCCCGCGGGCCCGGGGGCGTCCTGGGGCACGGCCGTCAGGGCGACCCTGCACTGCCTCACCGGCTGCGCCGTCGGCGAGATCCTCGGCATGGTCGTCGGCACCGCCCTGATGTGGGGCAACGCGGCCACCATGGTGCTGGCGATCGCGCTGGCGTTCCTCTTCGGCTACTCGTTCACCCTGTTCGCCGTCGTCCGGGCCGGTCTCGGTCTCGGGAGCGCGGTCAAGGTGGCACTCGCCGCCGACACCGTGTCCATCGCCGTGATGGAACTCGTCGACAACGGCATCATCGCCCTCGTCCCCGGCGCGATGGACGCCCACCTCTCCGAGGGGCTGTTCTGGTCGTCCCTGCTCGGCGGCTTCGCGATCGCCTTCCTGATCACCACTCCGGTCAACAAGTGGATGATCGGCCGCGGCAAGGGGCACGCCGTCGTCCACGCCCACCACTGACGGGCGGAGCGGGACCCGGCCGTCCGGGGCGACGGAACGGTCCCGCTGCCGCGTCCGGGTGGTTCCGGCGGCGTACCGCAACCGGGAGCCGGGGCGCGGGAGTCACTCCTGGCAGCCTCCGCCACCCCGCACGACAGGAAACCGTCCACGGCCCGCCTCACCGCGACGCACAGCCGGCCCTCCCGGGCGGGCGAGGACTTCCTCCTCGCGCCGTCGGCCCCCGCCCGCCGTCCCGAACAGCCACTCGGCCCCCGGGACGTGCTCCTTCTGGAACTCCACGCGGCGCTCACCACCGCCGGGATCGCCCCGATGCCCGGCGACCGTGAGGCCATCGAGCAGACCGGCGCGCTCCCGCACGGCGTGCAGTCGACGCTGTACCGCCGGCCCGCCCACGCCCTGGCGTGAGCGCCCCGCGGCTCCGAGGCCGGCGGCCCTTCCCCGGGTACGACGTGTACGACGCGGGGAAGGAACGCCGGCCTCAGTCCGCGACCGGCGCGGCGGGCCGCTCACCGCCGCGCGCGTACGCGTGGGCCGACTGGCGGGGCAGGAGCGGTTTGCGGATCAGGATGAGCGCCGCGTCGTCGTGCAGGTGGCCGCCCACGTGGGCGAGCAGGTCGTCGTGGAGCGCGGTGAGGGTGCGGGCCGGCTCGTCGGTCAGCGTCCGCGCCAGCCCGTCGTGGAGGGGATAGAACGCGCGGTCGCGGTCGCGGGCCTCGGTGACACCGTCGGTGTAGAGCAGCAGCTGGTCGCCGTCGGTGAACGGCAGGACGTGCAGGTCGGGCGTCTCGTCCGTGAGGGCGCGCAGGCCGAGCGGCGGGGCCGACCGCGGCGGATCCACCGGGACCACGCCGCCGGACGCGCGGACCAGCAGCGGGGGCGCGTGTCCGCAGTTCACCACCTCCAGCTGCCCGGGACGCGGATGTCCGGCGACCACCGCGGTCACGAAGTCGTCGGAGCCGAGGTTGCGCGCCAGACTGCGCTCGATCCGGTCCACGACCGCGAGGAGGTCCGGTTCGTCGTGCGCGGCCTCCCGGAAGACACCGAGCACCAGCGCGGCCGTGCCCACGGCCGGCAGCCCCTTGCCCCGCACGTCGCCCACGATCAGGCGGACGCCGTACGGGGTGGGGACCAGGGCGTAGAGATCGCCGCCGATCCGGGCCTCGGCCGCGGCGGCGCTGTAGCGGACGGCGACCTGGAACGGGCCGACCGTGGGCGGCACCGGCACGAGCAGCGCGTGCTGGGCGGTCTCCGCGACCGAGCGCACGGCGGCGAGGACCCGTTCCCGGCGTCCGCGCAGCACGCTCGCCAGGCCGCTCGCCAGGGTCACGGCGGTCAGGGTGGAGAGCACGGCGGCCAGGTCGTGCCCCGGTACGCCGTACCGCAGGCCGTGGACGGCGCCGAACACCGCGGCGAGCAGGCCGACGCACAGGACACCGCGCGGGCCGTTGGTGGTGGCGGCCAGCGCGGGTCCGGCCGCCAGCAGCGGCAGCCAGACCACCCCGGCTCCGCCGGCGAGGTCCACGGCCAGGACGACGACGGCCACGAGCAGTACCGGCAGCACGACCGTCGCCACGGCCGCCCACGCGGCGGCCCGCCGGACCGCCGGCCCTTGGGGGACGCGTACGTGGGGAGTGAAGGACCGCACGGTCCGGTGGCCGTCACGACGGTCTCGGGCCTGGCTCATGAATGTCCGCAGTCCTCGTCTGTGCAGGGGGATCCGTGGTGCGGGGGGATCCGTGGTGCGGGGAGATCCGTGGCGCAGGAGGGATCGCCCCCGAAACGCCTGTTTCCTCCAGGAATACGGGTTCGAGGCGCGCGTCACAAGGAGAGGGTTTTCAGATAGTGAGCGACAGGCCCCTGGTCACCCGGCCCGCCGCCGGGATGAGCCGCTCCCTGATCTCCCGCAGCCGGGGCAGCCGGTCCGCCGGCAGGGACACCCCGAGCGAGCCGAGGGTGTCCCCGCTGTAGACGGGGACGGCGACACAGACCGTGCCGAGGATGTACTCCTCCAGGTCGGTGACGGCCGGCGCCATCGGCGCGGCGTCCAGGCGGCGCAGCAGCTCGGGCGGACTGGTGATCGTCCGCGGGGTGAGGTCGCGGAGGTGGTGGCGGGAGAGGTACTCGTGGCGGGCCTCGTCGTCGAGCTCGCGCAGGACGGACTTGCCGAGCGCGGTGGCGTGTCCGGCGTCCTCGAAGCCCACCCAGAGGTCGACGCGGGGCGTACGGGGGCCGTCGACGATCTCGGCGACCCGGATCTCGCCGTCCTCGTAGAAGGTGAGGTAGGCGGCGCTTGCCAGCTCGTCCCGCAGCGCGGCGAGGACGGGGCGGACCCGGTTGAGCAGCGCCTGCCCGCGGCCCGCCGAGTGCAGCGCCTGGAGCCTGTCGCCCAGGACGAAGCCGCCGTCCCCCAGCTTGCGCACGTATCCGTCGTGGACCAGCGTCCGCAGCAGGTGGTAGGCGGTCGCCAGGGGCAGGCCGGTCTCGCGGGCGAGCTGCTTCGCCGGGGCGCCGTTCTCGTGCGCGCCGACCGCCTCCAGCAGGCGGAAGGCCCGCTGGACGGACGTGATCAGCGTCGGCCCGCCCTGCGCACCCATGCGTCCAGCGTGCGCCCGGGGGCGAGGCGCGGGCAAGGCGGAGGGAGACCACGCCGTTCTCGGGGCACCCGGCCCGCACGGGCGACGCGAACGGTGTGAACGGCGCGGACGGCACCGGCGGAACGGGCCGCACGCGCGACGCGGACGTCGTGAGGAGGAACGTCGTGAAGAGCACGAAGGGCAGGAGCGGCATGAACCACCGGAACGGCACGAACAGCACCAAAAGCACCAACAGTGCGGACGGACCGGAGCGCACGGACGGAGCGGGCTCGCGGCGGGTCTCCCCGTCCGAGGAGCGCGACACCGTGGAGCGGCTGGTCCCGGCCTGGCTGGCGGAGACCGAGCGGCACGATCCGGCGGCGGCCCGCCGGGCCCGGACGGAGTGGGAACAGGGCTCCCTGTCGGCCCCCGCGGCCGAGGACCTCGCCACCTGGGTGACCGCCAGGGTCACCGACACCGCCTTCAACGAGGACGAGGGCCCGCGCGTCGACGGGCCGGCCCGCATCACCCCGGCCGACAAGGAGGCCGTGCACCGCTGGCTCGCGGCGCGTGGGCACGGCGTCTGAGGTCCGGCCCGGCGGGCGCCCGTGTCGGCGGGGTCACGCCGGGTACCCGGAGGTCTCGACGTCACGGCCGCGCGGCCCGGCCCGCCGGGCGGCGGACCGTCCACGGAAGGGGGCAGCGATGACGCAGCACGCCGACGACGACGCTCTGGACCAGCCCACGGGCGTCGCGGAACTGCGGCTGGCGACGGGAGAACCGGATCCCGCCCCACCCGACGACGTGCCCGCGCAGGAGCTGCCGCTCGACCGCAACCAGGCGATCCTCCAGGCCGCCAAACAGGTCGGTTCCCTCCTGAAGCGCAAGGGCCACCCGTTCGCCCTGGCGGGCAGCGTCGCCGTGTACGCCCACGGCGGCACCCAGAACCTCCAGCACGACGTCGACTTCGCCATCCGCCCCGAGGACGCGGAGGCCGTCGCCGAGACGCTGCGGGAGGCGGGGCTGACGGTGTACGAGCCGCCGGAGGACTGGCTGCTGAAGGCCGGCTGCCTCGGCCAGCAGGTCGACCTCATCTTCGAACTGGCCCACCGGCCGGTGAGCACGGAGCTGCTGGAGCGGGCCGAGCGGCTCTCCGTCGACTCGGTCCTCATGCCGGTGCTGTCGCCGACCGACCTGGTGCACAGCCGGGTGGCCGCCTTCTCCGAGCACCACTGCGACTTCGGCGCGGTCCTGCCGATCGCCCGTCTGCTCCGGGAGAAGGTCGACTGGGACCGGGTGCGTCGGGCCTGCGGCGACGATCCGATGCCCGACGCGTTCTTCTACTTCCTGGAACGGCTGGACGTCATCGCCCCGACGCCGAAGGAGGAACGGTGATGAGGCCTTTCGCCGAACCCACGGACGGCGGTGCCGGCAGCGCCGTCCCGCCCGCGGGAGACGCCGCCGGCACCGGCGACGCCGGGAACATCGAGTACCGCGTCGCCCATCTGCACGACCGGCTCGCCGCCGAGGAGCTCGCCGAACTGGGCGTGCGCGCCGAGGTGCGGGCCGGGTCGGTGGTGGTGACCGGCACGGTGCCCTCCGTGCAGTGCCGCGAGACGCTGCTGCGGACCGTCCACGAGGAACTGGCCGGACTCGCCGTGCACACCGACGTCGTGGTGGCCGGGACCGCCTCGCCCGACCGTGCGGAGGAGTTGCCGTGATCCGCGTCGCCGCCGTCGGGGACATCCACATGGGTCCCGAAAGCCAGGGCCTGCTGCGGCCCGCCTTCGACACCCTGGACCAGTGCGCCGACCTGCTGCTCCTGGCGGGCGACCTGACCCGGCACGGCACACCCGAGGAGGCACGGGTGGTGGCCCGGGAGGTGCGTGACCTGCCGGTGCCGGTGGTGGCCGTGCTCGGCAACCACGACCATCACGACGAGCGGCCCGAGGAGGTCACCGGGATCCTCCGGGAGGCGGGCGTGACGGTCCTGGAGGGCGAGGGGGCCGTCGTGGAGTGCGCCGGGGCGCGCGTCGGCGTCGCCGGCACCAAGGGCTTCGGCGGCGGGTTCGTGGGCCGCAGCGCCGGAGAGTTCGGCGAGCCGCTGATGAAGGAGTTCGTCCGCTACACCCGGCGCAGCGCGGACGCGCTGCACGGCGCGCTGGAGGATCTCGGCCGGGACGGCTGCGACGTCCGGATCGCGCTCACCCACTTCTCCCCCGTCGCCGACACCCTCGCCGGTGAGCCGCCGGAGATCTACCCGTTCCTCGGCAGCTACCTGCTGGCCGAGGCGATCGACACGGCCGGCGCCGACCTCTCCGTCCACGGCCACGCCCATCTGGGCACCGAGCACGGGATGACGGCGGGCGGGGTGCGCGTGCGGAACGTGGCCCAGCCGGTGATCCGGCGGGCGTTCAACGTGTACCGGCTGCACGCCGCCTGACCGGCCCCGCACCGGCCCCGCGCTCCTCGGCCCGTCCGCGCCCCGGCCGGACTCCGCCTCCCGGGAGGCCGCGCGGACCCGGCCCCGGTCACGGGTCCGCGCGGCCGCGCCCGGCGGGGCGCGGACCCCGGTGCCGGCGCGTGGCACCGCCCGATGCCGGCGCGTGGCACCGCCCGATGCCGGCGCGTGGCACCGCCCGGTGTCAGCTCGTGGCGCGGACCGCCGCGCGGATCAGGTCCGCGACCTCCTTCGGCCGGGAGACGGCGACGGCGTGCGAGGCGCCGTCGAGTTCGACGACCGTCGCGCCCGCCCGCTCGGCGCCGAAGCGCTCGACCTCGGGGTTGATGGCGTTGTCCGCGCCGGCGATCAGCGCCCAGGAGGGCTTGGTCCGCCAGGCGGCCGCGGCGGCGGTCTCCTCGAACGCGGCGGCGGCCAGCGGGCGCTGGGCGGCGGCGAGGACCGCGGTGACCTCGGCCGGCACGTCGGCGGCGAACACGGCCGGGAAGGCGTCCTCGGCGATCGTGACCTCGACGGCGGGCTCGCCGCCCGGCACCGGGTACGTCCACTGCCGGAGGCTGCCGGTCAGCGGGGACAGCGGGAAGCGGCCCTGCAGCTCGCCGAGGCTCTCGCCCTCCTGGGGGACGTAGGCGGCGACGTACACGAGGCCGACGACGTTCTCCGTGACGCCGGCGACGGTGATGAGGGCGCCGCCGTAGGAGTGGCCGACGAGGATCACGGGTCCGTCGATCTGGGCGGCGACGGAGGCGACGTACGCCGCGTCGGACGCCAGGCCGCGCAGCGGGTTCGGCGGGGCGATCACGGGGATGCCGTCGTGCTGGAGTTCGGCGACGACGCCGGACCAGCCGGCCGCGTCCGCGAACGCGCCGTGGACGAGGAGGACGGTGGGGGCGGTGCTCATGTCGGGTGTCTCCTCGGGTCAGGCGGTGTGCAGGGCGGTGCGCAGGACGGTGACGGCCTGGGTGATGGCGGCCTCGGCCGCCCGGGTCCCCCGCAGCGCGTTGAGCATCACGAAGTCGTGGACGATGCCCTGGTAGCGGACGGCGGTGACGGGGACGCCGGCCCGGCGCAGCTTGTCGGCGTAGGCCTCGCCCTCGTCGCGCAGGACGTCCGCCTCACCGGTGACGACCAGGGCCGGGGGCAGGCCGGTGAGCTGGTCGACGGTGGCGCGCAGCGGGGATGCGGTGATCTCGGCCCGCTGTGCGGGGTCGGTGGTGTACTGGTCCCAGAACCACTGCATGCCGTCGCGGCGCAGGAAGTAGCCCTCCGCGAACTGGTGGTAGGAGCCGGTGTCGAAGCTCGCGTCGGTCACCGGGTAGAAGAGGACCTGCTGCACCAGGGGGACGTCGCCGCGCTCCTTGGCCATGAGGGTGAGGGCGGCGGTCATGTTGCCGCCGACGGAGTCACCGGCGACGGCGACGCGGGTGGCGTCCAGGCCCTTGGTGGCGCCTTCGGCGACGATCCAGCGGGCGACCGTGTAGTTCTGCTCGATGGCGACGGGGTAGCGGACCTCGGGCGAGAGGTCGTACTCGGGGAAGACGACGGCCGCCCCCGCGCCGACGGCGAGTTCGCGCACCAGGCGGTCGTGGGTGTGGGCGTTGCCGAACACCCAGCCCGCGCCGTGGATGTAGAGGATGACGGGGAGGGTGCCCCGGCTGCCGGCGGGCTTGACGAGGCGGGCGCGGACGCTGCCCGTGGGGCCGCCGGGGACGGTGATCCACTCCTCGTCCACGGCGGGCTTGTCGATCTCGCCGGACTGCACCTCGTCGACGGCCTTGCGTCCCTCCGCCGGCGCCAGGTCGAACAGGTACGGCGGGTTCGCGGTCGCCTCCACGAACGCCTGGGCGGCGGGTTCCAGCACCGGCGCGGCCGGCTCGACGACGTCGGACATGAGTTCTCTCCTGCTGTTGACGGTGTGCGTGTGACCTGCCCGTTCACGCTAGGGGCGGTCCGGGGACGGGAGTTGCCCGCAGGTGCAACGGCACTGTGCTCAGAGCGCACAGCGCCCGCCGCCCGGCGGGCCGCGCCTCAGCCCCGGCCCGCGCGGTCCCGCCACTCGCGGGGGGACATGCCGTAGGCGGTGCGGAAGACGCGGCTGAAGTGGGTGGCGCTGGTGAAGCCCCAGCGGCCCGCCACGGCGGCGATGGTGCGGCTTCCGCGGCCGTGGCGCGCCAGGTCGCGGCGGCACTCCTCCAGGCGGCGGCGCAGGATCCAGCGGCCGACCGTGGTGCCCTCGTCCTGGAACAGCTTGTGCAGGTAGCGCACCGAGATGTGGTGGGCGCGGGCGAGGGTCTCCGGGGACAGTTCCGGTTCCGTCAGGTGCAGTTCGACGTACTCCATGATGCGGGCCGTCATGGGCGGTGCCTGGGAGCCAGGTCCCTGGGTGAGGGTGCCGAGCTGTTCGGCGGCGAGGGTCGCCAGGAGGTTCACGGCGTTCCCGGCGAGCATCTCGCCCACCGGCGGCCGGGCCTCGGCCGCGGTGCGGGCCAGGTCGGACAGGAGCGGGGAGAGCAGCGCGCCGAGCCGGGAGGTGCGGGCGACCGGGGAGCGCGTGATCCGTCCCGCGTCGGCGGGGGTGAGTCCCAGCAGGTCGGTCGGGACGAGGAAGACGGTGGCGCGGAACCGTTCGGGGAAGTCCAGGGCGGGCGGCCGGTGTGCGTCGTAGAAGCAGATGTCGCCGGGGGCGAGGCGCACGCCCACCGGGTCGGGGGCGGGCAGGGGGGTGGCGCCCCGGAGGCCCACGAAGAGGTACTCGCCGGCGTCCCCGGCGTACGGCCGGTGCTCCGGCCGGGGTCCCCGGCCGCCCGGCAGCCGGCCGGGGCCGGTCTCGGCGGTCGTGATCTCGACGCCCAGGGGCGTCCGGCAGACGGGTGTGGCGATCGTGCTGGTGGTGGACATCTTCCGGCGTTGCCTCCTGAGTGGGCGACTGTCTGACGCGTCGTTCGGACGGTAGGCCGGGAGATGTGCAAAAAGAGTGACAACGCAGTGACGGCGGTGTGCGCCCGGCGCATCCGCGGTGTCCACCGCGGATGCCTCGTCCACCGCGGATGCCTCGTCCACCGTGCCCGCCTCATCCACCGTGCCCGCCTCGTCCACCGTGCCCGCCGTGCCCGCCGGCCCGGCTTGTGCGACGCGCCCGGCCGGTCGGGCGCGTCGCACAAGCCGGCCCGTCAGGCGCCTTCGGCGCCTTCGGCGCGCTCGGTGGCGAAGGCGCGCAGCAGGTCGTGCAGGGTGTGGCGGCCGGGGGCGTGTTCGGTGATCAGGTGGGCCTCGGCGAGTTCACCGAGGAGCCGGCGGGTGCCGCGCACCGGCAGTCCGGTGAGCGGCGCCGCCGAGGCCGGGGTGATGTCGGTGCCGGGATGGCGGGGCAGGAGCCGGAACAGCCGGGCGGCCTCCAGGGTCAGCAGCCGGTAGGAGCCCAGGAAGGCGGCCCGGACGTCGGCCGTCCCCCCGGGGCCGGTGAAGGCCTCCAGGGTGCCGTGCGTCGCCCGCAGACGGGCGGCGAGGTCCGCGAGGGACGTCCGGCGGCCCCCCGCCCGTTCGGCGACGGCGGCCAGCGCCAGGGGCAGCCGGCTGCTCCGGGCGACGATCTCGTCGGCGGCTCGGTGCTCGGCTGCCGTCCGGGGCTCACCGGTCAGCCCGGCCAGCATCGCGCGGGCGTCCTCCGCCGGGGGCGGCTCCAGGCGCAGCGGGCGGGCGCCCGCGGCGACGAGGCCGGGCAGGGCGTGGCGGCTGGTGACCAGCGCCAGGCTGCCGGGTGCGGCGGGCAGCAGCGGACGCAGTTGTTCCGTGCCGGCCGCGTCGTCGAGGACCACGAGGACGCGGCGGCCGGCCAGCAGGGTCCGGTACAGGCCGGTCAGGGCGGCCGGCCCGGCCGGCCCGGCCGGCATCCGGGCCGCCGGGACGCCGAGGGCCGCGAGCACCGTCCGCAGCGCCTCCTCGGGCGGCGTCGCGGCTCCCTCCGGGTCGCCGCCGCGCAGCGCGACGTGGAGGTGGCCGTCGGGGAAGCGGCCGGCGACCCGGTGGGCCCAGTGCGCGGCGAGGGCGGTCTTGCCGACCCCGGCCATGCCCGCGACGAGTACGGCCGCCGGGGCCCCGACGGTCCCCCGGGCCGCGTCCCACGCCGCCGTCAGCCACTCCAGTTCGGCCGCGCGGCCCGTGAAGCGGGCGGGGCCGGGAGGGAGCGGGGTCCGCCCCGCGGACGCCGTCCGGTCCGGTACGACGGGGGCGGTGTCCGACGCGCCGTCGGCGTCCCGCGGGTCCGGTCCCCTCCGTGCGCCCGGGCCCACCGGTGCCACCGGGGTCTGCCCCACGACCGGGCCCACCCCTACGACCGGTGCCTCCCGGCCGAGGCGCACGCGCGGCCCCGCCGTCAGCCGGCCCACGTCCTGGCGCAGCACGCGCGCGTGGGCCGCCGCCAGCTCGGCACCGGGGGTGGTGCCGAGCTCCGTCGCCAGCCGGCGGCGGACCTCCTCGTACGCCGTGAGGGCCTCCGCCTGGAGGCCGCAGGCGGCCAGGGACACCACCAGCCGGGCGTGCAGCGGTTCGTCGAGCGGATCGAGCGCGGTGGCCCGGCGCAGGGCGGGCAGGACCTGCGCGGTCCGGCCGCAGAGCAGGGCGGCGTCGGCCGCCAGCCGGGCCGTCTCGAGGAGTTCGCGGCCGAGGGCGGTGAACTGGACGTGCTCGCGCGCGGCGGCGGGGATGCCCATCGCCACCGGTCCGCGCCACTCCCCCAGGGCCTCGGCGAGGCGCAGGGCCGCCGTCTCGGCCCGGCCGGTGGCGGCCGCCCGCTTGCCCTGCCGGGTGAGTTCGCGGAAGCGCAGCAGGTCGACCTCTTCGGGGGCGGCCTCCAGCAGGTAGCCGCCGGGGCGGCGCAGCAGGCGCCGGCCGGGGGCGCGGGGCGGCAGTTCCGGCTCCAGCAGGCGCCGTAACGCGCCGACGTAACGGCGCACCACGTTCGGGGCGCTGGCGGGCGGTCGTCCCGGCCACAGCAGGGCGAGCAGCTCGCCGGTGGGCACCGGGCGGCCCGCGCAGGCCAGGAGCAGCGCGAGCAGGGCGCGCTGCTGGGGGAATCCGAGGTCGAGTTCCGCGTCCTGGCGCCACACCCGCACCGGTCCCAGCACCTCGAACCGCGTCACGGCCGGGTCAGCAGGCACCGGCCCGTCCGTCCCCCGGGGTCAGCCGGGCCCGGACCCCCTCGGCGTCGGGGTGGTCCAGGCCCCTCAGGAGCGCGAGGGCCTCGGTCCAGGCGGCGCGGGCGCCCTCCTCGTCGCCCATGGCGCGGTGGGTGTCGCCGGCCCGGACGAGGATGTCGGCCTCGGCGTAGGGCGCGCCGAGGTCCCCGAGGAGGGCGAGGGCGTTGCGGTAGGCGAGGAGGGCCTGCGGGTGGCGGCCGAGGTGCTGGTGGGCGTATCCGATGCTGTCCCAGGTGGCCGCCTGGCCGTAGCGGTCGCCGAGGTCCTGGAGGGTGGTCAGGGCCTCGGAGCAGTGCGTGAGCGCCTGCCGGTGCTCCCCCAGCAGCGCGTGGTACCAGCCGACCGAGTTGAGGGCGCTGGCCTGCGCGGCCCGGTCGCCGACGGTCCGGAACAGGGCGAGGGCGAGCTGGTTGTGGCGCAGGGCGCCGGGCAGGTCACCGCGCTGCTCGCTCTCCCAGCCGAGGCTGCGGTGGGTGTTGGCACGGCCGGTGTCGTCGCCCAGGGCGGTGAAGAGTGCGAGGGCCTCCTCGAGGCGGGACCGGCACCGGTCGTACAGGCCGAGCCGGCCCTCGATGCGGGCCAGGCCGCGCAGCCCGCGGGCCTCCATGGCGGGTTCGGCGAGCCGGCGGGCGGCGTTGAGGGCGGTGCGCTGGACGGCGAGCGCGTCGTGCCAGTGGCCCCGGCGGTCGAAGAACGGTTCCAGGGCCCAGGCCAGATGGCAGGCGATACGTTCCTGCCCGGTGGTGGCGGCGTGGTCGACGACGGCGAGGAGCACCGCGTGTTCGGCGGTGAGCCAGGCCAGGGCCCGGTCGTCGTCGGCGAGCGGTTCGGGGTGGACGCCCTCGGGCGCGGGCGGTGGGGGCGGCGGGTCGGCGTTGGGGGCGAGCAACCGGTCGGCGGCGTGGGCGGTGTGCAGGTAGTGGTGGTGCAGCCGGTGCAGGGCCGCCCGCCGTTCGGCGTGGGTGTGCCGCTCCTCGACGAGTTCGCCGGCGTGGGCGCGCAGCAGGTCGTGGAAGGCGTACCGGCCCGGGCTGTGCTCGGTGACGAGGTGCAGGCCGGTCAGTTCGGCCAGCAGCGGCCGGGTGCGGCGGGGCGGCAGTCCGGCCAGGGCGGCGGCGGCCGGCAGGGTGAGGTCGGGGCCGGGGTGCAGGGCGAGCAGCCGGAACAGCCGGGCCGCCGCGTCGGAGATCCGGCGGGAGGACCAGGAGAAGACGGTGCCGACGTCCACGGAGGCGTCGGAGCGGGCGAACGCGTCGAGGCTGCCGTGGGCCTCGCGCAGTTCGGCGGCCACGGCCGACAGCGGGAAGTGCGGGTGCGCGGCGGCGCGCGCGGCGACGCAGGCGAGGGCCAGGGGCAGTCCCGCGCACAGGTCGGTGATCTCGTCGGCGGCGCGCGGTTCGGCCTCGACCCGTTCGGTGCCCAGGCGGCGGACGAGGAGGGCGCGTGCCTGCCCGGTGTCGAAGGGACGCAGCGTCAGGGAGCGGGCGCCGTGCGTGGCGACCAGTCCGGAGAGGGCGTCGCGGCTGGTGACGAGCGTGAGGCAGCCGGGCGAGCCGGGCAGCAGGGGCCGTACGTGGTCGCTGTCGCGGGCGTTGTCCAGGACGATGAGCATCCGGCGTCCGGCCAGCGCGCTGCGATAGAGGGCGGCCTGCGCGTCCACGCCGTGCGGTGTCCGGTCGGGCGGTACGCCGAGGGCGTCCAGGAAGCCGCGCACGGCCTCGCCGGCCTCCATGACCGCGCCGGAGGGGTCGTAGCCGCGCAGGTTGACGTAGAGCCGGCCGTCGGGGAAGCGGTGGGCGACGCGGTGCGCCCCGTGCACGGCGAGGGTGGTCTTGCCGACGCCGGCCATGCCGCCGATCACCACGGTGCCGGGCGCGGCCGCGTCGCCGGACGCGAGGGCGAGGATCTCGTCGAGTTCGCCGCCGCGGCCGGTGAACATCGGGATGTCGTGCGGGAGCTGGGCGGGGACCGGGAGGGCGGAGGGGCCGGCGAGGGCCCTCGCGGGGGCCGGGGCGGGAGGTTCGCCCGGCTTCGCGGGGGGAGCGCCGTCCGCGTCCGGCGGCGCGCCGGCCGGTCCGGGCGCCGCCGTCCCGCCCGCGCCGGGTCCCGGCCGCAGCACGGTCTCGCGGGCCCGGCGCAGTTCCGCGCCGGGATCGATCCCCAGCTCGTCGGCGAGCCGGGTGCGTACGGCGTCGTACACGGCGAGGGCCTCGGACCGGCGGCCCGCCGCCGCCAGGGTGAGGATCAGCGCGGCCCGCACGGGTTCGTCCAGGGGATGCGCGGCGGCGGCCCGGTGCAGGTGGGGCAGGACGGCCGCGGGACGTCCAGCGCGCAGGGCGGCGTCGGCCGCCTCGCGCACGGCGGCCAGGCGTTCGCGGTCCACCGCGTCGAAGGCCGGATGGGCGCGGGCCGCGGCGGGCAGACCGGCGGCGACCGGCCCCCGCCACAGGGCGAGCGCCTCGGTGAGCGCACCGAGCGCCCGCTCGGGCGACTCCCGCGCCGTCCGCTCCGCGGCCCGGCGCAGGGCGCGGAAGCGGGCCAGGTCCAGTGAGTCGGCGTCGGTCAGGAGCCGGTAGCCGCCGGCGTCCCGCACCAGCCAGCGGCCCTCCGCGCGGGCGGCGAGGCCGGGCTCCAGCAGGCGCCGCAGCGACCCCACGTGCCGGCGCACCACGTTGACCGCGCTGCGGGGCGGGGCGGTCCCCCACAACGTGTCGACGATCTCGTCCATGCCGACCGGCTGGCCCGCTCCGACCAGCAGCAGGGCCAGGAAGGCCCGCTCCTGCCGCCCGCCCAGCTCCAGCTCCCTCTCGCCCCGCCGCACGCGCACGGGCCCCAGGACGGCGAACCGCACGGGTTCCAGCGGCACGTCTTCCCCCTCCGGTGTCACTTCCCGGAGGCCGACCCTACGTCACCGCGGGGGTTACCGAGAGTTCGTCCGGGAGCCGGGAAACCGCAGGTCGCGGGGGTCGCGCCGGATCCGCGCTCACGTCGACCGCGCGCGGACCAGGGCGTCCGTCAGCGCCCGGTGGATCTCGTCGGGGAGCCAGCGGCAGTGGGCGCCCTGCACCACGTACTCGGCCACCTCGCGCAGCTTGGTGTTGGTGTGCTGGGAGACCTCCCGCAGCACCTCCCAGCCCTGCTCGGGGCGCAGCCGTCCCATGGCGACGACCACGCCGATCGCCTGGTCGACCACGGCGTGGGAGGCGACGGCCTGCCGCAGCTGGGCCACCTCCTCCCGCAGGGCGGCGACGCGCGCCTCGACTTCCTCCTCCGCAGCCATGCCGCATTCCACGTGTGTTTCCCCTCCTCCTCAGGAGCCCGCGAAGGCACGGGCGGCCGGCACGGCGTCACCGCGCCGCCCTGTCAAGCCTGCACAGCGCGGGCCGGTCCGGCAGCACCGAGGACGAACAACCGCGCCGGTGCCGGTCCGGAAAACGAATGCGTACCGGGATGCGGGGAAAGCGTGCCGACGGGGCGGACGCCGCCCGGCGCACCGCGTGCGGGGCAGCTCGAACCGTCGGACGAGGGATTCATGGACACGCTGTTCTTCGACAGTGACGATCTCGGCCTGACCGAGGACTTCCTCAGCCAGGCCTACGCCAGGATGCGCATCGGCAGCGGCGGGCCGGAGTCCGGCCGGGCACGGATCAGCCGTGCCGCGATGCCCTCGGTGACCGTCGACGAGCTCGACCTCGGCTTCGAGATGAGCTACTCCGTCACCCCGCTGGGCCGGATCTGTCTGTGTCTCGTGCACGAGGGCACCATCCGGGACCACGCCTTCGACGGGGTGGAGGACGCCTTCGGGCCGGGCGACGTGGTGTCCTTCGCCCCGCCGGAACTGCCGTACTCGGGGCGGATCTGCGCGGCCCGCTACAACATCACCATGCTGGACACCGATCTGCTCTCCCAGGTGGCCGCCACCGCCCCGGGCCGCAGACCGGGGCCGGTCCGGCTGACCGGGCACCGGCCGCACTCCCCGGCCGCGGCCCGGCGGCTGCGGCAGACGGTCGGCTACGTCCGCGACCACGTGCTGGCCGCGCCCGACGTCGCCGACCAGCCGCTGGTCGCCGCCACCGCCGCCCAGCACCTCGCGGCGGGCGTCCTGGCCGCGTTCCCCAACACGGCGCTCACCGAGCCGACCGCGACCGACCGCAACGACGCCCGGCCGACGACGCTGCGCCGCGCGCTGGCCTACATCGACGACCACGCCGCCGAGCCGGTCACGGTCGCCGACATCGCGGCGGCCGCGCACGTCACCGTGCGGGCCCTCCAGTACGTCTTCCGGCGGCACCTCGACACCACGCCGCTGGCGCACCTGCGGCGGGTCCGGCTCGCCCACGCGCACGACGAACTGCGGGCCGCGAACCCGCTCGACGGCACCACGGTCACCGACGTGGCGGCCCGCTGGGGCTTCTTCCATCCCGGCCGCTTCGCCACCCTGTACCGCTCCGAGTACGGCTTCCCGCCGCACCGCACGCTCGCCGGCTGAGGTCCGCCCGGCGGCCGGGGCGGCGGCGCTCCCGCGGGAGCACCGCACCCGGGTGTCCCTCACGGGGTGGTCCACGACGGTGCCGCACGGACGACCGGGCGGGGAACGCGCTGGGTCAGCGCGGCGGTGGTCAGACCGATCAGGGCGCCGACGGCCACGTCGGAGGGGTAGTGGGCGCCGGTGTGGACGCGTTCGACGGCCACCGCCGCCGCGGGCACCGCGCACAGGGCGCCGGCCGACGGCCAGACCCCGGCGACGGCGGCCGTGAAGCCCACGGCGGCCGCCGTGTGCCCGGAGGGGAACGAGGAGGAGTCGGGCCGGTCGTGGACCCCCTCGTGCGGGATCCACTCCTTCGGCGGCCGGCGCCGGTACCGGAGCTGCTTGAGCACGCCGTTGGCCACCAGCTGCGCCGCGGTCATGCCGGCCACGCCCGCCGCGGCGGCCCGGCGGCCCCGCCCGCCCCCGGCGGCGGCCATCACGAAGGCGGCGCCCCACCAGAGCCTGGTGTGCCGCGCCGCCTCCTCCACCGCCGAAAGCGCCTGCCGCGCGACGGGCGACCGCCACGACGCCACCCTCCGCGTCAGCCTGCGGTCGCCGTCCCTCAGATCCTGTCGAACATCCATGAGCTGCGGCTTCCCGTACCGGGCGGCCCGTAACGGGAGGGCGTGGGGTGCCCGTCGCCGTACGTGGCGCTACTCCATGCGGCGCTGGTCCTCCTCGCTCCAGGCCCGGGTGTCCCGGGGCGGCACGTACGGTTCCTCGTCCTCGGGCAGTCCACCGGCGACCGCCCGCTGGCGGGCCAGTTCCGCGTCGAACTCGAGGCCGAGCAGGATGGCGATGTTGCTGATCCACAGCCACACCAGGAACACGATGACGCCGGCGAGGGTGCCGTAGGTCTTGTTGTACGAGCCGAAGTTGGCCACGTAGAAGGCGAAGCCCGCCGAGGCGACGAGCCAGATCAGCAGGGCCAGCACGCTGCCCGGCGTGATCCACCGGAAACCGCGGCCCTTGACGTTGGGGGCCGCCCAGTACAGCAGTGCGATCATCATGGTGACCAGGACGACCAGGACCGGCCACTTGGCGATCGACCACACGGTCAGCGCGGTGTCGCCGACACCCAGCGCGTCGCCGGCCCGGCGCGCGATGCCCCCGGTGAACACCACGATCAGGGAGCTGATCACGGCCAGTACCAGCAGCACCACCGTCACGCCGACCCGGACCGGCAGCACCTTCCACACCGGCCGGCCCTCCGGGATGTCGTACACGGCGTTCGCGCTGCGGATGAAGGCGGCGACGTAGCCGGAGGCCGACCACACCGCCAGCACGATGCCGACGAGCGCCATGACGGAACCCACCCCGCCCCGTCCCTGGAGCTGGGTGACCGCGTCGCTGATGATGTCCCGGACCGATCCCGGGGCGAGTTTCCGGAGGTTCTCCAGCACCTGGTCGGTCGCCGACTTGCCCGCGACCCCCAGCAGCGACACCAGCACCAGCAGGGCGGGGAACAGCGCCAGCACCCCGTAGTAGGTCAGGGCGGCGGCCCGGTCGGTGAGCTCGTCGTCCTTGAACTCCTTCACCGTGCCCTTCAGCACCGCCGACCAGGACCGCTTGGGCAGCCCGCTCGGATCGTCCGGTGCCCGGCGCTCCACCTGCTCGTCCGGTCCCGGGCGCGCCGCCCGCTCGTCGGGTCGGGTTCTCGATGTCCGTGCCATGAGGAACGGAGTAACCCGCGCGGGCCGGTCCATGCCCTCCGCCGAGATCCCCGCCACAGCCCGGACAGGTTCGCGGCGGCTCGGGGTAACCGTGCTCATGTGTGTGTTGTGTGCAGGTCCCGGGTGGGACCGTTCCCCGTGCACCGGTTCCGGGCGGCGCCGGAGCGGCCGCGGCCCGCCGGTCAGGCCGTACGGCTGCCGGAGTCCGGGACCCCTTCGTGCGCCCGGGCGGCCGCCGCGTCGCAGAACGCCTCGAGCCCCTCCAGCAGCGCGCCCCGCTTCCCCGCGGGCATCCCCGCCAGCACCGCGCGCAGTTCCCGCTCCCGGCGCTCCCGGAGGTCGGCCAGGAAGGTCCGCCCCCGTGCGCTGAGGCGCAGCCGCAGCTCACGCCGGTCGGAAGGGCTCACCACCCGCTCCACCAGCCCGGCGGCCTGGAGCCGGTCGCACAGGCGGCTCGTGGACGGCGGGGTGGAGGCCAGCGAGTCGGCGAGGGTGCGCAGGTTGATGCCCTCCTGGTGCTCCAGGACGAACAGCACGCGGAGCTGGGACGCGGACGCGGGCGCCGTGGAGGCCCGTCCCCACAGCACTTCCAGCAGCTCCGCGGCCGTCGCGGTCACCCGTGCGACCTGGTCGGGTTCCGGGCGGTGGCGGAAGGCAGTCACGGTCACACTCTCGCAGACACCGGGACGGCCGCCGGCGTACTGGCGGCTCCCCCGCCCCTCGGAACCCCTCGAACCCGCCGCGCCGCTCCGGCGCGCGGGACGCCTCCGGCCGGCGGACCGGCCACAGAGCGAAGGATCGGTGTTACTCCCGTCGTGGTACCCCCCGTCACGAACAGATTCGTCACCGCCGAACGCGCCCTGCGCACGGCGGCACCCCAGGAACTGGTCGAGGCCGTCCGCGGTGCGCTGGTCGAGCAGTACGCGGCGCTCCGCGTCGAGCTGCTCATGGCCGACTACGGCCTGACCGTGCTGCAGCCGGTGGCCGGCCCCCGGGACCGGGAGCCCCTGCCGGTGCACGCCGGCGCCGCGGGCCGCGCGTTCGGCGCGCAGGAGCCGTGCGTCGAGCCGGCCGGGAGCGGGCGGGTGCGGGCGCACCTGCCGGTCTCGGTGCGCGGCGACCGGCTCGGGGTGCTGTCGGTGACGCTGCCCGAGGACGGCGGGGCGCCGGACGTGCTGGGCGAGCTGGCGGAGGTCGCGCAGGTGCTCGGGCACGAGGTGGTCGTGGCCGAGCGGGCCACCGACCTGTACCTGCGGGCCCGGCGCAGGGAACGGCTCACCCTGGCCGCGGAGATGCAGTGGCAGCTCCTCCCGGCCCGCTCCGGCACCGGCCCCGGATACGCGCTCGGCGCCCAGGTGGAGCCCGCCTACGCCGTCCACGGCGACCACTTCGACTGGTCCGCGACGGACGACCGCCTCACCCTGTACGTCAACAACGGCACGGGGGAGGGCACGGAGGCGTCGCTGCTGACGAACCTGGCGGTCAGCGCGCTGCGCAACGCGCGGCGGGCCGGTCTGCCGATCGCCGATCAGGCGGCGCTGGCCGACCAGGCGGTGCACGCCCACCACCGGGGCCGCCGCCACCTGTCGGTGCTGATGCTGGAGGTCGAACTCGCCACGGGACGGGCCCAGGTGGTGGACGCCGGCTCGCCGCGGCTGCTGCGGCTGCGGGCGGGCACCGTCGAACGCGTGCACCTGGAAGCCCAGTTGCCGCTGGGCATGTTCGAGGAGACCGACTACGTGGCACAGCCGCTCCAGGTGGAGCCCGGTGACCGGCTGGTGTTCGTCAGCGACGGCGTCCACGCGGTCGCCCCGTCCGGCGGAAGGACGTACGGGGACACCGCCCTGGCCCGCGCGATCGCCGCCACCCGGCTGCTGCCGGCGGCCGAGGTCCCGTGCGCCGTGCTGCGTGAACTGACGGGGCGCCGCGGCGGGTCCGCGGCGCAGGACGACGCGCTCGTGGTGTGCCTGGACTGGCACGGCCGCTGACCCCGCGGGCCCCGGTCCCGCGCGGCCCCCGGCCGGCCGGTGTGGCGAAACCGACACGGCCGCCGACCGGGGTCCCCACAGCCCCGGCGAGGCCGGTGTGCGCCGGGACGACACCCCGCGTCCGCCGTCCGTGCGCCCCCGTTCCCGCTTGTCACCGCCCCTGTCCTCGCACTACTGTCACCACGCCTTGGTGAACGGGAAATCCGGTGTGATGCCGGTGCGGCCCTCGCCACTGTGATCGGGAAGTCCGGCTCCGGCCCTCACGGGCAGCCACTGGGTCCTCATGGACCCGGGAAGGCGGAGCACGGGCGGTGGTACCCGTCAGCCAGGAGACCGGCCAAGGCGCGTCAACCATCCACGAGGTGCTGGAGAGGGTCTGCTGAGCCATGCACATAGCCGAGGGTTTTCTGCCTCCGGCGCACGCGGTCGCCTGGAGCGTCGCGTCGGCGCCGTTCGTCGTCCACGGAGCCCGGTCGCTCACCCGTGAAGTCAGGGAACATCCCGAGAGCACCCTGCTGCTCGGCGCCTCCGGCGCCTTCACGTTCGTCCTGTCCGCTCTCAAACTCCCTTCGGTGACCGGGAGTTGTTCACATCCCACCGGTACCGGGCTGGGCGCCGTGCTGTTCCGGCCGCCGATCATGGCCGTGCTGGGCACGATCACCCTGCTCTTCCAGGCCCTGCTGCTCGCACACGGCGGCCTGACCACGCTCGGCGCCAACGTGTTCTCCATGGCGATCGTCGGGCCGTGGGCCGGATACGGCGTGTACCGCCTGCTGCGGCACCGCCGCGTGCCGCTGATGGTCGCGGTGTTCGCCGGCGCGTTCGTCGCCGACCTGTCCACCTACTGCGTGACCAGTGTGCAGCTGGCGCTGGCGTTCCCCGACCCGAGCAGCGGGTTCCTCGGCGCGCTCGGCAAGTTCGGGTCCATCTTCGCCGTCACGCAGATCCCGCTGGCGGTGAGCGAGGGGCTCCTGACCGTCCTGGTGATGCGGCTGCTCGTGCAGTCCAGCAAGGGCGAACTGGCCCGGCTGGGCGTGCTGCCGGCCGGGGACCGCACGTCGGACACGACCGGGGCGGTGACCCGGTGAAGCGGAACACGAGGATCAACCTCCTGCTGCTGCTCGCCGTGCTCGCGCTCGCGGTGCTGCCGCTGGCCCTGGGCCTCGGCGACCACAAGGAGCAGCCGTTCGCCGGGGCCGACGGCGAGGCGGAGACGGCGATCACCGAGCTGCGGCCGGACTACGAGCCGTGGTTCTCGCCCCTGTACGAGCCGCCGTCCGGGGAGATCGAGTCGGCGCTGTTCGCCCTCCAGGCGGCCCTGGGCGCGGGCGTCCTCGCCTACTACTTCGGGGTGCGCCGCGGCCGCCGCCAGGGCGAACTGCGGACGCTGGCAAGGCTGGAGCGGGAGCAGGACGGGGCCGACGTCCCGGACGGCACCGACGCCCGGAGCGGTGGCGACGCCCTGAGCGGCACCGAACCGCGGGACGGCGCCGACGCCCGGGCCGGTGCCGAAGCGCGCAGCGGGGCCGCGGGGCCCGACGGCGTGGGCGCGCCCGATCCGGGGAAGTCCTCGCGGGGACGGGTCTGACCGGGCGTGCTGCCGATCGACGCGGCGGCGCACAGCAGCCGCTGGCGCCACCGCCATCCCGTGGACAAGGCCGTGCTGGGGCTCGGCCTCACCCTGCTCGCGGTCTCCCTGCCGCCCTGGCCCGGCGCGGCCCTGGTCCTGCTGACGGCGCTCGCCCTGCTGCTGGGGCCGGCGGGGGTGCCGCCCCGCCGGCTGTGGCGCGCCTACCGGGTCCCGCTGGGCTTCTGCGCGTCGGGCGCGCTCACCCTGCTCGTGCAGGTGGGCGGGCCCGACGGGTTCGTGACGCCGGCCGACGGCGGCCCGGTGCGGGCCGGGGAGCTGATGCTGCGCACCTCGGCCGCCTCGCTCGGCGTGCTGCTGTTCGCGTTCACCACGCCCATGTCGGACCTGCTGCCCCGCCTGGTGAGGGCCGGCGTGCCCGCGCCGGTCGTCGACGTCGCCCTGGTGACGTACCGCATGAGTTTCCTGCTGCTGGACTCGATGCGCCGGATCCGGGAGGCGCAGGCGGCCCGGCTCGGGCACACCGGCCGGGCCGCCGAGTGGCGTTCGCTCGCCGGGCTCGGCGCCACCGCCTTCGTGCGGGCCTTCGACCGGGCGGCGCGGCTACAGGCCGGGCTCGCCGGACGCGGTTACGACGGCACCCTGCGGGTCCTGGTGCCCGAGGCCCGCGTCTCGGCGCGCTTCACGGCGGCCGCGGCCGCCCTCCTGGTGGCTCTGGCCGTCATCGCCCTCGTCCTGGAAAGGCCCCTGTCATGAGCGAGCTGGTCGCCCTGCGGGGTGTCTCCTTCGGGTACGAGGACGGCCCGGCCGTGCTCGAGGACCTCGACTTCACGGTGCGCGAGGGGCGCGCCCTCGCCCTGCTCGGCCGCAACGGCAGCGGGAAGACGACCCTGATGCGGCTGCTCAGCGGCGGACTGCGCCCGCGGACCGGCACGCTGACGGTCGAGGGACGGCCGGTCGGGTACGACCGCAAGGGGCTGACCCGGCTGCGGACGACCGTGCAGCTGGTGGTGCAGGACCCCGACGACCAGCTGTTCGCCGCGTCCGTCGCCCAGGACGTGTCGTTCGGGCCGCTGAACCTGGGGCTGCCCGACGCCGAGGCGCGGGCCCGGGTGGACGAGGCGCTCGCCGCGCTGGACATCACCGCCCTGGCCGACCGCCCCACCCACCTGCTGTCCTACGGGCAGCGCAAGCGGACCGCGATCGCGGGCGCCGTCGCGATGCGGCCGCGCGTGCTGATCCTCGACGAGCCGACCGCCGGGCTCGACCCGGACGGCCAGGAACGGCTGCTCGCCACCCTGGACGGGCTGCGCGCGTCCGGTACGACGGTGGTGATGGCCACCCACGACGTCGATCTCGCCCTGCGCTGGGCCGACGACGCGGCCCTGCTCACCCCGTCCGGCGCGCACACCGGTCCGGCGGCCACCGCGCTGGCCCGCACGGACCTGCTCCGTGCGGCGGGGCTGCGCCTGCCCTGGGGCGTCGCGGTCGCCCCGCTGCTCGCCGGACAGGGCCTGTTGTCCGACGGGGGGACCGGACCGCGCAGCCCGGAGGAACTGGCGGCGCTGCTGGCCGGGGGCTGAGCCCGCGCCGGTCCCGGCGCCCGGCCCGGCGGTGCCGGGCGCCGGGACCGGCGCGGGGCGCGGGCGGCGCGGGGCGCGGGCGGCGCGGGGCGCGGGCGGCGCGGGTGCGGGAAGCTGCACCGGCCGGCGCGCGAGGTGTCTCAGCCCTCGATGCCGGTGGCGCCGTGCGCCGCGCCGACCGGCTTGGACTCCGGCCCGGCGAGCGGTGCGCGGCCGCCCCGCCCCGGCGGCCGGTCCGCGGGGAGGGCCCGGCGGTGCGGCCCCGTCACGGACGTGTTCCCTCCCCCGGACGGGCCGCGGCCCGCGTCGGCGAGGCGGTGGGCGGATGCCGGGGAGCCGCCGGCACCCGCTGCGCCGGGCCCTGTTCGACCAGTTCACCGGCCTCCAGCACGGCGACGCGGTGGGCGAGGCGCGCGGTGTGCGGGTCGTGCGTGATGAGGACCAGGGCGAGGCCGTCGCCGTCGCGCACGAGGCCGTCCAGGAGGTCGAGGATGCCGCGCCGGGTCACCGGGTCGAGGCCGGAGGTGACCTCGTCGCAGACGAGGACCCGGGGCCGGGCGAGCAGGGCGCGGGCGAGGGCGGCCCGCTGGAGTTCGCCGCCGGAGAGGGCGCCGGGCGGGCGGTGGACGAGGTCCTCCGGCAGGCCCAGGCGGGCCAGCGTCGCCGTCGCCTCGCCGACGGCGGTGCGTTCGTCGGTGCCGCGCAGCCGGACCGCCGTGCGGGCGACCTGCGCGAGGACGGGCCGGAACTCGTCGAACGCGGCGCGGGCGTCCTGGAACACGTACTGCACGGCGGCGAGCTGGTCCCGGTCGCGGCGTCGCAGGCTGTGCGCGAGCCGCGTCCCGTCGAGCAGGATCTCTCCGGTGTGGTCGCGGTGCAGCCCGGCCAGGCAGCGGGCGAGCGTGGTCTTGCCGCTGCCCGACCGGCCGACGACGGCCAGGCACTCACCGGCGCCCAGCGCGAGCCGTGGGACGCGCAGCACCGTGGCGGTGCCGTGGACGGCGGTCAGGCCGCGGACCGTCAGGACGGGCCGGGCGGCCTCGACGGGGGTGTCCCGCGGCGGCCGCGCCCGGTTCCCGTCGAGGAGGCGGCGGGTCCACTCGTGCCGGGGCGCGCGCCACAGCCGTTCGGCCGGGCCGGACTCGACGACCCGGCCCGCCCGCATCACCAGGACCTCGCCGGCGAGGGCGCGCACCACGTCCAGGTCGTGACTGAGCAGCACCACCGCGATGCCCCGGGCCGTGACCGACGCCAACTGCGCGACGATCCGTTCCTTGGTCGACGCGTCCTGGCCGGTGGTGGGTTCGTCGGCGACGACGACGCGGGCGCCGAGCAGGAGGGCCTGGGCGAGCACGACCCGTTGCTGCTGGCCGCCGGAGAGCTGGTGCGGGTGACGCCGCACCAGCGTCCCGCCGTCCGGGAGCTGGGCGTCCTCCAGAGCGCCCAGCACCAGCTCGTGCGCTGCCGCGCGGCGTTCGGCGCGCGGCAGGTGGCGGACCCGGGAGCGGGCGATGTCGTGCAGGAGGGCGCCGACGCGACGGGCCGGGTTGAGGACGGCCGCGGGGTGCTGGGGGACGTACCCGACGGGTCCGTCGGTGGGGCGGAGCACCTCGCCGGTGACGCGGGCGCCGGGCGGGTACTCCCCCAGCAGCGCGAGGCCGGTCGTGGTCTTGCCGCTGCCGGAGGCGCCGACCAGCGCGGTCACCCGGCCGGGCGGCACCCGCAGGTTCACGCCGTCGACGAGGGTCCGTCCGTCGATCTCGACGCGCAGACCGCGGATCTCCGCCGCGGCGGGGGTGTCGTGGCTCACGGGCGTCGTCCCTTTCGTCGCGGGGTCTTCTCCAGGGCGGCGTCGAAGAGCAGGTTGGTGCCCGTCGTCAGCGCCACGATCAGCAGGGCGGGCACCACGACCGCCCAGGGCTGCACGAACAGCCCGGTGCGGTTGCGGTCGACCATCACCGCCCAGTCGGCGGCGTCCGGGGCGACGCCCACACCGAGGAAGGCGGCCGTGGACACCAGGTACAGCACACCGGTCAGCCGGATCCCGGCGTCGGCGACGAGGGTGCGCAGGGTGGCCCGGCCGACGTAGCCGACGGCGACGCGCCACCGGGTCTCGCCCTGCATGCGCAGCGCCTCGACCGCCGGCCGGGCGGCGGCCCCGGCCGCCGCCGCCCGCACGATCCGGGCGGCGTCGGGCACGTTCACCAGCGCGACGAGCAGCGCGAGCCCGGCCGCGCCCGGCGGGAACACGGACGCCACGAGCAGGATCAGCAGCAGGGACGGCACGGCGAGCAGCACGTCCAGCGGCCGCATCAGCAGTTCCTCCAGGCGCCGCGCGTGGGTGAGCGCGGCGGTCAGGCCGACGGGCAGGGCGACCAGGTAGGCCAGGACGGTCGCGGCGAGCGCGCTGAGGACGACCGTACGGCCGCCGTGCAGGACCTGCCGCCACACGTCGCGGCCGACGAAGTCGGTGCCGAGCGGGTGGCCGTCGCCCAGGGCGAAGGACACGGAGCGGGGGCCCGGTTCGCCGGCGAGGGCGGGGCCCAGGAGGGCGAGGCCGAGCGGGACGGCGACGACGGCGCCCCCCACGATGAAGCGGGTGAAGCGGGCGAAGCGGGTGCGGGTCACGCCGCCGCCTCCCCGCGGGGCGTCAGCAGGTGGGCCACCAGGTCCGCGCCCAGGTTGATCAGGACGGTCAGCACGCCGAAGACCACGGCCAGGCCCTGGACCACCGGTACGTCCCGTTCGGCGACGGCGTCGAGCAGGACCGTGCCGAGGCCGGGGACGACGAACAGCGCCTCGACGACGACGACCCCGCACAGCAGCCAGTCGGCGGTACGGGCCAGTTGCTGCACGGCCGGGGCGAGGGCGTTGGGCAGCGCGTGGCCGTAGCGGACCCGGACGCCGGGGACGCCGCAGCGGCGGGCGTGGGCGGCGTAGGGCGAGGCGAGGGCGTCGACCATGCCGGCGCGGACCAGGCGGGACAGGGAGCAGACCGGCCGGGCGAGCAGGACGAGCACCGGCAGGACCAGGGCGGCCGGGTGGGCGAGCAGGTCGGTGCCGTAGCCGACGGCGGTCGGCGGCAGCCAGGCCAGTTTCAGCGCGACGACCGTCACCAGCAGGATCCCGAGGGCGAACTCGGGGACCGCGTAGACGGCGAGCGTGACGGAGCTGACCAGGCGGTCCGCGAACCGGCCCTCGTACCGGGCCGCGAGCACGCCCAGGCCGAGGCCGAGCGGGACGAGCAGGGCCAGGGTGAGGCCGGCCAGCAGCAGGGTCGGACCGAAGCCGTCGGCGAGGTAGCCGGACACCGGGCGGCCGGAGGTCAGGGAGGTGCCGAGGTCGCCGTGCGGCAGGCCGGCCGCCCAGTCCGCGAGACGCGCGTACGCCGGCCGGTCGAGGTCCATGGCCTCGCGGATCACGGCGACGCGCGCGGGGTCGGGCTGGTCTCCGGCCAGGGCCACGGCCGCGTCGCCCGGCAGTGCCTCGGTGAGCGCGAAGACCAGCAGCACGACGGCCGCCGTCTGCGCGACGCCGAGGAGCAGCCGCCGGGCGACGAACGCGCGCGGGCCGCTCGCCCTCGGGTGCCCCGTCACGTCAGCCAGACCTTGTCGAAGCGTGCCCAGTCGAGCGTGTTGGCGGGTGCCGCGGTCTCGACGCCCCGCACCTTGCGGGCGGTCGCGATGATCCAGTCGGCGAACCCCCAGACGAGGAAGCCGCCCTCGGCGTACAGGCGGCGCTGCATGCGCTCGTAGACGGCGGCCCGTTCGTTCTTGTCGCGAGTGGACTGCGCCTGCTGGTACAGGGCGTCGAAGTCCTGGTGCCGCCACTTGGTGGCATTGGTGGTGGAGCCGGTGAGCAGGCGCTGCGAGATGTGGGTCTCGATGGGCATGGCGCCGGAGCGGTAGCAGCACAGGGTGCCCTTGTCGAGGATGTCGCTCCAGTAGGAGTCCTTGCTGCCCGTCCGTACGTCGACGGTGACTCCGGCCCGGGCCGCCTGGTCGCGGAAGATGCCGGCGGCCTCGGTGAATCCGGCGGCCACGGCCGAGGTGTCCAGGGTGACCCTCAGTCCGTCGGCGCCCGCCCGCTTCAGCAGGGCGCGGGCCCGGTCGAGGTCCTGGGTGCGCTGCGGGAGGCCGTCGGCGTAGTACTCGTAGCCCTTGCCGAACAGGTCGTTGCCGACGACGCCCGCGCCGGACAGGGCGCCGTCGACGAGTTCCTGGCGGTCGGCGATGAGGAAGAACGCCTCGCGCACCCGCTTGTCGTCGAAGGGGGCGCGGTCGGTCTTCATGCAGAAGGCCTGCATCGCGCTGCCCCGCAGCCGCACGATGTCGATCCGTCCCCCGCCCTCGTGGGCGCGGGCGGTGGTGGGGCTGAGTTCGTGGGCGTACTCGACCTGGCCGCCGAGCAGGGCGTTGACGCGGGCCGACTCCTCGTTGGCGACGAGGATCTCCAGCTCGTCGAGGTGCGGGGCACCGTCCCAGTAGGCGTCGTTGCGGCGGAAGACGGCCGAGCGGCCCGGTGTGAAGGAGACGAACCGGAAGGGCCCGGAGCCGACCGGTTCCGTGTCGAAGCCGGTGGCGTCCGCGGGGACGACGTAGGCGCCGAACGCGGCGAGCACGTTGGGGAATTCGGCCGTCGGCCGCTTGAGGACGAACTCGATGCCGCGGGCGCCGGTGGCACGGCTCGCGTCGAGGTCGACGGGTTCCAGGGACGCCTTCGCCCG
The DNA here is from genome assembly GCF_055580685.1 of Streptomyces sp. NPDC031554. Taxonomy (NCBI): domain Bacteria; kingdom Bacillati; phylum Actinomycetota; class Actinomycetes; order Kitasatosporales; family Streptomycetaceae; genus Streptomyces; species Streptomyces sp. NPDC031554. The sequence goes on along the minus strand of NZ_JBVIKX010000013.1, from coordinate 184,446 downwards.
GTACGCCCGCTTGGGGTCGGCGATACGGCGGTAGCTGTACAGGACGTCCTCGGCGGTGACCGGTCTGCCGTCGTGGAAGGTGGCCTCGCGCAGGGTGACCCGCCAGCGGGCGAGTGTCCTGTCGGGTTCCCAGGACGCGGCGAGGCGGGGCCGCGCGGAGAGGTCGGGGCCGTGGTCGGCGAGCTTGTCGTAGAGGGCCTTGGCACGGGCGACGTCGGCGAAGAGGTTGGCCAGGTGCGGGTCGAGGGTCTCGCTCGCGCCGCCGCCGGCGAACGCGGCGCGCAACCGGCCGCCCTTGCGGGGCTTGCCGTCGCCGCTGTCGGTCCGGTCGTCGCCGGTGCCGCCGCAGCCGACGAGGGCGAGGGCGGCGGCCCCCGTGCCGGCGGCGAGGAAGCCGCGTCGGCGCAGGCCGGGGAGACGTTCGTCATGCATGGCTGTTCCTTGGGGTGAGGTGGTGGGGTGGGGTGAGGCCGGGGGGGATCGAGCGGGGTCGGGCGGGGTGAAGGGGCGTCGAGCGGGACGCGGGCGGCTCAGGGGGCGGTGTTCAGGCGGGCCACGAGGTGCAGGCGGTCCCCGTCGGCCGTGGTGCCGGGCGTCTCCCCCTCCCGCCACGGGGGTTCGGTGCGCGGCCCCGGCCCGTCGTGGAGTTCGAGGACCTCGAAGGCGTGCGCGGCGAGGAAGTGCCGCAGTTCCTGCGGGAACAGGAGCCGCCAGGCGGAGTGCTGTTCGACGGGCGGTGTGCCGTCGTCGGCGCTCCACACGCGTGTCCGGCGCAGGAGTTGGGCCCGGCGGTCGACCGACAGGGTGGTGAGGGAGCGGTGGGTGACGCCTCGCCAGGTGAAGGCGTCGGCCCGGGGGGTGTCGAGGAGGTCCGTACGGCCCAGGAGGTGCGCGCCGTTGCGCATCTCCGCGACCAGCAGCCCACCGGGCCCGAGGGCGTGGCGACAGGAGGCGAGGAACCCGTCGAGCTGGTCGTTGGTGTGGCAGTACAGCAGGGAGCTGTCCAGGCAGATCACCGCGTCGAAGGCGGCCCGGCCGAGGTCGAAGCCGTGCAGGTCGGCCCGGAGGTAGACCGGACCGGGGTGGTGGGCGCGGGCGTGGCCGAGCATCGCCTCCGAGAGGTCGGCACCGGTCACGGTGCGGCCGGCCCGGTGCAGGAGGGCGGCGTCGCGGCCGGTGCCGCAGCCGATGTCGAGGACCCGCGGACCGGCACGGTGGTGGCGCAGCCGGTCCTCCGCCCAGCGCCCGGCCAGCCGGTCGGGGTCGGGGAAACGGGCCTCGTAGAGCGCGGGGTGGTCGGTGAGGAGGTTCGTGCCCGTGGGGACCGTCACGCGCTGCTCCTCTCCTCGGCCGGGGCCGCGGGAACGGCCGCGGGAACGGCCGCGGTCACGGCCGCGGTCGCAGTCGTGGGAGCGGCCGGAGCGACCGGCGCCGCAGGGACCGCCGAAGCCACGGGAGCGACGGGCGCCGCGGGGGACTTCGGGGTCGCGGGAGCCGCCGGGGCCGTAGGAGCAGCCGGCGCCGCCGGGGCGACCGGTGCCGCGGGAATCGCGCCCCCGGCTCCAGGGCCCCCGGGCAGCGCGCCCCGCCGGTGCAGCCACGCCACCCCGGCCGCCGACGCCGGTCCGAGGAGGGCGCAGCACACCCACGGCAGCCACCCGGCGCCGGTCCGCTCGCCCGTGTCCATGGTCCAGCCGACGAGCGTGTTGCCGAGGGCGGCGGCGATCCCCGAGACGGCGTAGAAGATCCCGAAGCAGGTGCCGGTCAGCTCGGGGCGGCCGAAGGCGGGTATCAGCTCCATGACGAACGGTGAGGCGATCATGATGCCCAGATGGAGCAGGAGGGCGCCGAGCAGGACGGGCACGGCGGCGGGCCACCCGGGCGACGACGCGCCGGACACCGCCGCCGGGGGCAGGAACGCCAGACCCATCAGGGTCAGCCCGACGGCGATCCAGCGGCCGCCGTGGCCACGTGCCGCGAGCGCCCGGGTGACGCGCAGCTGGAGCGTCAGCGTGGTGAGCGTGCCGATGAGGAGGACGAGGCCCGCGGCACCGTCCCAGCCGGTGGCCCGCCGGGCGCCGTCGGGCAGCAGCAGGTAGAGCTGGTTCTCCAGGGTGAACATGCCGACCATGGCGAGGGCGAAGCCGAGGAAGGCGCGGTTGCCGGCCGCCTCCCGCCAGTCCGCGAGGACACCGCCCCGGGCGGCCGGCACCTCGCGCGCGGGCAGCGCGAGTGCCTGCGCCAGGGTGAGGACGGCGAAGACGGCGGCGGCGGTCAGCGCGCAGGTGCGGAAGTCGACGAGGAGCAGCGCGCCGCCCAGCAGCGGGCCGATCAGGGCGCCGGTGGTGGCGAACACGTTGAACAGGGCGAACGCCTCCGCCTTGCGTTCCCCCGCCTCCTGCGCGAGGTAGGTGCGCACGGCCGGGTTGAACAGGGCGCCGGCGAGTCCGCTGAGCACCGACGCGGCGAGCAGCACCGGCAGCCCGTCGCCCAGCGCGAACAGCGCGAACCCGACCGTGCGCAGGGCGCACCCGGCGATGATGACGCCCCGCGCGCCGAGCCGGTCGGCCGCGGAGCCGCCGATGAGGAACAGGCCCTGCTGGCTGAGGTTTCGCACGCCCAGGACGACGCCGACGACGGCCGCCGACAGGCCCAGGTCCTCGCCGAGGTGGACGGCGAGGTAGGGGACGAGGAGGTAGAAGCCGGTGTTCACGCCGAGCTGGTTGACCAGCAGGAGCCGGACGGCGAAGGGCAGGCGGCGTATCTCATGCCAGGTCCGCACGGGTCACCCCCAGTCCCGGCCGGTCGCTCGCGCGGACGACGCCGTCCGCGCCGCCGATGCCGCTCCACGGGTCGCGGGCGAGCAGCAGGTGTCCGTCGAGGTCGGCCCAGCGGGCCCGGTCGGCGAGGTGGACGGCGGGCGCGAGCCCGAGGCTGCTGGCGGTGAGGCAGCCCAGCATCAGCGCGGTGCCGCTGCCCTCGACGGCCTCGGCGACGCGCAGGGCCGCCCGGACGCCGCCGCACTTGGCGAGCTTGACGTTGACGCCGTGGACGCGCCCGGCGAGACGGCGGGCGTCCTCCAGGCCGACGGCGTCCTCGTCGGCGATGACGGGCAGGGGTGAGCGTTCGGCGAGGACGGCCAGCGTCTCGGGGTCGCCGGGGGCGAGCGGCTGTTCGACGGCCTCGACGCCGAGGTCGGCGAAGCGGGGCAGGAGCGCCCGCGCCCGGCGGAACGTCCAGGCGCCGTTGGCGTCGAGGAGCAGCCGCACGCCGGGCGCCGCGTCACGGACGACGCGGACGCGTTCGACGTCCTCCTCGGGGTCGGGGGCGCCGGCCTTGACCTTGATGATCCCGAAACCGCTCGCGGCGAGCCGCCGGGCCTCGGCCGCCGCGTGCGGGAGGGAGGTGATGCCGAGGGTGCGGGCGGTGGCGGCCACGGGTGGTGCGGACGCCCCCAGGAGCCGGTAGACGGGGGTGCCCGCGCGCTTGCCCACGAGGTCGAGGAGCGCGGCCTCGACGGCGGCGGTCACCGCCGGCGGCGCGGCGGGCACGGCGTCGGGCAGGGCTTCCAGGGCGCTCTCCGGGTCGGCGAAGCGGTCCAGACGGACGGCGGCCAGCAGGCGCAGCAGGGTGCCGGTGTCGAGGCCGTGGTAGACGCTGGTGACGGCCTCGCCGTGGCCGCGCAGTCCGTCGTGCTCCACGGTCAGCCACACGGCGTCGCGGGCGGCCATGGTGGAGCGGGAGATCCGCAGCGGCTCGGCGAGCACGAGGCGTGCGGTCCGCAGGTCGGTCCTCACCGGCTCCCCTCCCGGACGGGGAGGGCACCGGGGCCCGTCCGGCGGGACGGGTCGGAGGAGACCGGCGGCGCCGTGGAGCCCGGGTGGGCGGGGTCCGGTGCGTCCGGCCGCGGGGCGGAGGAGAGTGCCGACGCGAGGGTGCTCCCCCCGCGCGGGCGCGGCCGGACGTGCGGGAGCCGGCAACCGACGGCGCCGCCTTGGGGGGTGCCCCCTCCGAGGGAGGGCGGGCCGGCCCCCGCGTCCGCGGCGGAATCCGCCGAAGGGGCCCCGAGGGGGTCGGCGACCCGTGTGCAGCGCGCCCAGCCGGTGGCCTCGGCGGTGTGCGGATGCGGTATCTCCACGGGCCGGGTGGCGGCGGTGGCGGGGTCGAGGCCGTGCGCGGCGGTGAAGCCGTCGTCGTAGACGGTGTCGAGGTAGCGGTGCGGTCCGTCGGGGAAGACGGTCGCGACGACCGCGCCGGGGTGCACGCGGGCCGCCCAGGCGGCGACGCGGGCGACCGCGCCGGTGCTCCAGCCGCCGGTGACGAAGCTGCCGCGGGCGAGTCTGCGGCAGCTGTCGACGGCTTCGGCGGGGCCGATCCAGTGGACCTCGTCGAAGGCGTCGTAGGCGACGTTGCGCGGGTGGATGCTGCTGCCGAGGCCGCGCATCAGGCGAGGGCGGGCGGGCTGGCCGAAGATGGTGGAGCCGGTGGCGTCGACGCCGATCAGCCGCAGTGCGGGCCAGTGGCGGCGCAACGGCGCGACGACTCCCGCGCTGTGGCCGCCGGTGCCGACGCTGCACACCAGGATGTCCAGATGGTCGAGCTGGGTGGCGAGTTCGGCGGCGAGGGAGGCGTAACCGGCGGTGTTGTCGGGGTTGTTGTACTGGTCCGGCCAGTAGGCGCCGGGCAGTTCGGTGAGGATCTCGCGCAGCCGGGCCAGCCGGGCGGCCTGCCAGCCGCCCCGGGGTGCGGGCCGGTCGGCGATCTCCAGGCGGACCCCGTGAGCGCGCAGCAACTGCCTCATGGACGGTTCCAGTTCACGGTCGCCGACCAGGACGACGGGGTGGCCGAGGGCCTGTCCGGCGAAGGCGAGGCCGATGCCGAGCGTGCCGGAGGTGGACTCCACCACCGGGGCCCCGGGGCGCAGTTCGCCGCGTTCGCGGGCGCCCAGGAGCATGGACACCGCGGCGCGCGCCTTCATCCCGCCGGCCGAGAGCGCCTCCAGCTTGGCCCAGAAGCCGGGGTGGGCACCGGGCAGGTCGGCGGTGACGCGCACCACGGGCGTACGGCCGAGCAGCGCCAGGAGTTCCCGGCGCGCGTCGGGCAGGACGGCGGTCGTCGTCATCGCACGCCTTTCGGGCAGCTGTAGCGGTGGACGGTGCCCGGCCCGCCGTCGAGCCAGAAGAAGGGGTAGGGCTCGGCGCACACCGCGCTCACCCCGTGGCCGAGGAAGCGGGGCAGGACGGCGCTGCCGGTCTGGGCGAACGCCACCAGTTGCTTGCCGTGCGCCAGCGCGTGGCGGCGCAGGGGGTCGAGGGTGCCGTTGCCGAGGGTCATGCCGGAGACGAGCAGGGCGTCGCAGCGGCCGGCCGCGGCGAGCGCGTCGGCGAGGACCGGCTCGCCCCATTCGGTGGTGCCGCCCTTGAGGTCGCTCGGCAGGTACCTCAGCCCGCGGGAACGGAGCGCTTCGAGGAGGGAGTTGACGACGCCGACGACGAGGACCGTCGCCCCGGCGGGCAGGTCGAGCAGGTCGACGACGGCGCGGGCGCGGGCGCGGGACTTCTCCAGGGAGGATCCGGCGGGCAGCGCGACCGGCCGGGCGCCGTGCTCGGGGGTGTGCGGGGTGACCCGCATGAGGTAGGCGTCGAGGGCGGCGACCCGCACCGGCGGCAGGGGGTGCCGCAGGAGCCGGGCCACGTCGGCGCCGGCGCAGTCGTCGAGGACGCCGTCCGGCAGTTCTCCCGGTTCGACGGCGCAGGAGCCGACGGCCGCGCCGAGGCGGAGGCTGAGCACCTCGTTGCGGTAACCGGTGCCGCGCCCGTCGTGGCGCACCGCCTGCCGGGTGGTGAAGGCGACGGCGACCCGCAGGCCGGCCGGGTCGGGGCCGAGGGCGCCGTCGCGGGCGCGGTCGAGGAGGTCCTCGCAGGTGGGGAAGGCCGCGGTGGTCATCGGAGCACCAGTCCCGCGCGCAGCCCGGTCAGCAGGTCCTCGACGCGGGCGCGGGCGCCGGGGCCGCGGGTGTCGGCGGCCATGACGTGCCCCAGGTACTCGTTGTTGCTGCCCGCCGCCCGCACCGCCCTGCCGGGCGCGGCGAGTTCCACCTCGAGGACGCCGTCCGCGTCCCGGACGCCGGCCCCGTCGAGTGCCTCCAGCGTGCCGGCCCGGTCCGGCACCAGGAAGCCGACGGCGGCGCTGCGCACTCCGGTGTCGGCCGGCCGCAGGTCGGGGGCGCGGCCGAGGGCGACGTCCACGAAGGCGGCGGCGAGGTCGACGCCGGTGACGTGGCGGACGAGTTCGGTGATGCGGTTGCCGGCCGGGCGGGGGTTGACCTCGACGACGCGGGGTCCGCCGGAGGTCAGCTTGATCTCGGTGTGCGCCACGACCCCGTCGGTCAGGCCGAGGGCCTCGATCGCGCCCAGGGCGGTCCGTTCGGCGGCCTCGGTGTCGGCGGGCGTCAGGTCGGCGGGGAACATGTGGCCGGTCTCGATGAAGGCGGGAGCCCCGCCGACGCTCTTGTCGGTGACGCCGACCACGTGGACCGTGCCCGCGTGCGACACCGTCTCGACGCTCACCTCGGGTCCGTCCAGCAGTTCCTCCAGCAGGACGGCGGGCGACCGCCGCTGTCCGCGGGCGTTCACCGGGAATCCGGCCAGGGCCCTGACGGCGTCGGCCAGTTCGCGTTCGTCGTCCACCCGGCGCACGTACATGCCGGCGCACAGGTCGACCGGCTTGACGACCAACGGGTAACCGATCTCTTTTGCGGACCGGGCGAGTTCGTCCCACTCCTCGTGCAGGGCGAAGCGCGGGCCGGGCACCGCGGCCCCGGCGAGGACGCGGCGGGTGGCGTCCTTGCGGCAGGCGTTGCCGACCGCTTCGGCTCCGGGGCCCGGCAGGCCGAGGCGGTCGGCGATGCGGGCCGCGGCCGGCAGGTAGTAGTCGCAGGAGGTGAGGACACCGTCGAAGCGCAGGGCGGCGTGGAGCCGTTCGACCTCGGGGAGCAGGGCCTCGACGTCGTTGGTGTCCGCCGTGACGACGTCGCGGGCGCCGAGCAGCGGGTGCGCCGTGCCCTCGGGGGCCGCGCGCAGGTAGTGGTGCAGGTCGCGGGTGAGGAAGGTGAAGGTGTGTCCGCCCTCCCCGATCGCGCGGGGCAACAGCCTGCTCATCGATCCGACCCAGCTCTCGACCATCAGCAGATGAGCCACAATTCCCCTTTTCCAGCAGTGAGTTCGGGCATCGGGGCAGCCCGGAGAACCCTCACCGCAGGAGAGGGCACCGGGCCGCGCACCCCCACACGCTATCGATAATCATTTTCAGTTACCAGTCCCCCGGCACCCGGACCGTCCGCGCCGAGCCGGACGCCGCCCGAACCCCCTCCCCCTTCCACCGCATCGCCCTCTCCCCCGGAGAGGGCACCCGTCACCCCTGTCAGCGGTGCACCGGCACCCGTAGACTGACAACTCATAGAAGTTCGGGCGCTGTTGATGGGGGAGGACAGCCATGTCCGAAGATCGGTACGGCATGCACGACCACGGTTTCCACGTGCCGCCCATGCCGCCGGCGCCACCGCCGGCACCGCCCGCGCCGGCGGACGGTGTGCGGGCCGTCGCGGTCGCGGTGCTCAACCTCAGCGGCCTGGGGCTCGGGTACGCGCTGCTGCGCCGCTGGGTGCTGACCCTGCTGTGCTGGACCGCCACCGCCGTGCTGCTGCTGGTGGCCCTCCCGGCCGACCCGGACGGCGTCCCGGCGGCGGCCCTCCTGCTGTACGCCGTCTTCCTCGCCGGGGCCGCGGTGCACGGCGCGCTCACCGGCCTGCGCTCGCGCACGGCGATCGTGCGGCGGGCGCCGCTCGCCCTGCTGCTGGGCCTGGTCCTGCTCGCCGTACCGGCCGCGGGCACCGTGCTGTACGACGACGCGCGGGAGGAGGCGACGGAGCGGATGCTCCTCGACCGGCTCGACGAGGCCGACAGACTGGTCACGGCGTCCGGGAAGCAGGACTTCGGCAGTGGCCGGGCCGGCTACCAGAGGGCGCTGAAGGCCTACGAGGACCTCAGGTCCGACCATCCCGACTCGCGCGCCGCCCAGCGGGTGCCCACCCGGATGAAGACCTTCTACACCACGGTCGCCGCCCCGTACGAGGACGCCGACTACTGCGCCGCGGTAGCGCCGCTCACCTACCTGCGCACGGTTCCCGGGTCCCTGCCCTCCACCGACCTCGGCACCCTGGAGAAGTGGCCCGACGACCGGCTGGCCACCTCCCTGTACGAATGCGCCTCGCGGGGGCTGGCCTCCGACCAGTCCACCTGGACGTCCCAGTTCGACGAGCTGCTGACCACCTTCCCCGACTCCGAGCAGGCCGCCAAGGTCGGGCCGGCGGTGAGCGCCGCCGTCACCCGGGAGGTCAAGGGCCTCTCCGGGACCGAACCCTGCACGGCGGTCGAGCGGCTGCGCGACCTCGGCTCCGACATCGCGGACCTGAAGGGCGACGAGGCGGGCATCGGGGCCGCCCTCACCAAGGACGCCGGACGTGCCACGAGCAGCGCCGACTCGGGTACGTACACCTGCGGTGTGGACCAGTACCGGGACGGTGACTTCGAAGCCGCGCAGACGACGATGAACGAGTACGTCTCGGCTCACCGGAGCGCCAAGAACGCGGCCCGGGCGAAGAAGATAGCGATCGCCGCGGAGATCGCCCGGACCCTGCCGGCGGCGGGCAGGACGCTGCCCACGACACGGTCCGGCGGCAGCATCTCGGTCACGGTGAAGAACGACAGTCCCGACGAGGTCACCGTCCTCTACACCGGCCCGGTGACGGGCAGCCTCACGCTCAAGGCCTGCGGCGGCTGCAAGGCGTACTCCCTGGGCAGCACCCTCTCCCCCGGCTTCGAGCCGTGCAGCGGCGGCAAGAACTACCCGCAGCGCACGATCAGCCTGCCCCCCGGCACCACCTACTTCGTGCACAAGTCGTCGTCGAGCAGCTCGTCCACCTCCTCCACGCCCGCCACGGACACCGCGAAGCTGGAGTCCGGCTACATCTACACGGAGTGCGCCTACACGACGAACTCCCTCGGCTCGGGCATCTGAGCGACCCGGCGGTCTCCGCGGGCCGTCGCGAACGGCCCGCCCGGACCCGCGAGGGCCGTCGCCGCCGAACCGGTCCTTCCGGCGTGCGCGACGGCCCTCGCGCACGCCGGGGCTCCGGCCGCCGTGATCACGCGCCGTCAGGCGGGTGAAGCCTGAGCCGCGGTTCGCCGGGCGGGGCATGCATGAGAGTCCCGGCCGTCCGGCCGCAAACGGCCGTGTCGGCGGACACGACGTGCTGGAGACACATCATGAACCACAGAACCGACCAACCGGGCGGTCCGGTCCACCGGGTCCCCGTCCTGATCGTCGGCGGCTCTCTCGTGGGCCTGTCGACCTCACTCTTCCTGGGCCGGCTGGGGGTGCGCCACACCCTGGTGGAGCGCCATTCCGGCACCTCCCGCCACCCCCGCGGACGCGGCAACAACGTCCGCACGATGGAGCTGTTCCGGGTGGCCGGCGTCGAGCCGGCGATCCACCGGGCCGCCGCCACCCTGGCCGACAACCACGGCATCCTCCAGGCGCGCGACCTGGTCGACGACGCGGGCGAATGGCTGGTCAAGGACATCGACCCGGGCGGCGGTCTGGCCCGCTTCAGCCCGAGCTCCTGGTGCCTGTGCAGCCAGAACGACCTGGAACCGGTCCTGCTCGACCACGCCACGACGCTCGGCGGCGACCTGCGGTACTCCACCGAACTGCTGTCGTTCGACGCCGACTCCGACGGTGTCACCGCGCTGGTCAAGAGCCGGGAGACCGGTGAGCACACCAGGATCCGCGCCGACTACCTGGTCGCCGCCGACGGCCCCCGCAGCCCCGTCCGCGAGCAGCTCGGCATCGGCCAGAGCGGCCCCGGCGAGCTGTTCAGCAACGTCAGCGTCACCTTCCGGTCCCGCCTCCTGGCCGACGTGGTGGGCGAGCGCCGGTTCATCGTCTGCTACCTCACCAGCCCGGACGGCGACGGCGCGCTGCTGCCGGTGGACAACCGGGAGAACTGGGTCTTCCACGCCCCCTGGCACCCCGAACGCGGGGAAACGCTCGAGGACTTCACCGACGAGCGCTGCGCCGAGCACATCCGGCGCGCGGTCGGCCGGGCGGACCTGGACATCGAGGTCACCGGGCGGGCTCCCTGGCACGCCGCCCAGCGCGTGGCCCGCGGCTACCGCTCGGGCCGTGTCCTGCTGGCGGGCGACTCGGCCCACGAGATGTCCCCCACCGGGGCCTTCGGCTCCAACACCGGTATCCAGGACGCGCACAACCTGGCCTGGAAGCTGGCGGCGGTGCTCGGCGGCTGGGCGGGTCACCGCCTGCTGGACTCCTACGACCTGGAGCGCCGCCCGGTGGCGGAGGCGACCAGTGCCCGCGCCGCGGTCCGGTCGGCCGAACACAGCCACCCCGGTTTCGCCCCGCCGGCCGGCACGGGCGGGGGCGGGCCGCAGCGCGGCATCCTCAACGTGGCCCTCGGCTACCGCTACCCGCAGGGTGCGGTCGTGGGCACCGACCCCACCTCGCCGGTGGTCCCGGAGAAGCTCGCCCTCGACGGCGCCCCCGGCACCCGGGCCCCCCACCTGTGGGTCCGGCACGAGGGCGGGCGGGTGTCCACGCTGGACCTGTACGAACGCTCCCTGGTCCTGCTGAGCGACGGCGACGCGGGGGCCGACGGGTCGCGCGGCTGGCACGAGGCCGCCGTCCGGCTGGCCGCCGAACTGTCCGTCCCCCTCGTGTCGTACCGCGTGGGAGCGGGACCCGACGCCGCGCTGGTGCCCGAGGACGGCGCGGACTGGCGGGAGCGCCACGGCACGGCGGACGGAGGTGCCGTCCTGGTGCGGCCGGACGGGTTCGTCGCCTGGCGGTCGCCCGGCCCGGTGCCGGAGCCCGAAGCGGTACTGCGGCGCGTCCTGACCACGGTGCTCGCCCTTTCCTGACCGGTCGTCGGATGCCCTGACGGCGTCCGCGGGGCCTGTGCCGGCTCTCCCCCGGGAGACCGGCACAGGCCCTTCGCCGTTCCCCCGGGTGCCACCCGGCCTCACCCGGCTGAGCGTCCCGAGTGGTGGAAGCCGGCGCGGTGGCTGACGGTGGATCACGTCGGGGCCGGGTTGTCTCAGCTGACGAACCGCCAGCTGCCCGGCCGACGGAAGGACCCTCATATGCGCTCAGCACGCATGATCCTGGCCACCGCGGCGGCCTCGGCCGCCCTCGCCCTCACCGCGCCCGGCGCGTACGCGGCGGGTGGTGACTGGGAGCACGACGACTCCTCCTACAGCAAGGAGAAGGAGCAGGACCACGGCAGCAAGGACGACGGGCCGCGCGGCGGCGTGCACACGGGCGGCGGCGCGCTGACCGCGGTCGGGGCGGACGACTGGGGCACCGCACGCGACCCGAAGCAGGACTCCGAGACGTCCAAGAAGGACGACGAGCACGGCAAGGACTCCTCCTCGGCCAAGGACAGCGAGGAGAAGGACTCCTCCTGGAGCAAGGACGACGAGGAGAAGGACTCCTCCTGGTCCAAGGACGACGAGGAGAAGGGCTCCTCGTGGAGCAAGGGTGACGAGGAGAAGCCGCACGGCGGCGTGCACACCGGCGGCGGCGCGCTGAACACGGTCAAGGCCGACGACTGGGGCACCGCACGCGACCCGAAGAAGGACGACGAGCACGGCAAGGACTCCTCCTGGAGCAAGGACAGCGAGGAGAAGGACTCCTCCTGGAGCAAGGACGACGAGGAGAAGGGCTCCTCGTGGAGCAAGGGTGACGAGGAGAAGCCGCACGGCGGCGTGCACACCGGCGGCGGCGCGCTCGCCGCGCCCGCCACGACCGCGGGCGGCGTGGCCGCCCTGGCCGTCGCCGCGGCCGGTCTGTACGCCGCGCGCCGCAGGAAGTCGGCCCCCGGTCTGGTCTGACCCGTGCCGGGCGACATAGCAGCCGTGGCCGCCACCTGAGCTGGACGTGGCGGCCCGGCTCGTGTCCGCCCCCTGCTTCGTCCCACCGCCGTGAACCAGCTAGTGAGGTCAGCTCAGATGGCCGTCCACTCCTCCGCCTCCTCCTCCGACGGGTCGGCATCGGCCCGGCAGCCCCGCCGGGGCCTGACCCTGCTGTGCGCCGGGGGCCTGCTGCTGCTGGCGGTGCGCCTGCTCGGCGACGGCACCCCGCAGACGGACGCGCCCGGTCCGCCCTCCGACGCACGCTCCGCCCCACGGGCCGCCGCACCGGCCTCGCCCGGCACCCGGCCGGCGGAAGAGCACCTGCCGCGGTCCCGCCCGGTGCGGCTGCTCGTCCCGAAGATCTCCGTCGACGCCCCCTTCACCGGCCTCGACATCGGCTCCGACGGGAAGCTCCAGGCCCCGCCCCCGCACGACACCAACCTGGTCGGGTGGTACGTCAGGGGCGCCTCGCCCGGTGAGACGGGCACCGCGATCATCGCCGGGCACGTCGACACCGCCACCTCCGCCGCCGTCTTCGCCCGGCTGAACGAACTGCGCAAGGGCGACGTCTTCCGCGTGCGGCGGGCCGACGGGCGCGCGCCCGTCTTCGTGGTCGACAGCGTGGAGACGTTCGCCAAGGACCGCTTCCCCGACCGGCGGGTCTACGCGGACACCGCCGACGCCCAGGTACGGCTCATCACCTGTGCGGGCGACTACGACCGCACGGTCAAGGACTACACGGAGAACCTCGTCGTCTTCGCGCACCTCAGGTGACGGAACCTCACACGGACGAGCGGAGCCGGTCACCCGCGTAGTCCCTCCCGGTCGCGCACCGGTCCGGACCGCCACAGGATCAAGACACGCTCACGTCGCCCCACCGCGGCCGAGGTTCCGCCTCGCCCCCTGAAGGAGATCCCCACGATGACGACCACGTCCGCACCCGCTTCCGAACAGCTGACGCGCCAGGTGTCGCAGCGCGTCTCCCAGTCCGTCTTCGACGGCTCCCACCTCCGGGTCGTCCTGCTGGTGGACGTCTACGACGGGGCCCAGCAGCAGTTCCTGGAGGCGTACGAGCAGCTCTGCAACCAGATCGCGGCGGTCCCCGGCCACGTCAGCGACCAGTTGTGCCAGTCGATCGAGAACCCCTCCCAGTGGCTCATCACCAGTGAGTGGGAGAGCGCCCCGCCGTTCCTGACCTGGGTCAACAGCGAGGAGCACGTCCGGATGGTGGAGCCGCTGCACAGCTGCGTGCGGGACACCAGGTCGCTGCGGTTCCACGTCGTCCGCGAGACGGGCGGCCCGGCCGCGCTGGCCGGACCCGGCGAGCGCCGGCTCCAGACGTCGCCCCGGATCGGCGACGGCGTGATCCGTCACGCGCTCACCTTCACGGTGAGGCCGGGCAGCGAGGAGACCGTCGCGAAGATCCTCAGTGACTACGCCTCGCCGGAACCGCGGGTCGACGACACCACCCGCCTGATCCGCACCTCCCTCTTCATGCACGGCAACCGGGTGGTGCGGGCCATCGAGGTGCGGGGCGACCTGCTCGCCGCGCTGCGCCATGTCGCCCGCCAGCCCGAGGTGCGGGCCGTCGAGGAGGCCATCAACCCCTACCTGGAGCAGGACCGGGACCTCGACGACCCCGAGTCGGCCCGGGTCTTCTTCACCCGTGCGGCGCTGCCGGCCGTCCACCACGTGTCGGCGGGCGAGGAGGGACGGGACACCGTACGGCACGCGCTGTACTACCCGGCGCGGGAAGGCCGCGGTCTGCGGCTGGCCGAACTCCTCGCCCAGCAGGACGAGAAGGCGGCGGACGAGCCGGGCGGCCCGGTCCTGCGCAGCACCATCTTCCAGCGCGACGACGTCGTGGTGCGCCTGGTCGACGTACGCGGCAAGGACGCCGACGCCGGCCGGGTGCTCGGTTTGACGGACCGGGCCCGGACGGTGGAGCTGACGGCCCTGCTGGACGCCGACGCGCTCGGTGTGGACGCCTCCGCACTGCGGGACGGGGCCGCCGACCGTCTCCTCAGCCTCGCCCGCATGGAACTCGTCACCGACCGCCGCTCGCCGGACGCCTGAGCCGGCCGGCGGGGCGCCGGTCGCCCACGCCGACACAGCACACGAAACGGAGCCACGTAGTGATCACATCCCGTCCCAGAATCGTGGACCTCAGCGAGGTCGAGCCCAACACCCGGCGCGGCGGTGACCTGCGCGCCATGCTCACTCCCACCACCTCCGGCGCCACCAGCGGTTTCATGGGCGTGGCCATCGTCCAGCCGGGCGACCGCATCGGCGAGCACTACCACCCGTACTCCGAGGAGTTCGTGTACGTCGTGTGCGGGCAGCTGGAGGTCGACCTCGACGGCGAACCGCACCCGCTCCAGCCCGAGCAGGGGCTGATGATCCCGATGCACATGCGGCACCGCTTCCGCAACGTGGGCAAGGTCGAGGCGCGCCTGGTCTTCCACCTGGGACCGCTGGCGCCGAGTCCGCCGCTCGGTCACGTCGACACGGAGGAGACCGAGCCCGTCGCCGTGGCGGCGGAGGCCGTCCACGGCGGTGCGGTCCGCACGGCCGAGCGACGGCAGGTCGGTTCATGAACCGGCGGGTGGCGGTCACCGGCATAGGCGTCGTCGCCCCGGGCGGCACAGGGGTGCCGGCGTTCTGGGACCTGCTGTCCCACGGACGCACCGCGACGCGGGGCATCACCTTCTTCGACCCGACGGGCCTGCGGTCGCGCATCGCGGCCGAGTGCGACTTCGACCCCGCGGCACACGGGCTGGACGCGGAGCAGGTCGCCCGGTGCGACCGGTACATCCAGTTCGCCCTGGTCGCCGGGGAGGAGGCGGTACGGGACTCCGGTCTCGACCTGGGCCGGGAGAACCCCTGGCGGGTGGGTGTCTCGCTGGGCACCGCGGTCGGCGGCACCACCCGCCTGGAGAACGACTACGTGCTGGTCAGTCATGGCGGACAGCGCTGGGACGTGGACCACGGACGGGCCCGGCCGCACCTGCACCGCGCGTTCTCGCCCAGCACGCTGGCCTCCACGGTGGCGGAGCGGTTCGAGGCGCGCGGGCCGGTGCAGACGGTGTCGACGGGCTGCACCTCCGGGCTCGACGCGGTCGGTTACGCCTTCCACACGATCGAGGAGGGCCGGGCCGACATCTGCATCGCCGGGGCCTCGGACTCGCCGATCTCCCCGATCACCATGGCCTGCTTCGACGCCATCAAGGCCACGTCGTGCAACAACGACGACCCGGCGCACGCCTCGCGCCCCTTCGACGCCCACCGTGACGGCTTCGTCATGGGCGAGGGCGGCGCGGTGCTCGTCCTGGAGGAACTGGAGCACGCCAGGGCCCGCGGTGCGCGGGTCTACTGCGAGCTGGGCGGCTACGCGACCTTCGGCAACGCGTACCACATGACCGGTCTGACCAGCGAGGGCCTGGAGATGGCGCGGGCCATCGAGGACGCCCTCGACCACGCCCGGATCGACCCCACCGAGGTCGACTACGTCAACGCGCACGGCTCGGGGACCAAGCAGAACGACCGGCACGAGACCGCCGCCGTGAAGCGGACCCTGGGCGAGCACGCCTATGCCACGCCCATGAGTTCCATCAAGTCGATGGTGGGGCACTCCCTGGGCGCGATCGGCGCGATCGAGGTCGTCGCCTGTGTGCTGGCCCTGACCCACCAGGTGGTGCCGCCCACCGCGAACTACGAGACCCCGGACCCCGAGTGCGATCTGGACTACGTGCCGCGCGACGCGCGTGAGCGGAAGCTGAACAGCGTGCTCTCCGTGGGCAGCGGGTTCGGCGGTTTCCAGTCGGCGGTGGTCCTCAACCGGCCGAGGGAGAGGGAACGATGACCGAACCCCGTCCGCGGCGTGCCGCCGTCACCGGTATCGGTGTGGTCGCGCCCAACGGAGCCAGCACCGAGTCCTTCTGGAAATCCACCCAGGAGGGCATCAGCGCCCTCGGCCGGGTCACCCGCGAGGGCTGCGGGCACCTCCCGCTGCGGGTGGCGGGCGAGGTGCGGGAGTTCGAGCCGACGGCCGCGGTCGAGGAGCGCTACCTCGTCCAGACCGACCGGTTCACGCACTTCGCGCTGGCCGCGGCCGACCTCGCGCTGGAGGACGCCCGCCTCGGCCAGGCCGACACCGGTGACGCGCCGTACTCGGTGGGCGTGGTCACCGCGGCCGGTTCCGGCGGCGGTGAGTTCGGCCAGCGCGAGCTCCAGCAACTGTGGGGCAAGGGCAGCCGCTTCGTCGGGCCGTACCAGTCGATCGCCTGGTTCTACGCCGCCAGCACCGGTCAGGTCTCCATCCGGCGCGGTTTCAAGGGACCGTGCTCGGTCGTCGCCTCCGACGAGGCCGGCGGACTGGACGCCCTGGCGCACGCGGCACGGGCGGTGCGACGCGGCACCGGGGTGATCGTGGCCGGCGCCACCGAGGCGCCGCTCGCCCCGTACTCGGTGGTGTGCCAGCTCGGTTACGAGGAGCTGAGCACCGCCGACGACCCCGAGCGGGCCTACCGTCCGTTCACGGAGGGGGCCTGCGGGTTCGTGCCGGCCGAGGGCGGCGCCATGTTCGTCGTCGAGGAGGAGGCCGCGGCCCGGGAACGCGGGGCGCGGGTGCGGGCCACCCTCGCGGGGCACGCGGCGACGTTCACCGGTGCCTCCCGGTGGGCGCGGTCCCGGGAGGGACTCGCGGAAGCCGTCCGCGCGGCCCTGGCGGACGCGCGGTGCGCGCCGGAGGAGATCGACGTGGTCTTCGCCGACGCCCTCGGCGTGCCGGAGGCGGACCGTGCCGAGGCGCTGGCCATCGCCGACGTCCTCGGCGCGCACGGCAGACGGGTGCCGGTCACCGCGCCCAAGACCGGTACCGGCCGCGGCTACTGCGCGGCGCCGGTGCTGGACACCGCGGCGGCCGTGCTCGCCATGGAGCACGGCCTGATCCCGCCCACCCCGCACGTCTTCGACGTCTGCCACGACTTCGACCTGGTGACCGGCCGGGCGCGCCCCGCCGAACTCCGCACGGCGCTGGTCCTGAGCCGGGGCCTGATGGGGTCGAACTCGGCGCTGGTGCTGCGGCACGGCGCCACCGACGCCTCGTGACGAGACACGGAGCGGCAAGCACGGAGCAGCAAGTACAGAGCAGAAGGAGAGGAACCGCATGAGTGACCGCATCACCGTCGAGGAACTGGCCGAACTGATCAAGAAGTCCGCCGGCGTCACCGTCGCCCCGGACGACCTCCAGCGGCAGTACGACGTCGGCTTCGACGCCCTCGGCATCGACTCGCTCGGGCTGCTCGGCATCGTGGGCGAGCTGGAGAACCGCTACGGCACGCCGATGCCCCAGGACGCGGAGCGCAGCAAGACGCCCCGGCAGTTCCTCGACCAGGTCAACAGCGCTCTTCTGGCAGGGGCGTGAGATGGCCGGACACACCGAGAACGAGATCGTCATCGCCGCCCCCCTGGACCTGGTCTGGGACATGACCAACGACGTGGCGAACTGGCCGCAGCTGTTCAGCGAGTACGCCTCGGCCGAGATCCTGCGGCAGGAGGGCGAGAAGACCACCTTCCGGCTCACCATGCACCCCGACGAGAACGGCAAGGTGTGGAGCTGGGTCTCCGAGCGTGAGGCGGACCGCTCCACGCTCACCGTGCGGGCCCGCCGTGTCGAGACCGGACCGTTCGCCTACATGAACATCCGGTGGCGGTACGAGGAGGTGCCGCGGGGCACCCTGATGGTGTGGACCCAGGACTTCGAGATGAAGCCCGAGGCCCCCGTCGACGACGCCTGGATGACGGACAACATCAACCGGAACTCCAAGGTGCAGATGGCGCTGATCCGGGACCGCATCGAGCAGGCGGCCACGGAGCACCGGCCCGTGCCGAGCCTGGCCGACTGAGCCGGACGGAGGACAGGATGACGCACCAGGCCCTGATCGTCGCCCGGATGGCCCCGGGGTCCGCCCCGGACATCGCCAAGCTGTTCGCGGAGTCGGACCGCGGGGAGCTGCCGCACCTCGTGGGCGTCTCGCGGCGCAGCCTCTTCCAGTTCGACGACGTGTACCTGCACCTCATGGAGTCCGAACAGGATCCGGGACCCGCCATCGCCAAGGTGGCCGGTCACCCCGAGTTCCGGGGCATCAGCGAGCGGCTGAGCGCGTACGTCAGCGCCTACGACCCCGCGACCTGGCGCTCGCCGAAGGACGCGATGGCGCACTGCTTCTACCGCTGGGAGCGTGACGGAACGGCGTGAGACGCCGATGACCGACGGTGGCCGGCCCCGCGTGGTACGCGGGGCCGGCCACCGTCGGTCCGAAGGGGGTGTCACGCGGGCACGGTGCAGTCGAACGCGTGCAGGTAGGGGTTGACCGGCCGGATGCCGTCGATGACCAGGCCCGCTCCGGTCAGCCGGCTCACCATGCTCTCGGTGGTGTGCTTCGCGCCGCCCACGTTGAGGAGCAGCAGCAGGTCCATGGCGGTGCTGAAGCGCATCGAGGGCGAGTCGTCGACGAGGTTCTCGATGACGACGACCCGGGCGCCGGGCCCGCCCGCCGCCATGACGTTGCGCAGCGTCCTGGCGGTGCTGTCGTCGTCCCATTCCAGGATGTTCTTGATGATGTACACGTCGGCCTGGACGGGGACGGCCTCGCGGCAGTCGCCGGGCACGATGCGCATCCGGTCCGCGAGCGCGCCGCCGGGACGCAGCCGCGGGTCGGCGTTCTCCACCACGCGGGGCAGGTCCAGGAGCGTCCCGCGCAGTGCCGGGTACTTCTCCAGCAGGCTCGCCACCACGTGCCCCTGGCCGCCTCCGATGTCGGCGACCGAGGCGCTCCCCGACAGGTCGAGGAGGTGGGCGACGTCCTGGGCGGACTGCGCGCTGGAGGTCGTCATGGCCCGGTTGAAGACGAGGGCGGATTCGGGGGCGTCCTCGTTGAGGTAGGTGAAGAACTCCTTTCCGTACAGGTCCTCGACGACGTTGTGGCCGGTGCGCACGGCCTCGTCGAGCCGGGGCCAGCTGTCCCAGGTCCACGGCTCGGTGCACCACAGGGTGATGTAGCGCAGGCTGTGCGGGTCGTCCTCGCGCAGCAGCCGGGACATCTCGGTGTGCGCGAAGGTGCCGTCGCCCCGCTCGGCGAAGACGCCGTAGCAGGAGACGGCCCGCAACAGCCTTCGCAGGGGCTTGGGTTCGGCCTTCACCGCGGCCGCGAGGTCCTCCACGGCCATGGGGTCGTCGCCGAGGGCGTCGGCGACGCCCAGGCGGGCCGTCGCGCGCAGGGCGGCGGCACAGGCCGCCCCGAACACCAGCTCCCGCAGCCGCATGGACGGCGCGGGGGCAGTTTCTGCGGTCGTCATGTGCCGCCTTTCCTCTTCGTCGTGTTCACGGGTGGTCACGGCATCGCGGTCAGCACAGGCCCGCGGGCCGGGAGACCTTGCAGGAGTTGGCCTCGAAGGTGTTGGCCTTGGCGGTCTCCTGGTCGACGAGGTCGGCCGGGGAGTTGCCGCTCAGCTCGTTGTCGCTGATCCGGTTCCGCTCGCTGGTGGTGCCGACGAAGCTCTTGAACAGGACGATGCCGCCGGACAGCGGGGACTTCCCCGCGTTGTCCCTGACGACGTTGCGGGTCACCAGGGTGTCCTCGGCGCCGGTCATGACGATGCCGGAGCCCTGCAGGGCGTCCAGCCGCGCGGTCTTCGGGCAGGACTTGTTGTTGCGCACGACGTGGTTCGCGGCGACGGTCACCGCCCCGGCCTTGGGCTTGTTCTCGTCGCCGACGACGAACACGCCCGCGCAGTTGCCGGTGACGTGGTTCTCCGCGACGACGAGGTTGCGCAGCCGGCGGACGGTCACGCCGATCCGGTTGCCCTCCAGGCGGTTGCGCTCGACGAGCGTGCCGCCGGTGTCGGCGGCACCCTGCTCGGCGGTGATCGAGTTGGCGAGGAAGAGGCCCGCGTCGCCGTTGTCCCGGGCGGTGTTGCCCCGGAACACACCGCGCACCGACGCCTCCTGGGCGATGCCCCACACCCCGTTCTTCACCGCGGTCACCCCGCGCACGGCCAGTCCGTCGGTGTCGACGGCGTAGACGCCGCTGCGGGTGAAGCCGGTGACGGTCAGGGAGGCGAGGGTGACGCCCTCGACCTTGCGCTTCTTCGTCCCGACCACGCAGATGCCGTTGCCGGCCGCGGCACAGGCGTCGGCGGCCTTGGCGGGTTTGGCCGCGGGCTTGGCCGCGGGCTTGGCCGCGGGCTTGGCCGCGGGCTTGGCGGGTTTGCCGGTGGCCTTCGCCGTGGACGTGGCCGTGGCCTTGGCGGCGGGCTTGCCGGTGGCCGTGACCGTGGCCTTGGCGGTGGGCTTGGCGGTGGTGGTGGGCTTGGCCGTGGGCTTGGCGGCGGCCGGCCGGATCACCACGCCCCGGCCCGTGCCGCGCAGGGTCAGTCCGGGGGTGGTCACCGTGACGCTCTCCCGGTAGGTGCCCGGAGCGATCAGCACCGTGTCACCGGGGGCGGCGGCGTTCACCGCCTTCTGGATCGACTGTCCCGCGTGGACCACATGGGTCATGTGGCCGGCGGACGCCGGGGCGGCACCGAGGCCCGCCCCCACGACCGCGGCGGTGCACGTGAGGTACACGAGATGGCATTTCTTCATATTCCGGACAATATGCTCGACTGGTCGGCGGTCCGGTGGTATCGGCCGTACGTAGGCGTGTTGCGGGACGGCGTGTCGCGGACGGGGCGCCGCGGGACGGCAGGGCGCTCGCGGTGCCGGACCGGGCGTCCCGGCGCGGTCCGCCCCTCCCCCGCCGGGACCCGACGTAGCGTGGCCCGCACAACCAGGGCGGGCCGGGGCTCGCGACGGTCGACCCGATGGTGGCGTGATGTGCTGGAGTGCGACGGCCGATCTGGTGGCGGGCGCCGGGATCACCGCCGTCGGCGTGGCCTGTGTGGTGCGGGTGCGCCGGGCGCGGGACCTGCCGCTCGCCGCGCTGCCCCTGTTGCTCGGGGTCCACCAGATCGTCGAGGCGGCGGTCTGGGACGCGGGCGGCGGCGGCGGACCCGCCACCCTCGCCTGGGCCGTCATCGCGTTGCCGCTGCTGGCGGTGTGGGTGCCCGCGGGAGTGTGGTGCGCCGCCCCGCCGCGCACCCGGCGCGGGCTCGGCCCCGTTCTCGCGGTCGGCATCGCGACCGCCGCCGGCCTCGCGCACGGACTGGCCACCGGCCCCGTCACGGCGGAGATCCGGGGGCACACGATCGGCTACACGACCGACCTGCCGCGACCCGCCCTTCTCGTCTCCGGCTACCTGCTGGCCACGGCGGGTTCCCTGCTGCTGTCCGGCGACCGGCGACTGCTGGTGCTGGGCGTCTTCGTCACCGTGGGCGCGCTGCTCTGCTGGGCGCTGTGGCGGCTGGAGTTCGTCTCCACCTGGTGCGCCTTCGCGGCGGTGTGCTCGGTACTGCTGCTCGGCTGGGTCCGCGACCGGCCGGCTCCCGGGGGAGCACCGCCGCCGGCAGGGTGAGCACCGCCGTCGGCCGTCCCGCCGGACGGGCGGCCGCTCGCCCGAACTCCGCTTCGCCGCAAGGAGATCGACCCTCGCTCGGGGCGGACGGGGCGGGGTCCGCGCGGTCGCCCCGGCGGCCGGCGGCGGGACGACGAACCGATCGTTCCTCCCCCGCACGTCGGACCCCTTGCGCCACATGTGCCATACTCGGCGCCGCTCATAGCAAGATCTGACCGGGGGGGTCCACCTGCACGCCATAGCCTTGGACGCCCCCTACCTGGACACGGACGCGGACCAGCTCTGCTTCTCGCTGGACCTGGACGAGCGGCCGGCCCTCGCCGAGCACGAGACGACCGTGGGCGGGCTCGACGTCCGTCTACGGCTGCTCGGCGCCTCGCACCAGGTCTTCGCCGGTCCCGTACGGGAGACCGTGGCGTGCCTGCTGGGCTCCGTGAAGGGGCTTCCCGGGACGTACACCCGCCGGCTGCCCGGCTGGGACTACGACTTCACTGCCGAGACCCGGCGGCTGGACCCCGCGGACTTCAGCGACCGGGTGGCGGGGATCCGCCGCCGGGTCGCCGACAACCCCGACAGCCTGTGCGGGATCTTCCCCGGGTCGCCGGAGGCGTTGACGGCCGTCGTCGTCGAGGCGGCCGACGGACCGTCCGGCGGCGGACTGGTCTGGCACACCTGGCACACGTATCCGCAGCACGGCCGGATCGTATCGACGCACACGCGGCTGGAGGCCCGATGAAGAGCGCCCGACTGGTCCGCGCGGGGGTGGCGGCCGTGCTGGCCGTCGCCCTGCTGGCCGCCTGTTCCTCCGACGGCGGCGACGGGGTGCCGCGCGGCTGGATACGCGACACCTACGCCGAGAGCGGCGCGGACTGGGTCGTTCCGGGCAAGACCCCGACGCAGGTGGCCGACGCCATCCACGGGCACCGCGCGGCCCTCGACCGCGCGTCCGGCGAGAGCCTGGAGTTCCTGCGCTACGGCGACGACATGGTCACCGTGTCGCCGTACCGGAGCGGCAGCCGGATCGAGATCGAGGACTACCGCAACGGCTACCACCGGCACAGCCGGCACCTCACCTACTGGCCGAACCCGGACAGCGCCAGCTTCCGCGGCGGCGGCCCCGGCGAGGGCAAGTGACACCGGTGGGCCGGCTCCGCGCGTGAGGCACCACCCGACCCCGACGTCGCCGTCAAGAAAGGCAACACAGTGACCGAGATCTTCGAGTCGACGGGCCAGGCCCTGCTCTACGGAGTCGTGGGCCTCGCGGTGATGGCCGTCGGCTTCATCGCCCTCGACCTCGTCACGCCCGGCAAGCTCTTCCACGTGGTCTGGACGGACCGCAACCGCGGCGCGGCGGTGCTGCTGGGCAGCCAGTCGATCGCCGTGGGCCTGGTCGTCATGGAGGCCATCCGGGCCAGCGAGTCCGAGGAGGGCCTGGGCTACGGCCTGTTGAGCACGCTCCTGTACGGCCTCGCCGGGGTGCTGGTGATGACGCTGGTCGGCATGGTGATAGGCCACCTCACGCCGGGCCAGATGGGCGCGGTCGCGCTCGACGACAGCAGCGACGGCCGTCCGCACCCGGCCGCCTGGGTCCAGGCGGGGATGTACCTCGGCACCGCCTTCATGGTCGGCGCGGCACTGTCCTAGGCAGCGCACCCGTGAGCACCACCGCACTCCAGGGCCGCGGCACCGCGGCCCCCTCCCGCCCCCCGGCCGTCCGGCACACCCGGGGGGCGCGTTTCCTCCTGCTGCTCGCCGTCTTCCTCTGCGCCGCCTGCGGCCTCGTCTACGAACTGGCGCTCACCGCGCTGGGCAGCTACCTCATCGGCAACTCCGTGCTCCAGACCTCCGTGGTCATCTCCGTGATGGTCTTCGCGATGGGTCTCGGCTCGCTCGCCGCCAAACCGCTGCGCCGCCGCGCGGTCGGCGCGTTCGCCGTCGTCGAAGGGGCGCTGGCGCTGGTCGGCGGACTGTCCGTGCTGGTGCTGTACGCGTCGTTCGCCTGGCTCCAGCTGTACACCCCGGCGATGATCGTGATCACGCTGGTGGTCGGTCTGCTCATCGGGGCCGAGATCCCGCTGCTGATGACGCTGCTGCAGCGGATCCGGCGTCAGGAGGCGGGCAGCGCCGTCGCCGACATGTTCGCCGCCGACTACATCGGGGCGCTGGTGGGCGGGCTGTGCTTCCCCCTGCTGCTCCTGCCCACGTTCGGGCAGCTGCGGGGCGCGCTGGTGGTCGGCGCGGTGAACGCGGTGGCAGGCGTCGTCGTGGTGCTGTTCATCTTCCGCCGGCAGACCCGGCGTTTCGTCCAGGTCGGCCTCCTGTGCGGCGTGACGGCGGTCCTGGCCGTGCTCGGCACGGCGTACGCGCTGGCCGACGACCTGGAGGTCACCGCGCGCCAGCAGATGTACCAGGACCCGATCGTGCACGCCGAGACGACGCCGTACCAGGAGATCGTCGTCACCCGCTCCACCGCCTTCACCGGCGGTGCGGACATGCGCCTCTTCCTCAACGGGGACCTCCAGTTCAGCTCCGTCGACGAGTACCGCTACCACGAGTCCCTCGTGCACCCCGCGCTGTCGCGGGAGCGCGGCGAGGTGCTGATCCTCGGCGGCGGTGACGGACTCGCCCTGCGCGAGGTCCTGCGCTACGACGACGTGCGGCACGTGACGCTCGTCGAGCTGGACCCGGCGATGACGAAGCTGGCCCGTGACTTCGCACCGCTGCGCGAGCTGAACGGCGGGTCGTTCGCCGACCCCCGGGTCGAGGTGGTCAACGCCGACGCCTTCAACTGGCTGCGCGGCGCCCGGCAGCGGTACGACGCCGTCGTCATCGACTTCCCGGACCCGGACACGGCGGCGCTGGCCAAGCTGTACTCGGTGGAGTTCTACACCCTGCTCGGCCAGGTCCTCACCCCGCACAGCCAGGTCATGGTGCAGAGCGGGTCGCCGTTCTTCGCGCCGAAGACGTTCTGGTCGATCGCGGCGACGGTGGAGGCGGCCGGGTACACGACCACCGAGTTCCAGATCGACGTGCCGAGCTTCGGCAACTGGGGATTCGTACTGGCCGGCCGCGGCACCGCCGCTCCCCCGCCGCTGCGGCTCGCCCCGGACGCCCCCCGCCTGCGCTACCTGGACGACGCGGTCCTGCGGGCGGCCACGGTCTTCCCCGTCGACCGCCGCCGCGAGGACGTACGGCCGAGCACGCTGATGGAACCGGCGGTGCTGGAGTACGTGCTCGACGAGTGGAAGAACTACTGAGCCCGCCGGGCGGAACCGGAGCGGGGCCGGCTCCGGTTCCGCCCGGGGCGGTCGTGGTCGCGGTCAGGCGATGAGGCCGGCGACGAGGACGGCGAACTCGTCGGGGGTGGCCAGGCGCACGCCGAGGGACTCCGCCTTGGCCCGCTTGGCACCGGCGCCCTCCCCGGCGACGACCAGGCTCGTTCTCCTGGAGACGCTGGAGGAGGAGCGGCCGCCGGCCCGTTCCACCAGTTCGTTCATCTCGTTGCGGCTGAGCTTCTCCAGCGGGCCGGTCATCGCGCCGGTGACCACCACCGTCATGCCGGCCAGCGGCCCGCCGGCCGGCGCGGTGGAACCGGTGGTGCCGGCCGCGTCCGCCGGTCCGGTGCCGGCGTCGGTCTCCCCGGACGGCGGGGCGGGCGGAACAGCGCCGGGTTCGGTCATGTTGACGCCGGCCGCGGCGAGCTTGTCGATGAGCGGGGCGAGTTCGGCGAGTTCCGCCACGATGGACGGGGCCTTCTCGGTGCCGATGCCCTCCACCCGCTGGACCGTCTCCGCGTCGGCGGCGCGCAGGTGGTCCATGGTGGCGAAGTACCGGGCGATGCGGCGGGACATGGAGCGGCCGGTGCCGCGCAGGCCGAGGGCGCACAGCACCCGCGCCAGCGGCCTGCCCTTGGCCGCGGCGAGGGCGGCGAGGAGGTTGTCGGAGCTGGTCGCGCCCATCCGGTCCAGGCCGAGGAGCTGCTCGCGGGTGAGGGTGAACAGGTCGGCGAGATCGGCCACCAGGCCCGCCTCGACGAGCTGCACGACGCGGGTGTGGCCGAGGCCCTCGATGTCGAGCTGGTCGCGTCCGGCGGCGTAGGAGAGGGAGGCGACCAGGTGGCAGTTGCGGCCGTTCTCACAGCGCCAGCGCTGCTCTGCGGTGTCGATGGCCGATCCGCAGCGCGGGCACTCCCCGGGGAAGACGATCGGCTGTTCCTCCCCGGTGCGCAGATGGGCGACGGGTGCCTCGACGCGGGGGATGACGTCACCCGCCCGATGGACCATCACGTGGTCGCCCAGGCGCAGGTCGCGGCGGGTGATGTCGGCGGGGTTGTGGAGGGTGGCGTAGGTGACGGTGGAGCCGTCTATCTCCACCGGGGCGAGGACGGCGCGGGGCGCGATGATGCCGGTACGGCCCACGTTCCACTCCACCTCCAGCAGGCGGGTGATCTTCTCGACGGCCGGCAGCTTGTAGGCGATCGCCCAGCGCGGGGCCCTGGAGCCCGACCCCGCGGCCCGCTGGTCGGCGGCCCGGTCGGCCTTGACGACGATCCCGTCGATGCCGAACGGCAGGTGCGGCCGCAGGGCGGCGATCTCCCGCACCCGGGCCAGGACGTCCTCGACGGTGTCCGCGGTGACGCCGGGTACGGCCGTCGTGGCGGTCGTGTTCACGCCGAGCTCCGCGGCCCGGGCCATCAGGTCGCTGTGGGCGGCCTCGCCGAGGACGGCGGCGAGGCCGGCCTCGGTGCCGGCGAGGGGCAGCAGGCCGTAGCCGAAGAAGGTCATCGGCACGGTGTAGGCACGGTCCTTGGCGCGCAGGGTGCCGGCGGCGGCGTTGCGCGGGTTGGCGAACGGCTGGCCGCCGTGCGCGGTGCGGACCTCGTTGGCGTGCTCGAACTGGGCGGTCGTCATCAGGACCTCGCCGCGCACCTCCACGGTGACCGGCTCGGTCAGCCGCTCGGGCAGGCCCTCGACGGTGCCGGCGGCGTGCGTGACGTCCTCGCCCGCCGTCCCGTCGCCCCGCGTGATCAGCCGCGTCAGACGGCCCCGGGTGTAACGGGCCGCGATCGCCAGGCCGTCCAGCTTCGGCTCGACGCTGTAGCGCTCGCTCTCGTGGCCGACGCGCCGCGCCAGTGAGGCGGCCCAGGCGGTCAACTCCTCGGGCGAGAACACGTTGTCCAGGCTGAGCATCGCGACCGTGTGCGGGACGTCGCCCTCCACGGCGCCACCGGCCACCTTGCCGCTGGGCGAGTCGGGCAGCACCTGGCCGGGATGGGCGGCCTCCCAGGCCGCGATGGACCGCGCCAGCCGGTCGTAGGCGTCGTCGTCCAGCACCGAGGTGCCCCCGGTGTAGTAGGCGGCGGACGCCCGCACGGCGTCCTCGACCGCCCGCGCGTAGGCGGCGGCGTCCACGATCTGTGCGGCAGGTGTCGTCATGCCCGTCATCCTGCCCCCCACCACTGACAACGCCCCTCGCACAGGGGCGGCGCCGGGGCCCTCCGCGTCGTCGGGGCGCGCCGGGACCGGGTACGCTGCGTCGGCGTCCGCCGTACGGCGACCGCTCGTGCGCGGCCTCCCGTCCGACGCTCCCGGCCCCTCTCACGAATGTCGTGCACTCAACCCATGACTCGACGGATCTTCATCGACAAGCAGAGCCCCAAGGCCTACCACGCACTCCTGCAGACCTCCGAGGCCGTCCGCGCGACCGCCGCCGAGGCGGGCCTGGAGCGCACCGTCGTGGAACTGGTCAACCTGCGCGTCTCGCAGCTCAACGGCTGCGCCTTCTGCCTCGACCTGCACACCCGGGCCGCCCTGCGCGCCGGGGAGTCGACCCGGCGGCTCGGCGTGCTCGCCGCGTGGCGGGACACCGAACTGTTCAGCCCGCTGGAGCGCGCGGCCCTGGCGCTGGCGGAGGCGACCACCTTCCCCGCCGACGCAGCCTCGCGGGAGGCCGCGTACGCCGACGCCCGCGCGGCCCTGACCGAGGATCAGATCGCGGCGGTGATCTGGGTGGCGGTCGCCATCAACGCCTTCAACCGGGTCTCCGTCCTGAGCGGGCACCCGGTGCGCTGACGGGTCCGTCCGGCGCGGGCGGCCGGCCGTTCGCCGGCCGGCCCGGAATCGTTCCGCCGCCTTCCGCACGGGGGAGCGCGCGGGACCGGTGGCCCCCCGGCGCGGACCGGGTACCGCGTCCACGACGAGGCCGGCGTGCCCGGCTGTCCGCGCGCGGCCGGGCCATGGTGTCCGGGGCCGCCGAGCCGGAGGCGTATCCGCGCGCTCGCGGGCGAGCCGATGAATCGATGAATCGACGAGCGGATGGGCCGTCAGCGGTGGCCCGCCTCCCCCGTCACCCGCGATCGCGTGCTCCGTGACGCGTCACCGTGCTTGCACACGACGGTGACCCCGCCCCCGCCGGACCCCCGGCCGCCCGGCCCGGGGAACGGCACCCCGACCGGCGCCTCGTCTCACCCGTCCGTACCCCTCACGTCCGCGCCGCCGCGGTGAGCCCCCGCTCCCGTGAGAGGGTTGCCGCCCGCACGAGGCAGGAGGCCGGGTGACACTCCGTCAAGGCCGGTACCGCGCACGCAGAACGTCGCTGACGCTCCTGACGGCGCTCGGCACGCTGGCCGGCACCGCCCTGACGGGGGCGGCACCGGCCGGCGCGGCGACGGGGGCGGCGACGGGGACGGGGGCAGGGACCACCATCGCGGCCGGCGTGGTCTACCGGCAGTACGACCTCCGGGCGGCAGCCGGCCTGACGCACGTGCACGTGCTCGGCGTCGACCTGGCCGACTCCCGCGTGCGCCTGGGCCTGCTGCATCCGGGGAAGGTCGCGGCCCGTGCCACCGTCTCCCGGCAGGCCACCGACCGGAAGGCCGTCGCCGGCGTCAACGGGGACTTCTTCGACATCACCGAGACGCAGCATCCGGGCGTGGCCGCGACCGGCGCGAGCGTGGGCCCCGCCGTCGCGGACGGCGTGGCGCTCAAGGCCGCCGTGCCGGCGGGGCAGCGGTTCGGCCCCGAGCCGCCGCCCGGCACGGACACCGACGAGGTGTTCGGTGTGAGCGGTGACGGACGGGCCCGGCTGGACAGCCTGGCGCTCGACGGCACGGTCGTCGGCCTCGGCCGCCGGTGGCCGCTGGGCGGTCTCAACCAGTACGCGCTGCCGGAGAACTCCATCGGCGCCTACGACTCCGGCTGGGGCAGCGTCTCCCGCGCGCGGGCCGTCTGCGGCACCGACACCGACCGGGCCGCGCCGTGCGTCACCGACACCCACGAGGTGACGGTGCGGCAGGGCCGGGTGGTGTCCGCCTCGGACAGGCCCGGCGAGGGTGCCGTCGCGGCCGGCACCACGGTGCTCGTCGGCCGGGAGGCGGGCGCCCGGCGCCTGAGGAAACTGGTCACGGGGCAGCGGGTGACGGTGCGGTACGGCCTCGTGGCCGCCTCGCGGCGCGTCTACCGCTTCGCGCTGGGCGGTCACCCGGTGCTCGCCGGCGGGCGGCCGCTGACGGGCCTGGACACGCGGACCTCGGCGGTACGCACCGCGGTGGGCATCGCGGACGACGGGCGGCGGGTGCTGCTGCTCGCGGTCGACGGTGCCCCGGCGTACCGCACGGGCCTGACGGTCGCCGAGGTCGCGGCCGCCCTCGGGAGTCTGGGCGCGACCGAGGGCTTCAGCCTGGACGGCGGCGGTTCCTCGACCCTGGTGGCGCGGGAGCCGGGCGCGGCCGCGGTGTCGGTGCGCAACCACCCCTCGGCCGGGGCGGAGCGGGCCGTGCCGAACGGCATCGGCGTGTTCGTCCGGTGAACCGGCCCCCGCCGGGCCGGTTCACCGGGTGGCCCCGCGGGGCCTCACGGCCGGATGCTGCCGACGATGTCGGCGGTCGCCGTGAGGCCGCTGTGGATGGTGGGGGCCATGCTGGTGCCGGCCAGGAAGAAGCCGAGCAGCAGACAGACCAGCCCGTGCGAGACCTTCAGCCCGCCGCTGCGCAGGAAGATCACCGCCAGGATCAGCAACAGCACCACCACGGAAAGGGAAACCGTCACACCAACCTCCTCCACTACGTCCGCTTTCGCGGCATTCGGCCGCAAGTGTGACGCAGTGGAGGGTTCGTCCGTGCGGCCGACCTGCCCGCCGAACGAGTGGTTCACGGGCCGGCCGGGCGGCCGGTCGCGGTCACGCCCTCCCGCGGGCGTCGAGGAAGGCCTCCAGGCCGGCCAGGTCGTCGGTGTTGAGGTGGTCGACGCCGGCGTCGAGCAGTTCGCCCCACAGGGCCTCCCGCGCGGGTCCCGCCAGGTCCGGTGTCGCCCAGAAGCGCACCCGCTGCCCGTTCTCGTGCGCCGTCCGCACGAGAGCGCGCAGCTTGCTCCGCTCCGCGTCGGGGAAGGCGCCGACACCGAGCCAGGTGAAGTGGAGCGTCCAGTTGTCGCTGATGAGGGCGGCGAAGGAGGCGTCGGTGCCGCCCAGGTCGGCGAGGCGGCCGTCGTAGAAGGCGCGGCGCACCGTCTGGGCCGCCATCGGCACCCGGGCCGCGCGGTCGCCCGAGACGACGGCGGTGACCGGGCCGCGCCGCACCCGGCCGTGGTCGTAGGTGGTGAACAGGTGCCGGTAGCGGCGCAGCAGGCGGTCGAGTTCGAGGTACGTCGACGCGCCCTCGGTCTTGATGTCGACGAGCAGTTGCAGGGGGGTGCGCGAACCGCGGTACACCGACCCGTGGTGGGCCTCGACGCGGGCGGCGAGCGGGGCGAGGTACAGGGACTCGAGCGTGCGGGCCGGGTCGAGGTCCACCGGGTCGTGGGCGACCAGCAGTTCGCCGTCGACGAGGAAGATGTCGGCCTCGACGCTGCCGAAGCGGTGGTCGAGGGCGTCGAACAGGGGCCGGGGGTGCTCGTAGTCGTTGTGGGCGTGGGCGTGCCACAACGGGCGCGGCCGGTGCCGCCGTTCGGCGGCGAAGGCGCTGCCGGCGGACGGCGCCAGCACTGCCGTGAGGGCTCCGCCGAACGCGGTGAGGGCTCCGCGGCGGGTGATGAGGGCCATGCTCTGCCTCCCTGGGGGACGGTCCGGACCACAGGGAGTATGGGTCCGGCGCAGCCGCGATGGCCCTGCACATGACAGGAGTTGGCCGGACCGCCGTCGAGCGTTCACCCCTTCCGGCCGGGCACGCGCCCCTTCCGGGCAGGCACGCGAACCTTGCGTGCGGGCACGCGAAGAAGCCCGCCCCGGGTGGGGCGGGCTTCTCGGGGGAACCGTCAGGGAGCCCGCAGGTCGACGAGTTCGGCCAGGGCAGCGCGGTGGGCGCCCGCCGTGCCGTAGGCGATCGAGTCGGCCTTCGCGCGCTTGAGGTGGAGATGGGCCGGGTGCTCCCACGTCATCCCGATGCCGCCGTGCAGCTGGACCGCCTCCTCGGCGGCGCGGACGGCGACGGGCGCCGCGTACGCCTGCGCCACGGCGACGGCCACCTCGACGTCCTCACCGGTCGCCAGGGCGTCCGCCGCGCCCCGGGCCGCGGCCCGCAGGTTGACGACCTCCAGCCACAGCTGGGCGAGCCGGTGCTTGAGCGCCTGGAAACCGCCGACGGGCCGGTTGAACTGCTTGCGGTCCTTGAGGTAGCGCACGGTCTCGGTCAACGACCGGTCCGAGACGCCGAGTTGCTCGGACGCGAGCAGTCCGGCACCGGCGCGCAGGGCCCTTCGCACGGCGGGGGCGGCGTCCCCGAGCCGACGGCCGGGGGCCCCGGCGAGGGTGACCGTGGCGAGCGGGCGGGTCAGGTCGAGGGACACCTGGGGGGTGACGGTGACGGTGACGGCGGCGGCCTCGACCGCGTACAGCCCGCCGTCGTCCGCGGGGACGAGCAGCAGGTCGGCACAGGCGGCGTCGGCGATGCCGGTCAGCTCCCCGTGCAGGGCGCCGTTCTCCAGCCGTGCGGCCGGGAAGGCGGCGCCCGGTGCGGTGTGCAGTCCGACGGCGAGCACCGCGACCGCGGTGGCCCGAGCCAGCCGGTCCAGCAGCTCAGCGGCGGCGGGGGTCCCCTCGCTCGGGCGGAGCCGGGAGCGGGGGAAGGCGAGCAGCGCCTCGGTGGCGACGACCGCGCTCGTGAGGTACGGGACGGGGGCGACCGCGCGGCCCAGTTCCTCCAGGACGACGGCGGCCTCCCGGTGGGTGGCGCCCTGACCGCCCAGTTCCTCGGGCACCAGCAGCCCCGCGAGACCCATCGTGCCGGCGAGCGTCTTCCACAGCCGGAGGTCGTGGGGGGCGTCCGACTCGGTGCGGGCGATCACGCCGGCCGCGTCGCAGTGGTCGCCGAGCAGGTCGCGGACCGCGGAACGGAGCGCCTCCTCCTCCTCGGTGTAGAGCAGGTCCGTCATCGAGCGAGGTCCTTCCAGGCGACGTCCTTGTCGGTGCGCGGCTCGGTGGGCAGGCCCAGGACGCGCTCGGCGACGATGTTGAGCAGGACCTCGGTGGTCCCGCCCTCGATGCTGTTGCCCTTGGAGCGGAGGTAGCGGTAACCCGCCTCGCGGCCGGTGAAGTCGACGTGTTCGGGCCGGCGCATGGTCCAGTCGTCGTACAACAGGCCTTCCTCGCCGAGGAGTTCCACCTCCAGGCCGCTGATCTCCTGGTTGAGGCGGGCGAAGGCGAGCTTCATGCCGGCGCCCTCGGGTCCCGGCTGGCCGGCGACGAGCTGCTGGCGCAGCCGCTCGGCGGTGAGCCGGGAGACCTCGGCCTCCACCCACAGCTTCAGCAGCCGCTGGTGCAGGTCGTGGGTGCGCAGTTCGGGACGCTCGCGCCAGGTCCTGGCGGCGGGCCCGATCATGCCGCCCTCGCGGGGCAGCCGCATGCCGCCGATCGCGACCCGCTCGTTGTTCAGCGTGGTCTGCGCGACCCGCCAGCCGTCGCCGACCTCGCCGAGGCGGTGGGCGTCGGGGATGCGGACGCCGGTGAGGAAGACCTCGTTGAACTCGGCCTCGCCGGTGATCTGCCGCAGCGGCCGGACCTCCACGCCGGGGTCGGTCATGTCGCACACGAAGTACGTGATGCCGCGGTGCTTGGGCACGTCCGGGTCGGTGCGGGCGATGAGGATGGCCCAGCGGGCGACGTGGGCGCTGGACGTCCACACCTTCTGCCCGTCGACGACCCAGTCGCCCGCGCTCTCCCGGACGGCCCGGGTGCCGAGGGCGGCCAGGTCGGAGCCGGCGCCGGGCTCGCTGAAGAGCTGGCACCAGACCTCCTCGCCGGTCCACAGGGGCCGCAGGAAGCGCCGCTTCTGCTCCTCGGTGCCGTACTGGAGGATCGTGGGCGCGGCCATGCCGAGGCCGATGCCGATGCGCCGCGGGTCGTTGTCGGGGGCGCCGGCGGCCTCCAGCTCGGCGTCCACGACGGCCTGGAGGGAGCGCGGGGCGCCGAGTCCGCCGAGCCCCTCGGGGTAGTGCACCCAGGCGAGGCCGGCGTCGAAGCGGGCCCTGAGGAAGTCGAGCCGGCCGGTGCCGGCCGGGGGGTGCGCGGCCAGCAGTTCGGCTGTGCGGCGCCGGAGTTCGGCTGCGTCGGTCATACGGCGGCTCCGTTTCGCGGGACGACGGCGATCCGGCCGGTGGTGACGCCGTCGGCGACCCGCTGGACGGCGGCGGCGGCCCCCTCCAGCGGTACGCGCTCGCTCACCAGCGGCTTGATCGCGCCACGGGCGGCCAGCTCGGTGAGCTGCTCGTGGCAGTGCCGGACCAGCTTCGGGTCCCTGGTGTTGTACAGGCCCCAGTGCAGGCCGAGGACCGAGTAGTTCTTCACCAGCGCGTGGTTGAGCGAGGGGGCGGGGATCGTCCCGCTCGCGAAGCCCACGACCACGATCCGGCCCTCGAAGGCGACGACCTTGGCGGACTGGGTGTAGGCCTCGCCGCCGACCGGGTCGTAGACGACGTCGGCGCCGCGGCCGCCGGTGGCCTCCTTGACGGCGGCGATCACGTCCTCGGCACGCCGGTCGATCACCACGTCGCAGCCCAGTTCGCGGGCGACGGCCGCCTTGCCGGCCCCGCCGACGACCCCGATGACGGTGGCGCCGGCCGCCTTGCCGAGCTGTACGGCCGCGCTGCCGACCCCGCCCGCCGCGGCGTGCACGAGGAGCGTCTCGCCGGCCCGGAGCCCGGCCCGGCGGTGCAGGCCGAACCAGCCCGTCTGGTAGCCGATGTGCAGCGCGGCGGCCTCCGCGTCGTCCAGCGGGTCCGGCGCGGGCAGCAGGGCGGCGGCGTCGGCGACGGCGTACTCGGCGAAGCCGCCGTGCGGCAGCGCGGGGGTGGCGAGGACGCGGCGGCCGTCCTCGGTCTCGCCGCAGATCTCCACGCCCGGGGTGAACGGCAGCGGCGGCCTGACCTGGTAGTGGCCGCGGGCCATCAGAGCGTCGGGGAAGTTGACGTTCGCGGCGCGCACCCTGAGCAGGACCTGGCCGTCGCCGGGCGTGGGCCGCTCGACGTCCGCGAGCCGCATCACCTCGCTCGGCTCGCCGTTCTCGTGCACCTGCCATGCCTGCATGCGGAGCCTCCACGGGACTGCGTCGTCTGACCGGGGTCGATCGCATACTAAGCGGTCGCTTGCCGATCAGGGAACAGCCGGCCGCCAAGAGCCCGCACCGGACGCCGCGCCCGCGGGACGTCACGGGCGCGGGTGCGGGCCGCCGGGACGTCCCGGGCGGATGCCGCCGGGTCGCCGCGCGCGGGAGCCGCCCCGCGTCACGCCCCCTTGGGCCGCGCCCGCACGTGCATCCGCTCCCCCTGCGGCCCGAAGAGGCTGAGGAACTCCACCGGCCCCTCCCCCGTCGACCCGAACCAGTGCGGCACGCGCGTGTCGAACTCGGCGGCCTCCCCCGCCGCCAGCACCACGTCGTGCTCGCCCAGCACCAGCCGCAGCCGCCCGGACAGCACGTAGAGCCACTCGTACCCCTCGTGCGTACGGGGGTCCGGGTCCAGTCCGCGCTGCGGCTCCAGCACCTTGAACGCCTGGAGGCCACCGGGCTGGCGGGTCAGCGGCCAGTGGGTGCGGCCGTGGCGGACGATCGGCTGTGCCCGCACCCGCGGGTCGCGCACCGCCGGCGCGCCCACCAGTTCGTCCAGCGCCACCTCGTGGGCCCGCGCGATCGGCAGCAGCAGTTCCAGGCTGGGCCGGCGCAGGCCCGACTCCAGCCGGGAGAGCGTGCTCACCGAGATGCCCGTCGCCTCGGACAGCCCCGCCAGCGTCGCGCCCCGCTCCTTGCGGATCCGCCGCAGCCGCGGCCCGACCTCGGCGAGCACCGCGTCCACGCCCCCGCCCTCACCCTCGCCCCCGGCACCGCCGCCGGACCCGCCGTCGTCCCTGTCGTCACTCATACGGCTATTGCAGTTTCGGCAAACTCGTTTGTCAACACGGCAGTGAGGGCGCGACCGTCGGCCCTGGAGGTGGTCACAGATGACCGAGCACACCGCGCACGCCGAACACATCACGCGCACCACGCACACCGGGAACCCCGAGGACGGGCCGGGAAGCGCCGACGCCTACGAGGTGGTCGTCGTCGGCGGCGGCGCGGCGGGCCTGTCCGCCGCGCTGGTCCTGGGCCGGGCCCGGCGCCGCACCCTGGTCGTGGACGCCGGCGAGCCGCGCAACGCGCCCGCCGCGCACATGCACGGCTACCTGTCGCGGGACGGGATGTCCCCGGCCGAGTTCCTGGCGGCCGGACGCGAGGAGATCGCCCGGTACGGCGTGGAGCTGGTCCGGGACCGGGTGGTGGACGCCGCGCGGGAGGGCGACTTCACCGTGACGCTGGCGGGCGGACGGACCGTGCGGGCCCGGCAGCTCGTCGTCGCCACCGGTCTGAAGGACGAGCTGCCCCCGGTCGAGGGCCTCGCCGGGCGGTTCGGGCGGGACGTGCTGCACTGCCCGTACTGCCACGGCTGGGAGGTCCGCGACCAGGCCTTCGGCGTCCTCGCCACCAGCCCCATGAGCGTGCACCAGGCCCTGATGGTGACCCAGTGGTCGAAGGACGTGAAGCTGTTCCTGCACACCGTCGACGAGAGGGAGCTGTCCGACGAGGACCTGCGCCGGCTCGCCGCGGCCGGTGTCGACGTCGTCCCCGGCGAGGTCGCCGCACTGGTCGTCGAGGACGACCGGCTCACCGGGGTCCGCCTGGCCGGGGGCGGTCCCGGCGGCGAGGGGAGCGTGCACGCCCGCGAGGTGCTGTTCGTCGCCCCCAGGGCGGTCCCGCGGACCGATCTGCTGGTCCGGCTCGGCGCCGGGACGACCGAGACGCCCTTCGGCCGCTACCCCGTGGTCGACGGCCGGGGCCTGACCACCGTGCCGGGCCTGTGGGCGGCGGGCAACGCCTCCGGCTTCGCCGAACAGGTCGTCAACGCGGCGAGCCGCGGCTACCGGGCGGGCGCCGCGATCAACGGGGAGCTGCTGATGGCCGATCTCGACGCCGCCGTCCGGGTGTAGCCGCCACGCCGTCGGTGCACCATGACTGCATGCTGCTGATCCGGCTCGCCGAGGTGTCCGGGGAGGTCGCCGCCGCCTCGGCGCGCTCCCGCAAGATCGCGCTGCTGGCCGCGCTGTTCCGGGAGACGGAGGCACGGGACGTGCCGGCCGTGATCCCGTACCTGGCCGGCCGGCTCCCTCAGGGGCGGCTCGGCATCGGCTGGAAGGTGCTGGGCCGCCCGGTGGCCCCGGCCGCCGCGCCGACGCTGACCGTACGGGAGGTGGACGCCCGGCTCACCGCCCTGGGTGAGGTGTCGGGTCCCGGCTCGCAGGCCGAACGGGTCCGGCTGGTGCAGGAGTTGATGGGCGCCGCCACCGAGGACGAGCAGCGTTTCCTGATCGCCCTGATCAGCGGCGAGGTCCGGCAGGGCGCCCTGGACGCGGTGGCGGTGGAGGGGCTCGCGGAGGCGACCGGTGCTCCCCCGGCGGACGTGCGGCGGGCGGTGATGCTGGCCGGCTCGCTCCAGGCGGTGGCCCGGGCCCTGCTCGCGGACGGGCCGGCGGCGCTGGAGCGGTTCCGGCTCACCGTCGGCCGCCCGGTGCTGCCGATGCTCGCGCACACCGCGTCCTCCGTGGCCGAGGCGGTCGGCAGGCTGGGCGCCTGCGCGGTGGAGGAGAAGCTGGACGGCATCCGCGTCCAGGTCCACCGGGACGGCGGCACCGTGCGGGCGTACACCCGCACCCTCGACGACATCACCGACCGGCTGCCCGAACTCACCGCCGCCGTAAGGGATTTGGACGGCGACCGGTTCATCCTGGACGGTGAGGTCATCGCCCTCGACGAGTCCGGCCGGCCCCGCTCCTTCCAGGAGACGGCGGGCCGCGTCGGCTCGCGGGTGGACGTGGCCGCGGCCGCCGCGGCGGTCCCGGTCTCCCCCGTCTTCTTCGACGCGCTGTCGGTCGACGGCAGGGACCTCCTCGACCTGCCCTTCTTCGAGCGGCACGCGGAGCTGGCCCGGCTGGTGCCCGAGCCGATGCGGGTGCGCCGGACCGTCCTGGCGGGCGAGGCGGACCTGCGGGCGGCCGAGGACTTCCTGGAGGAGACGCTGGCCCGGGGCCACGAGGGCGTGGTGGTGAAGTCCCTCGAAGCGTCCTACGGCGCGGGCCGGCGCGGCGCGTCCTGGCTGAAGGTCAAGCCCGTGCACACGCTCGACCTGGTGGTGCTGGCCGCCGAGTGGGGCCACGGCCGGCGCACCGGGAGGCTCTCCAACCTCCACCTCGGCGCCCGCACCGCCGACGGCGGCTTCGCGATGCTCGGCAAGACCTTCAAGGGCCTGACCGACGCCCTGCTCGCCTGGCAGACCGGGCGCCTGCGGGACCTGGCCGTCGAGGACGACGGCCGGGTGGTGACCGTACGCCCCGAACTCGTCGTCGAGATCGCCTACGACGGCATCCAGCGCTCCAGCCGCTATCCGGCCGGCGTCACCCTCCGCTTCGCCCGCGTGGTCCGCTACCGCGAGGACAAGCGCCCGGAGCAGGCGGACACGGTGGAGACGCTCCTCGCCGCGCACCCGGGGGTACGGCCGTGACGGCGCGGCGCAGCGCCGGTCTGCTGCTGTTCCGGCGCACCGGTGCGGGACCGGAGGTGCTGCTGGGGCACATGGGCGGCCCCTTCTTCGCGAAGAAGGACGCCGGCGCCTGGACCGTCGTGAAGGGCGAGTACGAGCCGGGCGAGCCGGCCTGGGAGGCCGCCCGCCGCGAGTTCCGGGAGGAGCTGGGGGTGGCGCCGCCGGACGGCGAGGCGTTCCCGCTCGGGGAGGTCCGGCAGGCGAACGGCAAGATCGTGACGGCCTGGGCGATCGAGGCGGACCTCGACCCGGCGGTGATCGAACCCGGCACCTTCGTCATGGAGTGGCCGCCGCGCTCCGGGCGGACGCGGGAGTTCCCCGAGCTGGACCGGGTCGCCTGGTACGGCCTGGACCGGGCCCGCGAGCTGATCGTGAAGGCACAGGCCGCGTTTCTCGACCGGCTGGCGGAGCACTCGGACTGAGCGGACGCGCACGCGTTGCGGGGCCCTCCGGGACGCGCGAAGGTCGAAGCACATCCAGCACCGAGGGAGGTCGGTCATGCCCATCGCGACGGTGAACCCGGCGAACGGCGAGACGCTCAAGACGTACCAGGCCATGGACGAGGCGGAGCTCGAGCGCCGGCTCCAGCTCGCCGAGGCCACGTTCCGCACGTACCGCACGACGGCGTTCGCCGAGCGCGCCCGGCTGCTGAACCGGGCCGCCGACCTCCTCGACGAGGACGGGGCGGAGATCGCCCGTGTGATGACCACCGAGATGGGCAAACCGGTGAAGCAGGCCCGCGCGGAGGCCGCCAAGTGCGCGAAGGCCATGCGCTGGTACGCCGCGAACGCGGCGGAGCTCCTCGCCGACGAGCGGCCGGCCGAGTCCGACGTGCGGGACTCCGGCGCCTCCCACGCCCTGGTGCGGTACCGCCCGCTGGGCCCGGTGCTCGCGGTGATGCCCTGGAACTTCCCGCTGTGGCAGGTCGTCCGCTTCGCCGCGCCCGCGCTGATGGCGGGCAACGTCGGCCTGCTCAAGCACGCCTCGAACGTCCCGCAGACCGCCCTCTACCTGGAGGACCTCTTCCACCGGGCCGGCTTCACCGAGGGCTGCTTCCAGACCCTGCTGATCGGCTCCGCCGCGGTCGACGAGCTCCTGCGCGACGAGCGGATCAAGGCCGCCACCCTGACCGGCAGCGAGCCCGCGGGCCGCGCGGTGGCCTCCACCGCCGGCGAGATGGTCAAGAAGACGGTGCTGGAGCTGGGCGGCAGCGACCCCTTCGTCGTCATGCCGTCCGCGGACGTCGACCGGGCCGCCGAGGTGGCGGTGACCGCGCGCGTGCAGAACAACGGGCAGTCGTGCATCGCCGCCAAGCGGTTCATCGTCCACACGGACGTGTACGACCGCTTCGCCGAACGCTTCACCGAGGGCATGCGGGCGCTGAAGGTCGGCGACCCCCTGGAGGAGGAGACGGAGGTCGGCCCCCTCGCCAGCGAGCAGGGCCGCGCCGACCTGGAGGAACTGGTGGACGACGCCCGGCGCGGCGGCGCCACGGTGCTGTGCGGTGGCGAACGCCCGGAGGGGCCCGGCTGGTACTACCCGCCGACCGTCCTCGCCGGCGTCGACCGCGAGATGCGCGTCCACCGCGAGGAGGCCTTCGGACCGGTGGCGACCCTCTACCGGGTCGCCGACCTCGACGAGGCGGTCCTCGTCGCCAACGACTCCCCCTTCGGGCTGAGCTCCAACGTGTGGACCCGGGAGGAGACCGAGGTGGACCGGTTCGTCCGGGACCTGGAGGCGGGCGGGGTGTTCGTCAACGGGATGACCGCCTCCCATCCGGCACTCCCGTTCGGCGGGGTCAAGCGGTCCGGCTACGGGCGTGAGCTGTCCGGGCACGGAATCCGGGAGTTCTGCAACATCACCACGGTTTGGCACGGTGCGTGAGCGCCTCGCGGCTACGATCCCGGTTGTGAACCGCGAAGTGACCCTGCCTCTGATCGTCGACGACCGCGGGGCCCTCCAGGTGGCCGCGGCCGACGTGAGCAAGCTGCTCCGCACGCTGGGAGGCCGGTGGCTGCATCTCGTCGAGGCCGGGGCGGAGGGCCTGGACGAGGACACGGTCGCCGCGCTGACGATCGAGCTGGCGAAGCTGGCCGACCGGATCGACGTGGCGTGCATCGCCCACAGCAGCGGCGGGGCACCGTGAGAGTGCCGGTGCGCCGCCGCGGGCGACGGCGCGTCGTGGCCGGCCGCACGGTTCCCGCCGCGGGCGGCTACCGGATCGGCATCCCCGACAGGGTGCGGGCGATCACCAGCCGCTGGATCTCGCTCGTCCCTTCGAAGATGGTGTAGATGGCGCTGTCGCGGTGCATCCGCTCCACCGGGTACTCGCGCGTGTAGCCGTTGCCGCCGAGGATCTGGACGGCCTGGGCCGTCACCTTTTTCGCCGTCTCGCTGGCGTACAGCTTCGACATGGAGCCCTCGGCGGCCGTGAACGGCTTGCCGTTGACCGCCATCCACGAGGCGCGCCAGACCAGCAGCCGCGCCGCGTCGATCTGCGTGCGCATGTCGGCGAGCTGGAAGGCGACCCCCTGGTTGTCGATGATGGGGCGGCCGAACTGCTCGCGCGTCATCGCGTAGTCGAGGGCGACCTCGTAGGCCGCGCGGGCCGTGCCGACGGCCATCGCGCCCACCGCCGGCCGGGAGGCCTCGAAGGTCGCCATGGCCGCGTTCTTCACGCGCTCGCCGCCGCCCGCCCTGGCTCGCTCGCGGGCCCGCGCCAGCCGTTCGTCGAGCTTCTCCTTGCCGCCGAGCAGGCAGGAGCCGGGGACGCGCACCTGGTCGAGGACGACCTCGGCGGTGTGCGAGGCGCGGATGCCGTGCTTCTTGAACTTCTGGCCCTGGGCGAGGCCCGGCGTACCCGGCGGGACGATGAAGGAGGCGTGTCCCTTGGAACCCAGCTCGGGGTCGACGACGGCGACGACCACGTGGACGTTGGCGATGCCGCCGTTGGTGGCCCAGGTCTTCGTGCCGTCGATCACCCACTCGTCCTTGGCCTCGTCGTACACGGCGCGGGTGCGCATGGAGGCCACGTCGGAGCCGGCGTCGGGCTCGGAGGAGCAGAACGCGGCCACCTTGACGTCATTGGCGTCGCCGTACATCTGGGGGATCCAGGTGCCGATCTGCTCCTCGGTGCCGTTGGCGAGGACGCCGACGGCGGCCAGGCCGGTGCCGACGATCGACAGGGCGATGCCGGCGTCGCCCCAGAAGAGCTCCTCCATGGCCATCGGGATGCCGAGGCCGGTTGCGTCGAAGTACTGCTGGGCGTAGAAGTCGAGGGAGTAGATGCCGACCTTCGCGGCCTCCTGGATGACCGGCCAGGGAGTCTCCTCACGCTCGTCCCATTCGGCGGCCGCGGGGCGGATCACGTCGGCCGCGAAGCCGTGCAGCCAGTCCCGGACCTCCTTCTGTTCGTCGTTGAGCTCCATGGTGAACTCGGCCATGTCCCCTCCAGCGGCGGAACGTGCGTGTTACTAGCGGTAACGCGAGTCTGTTACCGGTCGGTAGGAAAAGTCAACTCCCGAGGACAGCCCGGCAGCCCGTTCGATGCGGGGCCACCTTCAGGTGTTAGTTTGCGCAGGCGTCACCGAATCAGCACGGGTGGGGAGAGCACATGGACACCACGCAGCGGACCGAGCAGCAACGGTCCGCCGACCGCCGAAGGCGCGAGCTGCTGGAGGCCGCCGACCGAGTGGTGCTCCGGGACGGACCCCAGGCCTCCATGAACGCCATCGCGGCGGAGGCCGGCATCACCAAACCCATCCTCTACCGCCACTTCGGCGACAAGGGCGGACTGTACGCCGCTCTCGCCAAGCGGCACACCGACGCGCTGCTCGCCTCCCTGCGCGCCGCGCTGGACGCCCCCGCCGAACGCCGGGAGCGCGTCGAGGCCACGCTGGACACCTACCTCGCGGCCATCGAGGCCCGCCCCCAGGTGTACCGCTTCCTGATGCACCCGGCGGACGGGGCCCCCGGCGAGCAGGGCTTCGACGTCGGCAAGCACTCCGCCCCCCTGCTGCGGCGGATGGGCGAGGAACTGGCCCAGGTCGTCGAGGAGCGGCTGGACCTCGGACCCGGGACCCAGCAGCTCGCCCGTGTCTGGGGACACGGGATCGTCGGCATGATGCACGCGGCGGGCGACTGGTGGCTGGGCGAACGGCCGTGCTCCCGGGCCGAGCTGGTGCGCAGCCTCGCCGACCTGCTGTGGGGCCGCCTCGCGGCGGCCGGGGACAAGGTCGGCGGGCCGGGCTTCTGAGGGCCGCACGCCGCCCTCAGCCGCCCCAGGAGGCCCGCGCCACCTGACGCGCCAGCCGCCTCCCGCGCCACCCCGTCACCCGGTCCGCGTACACCCGCCCCTCCAGGTGGTCGCACTCGTGCTGCAGGCACCTGGCGAAGAATCCGGTGCCGTGGACGGTGACCGGCTCGCCCGTCACCGTGAAGCCCTCGACCACCGCGTGGTCGTGGCGCTCGGTCCCCGCTTCCAGGCCCGGCAGGGACAGACAGCCCTCGGGGCCGCGGACCACCACGCCGTCCGCCTCCACCAGGCGCGGGTTCACCACGTGACCGAGGTGACGGACCTCGTCGTCGTCCGGGCAGTCGTAGACGAACACCCGCAGGGACTCACCGACCTGGTTGGCGGCCAGGCCCACGCCCTGCGCCGCGTACATCGTGGCGAACAGGTCCTCCACCAGGCCGGCCAGCGCCGGACCGAACTCGGTGACCTCCGCGCAGGGTTGCCGCAGGACCGGATCGCCGAGCAGGGTGAGGGGCCGGACGCGCCCGTGGGCACCCGGGATGGAACCTTGTCGCATGGCGGCAAGGGTACGGTCCTTTCTGACACGCGCATGCCGTGCGCAGCGTGGAACGGTGCCGGGATTCGGGAGTGTGAGGGGATCTCGATAGGCTGACCACCTACCACGTTGCCGTCAGGCTTCAGGCGCGGCGCGTACGCAAGGAGGATCGAGAACTGATGGCAGGCAACTCGGACCCGCTCACGCCGCGGGCCAAGATCGCCGTGACCGCGGGCAAGGCGGTCGCGGCGGCGTCGCGTGCCGCGGGACGCGGCAGCGGTTCGGTGATCGGCGGCAAGGTGGCGCTGAGACTCGACCCCGACCTCCTCGCGCGGCTCGCCCAGAACCTGGACGTCACCCTCGTCTCGGCGACCAACGGCAAGACCACGACCACCCGCCTCATCGCGGAGGCCCTGCGGGCCGCGGGCCCGGTCGTCTCCAACGCGCTGGGCGCGAACATGCCGGCCGGCATCACCTCGGCGCTCGCGGGCGGCTCCGAGGCCAAGTACGGCGTGATCGAGGTCGACGAGAAGTACCTGGCCGGTGTCGCCCGCGACACCTCGCCCAAGTGCATCGCCCTGCTGAACCTCTCCCGCGACCAGCTGGACCGGGCCGCCGAGACCCGGATGCTCGCGGAGAACTGGCGCGAGGGGCTGGCCGGCTCGAAGGCCGTCGTCGTCGCCAACGCCGACGACCCGCTGGTGGTGTGGGCCGCGTCCTCCTCCCCCAACGTGATCTGGGTCGCCGCCGGGCAGATGTGGAAGGACGACGCCTGGTCCTGCCCGTCCTGCGGCGGTGTGATGCAGCGTCCGGGCGACGACTGGTTCTGCGGCGAGTGCGGGTTCCGGCGGCCGACGCCGAGCTGGGCGCTCTCCGGCGACCACGTCCTCGACCCGCACGGGTCCGCCTGGCCGATCCACCTCCAGCTGCCGGGCCGCGCCAACAAGGCCAACGCCGCCTCCTCGGCCGCCGTCGCCGCCGTCTTCGGCGTGCCGCCGCAGGTCGCGCTCGAGCGGATGTACCAGGTGCAGGCCGTCGCCGGGCGCTACGACGTCGTCCAGTTCATGCAGCGCGACCTGCGCCTGCTGCTGGCGAAGAACCCGGCGGGCTGGCTCGAGACGTTCAGCCTGATCGACCCGCCGCCCACGCCGGTCATCCTCTCGGTGAACGCGCGCGGCGCCGACGGCACCGACACGTCCTGGCTGTGGGACGTCGACTACACCCGTCTCACCGGCCACCCGATCTTCGTCGTCGGTGACCGCAAGCTGGACCTCGCGGTGCGCCTGGAGGTCGCCAACCAGCACTTCCAGGTGTGCGAGAACATCGACCAGGCCGTGCAGCTGGCGCCGCCCGGCCGCATCGAGGTCATCGCGAACTACACCGCGTTCCAGGACCTGCGCCGCCGCGTCGGCAACTGAGCACCGAGGGATACGTCATCGTGATGAACGACAACCAACTGCGGGTCGTCTGGGTGTACCCGGACCTGCTCAGCACCTACGGCGACCAGGGCAACGTCCTGGTCGTGGAGCGGCGGGCGCGGCAGCGCGGCCTGGACGTGGCGCGGCTGGACGTGCGCAGCGACCAGCCGATCCCCACCTCCGGCGACATCTACCTCATCG
Organism: Streptomyces sp. NPDC031554; assembly: GCF_055580685.1. Classification (NCBI taxonomy): domain Bacteria; kingdom Bacillati; phylum Actinomycetota; class Actinomycetes; order Kitasatosporales; family Streptomycetaceae; genus Streptomyces; species Streptomyces sp. NPDC031554. The sequence continues at coordinate 140,480 of NZ_JBVIKX010000013.1, read as the reverse complement.
GCGGCGGCGAGGACCGGCCGCAGCGGCTCGCGGCCGAGCGGCTGCGCCGCGACGGGCACCTGTACCAGGCGGTGCAGAACGGCGCGATCGTGTTCGCGGTGTGCGCCGGCTACCAGATCCTGGGCCACGAGTTCGTCAACGACCTCGGCCAGCGCGAGCCGGGTCTCGGTCTGCTCGACGTCACCACCACCCGCGGTGAGGGCGAGCGGTGCGTCGGCGACGTGCTCGCGGACATCGACCCCCGCCTCGGGCTGCCCCCGCTCACCGGTTTCGAGAACCACCAGGGCATCACCCACCTCGGCCCGACCGCCCGCCCGCTCGCCCGCGTCCAGATCGGCAAGGGCAACGGCACCGGCGACGGCACCGAGGGCGCGTACAACGACACCGTCTTCGGCACCTACATGCACGGCCCGGTACTGGCCCGCAACCCGCTCATCGCGGACCTGCTGCTGAAGCTGGCGCTCGACGTGAACGCGCTCCCGCCGACCGACGACCGCTGGTACGAGGCCCTGCGCAACGAGCGCATCGCGGCCGCGCAGCAGCCCGCCTAGCCGGCGCTCCGCGGGTGCCTCGCAGGCGCCCGCGGAGACCCGCGCGACCTGTGTGTTCACCCGACCTTCGGGGTGCCGTCAGCAGCCCGGATGACGGTACGTCCGCACAGGTGAGCAGGTGCGTCCAGCAGGCGGACGTGTGCTTCGGTCCCGCCCCCTCCTGCCGCTAGGGTGGCGGGGATCGAGCCGGACGACGCGGTCCGGATCCGGCCCACGTGGAGAAGGTTGTTCGGGCTATGCGCATTGGTGTCCTCACGTCCGGCGGCGACTGCCCCGGCCTGAACGCCGTCATCCGGTCCGTCGTGCACCGCGCCGTCGTCGACCACGGCGACGAGGTCATCGGCTTCCGGGACGGCTGGAAGGGCCTCCTGGAGTGCGACTACCTCAAGCTCGACCTCGACGCGGTGGGCGGCATCCTCGCCCGCGGCGGCACCATCCTCGGCTCCTCCCGCGTCCAGCCCTCGCAGCTGAGGGACGGCGTGGAGCGGGCCCGCGGGCACGTCGAGGAACTCGGCCTCGACGCCGTCATCCCGATCGGCGGCGAGGGCACGCTCAAGGCGGCCCGGCTGATGTCGGACAGCGGCCTGCCCGTCGTCGGCGTGCCGAAGACCATCGACAACGACATCGCCGTCACCGACGTCACCTTCGGCTTCGACACGGCCGTCGGTGTGGCGACGGAGGCGCTCGACCGGCTCAAGACCACCGCCGAGTCCCACCAGCGGGTCCTCGTCGTGGAGGTCATGGGGCGGCACACCGGCTGGATAGCGCTGCACTCCGGCATGGCGGCCGGCGCCCACGCCGTCGTCGTACCGGAGCGCCCCTTCGACATCGAGGAACTGGCCCGGCGGGTCGGCGAGCGGTTCGCCGCGGGGAAGCGGTTCGCGATCGTCGTGGCCGCGGAGGGGGCCAAGCCCGCGCCCGGCTCCATGGCCTTCGACGAGGGCGGCAAGGACATCTACGGGCACGAGCGGTTCGCCGGGATCGCGCGCCAGCTCTCCGCCGAGCTGGAGCAGCGCCTCGGCAAGGAGGCCCGGCCCGTGATCCTCGGACACGTGCAGCGCGGCGGCACGCCCACCGCGTACGACCGCGTCCTGGCCACCCGGTTCGGATGGCACGCGGTGGAGGCCGTGCACCGGGGCGAGTTCGGCCGGATGACGGCCCTGCGGGGGACGGACATCGTGATGGTGGACCTGGCGGAGGCCGTCGAGACGCTGAAGACGGTCCCCTCGGACCGGTACGCCGAAGCGGAGTGCGTGCTGTAGCCGTCCGGCCAGGGCCTCGCGGCCCCGCCGAGCCCGCCGCCCCGCCCCCGGTCGCGATCGCGACCGGGGGCGGTTCTACTCTTGGGGCGGCGAGAAACGTACAACCCCCCACGAATCAGGAGCCGGCGGATGGATCACAGCGGGCACGGCATGACGACGGATCTGCCGCCGTTCACGCTGGGGAGGGGGCTGCAGTGGTCGGCGGACCCGTTCTTCCTCGTCGCCTGTCTGGCCGCCCTGGGGCTGTACGCCTGGGGGGTCGTCCGGCTGCGGCGGCGCGGGGACACCTGGTCCGCGGGGCGGACGGTGGCGTACGTCACCGGTGTACTGACGATCATGCTGGTGACGTGCACCGGGCTGAACGACTACGGCATGGTCATGTTCAGCGTGCACATGGTGCAGCACATGGTGATCAGCATGCTGTCGCCGATCCTGATCCTGCTCGGCGCCCCGGTCACGCTGGCGCTGCGCGCCCTGCCCGCCGCCGGCAGAGGCCGCAGGGGGCCGCGCGAACTGCTGCTGATGCTGCTGCACAGCCGGTACATGCGGATCGTCACGCATCCCGCGTTCACCATTCCGATGTTCATCGCGAGCCTGTACGCGCTGTACTTCACGCCGCTCTTCGACTTCCTGATGGGATCGAGGACCGGGCACGTCGCGATGATGGTGCACTTCCTCGCGGTCGGCGTGGTCTTCTTCTGGCCGATCATGGGCGTGGACCCGGGCCCGAACCGGCCGGGCTACCTGATGCGGATGCTGGAGCTGTTCGCCGGGATGCCCTTCCACGCGTTCTTCGGCATCGCGCTGATGATGGCGTCCACGCCGATGGTCGAGACCTTCCGCGACCCGCCCGCCTCCCTCGGCATCGACGCCCTCTCCGACCAGAACGCGGCCGGCGGCATCGCCTGGGCGTTCAGCGAGATCCCGTCGGTGCTGGTGCTGATCGCCCTGCTGTTCCAGTGGTACGGCTCCGAGCAGCGGCAGGCCAGGCGCAAGGACCGGGCCGCCGACCGGGACGGCGACAAGGAGCTGGAGGCGTACAACGCCTACCTGGCCTCGCTGAACGGCCGCGGTTGAGCGGTCACCGGGGCTGAAGGGCCGAAACCGGGGCACCATGGAGGCGGACGCATCCCGTGGGGGGTGTGCCGGAGGAGGGTGTCGCGATGCCCGGTTCCACGAACGGTCCGGCGGACGGTTCCACGAAGACCATGGGGGTGCTCACGATCGGCGGCCTCGTCGCGGTGACGGCCTACACGGTGGCGCTCGGCAGCAACGGCTGGCTGTGGTTCGGCTGGGTCGTGCTGGGGCTGATCACCCTCGCGATGGTCGCCACGCGCACGGCGTGAACGCCGCGGGACCCGGCCCGGGGCGCGGCCGACGCACCTGAGCAGGTGCGCCCGGGGCAGGTGTGCCTAGTGGACGCCCGGCTGGTACTTCGGCAGCCGGGCGCTGATCTTCATGCCCGCGCCGGGCGCGGTCTCGATGACGAGGCCGTGGTCGTCGCCGTAGACCTGGCGGAGCCGGTCGTCGACGTTGGACAGCCCGATGCCGCCGGACGGGCTGACCCCGGCGGCCAGGATGCGGCTGAGCAGGACGGGGTCCATGCCCGCGCCGTCGTCCTCGATGACGACCAGGGCCTCGGCGCCGGCGTCGCGCGCGGTGATCTGGATGTGGCACTTGTCGGCCTTGCCTTCCAGGCCGTGCTTGACGGCGTTCTCCACCAGGGGCTGGAGACAGAGGAAGGGCAGGGCCACCGGAAGGACCTCCGGGGCTATCTGGAGGGTGACGGAGAGGCGGTCGCCGAAGCGGGCCCGCACCAGCGCCAGGTACTGGTCGATGGCGTGCAGCTCGTCGGCGAGGGTGGTGAAGTCGCCGTGCCGGCGGAACGAGTAGCGGGTGAAGTCGGCGAACTCCAGGAGCAGCTCGCGGGCCCGCTCGGGGTCGGTCCGCACGAACGAGGCGATCACCGCGAGCGAGTTGAAGACGAAGTGCGGGGAGATCTGCGCGCGCAGCGCCTTGATCTCGGCCTCGATGAGGCGGGTGCGGGAGTCGTCGAGGTCGGCGAGCTCCAGCTGGACGCTCACCCAGCGCGCCACCTCCCCCGCGGCCCGGACCAGGACGGCGGACTCACGGGGCGCGCAGACCACGAGGGCGCCGTGCACCCGGTCGTCGACGGTGAGCGGGGTGAGGACGGCCCAGCGGACCGGGCAGTCGGGGGCGTCGCAGCTGAGCGGGAAGGCCTCGCCGCGGCCGGTGTCCAGCGGACCGGCAAGCCGAGCCATGATCTCCGTACGGTGGTGGGCGCCCACGCCGTCCCAGGCCAGCAGGTGTTCGCGGTCGGTCAGGCAGAGGGCGTCCGTGCCGAGCAGGGTGCGCAGCCGGCCGGCGGACCTGCGGGCCGTCTCCTCCGTGAGGCCGGCGCGCAGGGGCGGGGCGGCCAGGGAGGCGGTGTGCAGGGTCTGGAAGGTGGCGTGCTCGACGGGGGTGCCGAGGTCGCCGAGGCTCTGCGGGCGGGCGGTGCGGCGGCCCAGCCAGAAACCGGCCGCGAGGAAGGGCAGGATCGCGATGCACAGGCCCGCCAGGAAGCCGCTCATGCCTTGACCTCCGCGGCCCTCAGCTCCTCGGGGAGGTGGAAGCGGGCCAGGATGGACGCCGTACCGGCCGGGACGCGGCCCGGGGTCGCCAGCGAGACCAGGACCATGGTCAGGAAGCCCAGGGGGACCGACCACAGGGCGGGCCAGGCCAGCAGGGCGTGCAGTCCGCCCGTCACGGGCAGGCCCGCCATGGTCGCGGCGACGGCGGCGAAGGCCGAGCCGCCGCCCACGAGCATCCCGGCGGCCGCGCCGGGCGGGGTCAGCCGCCGCCACCAGATGCCGAGGACGAGCAGCGGGCAGAACGAGGACGCGGACACCGCGAAGGCCAGGCCCACCGCGTCGGCCACCGGCAGTCCGCCCACCAGCAGGCTCGCGGCGAGCGGGACGACCATGGCCAGACCGGTGCCCAGCCGGAAGTGCCGGACGCCGCGGGTGGGCAGGACGTCCTGGGTGAGGACGCCCGCCACGGCCATGGTCAGGCCCGACGCGGTGGACAGGAACGCCGCGAAGGCGCCGCCCGCGACCAGCGCGCCGAGCAGGTCGCCGCCGAGGCCGCCGATCATCCGGTCGGGCAGCAGCAGGACGGCCGCGTCGGCGTCGCCGGCGAGGGTCAGCTCCGGGGCGTAGAGGCGGCCGAGGGCCCCGTAGACGGGCGGCAGCAGGTAGAAGGCGCCGATCAGGGCGAGGACGACGACGGTGGTACGGCGGGCGGCGACCCCGTGCGGGCTGGTGTAGAAGCGGACGACGACGTGCGGCAGCCCCATGGTGCCGAGGAAGGTCGCGAGGATCAGGCCGTACGTCGCGTACAGGGGGCGTTCCTCCCGGCCGGCGGCGAGGCTGGTGGACATCCCGCCGTTGCTGCCGCGCTCGGCGGCGGGGACGGGGGTGCCCGGCGCGAAGACGAGGCGGGTGCCCCGCTCGACGCGGTGGGTGCCGGCGGGCAGGCTCAGCGCGGCCCGCTCGTGCCGTCGGCCGTCGACCGTGCCGGTCACCGTCACGGTCAGGGGCCGGTCCAGTGTCAGGTCGAGGGTGGAGTCGAACCGGACGGCCCGCTGGTCGCGGAAGGCGGGGGGCTCCTCGAAGACCCGGCGGGGCGCGCCGTCGCCCTGCCAGGCGAGGACCAGGAACAGGGCGGGGACGAGGAGGGCGGTCAGCTTGAGCCAGTACTGGAAGGCCTGTACGAAGGTGATGCTGCGCATGCCGCCGGCGGCGACGGTCACGGTGACGACCATGGCCACGATCAGCCCGCCGAGCGAGTCGGGCGCCCCGGTGAGCACGGTCAGGGTCAGCCCGGCGCCCTGGAGCTGGGGCAGCAGGTAGAGCCAGCCGACGCCCACCACGAAGGCGCCCGCGAGGCGTCGTACCGCCGGGGAGGCGAGGCGGGCCTCGGCGAAGTCGGGGAGGGTGTAGGCGCCGGAACGGCGCAGCGGGGCGGCCACGAAGAGGAGCAGCACCAGATACCCGGCGGTGTAGCCGACCGGGTACCAGAGCATGTCCGGGCCCTGTACGAGGACCAGTCCGGCGATGCCGAGGAAGGAGGCCGCGGAAAGGTACTCGCCGCTGATGGCGGCCGCATTGAGCCGGGGGCCGACGGTACGGGAGGCGACGTAGAAGTCGGAGGTCGTGCGCGAGATGCGCAGGCCGAAGGCGCCGACGAGGACGGTCGCCACGACGACCAGGGCGACGGCGGGGACGGCGAACGCGGAGTTCACCGGTCCTCGACCAGACGGACGAGGTCGCGTTCGTTGCGTTCGGCGCGGCGCACGTACCAGCGGGCGAGCAGGACCAGCGGGGCGTACAGGCCGAAGCCGAGGACCGCCCACTCCAGGCGGCGGGCGCCGGGCATCGCCGCGAACAGCAGGGGCAGCGGGCCGACCAGCAGCACGAGGACGGCGAAGACGGTGAGCGCGGCCCGCAGCTGGGTGCGCATCAGGGAGCGGACGTAGGTGTGGCCGAGGGTCGTCTGTTCGTCGATCTCGGTGCGCGGGCGGTAGGGGCCGAAGGCGTGGGGGTGGCGCCCGCGCGAGCGGGGCCGGGTGTGCGGGAGGGTGCGGCGGGGTGGGCCGGTGACGACGACGCGGCGCTCGGCGGGGTCCTGCTGGGGCACGGTCACGGCCTCCTCATCAGCAGGTCCCGCAGTTCGCGGGCGTGGCGGCGGCTGACCTGGAGTTCCTCGCCGCCGACGACGACGCTGACCGTGCCGGCGTCCAGGCGGAGTTCGCCTATGTGGCGCAGGCCGACGAGGTGGCGGCGGTGGATGCGGACGAAGCCCCGGGCCCGCCAGCGCTCCTCCAGGGTGGACAGCGGGATGCGGACGAGGTGGCTGCCGCGGTCGGTGTGCAGGCGGGCGTAGTCGCCCTGGGCCTCGACGTGGGTGATGTCGTCGACGGGGACGAACCGGGTCACGCCGCCCAGCTCGACGGGCAGGTGATCGGGGTCGGGCTCGTGGACGGGGATGCGCGGGGCGGTGCCGCGCAGTTCGGCCGCGCGGCGGACGGCCTCGGCGAGCCGTTCCTTGCGGACCGGCTTGAGGACGTAGTCGACGGCCTCGAGGTCGAAGGCCTGGACGGCGAAGTCCTCGTGGGCGGTCACGAACACGACCAGGGGCGGGCGGGCGAAGCCGGTGAGCAGCCGGGCCAGGTCGAGGCCGTCGAGGCCGGGCATCTGGATGTCGAGGAAGACGACGTCGACGGCTTCGGGGCCGTCCGGGCCGGACTCCAGGGCCCGGTTGATCCGGCGCAGCGCCTCCGTCGCGTCACCGGCGCCCTCCGCGCTCCCGATCCGGGGATCCGCGGAGAGCAGGTAGAGCAGCTCCTCCAGCGAGGGGCGTTCGTCGTCGACGGCGAGGGCGCGCAGCATGAAGGTGGAGTGTAGGGGCGATCCGGACGGCTGGACACGTGCCGGGGGGGCGGACGTGCCCGCCGGGTACCGTGCCCGTTCGGGCACGGCGACCGCTCGGCCTCCTCCTCCGCCCCGGCCGGGCGGCCCCCTCGCCCGGCCGCCGGTGCGCCCCGGCCGGCTCGCCCCGCGGCGACGCCTTCCGCGACGCGCCGGTCCCGCCGGGAACACCCGGCGGGACCGGCGCGTGCGGGACGTCGGCGGTCACATCGCCGGGGTGGGCCGCCCGTCGGGCTCGGGCTGCCGCGCGGCGGCGCGGTACAGCTCCTTCGACGTGGTGATCAGCTCCCGCTGCTCCTCGCGGGATCCCACCATCGGCTGGGAGCCGTCGAGCGGCATCTGCGCGGTCTCCGGCAGGAACTTCACGGTCACCAGGCCGATGGCTCCGGCCAGCATCAGGTAGTACGCCGGGACCAGGTCGTCGCCGGTGGCGCCGACCAGGGCCTCGGTGACGAGCGGGGTGGTGCCGCCGAAGGCCGCGACCGCGATGTTGAAGCCGATGCCCATGGCCGCGTAGCGCACGGCCGTGGGGAAGAGCGCGGGCAGGGTCGCCGCGCTGGGGGCGGCGAAGCAGGCCAGCAGCGTCGACAGGACGAGCACCCCGACGACCGGCGGCCAGGTGCCGTGCATCTTGATCAACTGGAAGGACGGCACGGCCAGCACGATCATGCCGGCCGCGGAGACCGCGTAGACGGGCCGTCGGCCGACGCGGTCGCTGAGCCGTCCGAGGAAGGTGATCAGCAGGACGATCCACACCATGCCGATGAGCACCAGGACGTCGGCCGAACTGCTGGAGCGGCCGAGCGTCTCGGTCTGATAGGTGGGCAGGAATCCGGTGACCATGTAGTTCGTGACGTTGTAGAGCAGCACCAGCCCCATGCAGACCAGCAGCGGACGCCAGTGCCGTGTCACGATCGCCTTGAACTCGCCGCCCGCCGACTTCTGGGCGAGGCTCTTCTCGTGCTCGTCGAGCTGCTGCTGGAAGGCCGGCGACTCCTCGAGCTTCATCCGCATGTACAGGCCGATCACCCCGAGGGGGCCGGCGATCAGGAACGGCAGCCGCCAGCCCCACGAGAGCATCTGGTCGTCGGTGAGCGCGAGGTTCAGCACGGTGACCAGGGCGGAGCCGAGCGCGTAACCGACGAAGGTGCCGAAGTCGAGCCAGCTGGAGAGGAAGCCCCGGCGCCGGTCGGGCGAGTACTCGGCGACGAAGGTCGTGGCACCGCCGTACTCACCGCCCGTGGAGAATCCCTGCACCATCCGGGCGAGCAGGAGCAGGACCGGGGCGGCGATGCCGATCGTCGCGTAGCTGGGTATCAGACCGATGGCGAAGGTGCCCAGCGCCATCATGATCATGGTGGTGGCGAGCACCTTCTGCCGGCCGATCCGGTCGCCGAGGGGCCCGAAGACCAGGCCGCCCAGCGGACGCACGACGAAGGCGGCGGCGAACGTCGCGAAGGAGGAGATCACCTGCGCGCCGGGGGACGCTCCGGGGAAGAAGACCTTGCCGATGGTGGCGGCCAGATAGCTGTAGACACCGAAGTCGAACCACTCCATGCAGTTCCCGAGCGCGGAGGCGCCGACCGCGCGCCGCAGCAGCGGCGGCTCGACGACCTGGACGTCGTCGGCGCGCAGCGCCCCCTTCTTGTGCCGTAGCCTGCGGGTGAGTTCTTCGCGGACCTGCCGGGGCAGTTCCGCGACGGCGTCCGGTGTCTTCACCGGGCTCGGGCTCTCGGGCGTGATCCGGCCCACCTTGCCACCTTCTTCCAAAGGCTCCGTGCTTCGCTGAGGCGAATTCCTCGGACGGCGGGAATCCAGCGCACCCCCCGCTGTTTCCCTTGATCGGCCGAATCATTCCCCCGTTTCTCGCGAGGGCGCACGGGCCACTGCACCCCCACACGTCACCGAAGCGAACGTCGCGCCCACCGCCGCCCCTCCCCCGCCGCCGCCGTGAGCCCGCCCGCCGCGGGCAGGAGCGTCCCGTACGCCCGGGACCGGGGGCCGAAACCCTCACACCCGGCGTGGTCACGCTCACAGAGTGGAGACGCCGCGGCCGAGGAAGAGATCCGCAGACCGGCCCACGGCCCGTCGCCTTCACGGCGCGGACCGCCCCCGCCCTGCCTCACGGGGTTTTCGCTCCCCCGCCCGAAGGCCGGGGGTGTCCACGAAAGGACCCAGATGAACAGCGGCCCCGCCCCTTTCGACGCACTCGACCGGAAGATCCTCACCGCGCTGATGGCGAACGCCAGGACGAGCTTCGCCGAGATCGGCACGGCGATCGGGCTGTCGGCCACGGCGGTCAAGCGCCGGGTGGACCGGCTGCGGGAGAGCGGGGTGATCACCGGGTTCACGGCGACGGTGCGCCCGTCGGCGCTGGGCTGGCGCACGGAGGCGTACGTGGAGGTGTACTGCGAGGGGGCGGCGCCGCCGCGGCGGCTCGCGGAGGTGGTGCGCAACCATCCGGAGATCACCGCGGCGATGACGGTGACGGGCGGCGCGGACGCGCTGCTGCACGTGCGGGCGCGGGACGTGGGGCACTTCGAGGAGGTGCTGGAGCGCATCCGGGTGGAGCCGTTCATCCGCAAGACGATCAGCGTGATGGTGCTGTCGCACCTGCTGCCGGAGAGCCCGGAGGCGGGCGCGACCCACGAGGCGCCGAGCGCCGCCTCCGGTGACGCAGCGGACGTGCGCTGAGCACGGCGAAGACGCAGCGTTCGTGCGTGAACACGCAGCTCCTCTTCCTTGTCGGGCGTCCCCCTCGCTTCCTACCGTGGTGTCACCCCCCGTCGACCGCGCAGGAAAAGCGGAGGAACCCCTCTGTGACCGTCAGCCGTGTGCCGCGCCTTCGGCGCTTCCTCGTCTGTGAACCCAGACACTTCGCCGTGCAGTACGCGATCAATCCCTGGATGCATCCCGACTCCCCCGTCGACGTCGACCTCGCGCACGCGCAGTGGCAGGCGCTGATCGGCGCCTATCGTGCGCACGGTCACACCGTCGACACCGTCGAGCCCGCCCCCGGGCTGCCCGACATGGTCTTCGCCGCGAACTCGGCGGTCGTCGTCGACGGCCGCGTCTTCGGCTCCCTCTTCCACGCGCCGCAGCGGCGCGCCGAGTCCGCCCACTACGACACCTGGTTCAAGGCGGCGGGCTTCGACGTCCACCGGCCCCGGTCCGTCTGCGAGGGCGAGGGCGACCTGGTGTGGACCGGCCGGTACATGCTGGCCGGCACCGGGTTCCGCACCACCCGGGAGGCGCACCGGGAGGCGCAGGAGTTCTTCGGGCACCCGGTGGTCAGCCTGACACTGGTGGACCCGCACTTCTACCACCTGGACACGGCGCTGTTCGTGCTGGACGAGGAGAACATCGCCTACTACCCCGAGGCGTTCTCGCAGGGCAGCCGTGAGGTGCTCGCCCGGCTCTACCCGGACGCGGTGCTCGCCACCCGCGACGACGCGATGACCTTCGGGCTGAACTCCGTCTCCGACGGCCGCAACGTCTTCATCGCCCCGCGTGCCGAGGCGCTCGCCGGGCGTCTGGCCGACCACGGCTACGTCCCCGTCCCCGTCGACCTCTCGGAGTTCCAGAAGGCCGGAGGTGGCATCAAGTGCTGCACCCAGGAGATCCGTCCATGACCGCACCCGCCCGCACGCGCACGTCCGCCGACCTGATCCGGGCCGAGGAGCCCGTCCTCGCGCACAACTACCACCCGCTGCCCGTCGTCGTCGCGCGTGCCGAGGGGGTCTGGGTGGAGGACGTCGAGGGTCGCCGCTACCTCGACATGCTGGCCGGGTACTCGGCGCTGAACTTCGGGCACCGCCACCCGGTGCTGGTCGAGGCCGCGCACCGCCAGCTCGACCGGTTGACGCTCACCTCCCGCGCCTTCCACCACGACAGACTCGCCGGGTTCGCGGAACGACTCGCCCGGCTGACCGGGCTGGACATGGTGCTGCCGATGAACACCGGCGCCGAGGCCGTCGAGAGCGGGATCAAGGTGGCCCGCAAGTGGGCGTACGACGTGAAGGGGGTCCCGGCCGACCGGGCGACCGTCGTGGTCGCCGCGGACAACTTCCACGGTCGTACGACGACGATCGTCGGCTTCTCGACGGACGAGACGGCGCGGGCCGGGTTCGGGCCGTTCACGCCGGGGTTCCGGATCGTGCCGTACAACGACCTGGCGGCGCTGGAGGCGGCGGTCGACGAGACGACGGCGGCCGTGCTGATCGAGCCGATCCAGGGCGAGGCGGGCGTCGTCGTCCCGGACGACGGCTACCTGGCCGGGGTGCGGGAGCTGACCCGGCGCCGGGGCTGCCTCTTCGTCGCCGACGAGATCCAGTCCGGGCTCGGGCGCACGGGCCGGACGCTCGCCGTCGACCACGAGGGGGTCGTCCCCGACGTGGTGCTGCTCGGCAAGGCGCTGGGCGGCGGGATCGTGCCGGTGTCGGCCGTCGTGGCGCGGCGGGAGGTGCTGTCCGTGCTGCGGCCGGGCGAGCACGGGTCGACGTTCGGCGGGAACCCGCTGGCGGCGGCGGTGGGGACGGCGGTGGTGTCGCTGCTGGAGACCGGTGAGTTCCAGGCGCGGGCGGCCGCGCTGGGGGACGTCCTGCGGGACGGGCTGGCCGGGCTGGTCGGCCGGGGGGTCGTCGGGTTCCGCGCCCGCGGGCTGTGGGCGGGGGTCGACGTGGACCCGGCGATCGGCACCGGCCGGGAGATCGGCGAACGGCTGCTCGCGCGGGGCGTCCTGGCGAAGGACACCCACGGCTCCACCATCCGGCTGGCCCCGCCCCTGACGATCACGGAGGAGGAGCTGCGGATGGCGCTGGGGACGCTGGAAGAAGTGCTGGAGGCGTAGGGAACCCCCTCCCTTCCCGCGACCGCCGCGGCGCGACGACGGCGGTCGCGGTGCGTGGCACTGCTGATGGCCCGCACCCGGCAGCTGCCCCGGACCGGGTCGCGCAGTGGGAGCTGCACGCCGATCCGGCCGCGGTCGCGCAGGCCCGCAAGGGCGCGGCCCGCCGGCTCGCGGAGTGGGACCTCGCGGAGCTGTCGTTCACCACCGAGCTGGTCGTCAGCGAGCTGGTCACCAACGCCATCCGGTACGCCGGCGGTCCGATCCTGCTGCGTCCGATCCGTGAGCGCACCCTGGTCTGCGAGGTGCACGACGGCGGCGCCACCGCTCCCCGTCTGCGCCACCCCCGCACCACCGACGAGGGCGGCCGCGGCCTGCTGCTGGTCTCCCGGACGGCCCGGCGCTGGGGCACGCGTTTCGTTCCCGACGGAAAGATCATCTGGGCCGAGCAGTCCCTCACCGACCCCGACGGCTGACGTCTCCTCCGCCGCACGCCGTCCGCCGCACCCCGCTTTCCGGACACAACGTGCGAAAATGACCCGAAGACCGGCGGATGGGACACGGCCATGAACGACTCGGCGATCGACTACGCGGCGGTGTTCCAGTCCCTGCCCGGCATGGTGGCGCTGCTGACCCCGGCCCTGGTGTACGCCGACGCCAACGAGGAGTTCCTGCGCGTGTCCGGCCGCCGGCGCGAGCAGGTGGTCGGCCGCTACCTCTTCGACGTCTTCCCCGACAATCCGCACGACTCCGCCGCCGACGGCATGCGCAATCTGGAGGCCTCGCTGCGCCGGGTGCTGGAGACCGGCGAACGCGACGCGATGGCCCTGCAGCGCTACGACGTGCAGTCGGTGGACCGGCCCGGCGAGTGGGAGGAGCGGTACTGGAGCCCCGTCAACGCGCCCGTGCGCGACGAGGACGGCTCGGTGGTGCTGCTGGTGCACCGCGTCGAGGAGGTCACCGAGCTGATCCGGGCCCGGGACGGCCGCGCGGGGGTCCCCGCCGGGAGCCGGGCCCGGGTCCTGGAGGCCGAGCTGTACACCCGCGCGCACGAACTCCAGGAGCTCAACGAGCGCCTGCGGCTGGCGCACACCCGCGAGCGCGAGGTGGCCCTGGCCCTCCAGGAGGCGATGCTGCCCCCCCGCCGACAGGTCGGGCGCCACCGGGTGGCGGTCCGTTACCGCCCCGCGGCCGGCGCGCTCAACGTCTGCGGCGACTGGTACGACCTCGTCGACCTGGTCGGCGGCAACCGGATCGGGCTGTCGGTGGGCGACGTCGTCGGGCACGGGCTGGCGGCCGCGGGCGTGATGGGGCAGCTGCGCAGCGCCCTCACCGCCGCCTCCCGGGTCGCGGCGGGCCCCGCCGAGGCGCTGGACGTGCTGGGCCGCTACGCGCACGTCGTGGACGGCGCCGAGTCCGCGACGGCGGTGACGACGTTCATCGACTGCGACCACCGCACCATCGCCTACAGCAGCGCGGGGCATCCCCCGCCGGTGCTGGTGCACGCCGACGGCCGGGTGGAGTTCCTCGACCGGGCGACCGACCCCCCGCTCGACGCCCGGCCCGATCCCCGGCCCCGGCCGCAGGCGTCCACCGCCTACACGCCGGGCGCCCTGCTGACGCTCTACACCGACGGCCTGGTGGAGCGGCGGTACGAGGACATCGACACCGGCCTCGCACGGCTCGCCGACTCCCTGACCCGTCACCGGCACGCCGACCCCGAGGAGCTCGCCGACGCCGTCCTGCTGGAGCTGCTGCCGCACGGGGGCGCCACCGACGACACCGCCCTCGTCGTCGTCCGGCTGTGACCGCCGGCGGTGGCGTGCCGCAGGGTTCGCGACGTCAGGGTGGCGTGCGGCACGGCTCGCGACGTCACGGTGGCGTGCGGCACGGTTCGCGACGTCGGTGCGCGCGGGTTCCGGCCGTGCGCCGCCCCGCCTAGAATTGCCCCCCGTACCACGCCGGTTGACCTGCTGGGACACGGCGGTCGAGCCGGTCCGCCGGATTGAGGAGCCACTCGTTGTTCTACCACCTCCTGAAGTACGTGGTGCTGGGGCCGCTCCTGCGCCTGCTGTTCCGGCCCCGCATCGAGGGGCTCGAGCACGTGCCGGCGTCGGGAGCGGCGATCGTCGCGGGCAACCACCTGTCGTTCTCCGACCACTTCCTGATGCCGGCGATCCTCAAGCGGCGCATCACGTTCCTCGCGAAGGCCGAGTACTTCACGGGCTCCGGTGTGAAGGGCTGGCTGACCGCGGCCTTCTTCCGCAGCGCGGGGCAGATCCCGGTCGACCGCTCCGGCAAGGACGCGGGGCGGGCCGCCATCCGTGAGGGCCTCGGCGTCCTGGGCGAGGACGAGTTGCTCGGCATCTACCCGGAGGGCACCCGCTCGCACGACGGCCGTCTCTACAAGGGCAAGGTCGGGGTCGCGGTGATGGCCCTGAAGGCCGGGGTGCCCGTCGTGCCCTGCGCGATGATCGGCACGTTCGAGGCGCAGCCGCCCGGCAGGAAGATCCCGCACATCCGCCCCGTGACGATCCGCTTCGGCGAGCCCCTCGACTTCTCCCGCTACGCCGGCATGGAGGGCGAGAAGGCGGTCCTGCGCGCCGTCACCGACGAGATCATGTACGCGATCCTGACGCTGTCGGGGCAGGAGTACGTCGACCGGTACGCGGCCGAGGTCAAGGCGGAGGAAGCGGCGGCGGCGAAGGAGCGGGCGCGCAGGTTCCGCCGGTTGCCGACCCGTTGACCCCCGCGGGCCGGCGGCCGGGCCGCGAGGGGCGGCGGTACGGACGGGGGACGGTACGGGTGAGGGGCGGCCGGATGATCCGGCCGCCCCTCACCGTCGTGTCGGCCGCCTCGGCGGAGCCGTCGTGGAGCCTACGGCTTGGGCGTGGCGTGCGGGGCGCAGGTCACGTCCGCGGCGTCCAGCTCACCCGTGAGGAGGTAGGTGTCCACCCGGGTGTTGATGCAGGAGTTGGCCAGGCTGGTGACGCCGTGGGAGCCCGCGGCCTTCTCGGTGATCAGGCGGGAGCCCTTGAAGCGCTGGTGCAGTTCGACGGCGCCCTCGTAGGGAGTGGCCGCGTCCTTCTCGGACTGCACGATGAGCACCGGCGGGAGGCCCTTGTGGGTCTTGACGTTCACCGGGGTCTGCTGCTTGACCGGCCAGGTGGCGCACGGCAGGTTCATCCAGGCGTTGACCCAGGTCATGAACGGGTGGTCCTTGTGCAGACGCGTGTTGTCACGGTCCCACTTGGTCCAGCTGGTGGGCCACTTGGCGTCGGTGCACTCGACGGCCGTGTAGACGGCGTTGCTGTTCTCGGAGGCGGCGTTGCCGGCCGTGTCCGACAGGTCCGGGGCGGCGGCGTCGACGAGGGCCTGGGTGTCACCGGCGACGTACTTGCTGAAGACGGTGGCGACCGGGACCCAGGAGGAGTCGTAGTACGGGGCGCTCTGGAAGAAGGAGATCAGCTCGGCGGGGCCGACGACACCGCCGAGGGGGCTCTTCTTCGCCGTGGCGCGCAGGTCGAGCCACTTGGCCTGGACGGCGGCGCGGGTGGTGCCGAGGTGGAAGGTCGCGTCGTTGGCGGCGACCCAGTCCTGCCAGTCCTTCCAGCGGCCCTCGAAGGCGACGTCCTGGTCGAGGTTGGCCTGGTACCAGATCTTCTCCCGCGAAGGGTTCACCACGCTGTCGACGACCATGCGGCGCACGTGCCCCGGGAACAGGGTGCCGTAGACGGCGCCGAGGTAGGTGCCGTAGGAGACGCCGAGGAAGTTCAGCTTCTTCTCACCGAGGGCGGCGCGGATGACGTCGAGGTCGCGCACGGTGTTCGGCGTGGTCATGTACGGCAGCATGTCGCCGCTGCGCTCGTGGCAGCCCTCGGCGTACTCACGGGCGAGCTTGCGCTGCGCGCGCTTGTCGGCCTCGGTGTCCGGGACGGGGTCGGCCTTGGGCGCCTTGACGAACTCCTGCGGGTCGACGCAGGAGATGGGCGCGGAGTGGCCGACGCCGCGCGGGTCGAAGCCCACGAAGTCGTAGGCCTTGGCGATGTTGGCCCAGACCGGGGCCTTGGTGGTGACCCGGCGCGGGAAGCGCAGGCCGGAGCCGCCGGGGCCGCCGGGGTTGTAGACGAGCGCGCCCTGGCGCTCCTCCTTCGTCCCGGTGCTGCCGATGCGGTCGACGGCGATCTTGATCTGCTTGCCGTCGGGCCTGGCGTAGTCGAGCGGCACGGTCACGTAGCCGCACTGGATGGGCTTCTCCAGTCCCCAGTCGGCGGGACAGTCCTGCCAGTCGACGCCGGCCTTCGCGGCCCGCGCCGCGGCGATCGCGGCGCCGCGCATCTCGCGGTCCTGCCCCGGCCGGTCGCCGGTCGCGCTCGCGGTCGGTGCCATGACCGCGCCGGCCACCAGCGTGGCGGCGACGAGTGCGCCGGCCGAGCCGAGCGCGGCCGTCCGTCCGGTCGGTCGTGTGTCCCTCAAGTGGGCCCTCCCCGTATCTCAGTTCGTGATGCGGAACGTCAGTACGGGATCCTTGCGGCTGTGAGGTCCCTGAGAACAGGTGTCGTCGGCCTTCTTTGCCAATCCGATAACCGGAGAGACACGTCCCGCTCACCGGATGAACGCCGTCGTCAGGTCAAGGACTCGAGCGCCTCGTCCAGGACGCGCCGCAGCCGCAGGCCGTCCGGCGCGACCGCGGTCACCAGGGCCGCGGGACCGGCCAGCGGCACGAGCGTGGCGCCGTCGCCCAGCATCCGGGCGGGGACGGGATCGCCGGCGAACTCCGGCCGTACGACGACCAGCTGACCGACGGCGCGGTGTCCCGCGAGGACGGCGGGGCCGTCCCAGCCGCCGGGGGCGCCCGGCCCGCAGGCCAGTTCCTGGACGAGGACGGCACGCCCGCCGACCCGGACGACGAGCCGGCCGGTGAGCCGGCCGGGCACCTCGCCGGCCCGGCCGAGCACCTGTTCCTCGCGCAGCACGAGCCGGGCGCCCGGGGCGAGGTCGGCGTGGGTGATGACGTACAGGTCGCTGCCCCGCGCGGAGATCAACGGCTCGGGCAGCCAGTGCAGTTCGCCGCCGTCGGCGACGTCCAGCCGTACCGTGTAGTGGGCCTCGTCCTTGACCTGGCCGGGCAGGGCGATGGTGGCGGCGGCCGAGCCGACGCGCAGCCGGGCGCCGCTCGCGACGTCCGCCGTGACGGCGAAGCGGTCGCCGCCGAGCGGCCCGCTCATCGCGCCGACCAGCATCACACGGGCCTCGCCGGCGTCGCCGCGGGTCCGCCGCAGCGCGAGCGGCCCGTCGCTCTCCAGCACGGGCAGCGCGGTGCCGCCGCGCCCGTCCGCACGGGCCCGGATCCGCGCGGTGGCGTGCACACCGCTCATCTCAGGCCGTCCACGCGGCGAGCCGCTCCCGCACCCACGCGGCGACCTGCCGTACGCCGTCCTCGCTCCGCAACGACTGGAACACCACGGGCAGTCCGGCGCGCTGCGCCTCGGCGTCGGCGGCCATCCGGGCGAGGTCGGAGCCGACGTACGGCGCGAGGTCGGTCTTGTTGACGACGAGGAGGTCGGCGGTGGTCACGCCGGGCCCGCCCTTGCGGGGGATGTCGTCCCCGCCGGCGACGTCGATGACGAAGACCTGCGCGTCCACGAGCCCCTTGGAGAAGGTCGCGGTGAGGTTGTCCCCGCCGGACTCGACCAGGACGAGGTCCAGCGGTCCCACCTCGTCCTCCAGGTCCTCCACCGCCTCGAGGTTGGCGGAGATGTCGTCGCGGATCGCGGTGTGCGGGCAGGCCCCGGTCTCGACGGCCGTGATCCGCTCGGGCGGCAGCACGGCCTCCCGCAGCAGGAACTCGGCGTCCTCGCGGGTGTAGATGTCGTTGGTGACGACCGCCAGCGAGAGTTCGTCGCGCAGCGCCCGGCAGAGCGCGGCCACGGTGGCGGTCTTGCCGGATCCGACGGGCCCGCCGAGTCCGATCCGCAGGGCGCGGCGCGCCCCGTCGGGCCGCCGGGCGTCGGCACCGACGGCGGCGGGCCCGTGGTGGTCGTGGTCGAGATGCATGGACGGCTCCTTTTCGACTGGCCGGGCCGCACGGCCCGGCCGGCGTGCGCGGACGGGTCGTCCGGGCCGGTGGGGTGGGTCTGGGGCATGGCCCCGGGGGCGGGAAGGAAAGGCGAGGGCGGGAGCACCTCACGCACCTCACGCACCTCACGAGGCGAACAACCGCACACCCCACCCCGCATGCGCCTGCGCCCCGATCTCCAGCAACGGCGCGGACGCGGCGGGCAGCGCCTCCACCCCCTCGCCCGGCACCGCCGCCCCCGCGAGCACCGCCCGGTCCACGACCCGGTCCAGCTCGGGGGCGAGCCGGGCCAGCACCCCCGTCGCCCGGAACGGGTCGAGGCCCAGCAGGCGCACGACCGCCGTGGCCGGACCGCTCACGCTCTCGTACGCCGCGCAGTAGGCCGCGTCCCGGGGGCCGAGCCCGGCCGCACGGGCCGTCAGCCCGAGCACCACCGGCTGGTGCGCCCCCTTGGGGAACTCCCCCGCCAGCGCGTCCAGTCCGGCATCGGGCCAGGTGGCCCGCGCCGCCCGGAGCAGCTGCCGCCCGAGCCGGCGGGCGGTCGCCCGCAGTGCGGGCGACGGTGTCCGTGCGTCGGCGGCGGCGTCCAGTGCGCCGGGATCCGCCCCGGCCGCCGCGGCCGCGGCCAGCGCCGCCGCCACGAGCCCGGCCGTGTGCAGCCGGCCCCGGCAGAAGTCCTCCAGGTCCGCCGCGCCGGTGATCCGGCCCGCCCCGACCGCCTCCTCGGCTCCGCCGGAGTGGGCGTGCCCGCCGGCGGGGAAGCGTCCGTCGGCGAGGACGAGAAGTGCCGCCCTGCTCATCGCGGGCCCCTCAGAAGAGGAAGTAGCGCTGGGACATGGGCAGTTCGGCCGCGGGCGCCGCCTCGACCAGCTCGCCGTCGATGCGTACGGCGAAGCTGTCGGGGTCGACCTCGACCCGCGGCCGGGCGTCGTTCTCCCGCATGTCGGCCTTGGTCACGCCCCGCGTGGAGTCGATCGCGACGAACTTCTTGCCCAGGTGCAGGCGTTCCGGGAGTCCGTCCTCGATCGCCGTCGGCGCGACGAAGTTGAACGAGTTGGACGCCGGTGCCCGGCCGATCGCCCCGTACATGGGACGGGGCAGGATCGGCTGCGGGGTGGGGATGGACGCGTTGGCGTCGCCCATCTGCGCGTAGGCGATCTGCCCGCCCTTGATGACGAGGTGCGGCTTGACGCCGAAGAACGCCGGTTCCCACAGGACCAGGTCGGCCAGCTTGCCGGTCTCGACGGAGCCGATCTCCCTCGCCAGGCCCTGCGCGAGCGCGGGATTGATCGTGTACTTGGCGACGTAGCGGCGCACCCGGTGGTTGTCGGCGGCGCCGTCCCCGGGCAGCGCGCCCCGGCGCCGCTTCATCACGTGCGCCGTCTGCCAGGTCCGCAGGACGACCTCGCCGACCCGGCCCATCGCCTGGGCGTCGGAGGAGATGATCGAGATGGCGCCGAGGTCGTGGAGGACGTCCTCCGCGCCGATGGTGGAGGGCCTGATCCGGGACTCGGCGAAGGCGAGGTCCTCCGGCACCGCGGGGTTGAGGTGGTGGCAGACCATCAGCATGTCGAGGTGTTCCTCGGCGGTGTTGACGGTGTACGGCCGCGTCGGGTTCGTCGAGCTCGGCAGCACGTGCGGCTCGGAGACGACGGTCATGATGTCGGGCGCGTGCCCGCCGCCCGCGCCCTCGGTGTGGTAGGCGTGGATGCCGCGGCCGGCGATCGCCGCGAGCGTGTCGCCCACGAATCCGGCCTCGTTCAGCGTGTCCGTGTGGATGGCGACCTGGATGCCGGTGCGGTCCGCGACCGTGAGGGCGGCGTCGATGACGGCCGGGGTGGAGCCCCAGTCCTCGTGCAGTTTCAGGCCCATCGCGCCGCCCCGGATCTGGGAGAGCATCGCCTCGTGGGAGACGGTGTTGCCCTTGCCGAGGAAGCCGATGTTGAGCGGGTACTGCTCCATCGCCTCCAGCATGCGGGCCAGGTGCCAGGGGCCGGGCGTCACGGTGGTCGCCTTCGAGCCCTCGGCCGGCCCGGTGCCGCCCCCGACCAGGGTGGTCACGCCCGCGGAGAGCGCCTCGTCGGCGATCTGGGGACAGATGAAGTGGACGTGGGCGTCGATCGCGCCGGCCGTGAGGATCCGTCCGTTGCCGGCGATGACCTCGGTCTCGGGCCCGATCACCAGGTCGGGGTGGACGCCGTCCATGGTGTCGGGGTTGCCGGCCTTGCCGATGCCGGTGATGCGGCCGTCGCGGATGCCGATGTCGGCCTTGACGACGCCCCAGTGGTCGACGACGACGGCCCCGGTGACGACGGTGTCCGGCGTGCCGTCCGCGCGCGTGGCGCGCGCCTGTCCCATGGACTCCCGGATGACCTTGCCGCCGCCGAACACGGCCTCGTCACCGGCGAGCCCCGGCCCGCCGCAGCGGTCCTCCTCGATCTCGATCAGCAGGTCGGTGTCGGCGAGCCGGATGCGGTCCCCGGTGGTCGGCCCGAACAGGTCGGCGTACGCGGCACGCGAGATCTCAGGCATCGAGGGCACCTCCGGTCTCCCCGCGCAGACCGGGCACGACCCTGGCGCCGGCGAGCGGGACGAGTTCGACGTCGACGGGGATCCCGGGTTCGAAGCGCACGGCGGTGCCGGCGGCGACGTTCAGCCGTTTGCCGCGCGCGGCGGCGCGGTCGAACTCCAGTCCGGGGTTGGCCTCGGCGAAGTGGTAGTGGGAGCCGACCTGGACGGGCCGGTCGGCGGCGTTGAGGACGGTGAGCCGGGTGATCTCGCGGCCCGCGTTGCAGACGATCGGGCCGGACGCGAACAGGATCTCGCCGGGAATCATCGCGGCCCCCTCAGACGATCGGGTCGTGGACGGTGACGAGCTTGGTGCCGTCCGGGAAGGTCGCCTCGACCTGCACCTCGTGGATCATCTCGGGGATGCCTTCCATGACGTCGTCACGGGTGAGCAGCGTGCGGCCGGAGGCCATCAACTCGGCGACGGTACGGCCGTCCCGCGCGCCCTCGAGGAGGTGCGCGGTGATCAGGGCGACGGCCTCGGGGTGGTTGAGTCTGAGCCCCCGGGCCCTGCGCCTCTCGGCGACGTCGGCGGCCACATGGATGAGCAGCCTCTCCTGCTCGTGCGGGGTCAGTCGCACGTCCCACCTCACCTCCTCGCTCCGGACCGTGCGGGGTCCGGTTGCCGCGGCCATCGGGCAAAGTGCCTGGTGGCGTGGAGGGGCACGCTAGTTGGGCCGCGTTTCGAGGACGTTAACCATGCCGTGATCCGCGGACGCGTCCGGTGCGCGCGTTCACCCGTCCGGGCGCCCGGGAGCTCAGGCGTCCGGGTGGCTAGGCGGGACCGGGCCCGTGGTGTTCCGCCGCGATCCCGAGCCGTCCCCGCCCGCGGGAGGCGGACGCCACGTCGCGGACGGCCGAGACCGAGCTGATCACCGGCTCCCCGGCCGGGGCGTCGAGCGCGTCGAGCCGCTCCAGGTCGGAGGCGGAGACGAGGGCGACGAGGGGCTTGCCGTGCCGCGTCACGACGACGCGCTCACCGCCGTACACCACCCGGTTGATCAGGTCGGCGAGTTCAGCCCTGGCTTGTGTCACCGGAATCTCGTAGGCCATGGACCCATCCTAACGTGACGTACGTCCTGTACATTTTTTACCGATGCCCAAGGAGGGGTTCCCATGGCCCGACCGCCCGCCCGTCACGCGCCGGACGCGGGGTGAGCCGCCGATGCTCCCCGAACTGCCGCCGCTGCCGGCGCTGACCCGCGCCGAGGCCGAATTGATCGACCGTTACCTGGAGGTGGTCGACCTGGTCGGCCGCGTCAACCCCGCCCGGCACGGCGACACGTACGGCGGACTGCGGGCCGCCCAGGCGCTGGTGAGCCGGGCGACCGCGCTGCGGGACGCGCTGACGCTGATGCACCAGCGGGGCGAGAGCGAGCTGCACGCGCCCACGCTCGCGCGGGCGCTGCGCCTCCTGGACGGGGAGCGCCGCACGGCGCGCGTCACGATGCCGCCGCCCTCCGACAGTTGACCCGCCTCCGTCCGGTCAGGACGGACGGCGCGGAGCGCGCGCCGTCCGGACCGGGACACAAACGGACCGAACGGTGTACCCCTGTTCGGCGTACGGGTGACTGCTTTCCCCGAGCCGCAGAAGTTGCGCGGCGAGCGGCCGAAGTGGGCGGAATCCAGGGTTCCCGTGCTGGTCGGAGGCCTGGTGGCTCCTTGACATCTGATCGAACATCAGGGTGTCCACCCGAACGGGTGAGTGGTGAGTAACCCCACAAATACCCGGTTCCGTTGGGATTTTCGGACATCGGTGAGTCAAGATCCGTGACTGACGACAAGCCCCCGCCACAAGCGGCGGGGCGGTCCGGGCGGACGCCGAGTCCTGCCGCCGTCCGGATGCCCGAGTCGACAGGAGTGCACCGGCAGGAGTGGAGGACCCGAGCAAGCCGGGTCGCCGGTACGGCCGTCCCCGCCAGGGGAGGCGCCGGGCCGAGCAGCCCTTGGGGTGAAGCCGCAGCAGCGGCCGGGCAACTTCGCCAGCCCGAATCCGACAGGTCATCCTTCACAGGCGGCTGACGAAGGGTTGCGCATGACTGCGCTCAATCGTGTCCCGTCGCTCATGGCCCGGGCCGGTACGGCCTCGGCGTTCGCCATCGCCGCCGTCGGCGGCTCGATCGTGGTCCCGGGTGCGGCGTCCGACGCCGCGGCCGCCACCCCGGCGACGAAGGCGCTCAAGGTGGCGGCCTCCAAGAAGGGCTCGCCGTACCGGTACGGGGCCACCGGGCCGAACCGGTTCGACTGCTCCGGGCTGACGCTGTACTCGTTCAAGAAGGCCGGCAAGAAGCTGCCGCGCACGGCCGCCCAGCAGTACAACAAGACGCGCCACATCTCCGCCGGCAGCCGCAAGGCCGGGGACCTGGTGTTCTTCCACTCGGGGTCGAACGTCTACCACGTCGGGATCTACGCCGGTAAGGGCAAGATCTGGCACTCCCCGAAGACCGGGGACGTGGTGCGGCTCCAGAAGATCTGGACCAAGAGCGTCTGGTACGGGCGGGTCAAGTGACCTCCCGGGGCGGTGGCGGCGTCCTGACGCGCCGCCACCGCCCCGGGACCCACCCACCGCCCCGGCGTCCGTTCCCGGCCCTTCGCGGGGCGCGGCGGCCGCCGGGCCGCCTCCCGGAGGGCCGTGCGGGCCCGGGCCGCTCCTGAGGGGCCGCCGCCGGGGCGGGGCGGCCCGAGAAGGCCCCGAGAGGCCCCACGGGGCCCAAAGAGCCCCCGGAGGGGCTCAGCGGCCCCCGGAGGGGCTCAGCGGAGCCCGGACGCGCCCCGAGGGCCCGTCAGAGGTCCTGCGGCCCCGCCGCCGTCGCCGGCGGCACCTGGGCGGCGGGCTCGGCGGGGACCGTCCAGGGCAGCTCGATGAAGACGGTCTTGCCGCCCTCCCGGGTGGGGCGGACCCGGAGCCTGCCGCCGCACTCCGCGGTCAGCCATCTGATGATCACCATGCCTCGGCCGTTGTCCTGCTGGACGGCGGCCGGCAGCCGTTGGGGGAACCGCGGATGGCTGTCGGTGACACCGACGTACAGCCGCTCGTCGCGCTCGAGGACGAGGTCCACCGTGAAGGTGGGCGACTGCCCGAAGGTGTGCTGCACGGCGTTGGTGGCCAGTTCGGAGACGATCAGGCGGACGGTGTCGGCCAGCTCCGCGGTGGTCGGCAGACCCCACTGCGCGAGGGTGTCGAGCACGTGGGTGCGGGCAGTGGACACCGAGGCGGGATCGCTCGGCAGAGTGACGGATGCTTCCAGGTGATCTGCCATGGCGACGTCGTCCCTTTCCCACGGGACCGGAGTCCGACACGGTGCGGATGGTTCGAGTACGGTCCCGGACTGGTGCTTCGCCGCCAGAGTGCCATCAACACGCCGGTCGCGAGTGGTGATCCACCAAGATGTGCATATATCTGTCGCTCGATGCGGTGAACTCCGCCAGAACGTGTCCGACGATTCGCGTGGGGTCGGCGCGCGGCGTCCGGCGGGAACGGTCGGACACGCCCTGGGGCGGAGCGCGGGCGGACGACCCGGAGGGAGTGACGAGGTCCCATGCAGCACGGTCCTGCGGTGCGCCGCCGGAAGCTGGGCGCCGAACTGCGGGCGCTGCGTTCCCGTGCGGGCCTCACCAGTGGTGAGGCGGCCGGGCTGGTGGGCTGGCACCAGTCGAAGGTGAGCCGGATCGAGACCGGCACCAGTGGTACGAAACCGGCCGACGTGCGGTCGCTCCTCGACGCCTACGGCGTGCGCGACGCGCAACTGCGGGAGCTGCTGCTGGCGTTGGCCGGCCCGGTCGGGGACGGCGGGCGCGAGCACTGGTGGCACGCCTATCGCGGGGTCCTGCCGCCCACCTACCGGGACTTCATCAGCCTGGAGTCGCAGGCGAGCGCGATGCGCACCCTGGAGACCACCGTCGTGCCGGGGCTGTTGCAGACCCCCGCGTACGCCCGCGCGGTGACCCGGGCCGCGGTGGAGGGTCTCGACGAGGACCGGCTGGACACGCTGGTGGAGGTGCGGCTGGCCAGGCAGGACGTGTTGCGGGCCCGGCCGCCGCTGGAGCTGGACGTGGTGCTCGACGAGGCGGTGCTGCGGCGGGAGGTGGGCGGCCGCGAGGTCATGGCGCGGCAGCTGGAGCGGCTGGTGGAGGCGGCCCGGCTGCCCCAGGTCAGGCTCCAGGTGCTGCCGTTCAGCGCCGGGGCGCACGTCGGTGTCACCGGCCCTTTCGTCATCTTCTCGTTTTCGACCACTTCTGATCTGGATGTGGTCGTTCTCGATCACCTGACGAGTAGCGTCCATCTCGAACGGAAAGAAGACCTCCGGGCCTACACCGAGGCCTTCGACGCCCTCCGGGCGCAGGCCCTTTCGCCCGGGGACTCACTGGACTACCTCGCCGCGACAGCTGACGGCGCGTAAGGAGGCACCATGACCGCACTGCCTCGCGACGTACCTTCCGGCACCGCCCCGCCCGCTCTCCCCCACCCGCGGGACCTTCGGTGGCTGCGCAGCAGCCACAGCACGGGAGCCAACAACTGCGTGGAGACGGCCCGCCCGGACCGCGGACCGTGGGCCGGTCTGCTCGCCGTGCGCGACTCCAAGGACCCGGCCGGGCCCGCCCTGCTCTTCTCCCCCGGGAGCTGGGCGGACTTCACCGCCGCGTTCCGCTGATCCCGGTCCGCCGCCCGGCCGCCGTCCCGCGCACGGCCGGGGGACGGCGGCTCACGGCCGGGTCGCGCCGATCACCCGCACCGCGCGCTCGATCTGCCCCTCGCCGAGGTCGGCGCGGGCGGTCAGCCTCAGGCGGGAGACGCCGTCGGGCACGGAGGGAGGACGGAAGCAGCCCACGGCCAGGCCCGCCGTCCGGCAGTCCGCCGCCCAGCGCACGGCCGCTTCCGGGGACGGGGCCCGCACGGAGACGACCGCGGCGTCCGGACGCACCGCCTCCAGGCCCGCGGCCGTCAGGCGCGCGTGCAGCTCGCCCGCCACCGCACGCGCGCGTGCCGCGCGTTCCGGCTCGCGCCGCAGCAGCGTCAGGGCCGCCAGGGCCGCGCCCGCCGCCGCCGGGGCGAGGCCGGTGTCGAAGATGAACGTCCGGGCGGTGTTGACCAGATGGTCGATCACGCGCGCGGGTCCGAGCACGGCGCCGCCCTGGCTGCCCAGCGACTTGGACAGCGTGACCGTGACCACGACGTCCTGCGCCCCCGCCAGTCCCGCCGCGTGCGGCGCGCCGCGGCCGCCCGCGCCGAGGACGCCGAGGCCGTGGGCGTCGTCGACGACGAGACCGGCGCCGTGCTCCCGGCAGGCACCGGCGAGGGCGGCCAGCGGGGCCGCGTCGCCGTCGACGGAGAAGACCGTGTCGGAGACCGCCAGGGCCGGGCCGGCGTGCGTGCCCAGCGCCTTGCGGACGGCGTCGGGGTCGGCGTGCGCGACGACCTGCGTGGTGCCGCGGGCCAGCCGGCAGCCGTCGATGAGCGAGGCGTGGTTGCCCGCGTCGGAGACGATCAGGGAGCCGTGCGGGGCCAGCGCGGTGACCGCGGCGAGGTTGGCGGCGTAGCCGGAGGAGAGGACCAGGGCCGCCTCGAAGCCGCAGAAGTCGGCCAGCTCCCGTTCCAGTTCGGCGTGCAGCTCGGTGGTGCCGGTGACGAGCCGGGAGCCGGTCGCGCCGCCGCCCCAGGTCCGCGCGGCCCGCGCCGCGCCCTCGGTGACCTCGGGGTGGCGGGCGAGGCCCAGGTAGTCGTTGCTCGCGAGATCCAGGAGCGGCGAGTCGGCCGGACGGGGGCGCAGGGTCCGTACGAGGCCGGCGGTGCGGCGCGCCCGCGCCCGCTCGTCGATCCAGCCGAACGCCATGGCTCGTCCTCCGGGGATTTTGTAGGCAGTGGACAGACACTAGCCGTACGTCGCGTATCCCATGGTGTGGCAATACCCACACGTCGAATGCCCTTCGTTGTACGAACTCTCCCTGGCCCGCGCACGGGTCGGTAGGACAGGATCGGCTCTCATGGACCTGCTGAACACGCTGGTGGACAAGGGGCTTCGGCGCGAGCTGCCGACCCGCGAAGAGGCGCTGGCCGTGCTGGCCACGTCCGACGACGACCTGCTCGACGTGGTGGCCGCCGCCGGGAAGGTGCGCCGTCACTGGTTCGGGCGACGGGTGAAACTCAACTACCTCGTCAACCTCAAGTCGGGCCTGTGCCCGGAGGACTGCTCCTACTGTTCCCAGCGGCTCGGCTCCACCGCGGGGATTCTCAAGTACACCTGGCTCAAGCCCGACGAGGCCTCGCGGGCCGCCGCCGCGGGGCTGGCCGGGGGCGCCAAGCGGGTCTGCCTGGTGGCGTCCGGGCGCGGCCCGACCGACCGGGACGTCGACCGGGTCTCCGAGACCATCAAGGCGATCAAGGACCAGAACGAGGGCGTCGAGGTGTGCGCCTGCCTGGGCCTGCTCTCCGACGGCCAGGCGGAGCGGCTGCGCGAGGCGGGCGCGGACGCCTACAACCACAACCTGAACACGTCCGAGGAGACGTACGCGGACATCACGACCACGCACACGTACGCCGACCGGGTGGACACGGTGCACAAGGCGCACGCGGCCGGTCTGTCGGCGTGCTCGGGGCTGATCGCCGGCATGGGCGAGTCGGACGGGGACCTGGTCGACGTCGTCTTCTCGCTGCGCGAACTGGACCCCGACTCCGTCCCGGTGAACTTCCTGATCCCGGTCGAGGGCACCCCACTGGCGAAGGAGTGGAACCTCACCCCGCAGCGCTGCCTGCGCATCCTGGCCATGGTGCGGTTCGTCTGCCCGGACGTGGAGGTGCGCATCGCGGGGGGCCGCGAGGTCCACCTGCGCACGATGCAGCCGCTCGCCCTGCACCTGGCCAACTCGATCTTCCTCGGCGACTACCTCACCACCGAGGGCCAGGCGGGCAAGGCCGACCTCGACATGATCGCGGACGCCGGGTTCGAGGTGGAGGGCGCGGGCGAGGTGACGCTGCCGGAGCACCGGGCCGGCGGGTGCGGTTCGCACGGGGGCGGCTGCGGGTCCTCCGAGGACGCCGGCGGCTGCGGGGGGCACGGGGCCGGCGGCGTCTGCGGGTCGCACGAGGACGGCGGTGTCCGCGCCCCGGCTTCCGTCCCGCAGGCGAACGAGGCCCGTACGGACCTGGTCGCCGTCCGCCGCCGGGGCGCCGGGACGGACCTCGCGCCCAATGCCTGAGCGGGACGTGTCCGGGCTGCTGGACCTCGACCGGCGGCACGTGTGGCATCCGTACGGTCCGATGCCGGGCCGGGTGGACCCGCTCGTCGTGGAGTCGGCGAGCGGGGTCCGGCTGCGGCTCGCCGACGGCTCCGGCGAGCTGGTCGACGGCATGTCCTCCTGGTGGTCGGCGATCCACGGCTACCGCCACCCGGTGCTCGACGAGGCGGTGCGCGCCCAGCTCGGGCGGATGAGCCACGTCATGTTCGGCGGGCTCACCCACGAGCCCGCCGTGCGGCTGGCGAAGCTGCTCGTCGACATCTCGCCCGAGGGGCTGGAGCACGTGTTCCTCGCCGACTCGGGGTCGGTGTCGGTCGAGGTCGCGGCGAAGATGTGCCTGCAGTACTGGCGCTCGCTGGGCCGTCCCCGCAAGCAGCGGCTGCTGACCTGGCGCGGCGGCTACCACGGGGACACCTGGCAGCCGATGTCCGTGTGCGACCCCGAGGGCGGGATGCACGACCTGTGGACCGGGGTCCTGCCCCGGCAGGTCTTCGTCGGTCCGCCGCCCACCGAGTACGACGAGTCGTACGCGCGTGAGCTGCGCGCGGCGATCGGGCGGCACGCCGACGAGCTGGCCGCGGTGATCGTGGAGCCGGTGGTGCAGGGCGCGGGCGGGATGCGGTTCCACTCCCCCGCGTACCTGACGGTGCTGCGCGAGGCGTGCGACGAGCACGGCGTGCTGCTGGTGTTCGACGAGATCGCCACCGGGTTCGGCCGCACGGGCGCGTTGTTCGCCGCCGGTCACGCCGGGGTGACCCCGGACGTGATGTGCGTCGGCAAGGCGATGACCGGCGGTTATCTGACGATGGCCGCGACTCTGTGCACGGGCCGGGTCGCCGAGGGCATCTCGCGGGGTGAGGTGCCGGTGCTGGCCCACGGTCCGACGTTCATGGGCAACCCGCTGGCCGCGGCGGTCGCCTGCGCCTCGGTCGAGCTGCTCCTCGGGCAGGACTGGCTCGCGGAGGTCCGGCGGATCGAGGCGGGACTGCGGGAGGGACTCGCCCCGGCCGCGGCCCTGCCGGGCGTGAAGGACGTGCGGGTGCTCGGCGCCATCGGGGTCGTCCAGCTCGACCACGAGGTGGACATGGAGGCCGCCACGCGGGCGGCCGTGCGCGAGGGCGTCTGGCTGCGGCCCTTCCGCGACCTCGTGTACACGATGCCGCCGTACGTCACCGGTGACGAGGACCTGGCGCGGATCGCGCGGGCCGTGTGCGCGGCGGCGCGGGAGGGATGACCATGCCGATCCTGGTGATCACGGGGACGGGCACGGAGGTCGGCAAGACGGTCACGACCGCCGCCGTCGCCGCCGCCGCGCTCGCGGCGGGCCGTTCGGTGGCCGTGCTGAAGGCCGCCCAGACCGGCGTACGGCCGGACGAGCGCGGCGACGCGGACGAGGTGGCACGGCTGGCGGGTGACGTCACGACCGCCGAACTGGCCCGCTATCCGGAGCCGTTGGCGCCGGCGACGGCGGCCCTGCGGGCCGGGATGGTGCCCGTGCGGCCGCGTGAGGTCGCCGACGCGGCGGCCAAGCTGGCCACCGAGCACGACCTGGTCCTCGTCGAGGGGGCCGGCGGGCTCCTGGTGCGGTTCGACGAGGCGGGCGGCACGCTGGCCGACGCCGCCGAACTGCTGCGGGCGCCGGTGCTGGTGGTGGCGTCGGCGGGGCTCGGCACGCTGAACACGACCGACCTGACGGCCCGTGAACTGCGGCTGCGGGGACTCGAGCTGCTCGGGGTGGTGATCGGCTCCTGGCCAGATTCCCCCGACCTGGCGACGCGGTGCAACGTCACCGACCTGCCGGACGTCGCCGGCGCCCCGCTGCTCGGCGCGCTGCCCGCGGGGTCGGGGTCGCTCACCCCGGCCGGCTTCCGTGCGGCGGCCCCCGGCTGGCTGGCGTCCCGGCTGGACGGGACGTGGGAGGCGGAGGCCTTCCGGAGCCGGACGGCACCGGAGCCCTGGAGCCCGTCCCCGGCGGGGCCGGGGGACCCGGGCCCGTCCTTCGGCCGGGGGGCGGACCGGTCGGACGCGTGAGCGGGGGCGCGGCGGGCCCGCACGGGGGAGAATCCCGGTAGGCCCGTCCGGCCCGGGAGGTCGCCATGCCGATACGGTCCGCCGGCTCCGGTGAGGTGTCCGGCGATCCCGTCCGCCACCCGCTGTTCGCGCGCTGCTACGCCCGGCTGAGCGTGACCGCGGAGACCCGCGGGGGCCTGGCCGCGCTGCGCGGCCGGCTGCTCGCCGGGCTCTCCGGCCGCGTCGTCGAGATCGGCGCGGGCAACGGCCTGAACTTCGCCCACTACCCAGGCACGGTCTCCGGGGTCGTGGCGGTCGAGCCGGAGCGGCGGCTGCGCGTCCTGGCGGCGCGGGCCGCGACGGGGGCCGGGGTGCCGGTGGACGTCGTGCCGGGCACGGCCGAGGCCCTGCCGGTGGAGAGCGGGGCCTTCGACGCGGCGGTGCTCTCGCTGGTCCTGTGCAGCGTGCGGGACCTGCCGCGGGCCCTCGCCGAGGTACGACGGGTGCTGCGGCCCGGCGGCCAGGTGCGGTTCCTGGAGCACGGCACGGGTGGCGGCCCGGCCATGGCCTTCGCCCAGCACGCGCTGGACCGGACGGTGTGGCCACTCCTGTGCGGCGGCTGCCACCTCTCCCGTGACCCGGTCGGGGCGCTGCGCGACGCCGGGTTCGAACTCGGCCCGTACCGGAGCCTGCTGGTCCCGGAGAGGGGACCGGCGCTGCCCTCGTCGTACTGCCGGCTGGGCACGGCCTGGCGGCCGGTCGCCGACGGGGCGCTCCGCTAGGGCGTGCCTGCCCCTTCCCGTCGGGCGCGCGACGCCCGGCACGGCTCCCCCACGGTCGGCTCCGCTCGCGCGGGAGGGACCCCCACCGCCGCGTCGTCGGACCACCCGGGTGCATCCGGTGCACGGGCGGTCGTACCGGTGTCCTGCCCCACCCCCGTGCGTGGTCACCGCGAGCCTTCCGGTGGCGCGTGGGTCCGCGACCTGATCCGTGGTGCCGGCAGGATCGCCACCGGCGACGGCCTCGCGGGGCGCGGCCCCGTCGTCGGCCGGGGCGCGTTCCGGAGGGTTCCCCCCTTGGCAGCGTGGTGCGGCCGACGAGCGAACGGGACCTTGTGTCGACTTCCGTTCATCTCGCCAGGGTTTGGACGCAACCAGGTGTCATCCAGAGTTGGTTGAGTGAGTCGTGAGCCGACGGAGCGGCCGTCCGGCCCGGTGCCGTGCACGGATGACCGGCCGGCGGCATCGGCGAGCACCGATGACATCGCACCGTCCGCCCCCACCTTCGACAAGGAGCAGTGCTCATGCCGCGTCAGCATGAACCCCGGGCCGGTGAGACGACGGCTTCCCTGGCCGTCCGCCGCGCGGTCGCCGTACCCGTGCCGGGCGAGGATCCCGGCACGGACCTGAGACCGCGCACGCCGGAGTCCGCCCCTGCTCCCGACTCCGCCGCCGATCCGGACGCCTCGGTGTCGACGGTGTCGTCCTCCGAACCCGCTCCCGGGCGGCGCACCCGATGGGACTTCCGGTCCACCACCGAGGAACCGGCGGCAGCCGAGCAGGAGGAGGAACGGCAGGAGAAAGAGGGGCAGCCGGAGGAACAGCGGCGGCAGGCGGCGGAGCCCGGCGAAGCGGGAGCCGGGGTGGTGGCCGGTGCGGTGGCCGGTGCGGTCGCGGCCGGCAACGGTGACGGCGGGAAGGCGGACGCGGACGCCGACGGGACGGGGCCGGGACGTCTGCGCGGGCCCATGGTGGCCGCGGCCGCCATCGTCGGGGCGGTGCTGATCTGCGTACCGCTGCTGATAATCGGACTGAACCGTGAGGACGAGCGCACGGTCGAGACGGCTCCCGCCGGCGGAACGACGCTCGACCCCGGTACGTCCGACGGCATCCCGGCCGTCGACTACCAGGCCGCGTCCCCGTCACCCTCGGCGTCGCCGAGCGGATCCGAGTCCGCGTCCGGCTCACCGGCCGAGTCCGATTCCGGGGCCGAGCCCGAACCCAGGTCCGAGCCCAAGTCCGAGCCCAAGTCCAAGTCTGTGCCGCCCCGTTCGGCCGAGGTGAAGGAAGCCGAGGCACCGGAGAGGAACGCGGCGACCGCCGTCCGGCGACTGGCCGTGAAGGATCCGGGCGGACGGCACATCTGCTACCGGGTCTACGCGGCGGGCCGGGGCTGGAGCGACGCGGTGTGCGACGGCGGGACAGCGGGCACGGCGGGCTCGGGGGCACCGATCACGGCCGTCAACATCGCCGTGTCCGGAACCAGGGGCACGTCCGGCGGCGCCTTCGTCCACGACCCCGCGTCGACCAACGGCGAGGGACACTTCCCCGAGCCGTGGTCGAACGCCGTCGACGGCATCGACAACTACGTCGGCAGTACCGAGAAGGACGCCCCGCACATGCTGGGGTTCACCATCAACGTCGACGGTGGCGCCGGCGCCGTCTGCCAGTCCTCCTACGTCCACGACGACGCCTGGCTCGGCCTGGCGTGCGACGAGCCCGGGACCGGGTACGACTTCACCTACGCCGGCACCCACGACAACAAGTCGTGGATCGAGGCGGTCCGGCTCGCGGTGTGATCCGGACCGTCCGCGGAGGGCCCGGCAAAGGGCCGGCGGGCGCGTGCCGTTCGGCCCGTCGACACGGGAGCGTGACAACGGGGCATTCGGGATGGTGAACCTCTTTCATCCTGAACAGTTGCAGATCAGCAGTGTGCGAACGGCTCGGGCGATGGTGCCGATACGGCGTGTGGAGCATCTGGCTCGTCGGAGCAGCCGCCAGGATCTCAACTGCGCGAAGGCGCGTTCGCCGGGTGCGCTCGGTCGGGCGTGGTCGCGGTTGAACTGCTGGTGGTGCTCGGGTTGTTCGCTGTGGTGGTAGCAGGGGGTGCGGACGGTGACGCCGGCGCCCTGGTAGGCGCGGTCCGCGAGGACGAGGATCTGCCTGTACCGCTCGGAAAGTCGTCGCTGCAGGTGCGTGCCCATGTCCTGGAGCGTCGGTAGCAGCTGGGCTGCCGTCATGGTGATCGCCTCGCTGATACCGCGCCGTCGCCGGGCGCAGGTCTTCCCGGTCCAGCACGGCCGTCCCGGCAAACTCCTACGCACCCGCACCCGCACCCGCACCCTCGGCGGAGCGATCAAAGAGTGCTGACATGCGACTTGACCAGTAGCGATGACTTTCCAAGCGGCACCGGTTCACCCCGGGCGATCGAGCGTTCTCGGCGTCGTGGCCGCACCGGCTGCCGTCGGAGGTGCCGCGCAGTCCGAGGGTGCTGGTGCGTCCAGATACGGTGCTGCGCTGGCACCGCGATCTGGTCGCGCGCCGCCACGCTGCTGCTTCCCGGCCGAAGCGCTCGGGAAGGCCGCGGACCGTGCGCTCCATCCGGCTCTTGGTGTTGCGGCTTGCGCGGGAAAATCCTGGTGGGGGGTATCGCCGCATCCACGGCGAACTCCTCGTTCTTGGGATCAAGGTGGCCGCCTTTACTGTCTGTGAGAGCCTCCAGGAGGCGGGGATCGACCCGGCACCGGACCGCGCTTCCAGTCAGCCCGGTGCGGCGGGAGGGCGTGCCGGGCGCCGCCGGGCAGGCGGACCCCGCGGCGTCCGGTGCTGGGGGCACCTCCCACGCCGTTCGGGCAGCGGGGGAGCGTCGCAAGGCGGCGGGCCGCCCCCGTGCCGGGTGCGGGCGGGCGGTCCCGACGACGCGGCCGGGGGTGCCCCCTCCGGGGGGAGTGGGTGCCGGACGCCGCGAGCCGGGCGGGACTTCGCGGACACCACCCGGCTCCTGTCCGGACGGCGCGTTCCGGGAGCCGGGGACCGCTCACAGGCTCCAGCGGCGCAGTTCCCGTGCGACGTCGTGGACCGAGGCGTCGCCGGTCTTGACCAGCCGGGCCAGGTCGCGGACCTGCTCGGGCGTGGTCACGACCTTCGCTCCGCTCGCCACCAGATAGGCGTAGGCGACGGCGCACGCGAAGAGGGCGTTCGAGCGCTCCAGCGCCGGGACGTGCAGGAGGAGTTGCAGGAGTGCCGCCGCGCGCGCGTGCGGCGAGTCGTAGACGGGGACGTCGAAGATCCGGGCCTCGTGGCGCGCGACCGCCGCCACCAGGGCGCCCCAGTCGGTGACCTGGGGGTCTCCGGGTGTCCTCCGCTCGGCGATCATCAGGAGCCAGGCGAGGTCGATCGTGAGGTCGCTCAAGGGGTCAGCGGCGACCTTCGCGGGCGCCGCCCTCGCGGAGCGTGCCGAACTCCTCCGCGAAGACGTCCTCGTACCGCTTCATGAAGTCGGCCGCGGCCTCGACGAACGTGTGGCCCGCCTCGCCGGTGTCCTGCCTGACCAGTTCCTCGATGTAGCGGTTGACGCTCATGCCGCGCGCGGTGGCGCGTTCGCGGGCGGCCTTGGCCGTGCCCTCGTCGACGCGCACGTTCAGCTGGGTCTTCGCCATACCTCGAAGCTAGCGCCGATCCGCTAGCACCGGCAAGGGCGGACGGGAACCCAGTAGTGATACCGGGTGCACTCCCGGTCACACCACGCTCGACCGGCCCCGGCCGGCCGCTGCGGGCGCGCTCACCGACCAGGACTCCGCCTGGGCTTCGGGACGGAGGGCGCGGCCCGGTCTTCGGCATCGCGACGGTCGCGACGTACGTGCCGGGCGGCCCCGTACGACCGCGAGGCCGGGCGGCCGGGCGGCCGGTCCGGCGTCCCGGCGTCCCCGCGTCCCGGCGGGAAAGGGGCCGCGGGCGTCCGGATGCTGGAATCCGGTGCCGGGGTGTCCCTCGCGTGGTGGGATCGCCCCATGTCTGATCTGCGGATACGGGCCGCGACGCCCGACGACCTCGACACGGTGCTGGCCTTCTGGAGGACCGCCGCCGAGGGCACGAGCATCAGCGACGACCGCGCGGGGGTGGAGCGGCTCGTCGCCCGCGACCCCGAGGCGCTGATCCTCGCGGAGCGCGGCGGTGAGCTGGTGGGCACGGTCATCGCCGGCTTCGACGGCTGGCGCTGCCACCTCTACCGGCTGGCGGTGCGTCCGGCGCACCGCCGGCAGGGCGTCGGCACGGCGCTGCTCGCCGCCGCGGAGGAGCGGTTCGTCCGGCTCGGGGGGCGGCGCGGCGACGCGATGGTGCTGACGCGCAACGAGACGGCCCATCATGCGTGGCGCGCGGCGGGGTACATGCCGGAGGAGAAGTGGCGGCGCTGGGTGAAGCCGCTGACCGGCTGAGCCGACGGCGCTCCGGTCGGGCGGCCGGTCCGGGGCCGCCGACAACGGTCTTTTGCCGCCCCTTTACCCTTGGGGGACCGTGCGATCCGCACGGGCCGCACGGTCCCCCTCACCGAGTCCTCGAAAGGTGTGAGCCTCCGCCCATGGGCGAGCCTCCTGGTTCCCGACGTCGCGCGATCCTTCCCCTCCTGTCCGATCATGGGACGGAGGTGAACCGGTGATGGAACTGCTGTTGCTGTTGGTGGCGATCCTGCTGTCGCTCGCGTGCGGCGCCTTCGTCGCCGCCGAGTTCTCGTTGACCACGGTCGAACGCGGCGAGCTGGAGCGGGCCGTCGAGCGCGGCGAACGCGGCGCGGCCGGTGCCCTCAAGGCCGTCCGCAACCTGACCTTCCAGCTCTCCGGCGCCCAGCTCGGCATCACCGTCACCAACCTGGTGGTCGGCATGCTCGCCGAACCCTCGATCGCCAAGCTGATCTCCGGGCCGCTGGAGTCGGCCGGTCTGTCGAGCGCGACCGCGAGTTCCGTCGCCCTGGTGGTGGGCACGGCGCTGTCGACGGTGTTCCTGATGGTCGTCGGCGAACTGGTGCCGAAGAACTGGGCGATCTCCACCCCGCTGGCCATGGCCAAGCGGGTGGGCAACGCGCAGCGCTTCTTCAGCGCCGCCTTCCGGCCGTTCATCGGTCACCTGAACAACACGGCCAACCGGGTCGTCCGCCGCTTCGGCCTGGAGCCCGCCGAGGAGCTGGCCTCCGCCCGCGGCCCGCAGGAGCTGGCGGCGCTGGCCCGGCACTCGGCCCGGCAGGGCGCCCTGGAGGCGGACACCGCCGAGCTGTTCGTGCGCACCCTGAACCTGGCCGACCTGACCGCGGAGAACGTGATGACCCCGCGCGTGCAGGTGATCGCCCTCGACGCCCAGGCCACCTGCGAGGACGTCGCGAACGCGACCCGGGCGACGGGCCTGTCCCGGTTCCCCGTGTTCCGCGGCGGCCTGGACACCGTCGTCGGCACCGCGCACATCAAGGACGTCCTGGCGGTGCCGGCGGAGCGGCGGGCGCGCGTGTCCGTCGCCGAGCTGATGCGCGAACCCCTGCTGGTCCCCGAGTCCCTCACCGTGGACCGGCTCCTCGACCGGCTCTCCGGCAAGCGGACGATGGCCGTGGTCATCGACGAGTACGGCGGCACGGCGGGCGTGGCGACCCTGGAGGACATCGTCGAGGAGGTCGTCGGCGAGGTGCGCGACGAGCACGACCCGCACGAGACGCCCGACCTGGCCCGCGCGGGCACCGACGACGAGGGCCGCCGGATCTACTCCGCCGACGGCGCCGCCCGCACCGACCAGCTCGCGCGCGTCGGGCTGCACGCCCCCGACGGCCCCTACGAGACCCTCGCCGGGCTGGTCGCCACCGAGCTGGGCCGCATACCGGCCGTCGGCGACAGCCTGGACGTGGCCGGCTGGCGCATGGACGTCGTCGACGCGTCCGGCCGCCGGGCGGCGCGCGTCCTGCTGCACGCCCCGCTCCCCCAGGACGACGTGGAAGGAGCGGACCGGTGACCGCCGTCCAGCTGCTGATCGGCCTGGCGACCCTGGTCGTCAACGCCTTCTTCGTCGGCGCGGAGTTCGCGCTGATCTCCGTACGCCGCTCCCAGATCGAGCCGTACGCCGAACAGGGCGACCGGCGCGCCAAGAGCGTGCTGTGGGGCCTGGAGCACGTGTCCGCGCTGCTGGCGGCCGCCCAGCTCGGCATCACGCTGTGCACGCTGGTCCTCGGCGTGGTCGCCGAGCCGGCGATCGCACACCTGCTGGAGCCGGTGTTCCACGCGGTCGGCGTCCCCGAGGGCGCGGGCCACGCGGTGTCCTTCGTGATCGCGCTGACCCTGGCGACGTACCTGCACATGCTGCTGGGCGAGATGGTGCCGAAGAACATCGCGCTCGCCGAACCGGTGCGCAGCGCCCTGCTGCTCGGACCGCCGCTGGTCACGCTCTCCCGGGCGCTGCGACCGGTGATCTTCACGGTCAACGCCTTCGCCAACGGTCTGCTGAAGCTGCTGCGGATCGAGGCGAAGGACGAGGTCACGGCCACGTTCTCGGACGCGGAGCTGGCGCAGATCGTGCGGGACGCCGGGGAGGCGGGCCTGCTCGACGACCGCGCCCAGGAGCGCCTGCACGACGCGCTGGAGCTGGGCCGCCGCCCGGTGCGCGACGTCGTCCTGCCGCTGGAACGCGTCGTCTACGCGCGCGTGGGGGTCACCCCGGAGGAGCTGGAACGGCTCGGCGCGGAATCCGGGTTCTCCCGCTTCCCCGTCGTCGACGAGGGGCGCCGGATCGTGGGCTACCTGCACGTGAAGGACGCGCTGGACGCCTCGCCGCGCGAGGAGCCCTTCCGGGTGCGGGACCTGCGGCCCATCGCCCGGGTGCGCGAGACCACGCCGCTGGACGACGTCCTCACCGCGATGCGCGGCAGCCGCACCCACCTGGCGGCCGTGCTCGGCTCCGACGGGCGGCTCGCCGGGCTGGTCACCATGGAGGACGTGCTGCGGGAGCTGTTCGGACAGCGGGCCTGAGACCGGGCGGCGAGCGGTTCCGGGGCCGGCCGTCCGGCCCCGGGACCGGGACCGCGACCGGGCGGCGGGGGTGACCGACCGCTGGGTATGGCGTGCGGGTTACCATCGCTGACGCCATGCAGACGAACACCACTCCCCCGTACTCCAGCCTGGTCGCGGTCGGCGACTCCTTCACCGAGGGCATGTCGGACCTGCTGCCCGACGGCACCTACCGGGGCTGGGCCGACCTCCTGGCGGGCCGGATGGCCGCGCACACGCCCGGCTTCCGGTACGCCAACCTCGCGGTGCGCGGCAAGCTGATCGGCCAGATCGTCGAGGAGCAGGTGCCGGTCGCGGCCACCATGGGCGCCGACGTCATCACCCTGGTCGGCGGCCTGAACGACACCCTGCGGCCCAAGTGCGACATGGTCCGGGTGCGGGACCTGCTGACCGAGGCCGTGGAGCGGCTGGCCCCCTCCTGCAAGCAGCTCGTGCTGATGCGCAGCCCCGGCCGCCAGGGCCCGGTGCTGGAGCGGTTCCGGCCGCGCATGGAGGAGTTGTTCGCCTGCGTCGACGGCCTCGCCGCCCGGCACGGCGCCCTGGTCGTCGACCTGTACGGCGCCCCGTCCCTGGGCGACCCGCGGATGTGGGACGTGGACCGGCTGCACCTGACGCCCGAGGGACACCGCCGGGTCGCCGAGGCGGTCTGGCAGGACCTCGGGTACGACCCCGAGGACACCGGGTGGCACGAGCCGATGCCCGCGACCGTGCCGCCGGCCTGGGTCGCGCGGCGGGTGGCCGACGCCCGGTTCGCGCGCCGGTACCTGCTGCCGTGGATAGCCCGCCGTCTGACCGGCCGCTCCTCGGGCGACGGCCTGCCGCCGAAGCGCCCCGACCTGCTGCCGTACGAGGGACCCCGGGCGTGACCGCCCGTGACCTGGGTCTCGTAGGTTCCGACGGACGGGGGCACGGCGCCGGTCTGCACGAATCGCCAGTAGAATCCGTACACGTGACTTCCGCTCCCGCCAAGCCCCGCATCCCCAACGTCCTCGCCGGACGCTACGCCTCCGCCGAGCTCGCCACGCTCTGGTCGCCCGAGCAGAAGGTGAGGCTGGAGCGTCAGCTCTGGCTCGCCGTGCTGCGGGCCCAGAAGGACCTCGGGATCGAGGTGCCGGACGCGGCGATCGCCGACTACGAACGCGTCCTCGACCAGGTCGACCTGGTCTCGATCGCCGAGCGCGAGAAGGTCACGCGGCACGACGTGAAGGCGCGGATCGAGGAGTTCAACGACCTCGCCGGGCACGAGCAGGTCCACAAGGGCATGACGTCCCGCGACCTCACGGAGAACGTCGAGCAGCTCCAGATCCGGCTGTCGCTGGAACTGGTCCGCGACCGTACGGTGGCGGTGCTGGCGCGGCTGGGCAGGCTGGCCGGCGAGTACGGC
The DNA here is from genome assembly GCF_055580685.1 of Streptomyces sp. NPDC031554. Lineage (NCBI taxonomy): Bacteria > Bacillati > Actinomycetota > Actinomycetes > Kitasatosporales > Streptomycetaceae > Streptomyces > Streptomyces sp. NPDC031554. Next base: position 101,239 of record NZ_JBVIKX010000013.1, on the reverse strand, counting down.
GAGCTGGTCCTGGCCGGCCGCTCGCACAACGTGGCCGCCCAGGCCACCACGCTGGGCAAGCGGTTCGCGACGGCGGCCGACGAGCTGCTCGTGGCGTACGGGCGGGTCGAGGAGCTGCTCGGCCGCTACCCGCTGCGCGGCATCAAGGGTCCGGTCGGCACCGCCCAGGACATGCTCGACCTGCTCGGCGGCGACGCGGGCAAGCTCGCGGAGCTGGAGCAGCGGATCGCCGGGCACCTCGGCTTCTCGCAGGCCTTCACCTCCGTCGGCCAGGTCTACCCGCGCTCGCTGGACTACGAGGTCGTCACCGCGCTGGTGCAGCTGGCCGCCGCGCCGTCCTCGCTGGCGAGGACGATCCGGCTGATGGCCGGGCACGAGCTGGTGACCGAGGGCTTCAAGCCGGGACAGGTCGGCTCCTCCGCGATGCCGCACAAGATGAACACCCGCTCCTGCGAGCGCGTCAACGGCCTCATGGTGATCCTGCGCGGCTACGCGTCGATGACCGGAGAGCTGGCGGGCGACCAGTGGAACGAGGGCGACGTGTCCTGCTCGGTGGTGCGCCGGGTCGCGCTGCCGGACGCGTTCTTCGCGCTCGACGGTCTGCTGGAGACGTTCCTGACGGTGCTCGACGAGTTCGGCGCCTTCCCGGCCGTCGTCGCCCGTGAGCTGGACCGCTACCTGCCGTTCCTCGCCACCACCAAGGTCCTGATGGGCGCGGTGCGGGCGGGCGTGGGCCGGGAGCTGGCGCACGAGGCGATCAAGGAGAACGCCGTGGCCTCCGCGCTCGCGATGCGGGAGCGGGGCGCCGAGCGCAACGAGCTGCTGGACAAGCTCGCCGCGGACGGGCGCATCCCGCTGGACCGGGCGCAGCTCGACGCGCTGATGGCCGACAAGCTGTCCTTCACGGGTGCCGCCGCCGACCAGGTGGCCCTCGTCGTCGGCCGGATCGAGGAGATCGTGAAGCAGCGGCCGGAGGCCGCCGGCTACACCCCGGGGGCGATCCTCTGACCCGCTTCACCCAGGCGGAACTGGAGGCCGCCCGCGACCGTCTCGTGCCGGACGTCGTCGCGGGCGGCCTCCGGGTGCTCTTCTGCGGCATCAACCCGGGCCTGATGTCGGCGGCGACCGGCCACCACTTCGCCCGGCCGGGCAACCGCTTCTGGCCGGTGCTGCACCTGTCCGGCTTCACGCCCGGGCTGCTGAAGCCGGCGGAGCAGCGGGAGCTGCTGTCGTACGGGCTCGGCATCACCAACGTGGTGGCGCGGGCGAGCGCGCGGGCCGACGAGCTGACGGCACAGGAGTACCGCGAGGGCGGCCGGCTGCTGCGGGAGAAGGTGCTCCGGCTGGAACCGCGCTGGCTGGCGGTGGTCGGCGTGACCGCGTACCGGGTGGCGTTCGACGACCGGACGGCCGGGATCGGGCCGCAGGAGCGGACGATCGGGGACACGCGCGTGTGGGTGCTCCCCAACCCCAGCGGGTTGAACGCCCACTGGACGACGGCGACGATGGCGCAGGAGTACGCGCGGCTGCGGGTGGCGGCCGAGGAGTGAGCCCCGGGGTCTCGCCGGGGGACGGGGCGTCGGCCGGGGCGGGCCGGTCCCGGTGACGGCGGGGCACCTCTCCTTTCACGGGTGGACCCGGCCGGCACGGACCGGGTCCGTGCCGGTCCGGTGGAGCGGCCGTGCCGGGGACCGGCGCGCTCAGGCGTCCCGGTGCCGCAGCCGCCAGGCTCCCGCCGCGAGGGCCGCCGCCGTCCACAGCGCGGTCACCGCCAGCCCGGTCCACGGTCCCAGGGCACCGTCCCACGTGCTGTGGAGGGCGATCTGGCCGGCCCGGTCGGGGAGGAGGTCGGCGGCGGAGCCGGACATGTCGCCGACCACGAAGGAGACGATCAGCAGGAACGGGACGAGGACGGCGAGCGTGGCCACCCCGCTGCGCACGACGGCCGTCAGACCCGCGGCGAGCAGGGCCATCAGCGTGAGATAGAGGCCGCAGCCGACGGCAGCGCGCAGTCCTTCGGCCGTACCGAACCGCGTCGTCCCGCCACCGGCCGCCCCGCCGGCCACGGCCCAGGCCAGCAGGCCGGTGGCCAGGCCCACGGCCAGGACGGGCAGGGCGATCGCCGTGGCCTTGGCGGCGGACCAGCGGCCGCGGTGCGGGACCGCGGCCAGGGACACGCGCAGCGCCCCGCCCTGGAACTCGGCCGCCACCGCCGTCGTCCCGAAGGCCACCGCCGCGATCTGGCCGAAGCTGACGCCGAAGAAGGCGGAGAACAGCGGGTCTGCGTCGGCCGCGTCGGTGTCGGCGGCGGCGAGCAGGGAGAAGGCGACGGTGGCGAGCGGGATCGCGCCCAGGGTGACGGTCTGGGACCGCAGCGTGCGCGTCTTGATCCACTCGGCGTGGAGCGCGGGAAGGAATCCCATGGTCAGACCTCCTGGGGAGCGGCCGCGAACTCGGCTTCGGCGGCGGTGAGATCGAGGTAGGCCTGTTCCAGCGTGCCTTCCTCCGCGGTCAGTTCGAGCAGCGGGACGCCCGCCTCGGAGGCGAGCCGGCCGATGTCGTCCACGCGCGCGCGGTGCACCGTCCAGTGGCCGTCGTCGTGGGCGACCGCCTCGTGTCCGTGCCGGGCCAGAACCTTCTCCAGGGCGGCGGGGTCGGAGGTGCGGACGCGGACCCGGGGCCGTACGCGCGCGTCGATGAAGTCCCGCACGGGGGTGTCGGCCAGCAGCCGGCCCCGTCCGAGGACCACGAGGTGGTCGGCGAAGGAGGCCGTCTCGTTCATGAGGTGGCTGGAGACCAGGACGGTGCGCCCCTCGCCCGCCAGCCGGCGCAGCAGCCCGCGGATCCAGACGATGCCTTCGGGGTCGAGGCCGTTGGAGGGCTCGTCGAGCAGCACCACCCCGGGGTCGCCGAGCAGGGCGGCGGCGATGCCCAGCCGTTGCCGCATGCCGAGGGAGTACGTCCTCACGCGGCGGCGCGCGGCCGGTGCCAGCCCGGTCTCCTCCAGCACCTCGTCGACCCGGCGGACGGGGATGCGGTTGCTCGCGGCGAGGGCCCGCAGGTGGTCGCGGCCGGTGCGGGAGCCGTGCGGGGCCCCGACGTCGAGCAACGCCCCGACGTGGCGCAGGGGTTCGGGCAGCGTGGGATAGGGGCGCCCGCCGAGGGTGGCGGTTCCCGAGGTCGGCCGGTCGAGGCCGAGGACGAGGCGCAGGGTGGTGGACTTGCCGGCGCCGTTGGGGCCGAGGAAGCCGGTGACGCGGCCGGGCAGGACGCGGAAGGTGAGCCGGTCCACGGCCCGCCGGGGGCCGAACTCCTTGGTGAGGTCGCGGACGTCGATGCTGGTCATGGCTCCATGGTGGCCGTCGGGCCGGGTGCCGGTCCTCCCCCGCCGGTGGGGTCCGCCTCCCCCGCCCGGGGGAGACCGCGGGCCGGCGGTGCCTGTCACGATGTCCGCATGGGCCGCTTGCTGCGCCCCCTGCTGCGGGGGACGACGTACACACGACTGCTGCACCTGTGGGTGCCCGGACTGCCGTTCAGCGTGTGGATGTTCATCGATCCCGGGACGCCTTGGCTGCCCGCGCTCGTACTGGTTCCGCTGGGGCTGGTCTCCCCGGTGCGCAGGGGCGAGGGCGTGCAGGCCCGGCTGCTCCTGACGCCCGGTGAGCGACAGCCGGGAATCTCGGAGGAGCCGGCGGCGACGTGGCGGGACCGGCTGCGCACCGCGCTGTGGCTGACGGTGCGTCTGGCGCTGGCGCTGGTGGCGGTCTTCGCCACGGTGTGGCTGCCGCTGCTGACCGTCTCGCTGGTGCAGCTGGCCACCGGGACGGTGCCCGGGGGCGTGCCGGTGCTGGAGGAGGCGCACCACCACTGGGCCTACGCGCTGCTCGCGCCGCTGCCCCTGGTCGTCCTGTACGCGGTCGTGGTGGGTCTCGGCGCACTGGTCACCGCGGCCGCGCGCCGCCTGCTCGGCCCCTCCCCCGCCGAACGGCTGGCCGCCCTGGAGGCCAGGACCGAGCAGCTCCTGGAGCGCACCCGCATCGCGCGGGAACTGCACGACTCCATCGGCCACGCCCTGACCGTCGCCGTCGTGCAGGCCGGTGCCGCGCGGGCGGCGGGCGACCCCGGTTTCACCGACCGGGCGCTGGACGCCATCGAGGAGAGCGGCCGGGCGGCGCTGGAGGACCTGGAGCGGGTCCTGGGCGTGCTGCGCGAGCCGGAGAAGCCCGTCGGCGGCCGCCCGACGCTCGTGGACGCCGACCGGCTGCTGGAGTCCGCCCGCGCGTCCGGGGCGGAGGTCGACGCCGAGGTGACGGGCCCTGTGGAGACCGCTCCGGGACCGGTGTCCCGCGAGGGCTACCGCATCCTGCAGGAGTCGCTGACGAACACGTTGCGGCACGCGGGAACGGTCCCCGTGCGGGTCCGGATCGGCGTCGCCGGGGGCACGCTGCTCCTGGAGATCCGCAACCCTCTGACGGAGGACGTGCCCGGCCCCGGCCCCGGGCGGGGCAGCGGACTGCGGGGCATACGCGAGCGCGCCGCGCTCCTGGGCGGCCGCGCGTGGACGGGGCCCGACGAGGGCGACTGGCGGGTGCGCGTGGAACTGCCGTTGGGCTGATCCATAGACTGGCCGGATGCCGGTCACCGTGCTCCTCGTCGACGACGAACCCCTGGTGCGTGCCGGGCTGCGGGCCGTACTGGAGGCGCAGCCCGACATCGAGGTCGTCGGGGAGGCCGCGGACGGGGCCGCGGTGATCCCGCTGGTGCGGCGCCTGCGGCCCGACGTCGTCGCCATGGACGTGCGGATGCCGTTGATGGACGGGATCGAGGCCACGCGCGCGGTGCTGCGGACGGTGGAGCGGCCGCCGCGCATCCTCGTCGTGACGACCTTCGAGAACGACGAGTACGTGTACGAGGCGCTGCGCGCGGGGGCGGACGGGTTCCTGCTGAAGCGGGCCAGGCCCGCGGAGATCGTGCACGCGGTGCGGCTCGTCGCCGAGGGCGGGTCGCTGCTGTTCCCGGCGTCGGTACGGCGGTTGGCCGCCTCGTACGGCGAGAGGCCGGGCGACCGGGCGGCGCGGGACCTGCTGGAGCGGGCGCGGCTGACCGAGCGGGAGGCCGAGGTGCTGCGGCTGATGGCGGGCGGGTTGTCCAACGCGGAGATCGCCGTGCGGCTGGTGGTCGGCGCGGAGACCGTCAAGTCGCATGTGAGCGCGGTGCTGACGAAGCTGGCGGTCCGCGACCGCACGCAGGCGGTGATCACGGCGTACGAGTCGGGGTTCGTCACGGCGGGCCGGGCCGGCGGGTGAGGCGGGGCGGCGCGCCGTCCGCGCTCGCCCGGGTGCCGCGCGCCGAGTACGATCCGCCCCACACGCGCACGAGCTGGGAGGACGGACGTTGGGGCGGCTGACCGGCGGGGATCCCTCGCTGTTGCGAAGGATCAATTCCGCGGTGGTGCTGCACGCGCTGCGTGCCGCCGACTGCGCGACGCTCACGGAGATCACGCGGGTGACGGGGCTGTCCCGGCCGACCGTCGAGGGGGTCGTCGAGGACCTCATGAGGGCCGGTCTCGTCGTCGAGAAGGCCGCCGAGGAGGGCGCCGCCCGCCGGCAGGGGCGTCCCGCGCGCCGGTTCCGGTTCCGGGCCGAGGCCGGTCACCTGCTGGGTCTGGAGATCGGGGCGCACCGGGTGGCCGTGCTCCTGGCGGACCTGGACGGGCGGGTGCTGGGCGCGCAGGCGAAGGACGTCGACGAGTCGGCGCCCGCCGACGAGCGGCTGGAACGGCTGCGGACCGCCGTCGCCGAACTCCTGCGGCGGGCCGGGGTCCCGCGCAGCTCCCTGCGGGCCGTCGGTGTCGGCACGCCCGGCATCGTGGAGGCGGACGGGACGGTGCGGCTGGGCACCGCGCTGCCCGAGTGGACGGGGCTGCGCCTGGGCGAGCGGCTGAGCCGTTCCTTCAAGTGCCCGGTGCTGGTGGAGAACGACGCCAACGCCGCGGCCGTGGCCGAGCACTGGAAGGGTTCGGCCACCGGGTCCGACGACGTCGTGTTCGTGCTGGCCGGGCTGAGTCCGGGCGCGGGTTCGCTGATCGGGGGACGGCTGCACCGCGGGTACGGCGGGGCGGCCGGGGAGATCGGCGCGCTGCACCTGCTGGGGCGCGGGGTGACGCCGGAGACGTTGCTGTCCACGACGGACGAACCGCTGCACCCGCTGGACGAGCAGGCGGTCGCCGGGGTGTTCGCACAGGCCCGCGAGGGTGACCAGCGGGCGCGGGCGGCCGTGGAGCGCTTCATCCAGCGGCTCGTCCACGACGTGGCCGCGCTGGCGCTCGCCCTCGACCCCGAGCTGGTCGTGGTGGGCGGCTGGGCGGCGGGTCTGGACGGCGTACTGGAGCCGCTGCGGCGGGAGTTGGCGCGTTACTGCCTGCGTCCGCCGAAGGTGGCGCTGTCCCTCCTCGGGGAGGCGGCCGTGGCGACGGGTGCGCTGCGGCTGGCCCTCGACCACGTCGAGGAGCAGCTCTTCGCGGTGGAGGGCACGGTGACGGGCCGCGCGTGAGGCGCGCCGCGCGGTCCGGGAGGCGGCGCGCCCCGGAAGGACTCCGGGGCGCGCCGGCCGTGCGGCCGGGGGCGGGCCGTTCAGGGGGCCTGCCCGTGCGGTCGCCGGGCGGTCAGGACGCCTGGCGTTCCGGGCCGTGGTGGATCTCCACGGCGCCCGAGGCGCCGAAGGTCAGGCGGCAGGTGTCCGCCCGGTAGGTCGCCACGGAGAGTGCCGCGGTGCGGCCCTCGGCGAAGAAGCGGGTGGTGACGACGAGGACGGGTGCGCCGGGGAGCCGGTCGAGTTCCTTGGCGTCGTCCGCGCGGGCCGAGCCCAGTTCCACCGCGCGGTCCTGGCCCTCCAGGGCAGGACGCCGCAGTTCGCGCAGCACCGCACGCGCGCGTGCGGCTCCGGACGGGGTGTCGATCGCGGTCAGGTCGGGCACCGAGAAGCGCGGGACGTAGAGCAGTTCCGCGGCGACGGGCCGGCCGTGGAAGAGCCGTGAGCGCCGCACGATGTGCACGGCCTCGTCGCGGTCGGTGCCCAGCGCGTCGGCGACGGCCTGCGGCGGCGCCGCGACCGTGCAGTCGACGGGCTGCCAGGCGTCCTCGGACGCGCCGGGCCAGGTCTCCCCCTCCGTGCCGACGTCGACCCCGACCCGGGGCGGCGCGACGGTCGTGCCGACGCCGCGACGGCGCTGCAGACGGCCCTCCAGCTCGAGCTGCTCGAGCGCCTGCCGGAGCGTGGCGCGGGCGACGCCGAAGCGCGCGGCCAGGTCCCGCTCGTTGGGCAGGATCTCGCCCACGGCGAACTCCGAGTCCAGTGCCTCGCTGAGCACAGTCCTCAGATGCCAGTACTTCGGTTCCGGTACCGATTCCAGTTGCGTGGTCCCCACCCTGTCCTCCGCAATCGCCGTGGTACGTCGGCGTTTTCGCGCCCTTGTTTATTAAAGGTTGTTGTACTTCTCTGCGACCATAGGACGGCCCCCACCCTTGGTCAAGACCAATCCTCCAACGCCGGGGAGCCCACAGGTGTCCGGCGCACAAGGGTTCACGAGGCGTTCGCACTCGGCCGCTCCCGTGACGTCCCGGCAGAACTCCCGTCGCGCCCGGGGGCGGGGGCACGAGACGGGGAGGGCGGGGGTCGGGGGCACGAGGAAGGCGGGGGCACGAGGAAGGCGGGGGCACGGGGGCGGACGAGGCCGGGACCCCGGCACGTGTCCGGACGGCGCGCCCGCCGGGGGCTACCCGTCGGTAGGAATTGCTGACAAGCTGTCCGGCGACCGGCCGCCGGTCGGCCCGTCCCGGCCGTCCCGTCACCGGCCGCACCGCCGTCGGACCCGTACCGCCTCCGCCCGTTCAGACGAGGAGCAGCCCCATGTCCGCCACCGTCTCCTTCCCGGTCCCCACCCCCGACGGACCGCAGACCGTCACCGTCTCCTACGCGCGCGTGGGACGCGGTGAGCCGCTGCTCCTGCTGCACGGCATCGGACACCACCGGCAGGCCTGGGACCCCGTGGTGGACATCCTGGCCACCGAGCGCGAGGTGATCGCGGTGGACCTGCCCGGCTTCGGGGCGTCCCCGCCCCTGCCCGCCGGGCTCGTCCACGACCTGTCCACGACGACCGCGGTGCTCTCCGCCTTCTGCGAGGCCCTGGAACTGGACCGGCCCCATGTCGCGGGCAACTCGCTGGGCGGTCTGCTGGCCCTCGCGCTGGGCCGGGACAAGCGCGTACGGTCCGTCACCGCGCTGTCCCCGGCGGGGTTCTGGTCGGAGGCGGAACGGCGCTACGCCTTCGGCGTGCTGCTGACGATGCGGCGGATCGCACGGCGGATGCCGCTGCCGCTGGTCGAGCGGCTGGCCCGGTCGGCGGCCGGCCGGGCCGCCCTGACCAGCACCGTCTACGCCCGTCCGGCGCGCCGTTCACCCGAGGCCGTGGTCGCCGAGACGCTGGCGCTGGCCGGGGCCACCGGGTTCGACCAGACCCTGCGCTCCGGTGGGTCCGTCCGGTTCACCGACGACGTCCCCGGCATCCCGGTCACGGTGGCCTGGGGCACCCGCGACCTGCTGCTGATGCGCCGCCAGGGCGTCCGCGCCAAGCAGATCATCCCCCGGGCCCGGCTGGTGCGGCTGCCCGGCTGCGGACACTGCCCGATGAACGACGACCCGGCGCTCGTGGCGCGCGTGCTGCTCGACGGCAGCCGCTGAGCCCCCGCGGAGGCGGCCCCGCGCTCCCGCACCCAGGGCGACCCCGGCTCCGACGAGGGCGCTGCCGACGGCCTGCGCGGGGCCGTAGGAGCCCGTGCCGACGAGCGGCGCGGTGCAGGCGGCGGCGACGGGGATGAGGCCGGAGAACAGCGTGGCGCGCTCGGCGCCGATCCGCTGCACGCCCGTGTACCAGCACACGAAGCCGACGACGGTGACGACGACCGCCTGCCACAGCAGTGCGGCCGCCTCCCCGGCGTCCGGGCGTCGCAGCCACCCGCCGCCGTCGAGGAGCAGGCCCGCCGCCGCGGACTCCGCGGCGGCCAGGGCGCACACCGTGGCCGACAGCAGCCGCGGGCCCAGCGGCCGCAGCACGGGCACGGCCAGCACCGCGAACCCGACCTCGCCGCCCAGCGCGCCCACCGAGCAGGCGAGGCCCGCGCCGTCGGTGCGGCCCCAGCCCTGCACGGTGAACGCGCCGACGGCGACCAGCGACGCGCCGTACAGGACGGCGCGGCGCGGGCGGCGTCCCTCCAGGAGCGGGACGAGGACCGCGACGACGACCGGCGCGCACCCCACCAGGACGCCGGGGACGGCCGGTTCGGCGGAACGTTCGGCGGCCAGGACGGCCAGGTTGAAGCCGACCATGCCGACGGCGGCGAGCAGGGCGAGGCGGATCCACCCACGGGCGGTGAGGGCGCGCAGGCGGGACAGGGAGCCGGCGCCGGCGAGCGGCGCGAGCAGCAGGCACGCGAGGCCGTAGCGCAGGGCCTGGCCGCCCGCGTACGGGTAGGCGCCGAGGACGCTGTTGGCGGTGAAGGATGCTCCCACGAGGACGCAGGCGAGCGCGGCGAGCAGGGCGCCGCGCGAGGTGGTGACGGTCATGAGGGTGACGTTAGGAAGCGCGGCGGCCCGGTTTAAGGTCCACTTCCATGACGTCATCGGGGACCGATCCGGCGGGGGCCGCCGCCTCCGCCGCGTGGGAGGTGCTGCTGCCCGCCGCCTCCGCCCCGCCCCGCGCGCGTGGCCGCACCCTGCGGGCCGCCCTGCGCGAGGCGGTCCGCTCGGGGCGCCTCGCGTCGGGCACCCGGCTGCCGTCGAGCCGGGACCTCGCGGCCGATCTCGGGGTGTCGCGCGGTCTGGTCACCGAGGCGTACGAGCAACTGGCGGCCGAGGGGTACCTGCGCAGCGGGCGCGGCGCCGGGACCTGGGTGAGCGGTGCCGTGCGCGCCGCGCCGCCGCGCGCGCGTGACCTCGCGCCCCGCTCCCCGGGCACGCGGGCCGACTTCACGGCGGGGACGCCCGACCTGTCGCTGTTCCCGCGGGCTGCGTGGGCCGCCGCGCAGCGCGGGGTGCTGGCCGGGCTCGCGCACCACGAGCTGGGCTATCCGGACCCGCGCGGGCTGCCCCGGCTGCGCACCGCGCTGGCCGACCTCCTCGCCCGGCGGCGGGGCGTGGTCGCCGATCCCGAGCGGCTCGTGGTCGTCTCCGGCGTGGCGCAGGCGACGGCCCTGCTGGGGCTGGTGCTCCGCGCGCGCGGCATCGACGCCGTGGGGGTGGAGGACCCCGGCAGCCCGCAGCACGGCGCCCTGTACGCGGCGGCGGGCGTCACCGCCGTGCCCGTCCCCCTCGACGACGAGGGGATCGCGCTCGGGCCGCTGGGGGCATCGGGCGTACGGTCCGTGGTGACGACGCCGGCGCACCAGTTCCCCACCGGGATCGCCTACTCGGCGCGGCGGCGCACCCGGCTGCTCGACTGGGCGCGCTCCGTGGACGGCTTCGTGCTGGAGGACGACTACGACGGCGACTTCCGCTACGACCGTGCTCCGGTGGGCGCGTTGCAGGGGCTGGACCCGGAGCGGGTGGCGTACACCGGGTCGGTCAGCAAGTCCCTCGCGCCGGGGCTGCGGCTCGGCTGGCTGCTGGTGCCCGAGGCGCTGGCCGACGAGGTCGTCGAACGCAAGCGGACCCTGGACCTGGGTCATCCGGCGCTGGACCAGGCGCTGTTCGCCCGCTTCGTGGAGCGCGGCGACTACGACCGGCAGCTGCGCCGCTGCCAGCGCGCCTACCGCGACCGCCGTGACGCGCTCGTGGCGGCGCTCGCGGAGCACTTCCCCGGCACCCGCGTGACCGGCATCGCCGCCGGCCTCCACGTCATCGCGGCGCTGCCCGGCCGCCACGGCCCCGAGGCGGAGTTCGTCGCACGGGCGACGGCGGCGGGCGTGGCGGTGCGTCCTCTCTCGGGGTACGCCCACGCGGGCACCGTCCCCGGCCCGGGGGTGCGGCTGGTCCTCGGGTACGCGCACCTGTCGCCGGCGCGGATCCGGGAGGGCGTCCGCCTGCTGGCGGGAGCGGGGTGACGGGGCGGGGCGACGGGGCGGCCCGCGGGGTTCCGCGGCCGGTTGTTCACCCGTGGTTCGCGTGCGCGCCGCGGCGTTCCCGTAGGTGTGGCGGTGCACACCGGCAGGTTCCCGTTCCAGGAGGCCCACCCATGTCCCACCGTCCACTCCCCGGACGCCGCAGCGTGCTGCGCGGCTCGCTCGCCGCGTCCGCCGCCCTGTCCCTGCCCGTCGGCCTCGGCGCGGCGCCCGCCCTCGCCCTGTCGGGGCGGCCCCGCGCGGAATGGGGTGTGCAGACCGGGGACGTGACCGCGGACTCCGGGCTGGTGTGGGTGCGTTCGGACCGGCCGGCGCGGATGATCGTCGAGACGTCGGCGACGGAGTCGTTCCGCAACGCGCGCCGCTGGCGCGGTCCGCTGCTCGGCGCCGGAACGGACTTCACCGGCACGACGCGGCTGCACGGGCTGCCGTCCGGCCAGGAGATCCACTACCGCGTGCTGCTGGCCGACCCGGAGGACCCGCGCCGTACCGGCGAGCCGGTCACCGGCACCTTCCGGACCGTGTCCGCACGGCGGCGCGACGGCGTGCGGTTCGTCTGGTCCGGCGATCTGGCCGGGCAGGGCTGGGGCATCAACCCGGAGCTGGGCGGTTACCGGATCTACGACGCGATGGCCGCGCTCGACCCGGACTTCTTCCTGTGCAGCGGCGACAACGTCTACGCCGACGGCCCCATCGAGGCGACGGTGGCCCTGCCCGACGGGCGGACCTGGCGGAACGTCACCACGGAGGAGAAGTCGAAGGTCGCCGAGACCCTCGCGGAGTTCCGCGGCAACTTCCGCTACAACCTGCTGGACGAGAACCTTCGGGCGTTCAACGCGCGCGTGCCCTCGATCGTCCAGTGGGACGACCACGAGGTCACCAACAACTGGTACCCCGGCGAGATCCTCGCCGACGCGCGGTACACCGAGAAGAGCGTCGACGTGCTGGCCTCCCGCGCCCGGCGGGCGTTCTCCGAGTACTTCCCGATCTCCACGCTGCGCCGCCCGGACGGCCGCGTCTACCGGGTGCAGCACCACGGTCCCCTGCTGGACGTGTTCGTCCTGGACATGCGCACCCACCGGAACGCCAACTCCCCCGGCGACCAGGGCACGGACGTCCAGGGCATCCTCGGCGAGGAGCAGCTGGCGTGGCTCAAGCGCGAGCTGTCCCGCTCCCGGGCGGTGTGGAAGGTGATCGCCTCCGACATGCCGCTCGGCCTGGTCGTGCCCGACGGCACGGACGGCCGGCCGAACGTCGAGGCGGTCGCCCAGGGCGACCCGGGCGCGCCGCTGGGCCGGGAACTGCAGATCGCCGAACTGCTGCGGTTCGTCAAGCACCGGCGGATCACGGGGACGGTCTGGCTGACGGCCGACGTCCACTACACCTCGGCGCAGCACTACGACCCGTCGCGGGCGGCGTTCAAGGACTTCGCGCCGTTCTGGGAGTTCGTCTCCGGGCCGCTCAACGCGGGCGCCTTCCCGGCGAACGCGCTGGACGGCACCTTCGGCCCGGACCGGGTGTTCGTCAAGGCCCCCGCCACCGCCAACGTCTCCCCGGCCGGCGGCTACCAGTTCTTCGGCGAGGTCGACATCGACGGCGGTAGCGGGGAGCTGACCGTGCGGCTGCGCGAGCAGGACGGCACCGTGCTGTTCACCAAGGCGCTCCAGCCGGGCCGGGTCGGGCAGTAACTCCCTTATCCTGGGAGGCGGTCCGCGCACCGGCGTCATCTCCCGGTGCGCGGCGCCCGCACGGGGGCCACGGCCCGGGAACGTCAAAGAATTAATAAAAAGGACAAATGTATCCTTTACCCATCGGTCACAAACCGTTCGTGATCGCGCAACACCATTCCTTCACAGTGGCTGCATGACTCGAGACATGTCCGATGTGACGCGGACCAGGCACGGCCGCCCGGCGCACCACTGGCGGCGGGACGTCGTGGAGCTCGCCGCCCTGTTCACGGCGGTCGCGGTGGCCGACGTGGTGGCCGACCTCGTGGGCCACGGTCCGCAGGGTCCACGACTGCTGGTGATCTCGGCGGTCGCCCTGGTGGCCACGGCCGGATTCCACGTCTGGTGGTCACGACGCCACGGCCACGCACCGCCCACCGGCGATACCGGCGCCCGGCCGCCCTCCACCGAGGCGCAGGCCGGGCCGTCCACGCTCCCCGACGGCGTCGCCGGCGAGAGCACCCTGTGGCGGATGCGGACCACGGTGAAGGACGCCCCGGGCTCGCTGGCCGCGCTGTGCACGGCGCTGGCGGAGCACCGCGTCGACATCCTGAGCCTCCAGACGCACCCGCTGGGCCGGGACACCGTGGACGAGTTCCTGCTGCGGGCTCCCGGCGCGCTCGCGGCCGCCGAGATCGGCCGGGCCGTGGCACGGGCGGGCGGCTCCGGCACCTGGATCGAGCGGGCCGACGCCCACGACCTGGTCGACGCCCCGACCCGGGTGCTGGGCCTGGCCACCCGGACCGCGCTGGACGCCGCCGAACTGCCGCTGGCGCTGCGCCAGCTGCTGGGTCGCTGCACGATCCGCTCGCTGCCCGCCGCGGTGCGCGGCGCGGGGCGCGGGCCGGAGGGCGTGCCCGTGGAAGGGGTCCTGGACCTGGAGGACACCGTGATGCGCCTGCGGGCGCCTGAAGGCGGAGTGATCACCGTGGAGCGGCCGTACCTGCCGTTCACGCCCACCGAGTTCGCGCGGGCGCGGGCCCTGGTGGAGCTGGACGCCCGGCTGGGTCCGCGCGTCCCGCCGGGCCAGGACGTGCTGACGCTCCCCGAGGGCGACGCCATCACCGTGCGGCGGGCCGACCCCGGTGACCTGGCGGCGGCGAAGGCCATGCACGAGCGCTGCTCGCCGCGCACCCTCGGCATGCGCTACCACGGGCCGGTCGGTGACGCCGACCGCTACCTCAAGCACCTGCTCAGCCCGCGTTTCGGCCGCACGCTGGCCGTGCAGACCCCGTCGGGGCGCGTCGTCGGCCTCGGCCACCTGCTGTGGGACGGCGACGAGACGGAGGTCGCGCTGCTCGTCGAGGACGAGTGGCAGCGGCGCGGCATCGGCGCCGAACTGCTCGGCCGGCTGGTCGCGATGGCCGTCGAGGCGGGCTGCGAGAGCGTGTACGCGGTGACGCAGGCCTCCAACACCGGGATGGTCGCCGCCATGCGCGGCCTCGGCCTCCCGCTCGACTACCAGATCGAGGAGGGCACGCTCGTCATCACCGCCCGTCTGGACACGGCCGCCGCCGGCTCCCGGCAGCCGTACGGGCCGCACACGGAGCGGACCTTCCGCGACTGAGCCGGACGCCGCACCCGATCGTCCCCGGCCGCCCGGGAGACCTCGGTCGACGGGCGGCCGCACGGCGGCTCGGACCGCGGCTCGGACCGCGGCTCGGACCGCGGCTCGGACCGCGGCTCGGACCGCGGCTCGGACCGCGGCTCGGACCGCGGCTCGGACGGCGGCTCGGACGGCGACGGCGAACGGCCCGGCGACAGTTCGGTCGCCGGGCCGTTCGCCGTTCGCCTCCCCTCCTCGGTCCCCCTGCTTCCCCCGGGAGCAGGGCGCGGGGCGTCAGCCGACCGTGACCACGGACCCGTTCAGCGCGGCGTCCAGATCCGCCCACAGGTCCTCGACGTCCTCCAGGCCCACCGACATCCGCAGCAGCCGGTCACCGACCCCGGCTCCCCTGCGGTCCTCCGCGCCCACGATCCGGTGGCTGATGGACGCCGGGTGCTGGATGAGGGTGTCGACGCTGCCGAGGCTCACGGCCGGGGTGACCAGGCGCACGCCGGCGATCACCTCGTGCGGGTCACCGTGCACCTCGAAGGCGACCATCGCGCCGCCGATCCGCGGGTAGTGCACGCGCGCCACGCGCGGGTCGGCGGCCAGGCGACGGGCCAGTTCGGCGGCCGTCGCGGAGGCGGCCCGCACCCGGACCGGCAGTGTCGACAGACCCCTCAGCAGCAGGTAGCCGGCCAGCGGGTGCAGCACCCCGCCGGTGGCGAAACGCACCTGTCGCAGCAGTCCGGCGAACTCCTCGTCGCAGGCCACCACGCCCGCCAGGACGTCCCCGTGGCCGCCCAGGTACTTCGTCGCGCTGTGCAGCACCAGCCGCGCCCCCTGCTCGGCGGGGCGTTGCAGCACCGGCGTGGCGAAGGTGTTGTCGACGAGCAGCGGCACCGAACCGCAGGAGTGCGCGACCGCCCGCAGATCCACCTCGGCGAGGGTCGGGTTGGCGGGCGACTCGACCATGACCAGGCCCGTGTCCGGGCGCAGCGCGTCCGTGATCCCGGCCGGGTCGGTCCAGGTCACCTCCGTGCCGAGCAGCCCGGCGGTCAGCAGGTGATCGCTGCACCCGTACAGCGGACGGACCGCGACCACGTGCCGCAGGCCCAGGGAGGCGCGGGCCAGCAGCACCGCGCTCAGCGCGGCCATGCCGCTGGCGAAGGCGACCGCGCTGCCGGTGCCCTCCAGCCGGGCCAGCGCGGTCTCGAAGCGGGCGACGGTCGGGTTGCCGAGCCGGCCGTAGACCGGTGGGCCCTCCGGTTCGGCGCCGGTCGCCGCGAACGCGTCGATGCGGGCGGCCTCGGCACGGCTGTCGTAGGAGGGGTAGGTGGTGGACAGGTCGATGGGCGGGGCGTGCAGGCCCTGACGGGCCAGGTCGTCCCGCCCGGCGTGCACGGCCTCGGTGGCCAGTGCGCGGGGCGCTCCGGACGTGCGTACGTCGTCGTACGCGTGCGTGCCCGCGGGGTCCGGGTACGCGCGTGTGCTCGCTGCGGCTGAGTCCATGGACGGCAGGGTGAACAACGGACGGCCCCTCCGGGGTAGAAGCCGTGCTACGTTCGGCCGATGGCCGAATCCGTCGTACTCGACCCGGTGGACCTCCAGCTGCTGCGGCTGCTCCAGAACGACGCCCGGACGACCTACCGCGACCTCGCCGCGCAGGTCGGGCTCGCGCCGTCGACCTGCCTGGACCGGGTGACGCGGCTGCGCCGCTCCGGCGTGATCCTCGGCGACCGGCTGCGGCTCGATCCGGCCAAGCTGGGACGCGGACTGCAGGCGCTGCTGTCCGTGCAGGTGCGGCCGCACCGGCGGGAACTGGTGGGGCCGTTCGTGGAGCGCATCCGGGGGCTGCCGGAGGCGCTGACCGTCTTCCACCTCACCGGTCCCGACGACTACCTGGTGCACGTGGCCGTCGCGGACATGGCGGACCTCCAGCGGCTGGTCCTCGACGAGTTCACGGCACGCCGGGAGGTGGCCCGGGTGGAGACCCGGCTGATCTTCCAGCAGTGGGACTGCGGGCCGCTGCTGCCGGCGACGGCTTCGGGCCGAACGCCGTGACGTGCGGCACCGTCGCGTACGAGGATGGTGTCCATGTCACAGACCAACAGTCCGCTGCCCCGTGCGGTCGCCGACGCCTACGTCGACGCCCTCATCGCCCTCGACCCGGTGACCGGAACCTTCCTCGGTGTGCGGGAGAGTTCGAGCCGTCTGCCCGACTTCTCGCCGGCGGGGCAGGAGGCACGCGCACGACTCGCGCGCGACACGCTGGCCGAGCTCGACGAAGCGGAACGCGCGCCCGGCGCGGACAGTGACGTCGAGCGCCGGTGCGCACGCCTGCTGCGCGAGCGGCTGACCGCCCAGCTCGCCGTCCACGAGGCCGAGGAGGGCCTGCGCGAGGTCAGCAACCTGTCCTCGCCGGCGCACCAGGTGCGCGAGGTGTTCACCGTGACGCCCGCGGAGACCGAGGCGGACTGGGCTGCGATCGCCGAGCGGCTGCGCGCGGTGCCCGCCGCGCTGGCGGGCTACCGGGAGTCCCTGGCGCTCGGCCTGGAGCGCAAGCTGTACGGGGCTCCCCGGCCGGCGGTCACCTTCACGGAGCAGCTCGCGGAGTGGACGGACACCGACGGCTCGGGCCGCGGCTGGTTCGAGGACTTCGTCTCCGCCGGCCCCGAGGCGCTGCGCGCCGAACTGGAGCAGGCGGCCCGCACCGCGAACGCCGCCCTGGGCGAACTGCGGGACTGGATGCGGGACGTGTACGTGCCGGCCGTGCAGGGCGCCCCGGACACCGTCGGTCGGGAGCGGTACGCCCGCTGGGCGCGCTACTACAACGGCACCGACCTCGACCTCGACGAGGCGTACGCCTACGGCTGGGCCGAGTACCACCGGCTCCTCGCCGAGATGCGGCAGGAGGCGGAGAAGGTCCTGCCGGGCGCCGCGACGCCGTGGACGGCGCTCGCGCACCTCGACGAGCACGGCCGGCACATCGAGGGCGTCGACGAGGTCCGCGACTGGCTCCAGGGACTCATGGACCAGGCCGTCGACGCGCTGGACGGCACCCACTTCGAACTCGCCGCACCGGTGCGCAGGGTCGAGTCGCGCGTCGCGCCGCCCGGCGGCGCCGCGGCCCCCTACTACACGCCGCCGTCCGAGGACTTCTCCCGGCCCGGCCGCACCTGGCTGCCGACCATGGGCCTGACCCGCTTCCCGGTCTACGACCTGGTCTCCACCTGGTACCACGAGGGGGTCCCCGGCCATCACCTCCAGCTGGCCCAGTGGACCTACGTGGCCAAGGACCTCTCCCGCTACCAGGCCACCGTGGGCATGGTCAGCGCCAACGCCGAGGGCTGGGCGCTGTACGCGGAGCGGCTGATGGACGAACTGGGCTTCCTCACGGACGCCGAGCAGCGCCTCGGCTACCTGGACGCGCAGATGCTGCGCGCCGTGCGCGTCATCATCGACATCGGCATGCACGCGGAGCTGGAGATCCCGGCCGGCTCCCCCTTCCGGCCGGGCGAGCGCTGGACGCCGGAGCTGGCCGAGGAGTTCTTCGACGCGCACAGCAGCCGCCCCGGGGACTACGTGGCGAGCGAGCTGACCCGCTACCTGAGCATCCCCGGCCAGGCGATCGGCTACAAGCTCGGCGAACGCGCCTGGCTGCTGGGCCGGGAACGGGCCCGGGCCCGTCGCGGCGACGCCTTCGACCTCAAGTCGTGGCACATGGCGGCCCTCTCACAGGGCTCCCTGGGTCTGGACGACCTGGTGGAGGAGCTGGCACGGCTCTGACACCGGCAGGCCCCACCCAGCCCGCCGCCCCGCTCCGGCCGGCTGCCGCACCCTCGGCCGTACGCCGAGCAACTCTGCGGGCGCAGGCCCGACCGGGGACGCGGACAGCGGCGGGCGGCACGGGCGGCGGCTGCTCGCCGCCCGTCCCCCGGCAGCGGGCGGGTGCACGGCCGGTCGCCGCACCCTCGGCCCCGTGCGGCCCCGCCGGCGGCGGCGCGCGCCACGCCGGCCGACCGTCCCACGGGGGCGGCGGCCGCAAGGACGTGCGGCGGGCTGGCCCGGCGCGGGCGGTCATCCCGGCGACGGGCAGGGGCACCGGCGGGCCGGCCCGGGGACGGGCCGGCGGAGCGGGCCCCGCACCCACGGTGGCCGGTCGCACCCGCGAGCGGTCGGCGGGTCGGCGGGACGCAGGGGCGGACCGCCCGGCCGGTCCGTGCCGCGGCCCTCGTTCAGCAGCCGCAGTCCGCCGCCACCACCGGGGAAGTGAGCGGATCGGCGCCGCGCCGCTCGGGACCCTGCCGGGTCTCGAACGCGAAGCCCTCGCGCACCCAGTACTCGAAGCCGCCCAGCATCTCCTTGACCCGGTAGCCGAGTTCGGCGAGGGCGAGGGCGGCCCGGGTGGCCCCGTTGCAGCCGGGGCCCCAGCAGTACGTCACCACCGGCACGTCCTTGTCGAGGAGCTGCCCGGCCCGCTCGGCGATGAGCGCGGTCGGCAGGTGGACTGCGCCGGGGATGTGGCCCTGGTCCCAGGACTCGGTGGAGCGGGAGTCCAGGACGACGAAGCCGGGGCCGCCGCCGGCCTCCAGCGCGGCGGCCACGTCGGAGACGTCGGCGTGGAAGACGAGGGAGGCCCGGAAGTGGGCGGCGGCGTCGGCCGGGGCGGCGGGGGCGAACCGCAGGACGCGGTCGGCGGCGGGCGAGGGGGCGGCGGCCACGGCGGTGGCGGTCACGACGGCGGGGGTGGCCACGGCGGCGGCGGGCGCAACGGCGGGGGTGGCGGTCATCTGTGGGCCTCTCGGTGTGGTGGGGATGACCGGAAATCTACGGCCGCCGGCCGTCCCGTTGAAGGGCCGTTCCCCGGCGTGGATCTTGCCGGACCGGGGATTCCCCTGGTATTCCTCGGCAATGACCGTGTATTCCCCGGACGCCACCGACTGGCGCATTCTCGAGGTCCTCCAGCGGGAGGGCCGGGCCAGTTTCGCCGACCTGGCGCGGGCCGTGTCGATGTCCGCGAGCGCGGTCACCGAGCGGGTGCGGCGGCTGGAGGAGGCGGGCGTCATCCAGGGGTACGCGGCGGTCGTGGATCCCGAGCGGCTGGGGCTGTCGATCCTGGCGTTCGTGCGGCTGCGCTACCCCAACGGCAACTACAAGCCCTTCCACGACCTCGTGGCCGTCACGCCCGAGATCCTGGAGGCGCATCACGTCACGGGCGACGACTGCTTCGTCATCAAGGTCGCCGCCCGCTCCATGCGGCACCTGGAGGAGCTGACGGGGAAGATCGGCGGCCTGGGGTCGGTCACGACCAGTGTCGTCTACTCCTCGCCGCTGCCCCGGCGCCCGCTCGGTCACTGACCACGCTGCCGCACCACCGATCCGGACCGTCCCTTCACGATCTCCAGCTGGGCGTGGACGCGCCGCCGCAGGTCGGCGACGTGGCTCACGATGCCTACGCTGCGGTCGCGTTCGCGCAGGGAGTCGAGGACGTCGAGGACCTCGTCCAGCGTCTGGTCGTCGAGGCTGCCGAACCCCTCGTCGATGAAGAGGGTGTCCAGCCGGACCCCGCCCGCCTCGTCGGTGACGACGTCCGCGAGGCCGAGGGCGAGGGCGAGGGAGGCGAAGAAGGTCTCGCCGCCGGACAGCGTGGCCGTGTCCCGTTCGCGTCCGGTCCAGGCGTCGACGACGTGCAGGCCGAGCCCGCTGCGGCCGCGCCCGGCCCGGTCGTCGGAGTGCACGAGGGTGTACCGCCCGGACGACATGCGCTGGAGGCGGACGGTCGCGGCGGCGGCCACCTGTTCCAGACGGGCGGCCAGGACGTACGCCTCCAGGCGCATCTTGCGCTCGTTGTCCGCCGAGGTGCCCGCGGTGAGGCTGGCCAGGCGGGCCACCCGCTCGTACTCCTCGCGCAGCGGTGCGAGCCGCCGTACGGCGTCGGCCGCGTGCGCGGAGAGCCGGTCGAGTTCGGCGCAGCGGCGGGCGGCCGCGTCCTGGGCGGAGGCGGCCCGGCGCAGCCGTTCGGCGGCCCGGCCGGCCTCGTGCTCGGCTGCGGCGAGGTCGACGGGGGGCCGGTGGCCGGCGGCCACGGTGCCGGGCTCGGCGAGGACGGCCCGTACGGCGGCCTCCTCGGACTGCCAGGCGTCCAGGCGGTGTTGCAGGTCGCGGTGGTCCGCCTCGTCGAGGAGGGCGTCGGCGGCGGCCTGCGGGGTGTCGAAGCCGGCCCGGAAGGCGGCCTCGTCGAGGCGGCCGTCGGCGGCCTTGAGGCGGCCGGCGCTCTCCTCGGCGGCGCGGGCCGCGTCGGCCGCGTCGGCGAGCCGCGCGGCCTGCCGCTCCAACTTCTCCGCCCGTGCGGACACACTCGGTGAGCTGCCCCGCGCCTCGGCCAGCTCCTCCTCCAGAGCGAGGCGTTCGCGCTCCAGCCGCTCGCGGTGGCCCACCCGGGAGGCGGCCCTGACGGCGGCCTCCCGCTGGGCGGCCGTGCGGCGCTCGTGTTCCTGCTCGGCCCGGCGCAGCTCCTCGCGCGCGGAGTGCAGCGCGGAGGCGTCCCGGCGGGCCTGATCGTGGACGCGTTCCAACTCGTCGCTCTCCGCGGCGAGTTGTCCGGTGGGGGTGTCTCCGGCCTCGGCGCGGGCGGCGGCGAGGTCCTCCCGGAGGCGTCCGAGGTCGCGCTCGGCGTCCGTGCGCTCCTGTTCGGCGCGCTGGTAGGCGGCGAGGGCCTCCTCCTCCGCCTCCCGGCCGACGTGTCCGGCAACCTTGCGGGCGGGAGCGGGGTGGTCGGTGCCGCCGCAGACCGCGCAGGGTTCGCCCGCGCGCAGGGTGGCGGCCAGTTCGGCGGCGATGCCGCTGAGCCGCTGTTCCTTGAGGTCGAGCCAGTGGGTGCGGGCCGCCAGTGCCCGCTCACCGGCGGCGAGCGCCTCCCGCCGGGCGTCGTCGGTGTCACAGGCTAGCCGGTCGCGCAGCCGGGCGGCGGCCAGCCGGCGGCGGGCGGGCTCGCGCTGCCCGGCGAGCTGTTCGGCGCGGGTGGCGGCCTCCTGGGCGGACTCGACCCGCTCCTGGAGCGCCGCGCGGGTGGCGTCCCAGTCGGCGAGCCAGCCCTCGGTCTCGGCGAGCACGTCCTCGTCGGCGCGCTCCTGGCGGTCCAGGTCGGTGCGCTCCGCGAGGAGTGCGGCCAGCCGTCGTTCGCCGCGGCGGGCCGACTCCAGCCCACCCAGCTCCTCCGCGGCGCGGCGGGCGGCGGAGGCGAGTCCGGCCGCGCCGGCGTCGGCGAACCGCTCCGGCAGCAGCGCGCGTGCGCGTGCCTCGGCGGCGGCGGCCCCGCGGTGCTCGGCGTCGGCGGCCTCCCGCAGTTCCAGAGCCGGCGCCACCGCCTCGGCCTTGCGCGCCCGTTCCTGCCGCGCCCGCGCCTCACGGTGGGCTCCGGCCCGCTCCTCCAGCAGCCGGGCCCGCTCCCGCGCTTCGGCGAACCGCCGCTGCGACCGGTCGAGTTCGCGCGCGTCGGCCAGCGCGCGCTCGGCGGCCGCCTGCACGGAGCCTGCGGCCAGACGGCCGCACTCGGCGATCGTCAGCCGCTCCCGGGCGGTGCAGCGGGCCATGGCGGCGGCGGTCAGCACGGCCTCGGCCAGGCCCGGCTCGCCCGGTGCCATTTCGGGCAGGTCCATGGCGTCGCCGGCGGCCTGCTGCATGCGGTGCGCGTCGGCCAGGAGCGCCGCGTCGCCCTCCCGCACGCGCGCCTCGGCCGTACGCCGGCGCTCGGCGAGCCGTTTCTCGACGTCGGCGAAGCGCCGGGTGTCGAAGAGGCGGCCGAGCAGCCGGCCGCGGGCCTCGGCGTCGGCGCGCAGGAACCGTGCGAAGTCGCCCTGGGGCAGCAGCACGACCTGGCAGAACTGCTCGCGGCTCATGCCGAGCAGTTGGGTGATCTCCTCGCCGACCTCCTGGTGGGAGCGGCTGAGGTCCTTCCAGGTCCCGGCGACGGCGTCGTGCTCGCGCAGCCAGGTCTGGGCCTTCTCGACGGTGGTGCCGGTGCCGCGCTTCTTGGGGCGCTCCCAGGGCGGCTGCCGGGTGACCTCCAACCGCCTTCCGGCGACGGTGAGTTCGAGGGTGACCTCGGTGCGGGTGCCGGGGGCGGCGTGGTCGCTGCGCAGCGACAGGCCCTGACCGCTCTGCCGGGCGCCGGGGACGGAGCCGTACAGCGCGTAGCACACGGCGTCCAGGACGGAGGTCTTGCCCGCGCCCGTCGGCCCGTGGAGCAGGAAGAGCCCGGCGGCGGACAGCTCGTCGAAGTCGACGCTCTGCCTGCCGCCGAAGGGCCCGAAGGCGGTCAGGTCGAGGCGGTGCAGCCTCACCGGGTCACCTCCCGCGCGCTGTCGTCCGCGCGCACCGCGTCGAAGGCGTCCCGCAGCACGCCTTGTTCGTGCGTGTCGGGGCCCGCGCCGCGCACGTGCGCCACGAAGTCCTCGGCGATCTCCTGGTCGCTGCGGTCCGCGAGGCGCCGGGCGTAGGACACGTCGGGGTCGTCCGGGGCGCGCTCGGGGGCGAAGACGAGGCTGAGGGTGTGCGGGAAGCGGTCGGTGAGCCGGGCCATGGGGTCGGCCGGGCGCACGGCGTCGGTGAGGGTCGCCTCGACCCACGCCTCCTCGTGCCGGTCGAGCAGGGGGTCGGCGAGCAGTTCCTCCAGCGTGCCGCGCAGCCGGGCCAGTCGACGGGGGACGGGGCAGTCGATCCGCTCGGCGGTGACCTCTCCGCCGGCGTCGAGGTCGACGAGCCACATGGTCTTGCGGTGGTCGGCCTCCGAGAAGGAGTACGGCAGCGGGGAGCCGGAGTAGCGCACGCGCTCGGTGAGGGTCTGGCAGCCGTGCAGGTGCCCGAGCGCCGCGTAGTCGACGCCGTCGAAGACACCGGCCGGCACGGAGGCGACCCCGCCGACGGTGATGTCGCGCTCGCTCTCGCTGGGCCGGCCGCCCGTGACGAAGGCGTGCGCGAGGACGACCGAGCGGGTTCCCGGCGGGCGGCCCGCGAGGTCGGCCCGGACCCGGTCCATGGCGGCGGCGAGCACCGTCTCGTGCGCGGCCTTCTCCACGCCGAACTCGTCCTTGACCAGGGCGGGTTCGAGATAGGGGAGGCCGTAGAGGGCGACGTCGCCGTGGGCGTCGCCCAGGATCACCGGCGTGCCGGCCGCGGCCGGGTCGGTCAGCAGGTGGACGCCCGCGCGCCGGATCAGTCCGGCGCCCACGCCGAGCCGCCGGGCGGAGTCGTGGTTGCCGGAGATCATCACCGTGGGCACGCCCAGACCGGCGAGGCGGTGCAGGGCGTCGTCGAACAGCTCGACGGCGGCGAGCGGTGGTACCGCGCGGTCGTACACGTCCCCCGACACGAGCACGGCGTCCACCTCGCGCTCCCGCACGGTGTCGACGAGGTGGCCGATGAATCCGGCCTGGGCGCCGAGCATGTTCACCCGGTGGAATGCCCGGCCGAGGTGCCAGTCGGAAGTGTGCAGGAGCCTCATGGTTCCCGAGCGTATCGGGAGGCCACGGCAGCAGGGGCGGCCGCTCCGCCAAGTTCGGCCCTTGGTGCCCGCTTTGGATGGAATGTCAGATATCGCCGTGCCGCGGGATCCCGGTGTGACGTCGTGCCGTCCTGAGCCGGCGCCGTCCCCGGCCACCGCCCCTCACGCGTCGCCGTACGCCTCGCCGCCCGTCTCGAACCCCGCCGTCCCCGCCGTCGCGTCGGCGAGCCAGGCGCGGAAGGCGTCGACGTCGGCCTCGGGGAGGCCGATCTCGATGGTGACCGCCTCGCCGTAGCGCACGTCGCGGACCTCGCGGCCGGTGGCGCGCAGGTCGTTCTGCACCTTGCCGGCCCGCTGGTGGTCGACGGTCACCGTGGCCAGCCGGAAGCGGCGGCGGGTGAGGGTGCCCAGGGTGTCCAGTGCCTCGCCCACGGCACCGCCGTAGGCGCGGATGAGCCCGCCTGCGCCGAGCTTGACCCCGCCGTAGTAGCGGGTGACGACGGCGACGACGTAGCGCATGTCGCGGCGCAGCAGCATCTGGAGCATCGGGACGCCCGCGGTGCCGCCGGGTTCGCCGTCGTCGCTGGCCTTCTGGACGGAGGCGTCGGCGCCGATGACGTAGGCCCAGCAGTTGTGGGTGGCGTCGGCGTGCTCCTTGCGGACGGCCGCGACGAAGGCCTGCGCCTCCTCCTCGGTGGCGGCCGGGGCGAGCGCGCACAGGAAGCGGGAGCGGTTGATCTCGGTCTCGTGCACGCCCGGGCGGGCGACGGTGCGGTACTCGTCCTGCATCGGGCCAGCCTATGCCGTCACCGGTGTCCCCTCAGCCGCCGTCCTCGCGCCCCCGCGGCACGGCCGTCCAGGTCAGCGGGGCCGCGCCCGGCCGCAGGTCGCTCCAGGCCGGGCCGTGCCAGGTCAGGACCGCGACGGCGGAGGTGGGGAACTTCGCCCGGATCCCGTCCGTCGCACCGCCGGGGGCGTCCGCGGCCAGGTCGAGGACGAGTTCCTGCAGACCGGGGTTGTGGCCGACCAGCAGCAGGGTGCCGACCCCGGCGGGTGTCGCGCGGACCACGGCCAGCAGCTCGGCCGCGTCGGCGGCGTACAGACGCGGTTCGTACCGTACGGGCGGCGCGGTGTCCCACCGGGCCGAGGCCAGTTCCCAGGTCCGGCGGGCGCGTACGGCGGTGGAGCACAGGGCGAGATCGGGCAGGTGGCCGGTCCCGGCCAGCGCGCGGCCGACCGCCGGGGCGTCGCGCAGGCCGCGCGGGGCGAGCGGCCGCTCGTGGTCGGGCACGCCCTGGGGCCGGGCCGACTTGGCGTGCCGCAGGACGACCAGCCGGCGCGGCGGTCCGGCCTCGGTGCCGGCGCTCACGCCGGGGTTCCGACGTCGCGGGTGAGTTCGAGGCCGAGGAGGCGGTCGGCGTAGGCGTACGTCTCGAAGCGGGCGCCGTCCGGGAGCCGGGGCCCGGCCTCCTCCACCGAGCGCAGCACGCGCAGCACGGCGGGCAGGTCCAGGTCGTCCTCCCAGGCGGCCCGCAGCCGCAGGCGCAGGTCCTCGGGGACCGGCCGGGAAGGGCTCCGCGCCCAGCCGGCGACGGCCCGGCGCCAACGGGTCAGGGTGGTGCCGGCCTCGCGCAGCGCGGCCTCGTCGAGGGCGGCGGGGGCGCGGTGGTGAGGGGAGAGGAGGGCGAGGCGCAGGGCGGCGGGCTCGGGCGCCGCGCCGGCCGGGGTGTCCGGTCGCACGGCCGCGACCGGCACCCACACGCCCTCCCCCGCCGCGGCGTCGGCCTCCGCCGCCACGTGCACGGTCTGGGCCTCGCCGAATCCCGCGGAGACGTCCCTGCCGTCCTCGAAGGGGCGGACGCCGAGCCGGGTGGCGGCCGCCCGCAGTTCCGCCTGCTCGCGTTCGCCGGTCAGGACGGGCAGGACCGACGTACCGCCGAGTTCCAGCACCCGCACGACGAGGTCGGCGACGAGGAGGACGCGGAGCGTGCCGCCGCCGCACCCCGAGGCGTGGGCCTCGACACGGGTGAGGCCGCGGCGGACGGGGGCGGCGACGACGGGCTCGCCGGTTCGGGGGTCGATGATGCGCAGCACGCGCCCGAGCGTAGGCGGACGAGGGGCCGCCCGCAGTCCCGGGTGCGGAATCGGTGGCGGCCGTCCGATGTTGAGCGGATGGGCGCCGTTCGGCGTCCCGCGATGTCCGTCCGTCAGAGGAGGCCGCCGTGCACGGCGACGAGGCAACCGTCCGCAGGATCCTGACCGAGCTGGGCGACACCTGGGCGGTGGTGGGGCTGTCCACGAACCCGCGCCGGGCGGCGTACGGGGTCGCGGAGGTGCTCCGGCGCCACGGCAAGCGGGTCGTCCCCGTCCACCCGAAGGCGGAGACCGTGCACGGGGAGCGGGGGTACGCCTCCCTCGCGGACATCCCCTTCGACGTGGACGTGGTGGACGTGTTCGTCAACAGCGACCTCGCCGGGGCCGTCGCGGACGAGGCGGTCGCCAAGGGCGCGAAGGCGGTGTGGTTCCAGCTCGGCGTCGTCGACGAGGCGGCCCGTGCGCGCACCCGGGCCGCCGGCCTGGAGATGGTGATGGACCGCTGCCCGGCGATCGAGATCCCCCGGCTGGGCTGATCAGAGCGCGACGCCCAGCCCGTCCAGCACCACCGCGCCGGGCAGTTCGGCGAGCGCCGTGCCGGGCACCAGCAGCTTGCCGCGCCGTCGCCCGCTGCCGACGAGGACGTACGGCAGGTCGACGACGGCCGGGTCCACCAGCAGCGGCCAGGCGGCGGGGAGCCCCACGGGGGTGATGCCGCCGTACTCCATGCCGGTCTCCCCCACCGCCGTGTCCGTCGCGGCGAAGGACGCCTTGCGGGCGCCGAGCCGGCGGCGCACCACGCCGTTGACGTCGACGCGGGTGGTGGAGAGCACGACGCACGCGGCCAGGGTGGTCTCGGTGCCGCGCTTGCCGGCCACCACCACGCAGTTCGCCGACCGCTCCAGCAGTTCCCGTCCGTAGTGCTCGACGAAGACGGCCGTGTCGGCCCACCGCGGGTCGGTGTCGACGTAGACGATCCGGTCGGCGGGGACGGTGCCGCTCCAGTGGCGTACCGCCTCGGCGACCGGGCCGACCAGGTCGTCGAGGCGGTCGGGGGCGGAGGCGGCGTCGTCGAAGTGTCCGAGGGGTGCGTCCATGGCCGCACGCTAACAGCGGTGCCGGGCCGGTCGGCGGGGTGTCTCAGTGCACGGGCGGCACCGACACGGTGAGCACCATCTCGGTCGGGACCTCGCCCCGGTTGGCGTAGGTGTGGGCGGCGTCGGCCTCGAAGGTGACGCTGGCACCGGCCGGGACGCGGTGCTGCGTGCCCTCGACGGTGAGGGTGAGTTCACCGGCGGTGACGTGGGCGATCTCGACCGTGCCGGCCGGGTGCGGGTCGGAGCCGCTGCTGTCGCCCGGCATCAGCCGCCAGTCCCACATCTCCAGCGGGCCGGGGGCCTCCGTGCCGGCGAGGAGCCTGCTGTAGCTGCCCGCGTCGGTGTGCCACAGCCGCACCACCTGGTCGGCGGGGACGACGCGGACCTTGGGCCCCTGCTCGTAGTCGAGGAGGGTGGTGATGCTGATGCCGAGCGCGTCGCCGATCTTGACGACGGTGCCGAGGCTGGGGTTGGTGCGGGCCTGCTCGATCTGGATCAGCATGCCGCGGCTGACTCCGGCGCGGGCCGCGAGGGTGTCGAGGGTGAAGCCGCGGTCGGTGCGCCAGCGTTTGACGTTGCGCGCCAGGGACCGGGTCAGCAGGTCGAGGTCCGACACGTTCCGTCCAATGAGCCCTGTCCGGACGCTGTCCGGAGTCCGCCAGTCTGGATGACGGAGTTTACTGTCCTGCGCCGCTCGGCCGACGGCGGCCGGGCGACGCCGTACCCGTCACCTTTCCGGTTCGAGTGCGGCGAGCCTCGCCGCCGACTCCTCGTCGAGGCCGGACAGCGCGACCAGTTGGTCGGAGGTCACCCCGTCGGGGATCGGCACCGGGGCCGGGGTGCGCAGCGGCGGCTGCCAGCCGTCGGCGGGGGTCCACCGGCGTACGACCCGGGCGGGCGCCCCCGCCACCACGGCGTGGTCGGGCACCGTGCCGCGCACCACCGCACCGGCCGCGACGACGACGTTCCGTCCGATCCGCGCCCCCGGCAGGATCACCGCGCCGGTGCCGATCCAGCAGCCGGAGCCGATCTCGACCGGTTCCATCCGCGGCCACTGCCGGCCGATGGGCTGGTGCGGGTCGTCGTAGGAGTGGTTGGTGGAGGTGACGTAGACGTACGGCCCGAAGTAGCAGTCGCTGCCGATGGTGACCGTCGTGTCGGCGATGACGTGGCTGCCGCGGCCCAGCACGACGCCGTCGCCCATCCGCAGGATCGGGTCGGGGCCGAGGTCGAGGTCCGGCATCAGACCGGCCGTCAGCGTGACCTGCTCGCCCACGATGCAGTGCGCGCCGAGGTGGATCCAGGGTTCGCCGAAGACGGTGCCGAGCGGGAAGGCGAGCCGGGTGCCGGAGCCGATCGAGCCGAAGCGGAGTCCGCCGGGGTGCTCGGCGGTGACCGAACCGGTGCGCCGCACCCAGTCCCAGCCCGCGTGGACGGCCCGCTGGGCGAGGCGGCGCCGCCATGAGGAGAACGTGTTCTTGCGCTTCGGCACCCGCTCACCGTACTCAGCACGTGCTGCCGCCAGGACGCCGGAGACCTGTGATCTTCACCCCACCGGGTGACGTACGGTGCGGGGACGGACGAACGCGAGGAGACGGTGATGACGCACAAGGCGCTGATCGTGGGCATCGGCGGCAGGGAGCCGAGGATCGACGGGGAGGCGTTCGTGTCGCCGACGTCCTCCGTCATCGGGGACGTGACGCTGGCGGCGGGCGCGAGCGTCTGGTACGGCGCCGTGCTGCGCGGTGACGTGGAGCGGATCTCGGTCGGGGCGTGGAGCAACGTCCAGGACAACTGCACGCTGCACGCCGACCCCGGTTTCCCCGTGACCATCGGCGAGCGCGTCTCCGTCGGCCACAACGCGGTCGTCCACGGGGCGAGCGTCGGGGACGACTGCCTGATCGGGATGGGCGCGACCGTGCTCAACGGCGCGGTGATCGGGGCCGGTTCGCTGGTCGCCGCGCAGGCGCTGGTGCCGCAGGGCATGGAGGTGCCGCCGGGGTCGCTGGTCGCGGGGGTGCCGGCGAGGGTCAGGCGGCCGCTGACGGAGGAGGAGCGTCAGGGCCTCACGCTGAACGGCACGCTCTACGCCGACCTGGCGAAGGCCCACGGCGAGGTCCACGGGTAGGGGCACCGCGACGGCGCGCGGCGACGGCCTACTCGGCGGCCGTCACCGTCCCGGCCTTCGGCTCGGCGGCGGTCCCGGTCTCCGTCCCGGCCTGCCGCGCGGCGTTCTTCGCCTTGCGCTTGAGCACGATCATCGAGGTGAGGCCGATGAGCACGGCCAGCACCAGGCCCAGCCAGGAGAACCGCTTCAGCCAGGATTCCGCGACGACGCCCACGTAGTAGATGACGGCCGTCGTGCCGCCCGCCCAGACGATGCCGCCGAGCAGGTTGGCGGTGAAGAACCTCCAGTACGGCATGTGCAGCACGCCCGCGAGCGGTCCGGCGAAGATCCGCAGCAGGGCGACGAAGCGGCCGAAGAAGACGGCCCACATGCCCCACTTCTCGAAGGACCGCTCCGCCGTGGCGATGTGCCCCTCGCTGAAGTGCCGGGGGAACTTCTTGCCCAGCCAGGCCAGCATCGGGCGGCCGCCCTTGCGGCCGATGGCATAGCCGACGGAGTCGCCGATCACCGCACCCGCGGTGGCGCAGGCGCCGAGGATCACGGGGTTGATGTCGCCGTGCTGCGAGGCCAGCAGCGCCGAGGAGACGAGGATGATCTCGCCCGGCAGGGGGATGCCCAGGCTCTCCAGTCCGATGACCAGACCCACCAACGCGTAGATGGCGACCGGGGGTACGGCCTCGAGCCATTCCTGGACGTGCACCGCCGGCTCCTCCCGCGCGAGTCCTGCTTCCGGCGCACCGGGAACGGGCGCACGCCGGGAAGCCTACCGGGTCGGCCCCGCGGCCGGCCCGCCCCGTGGTGCGCCCCGCCCGGCTCCGGTGCGGATCCGGAGCCGCCGCCCCGTCCGGGCGGGCGGGTGAGCGGTCCGGCCCGCGCGCACGGGAGTCCCAGGGCGCGGGGCCCTCCGGGCACAGGAGTCTCCGGGCACAGGAGTCTCAGAGGTGTCTCCCGGGGAACTCCCATCCCCGTGGTCCAGCATGACCGCCATGAACGCCCCCCACCCCTCCGCCCTTCCCGAGCCCCCTGCCGGCCGTGTCCCGGCCGCCCCCGCCGTCCGCAAGGCGGTCGTCCCGGCGGCCGGGCTCGGCACCCGTTTCCTCCCGGCGACGAAGGCGACGCCGAAGGAGATGCTCCCGGTGGTCGACAAGCCGGCCATCCAGTACGTCGTCGAGGAGGCCGCCGCGGCCGGTCTGGACGACGTGCTGATGATCACGGGCCGCCACAAGCGGGCCATCGAGGACCACTTCGACCACGCCTTCGAACTGGAGCAGGCCCTCGCGGCCAAGGGCGACACCGTGCGGCTGGACGCGGTCCGCGATCCGGCCCGGCTCGCGGACATCCACCACATCCGCCAGGGCGACCCGCTCGGCCTCGGTCACGCCGTGCTGTGCGCCCGCAACCACGTGGGCGACCAGCCGTTCGCCGTCCTTCTCGGCGACGACCTCATCGACCCGCGCGACGCGCTCCTCAGCCGCATGCTGGAGGTCCGCGACCGGCGCGCCGGCAGCGTGGTCGCGCTGATGGAGGTGCCGCCGGAGCAGGTGCACCTCTACGGCTGCGCGGCCGTGGAGCCGTCCGGCGAGGACGGTGTCGTACGGGTCACGGGGCTGGTGGAGAAGCCCGCGCCCGGGGACGCGCCGAGCCGGTACGCGGTCATCGGGCGGTACGTCCTCGACCCCGCGGTCTTCGACGTCCTGGAGCGCACGGAGCCGGGCCGCGGCGGCGAGATCCAGCTCACCGACGCCCTCCAGGAACTGGCCGCGGGCGGCACGGTGCACGGCGTCGTCTTCTCCGGCCGCCGCTACGACACCGGCGACAAGGCCGACTACCTGCGCACGGTGGTCCGGCTGGCCTGCGACCGGGACGACCTGGGCCCGGAGTTCGTCTCCTGGCTCAAGGAGTTCGTGGCGGAACTGGAGGAGACCGGCGCGCCGGGGCGCGAACGGTCCCGCCCCGTGCGGGCGAGGGCCGCAGGGGCGGCGTAGCGCCGGCGCCCCGGCGGCGGCACGGGCGGGGCGACGGCGGCGCGAAGCGCCCGCACCGGGCGGTGCGGGCGGGGAAGGTCACGGGCGCCGGGCGACACCGTCGCGCGCCGCGCCGGCGGGCGCGGCGGGCAGGCGCGACGGGCGGGCGCGGGCCCCGGGGACGACCGCGGCCCCGGACGCGTCCGGGGCCCGGGGGCCCGGACCGGTGACCGGTCCGCTCAGCCGTTGGGCCGCAGTGTCCACACCACGGTCATCTCTCCGGTGACGGCCCCGTCTTCGCGGCGGATCTCGATCGCCACCGGGAACTCGGGCCGCTCCCCCGCGTCGAGCTGGGCGACGACCTCGGCGGCCGGGCGGCCCAGCGTCGCGGTCGCCGTGACGGGCCCCGTCGCGAGCTTGCGGTAGGCGATCTCGGCGCGCACGGCGAGCGGCACGGCCCGGGACAGCTGGTCCCCGAACGCGGCGAGGACGATCGCCCCGCTCGCGGACTCGCCGAGGGTGAACATCGCCCCGGCGTGCGGCCCGCCCACGTGGTTGTGGAACGCCTCCTGGTCCGGCAGGGCCAGCACGGCCTTCTCCGGCCCCGTCTCCAGGAACTCGAGGTTCAGGGTCCGGGCCATGGGCACGGTGGCGGCGAGCATCTCGCCGATGGACATCCGGTCTGCGCTCATGCCGCGATGTTACCCACGAGTAGAGTCCGCTGACCAGGGGGAAGGAGCGGGCATTCCTCGCGGAAGGGGTGCGCCCCGGCCGATTCGGTACCACCCTGACGAGGGGCGGTGACCTGTTCGTGTCATGGACGGCACTAGGGTTTCCGGCCATGTGGCCAGGACAGCAGCCGCCCGGGGGAGAGCAGAACCCGCCGGCGCAGAACAACCCGTACCAGCAGCCGGGACACCCGCA
Organism: Streptomyces sp. NPDC031554; assembly: GCF_055580685.1. Lineage (NCBI taxonomy): Bacteria > Bacillati > Actinomycetota > Actinomycetes > Kitasatosporales > Streptomycetaceae > Streptomyces > Streptomyces sp. NPDC031554. The sequence continues at coordinate 69,140 of NZ_JBVIKX010000013.1, read as the reverse complement.
GCCGAATCCGTACCAGCAGCCCGGATACCAGCAGCAGCCCGGTTATCCGCAGCACCCGGGCGCCTACGCGCAGACCGCCCAGTGGGGCGTGCCGGGGGGCCCGGGCTCCCCGCAGCCCGGCGGGGGCGGCGGGAACCGGACGAAGGTGGTCGCGATCGTGGCGGCCGCGGCCGTCGTCCTGGCCGCCGGTGTCACCGGGTTCCTGGTGCTGGGCGGCGACGACGAGCAGCCGGAGGCCAAGGGCAAGGCCGGTGCGAGCCCCACGGTGTCGGCCGAGCCGAGCGGCTCGCAGTCCTCCTCGGCCGGCACGGACGACAACCCGCGCACCGCCGAGACCGAGAAGCCGACCGTGGCGGGCTGGAAGGTCGTCGTGAACCCCAAGTGGGGCATCGCCTTCGACGTGCCCGCCGATTGGGAGGTCCAGTCGCCGGGCCTGAGCCAGGGCTTCGAGTGGGAGGACAAGGAGCAGCCCGACGGCTACGACGCGATCATCCAGGGGGGCACCGCCGAGTACAAGTCCAAGTGGTGCACGTCCGACGACGACAAGGACGGCAAGACCGACGACACCGCGCTGGCCATGGTCGGCAGCAAGGGTGCCGAAGGGGCCAAGAACACCGACGAGATCGCCCTCAACACACCCGCCTGGTGGGTGTTCGGCGGCTACACCGAGCCGGACCGCAAGAGCATCACCACCGACAAGAAGGCCACCCCCTTCACCACCGCCTCGGGGATCGAGGGCAGCTACGCCTGGGCACGGTCGACGAACACGCCCCAGAAGGGCAAGTGCGCCAGCGACGGCAAGGCGATCACCTTCGGCTTCAAGAACTCCAACAGCGACTACGTGTCGTGGAACCTGTACGGCGCCAAGGGCGTGAAGGACGAGCTGCCCGACGCGACCGTCCTGAAGATCCTCGCCACCGTGCGGCTGCACGGGGAGCCGACCGGCGGCTGAGTCCCCACCGCCCACCTGCCACCGCCCGCGCGCCGGCCCCCGGCCGGCGGGACCGGTCGGCGAAGCGACGGCCGGTCCCGCCGACCGGTTTGCCGGATCGGCGGCCGGGCGGGGATAGTCGGCCGGTGACCTCAGCCGCCGATCCCCGCCCCCGCCTGCGCAGACCCTCCTGGGCGGGCCGCAACTACAGCCTGCTGACGGCCTCCGCGTTCGTCACGGGCCTCGGGGCCAACGGGGCCCTCATCGCCGCCGCGTTCGCCGTCCTCGAAGCCGGCGGCGACGGCGGCGACGTGGGTCTGGTGGCGGCGGCCCGCACGCTGCCGCTGGTGCTGTTCCTGCTGATCGGCGGGGCGGTCGCGGACCGCCTGCCGCGGCACCGGGTGATGGTCGCGGCCAACGCCCTCAACTGTGTGTCGCAGGCCGCGTTCGCCGCGCTCGTCCTGACCGGCGAGCCGCGGCTGTGGCAGATGATGCTGCTGACCGCCCTCGGCGGCACCGGTCAGGCGTTCTTCAGCCCGGCCGCCGAGGGCATGCTGATGTCCTCGGTGCGGGGCGAGCAGGCCGGCCGGGCGTTCGCGGTGTTCCGGATGGCGATGCAGGGAGCGGGCCTCGGCGGTGCGGCCCTCGGCGGCGCCATGGTGGCGGTGATCGGTCCGGGCTGGGTGCTCGCGGCGGACGCCGCCGCCTTCGCCGTCGCCGGGTCGCTGCGCGCCTTCCTCGACGTGGGACACATCCCGGCCCGCGAGCGCGGCGGCGGCCTGCTGGCCGACCTGCGGGAGGGCTGGCGGGAGTTCAGGGGCCGCCCCTGGCTGTGGGGCGTGGTGCTCCAGTTCTCGATCGCCAACGCCGTCGTGGGGGCGGCCGACGCGGTCTACGGTCCTCTCGTCGCCCGGGACCACCTCGGCGGGGCGGGCCCCTGGGGTCTCGCCCTCGGCTTCTTCGGCGCGGGCACGGTGGCGGGCGCCCTGCTGATGACCCGCTGGAAGCCGCGCCGCCTCCTCTTCGTCGGCACCCTGTGCGTGTTCCCCCTGGCCCTGCCCTCGGCGGCCCTCGCCGTGCCGGTGCCGGTCGGCGTCCTGTGCGCGGTGATGTTCCTGACCGGCATCACCCTGGAGGTGTTCGGGGTGTCCTGGATGACCGCCCTCCACCAGGAGATCCCGGAGGAGAAGCTCTCCCGCGTCTCGGCCTACGACTGGTTCGGTTCGGTCGCCCTGGTTCCCCTGGCCACGGCCCTGGCCGGCCCCTCGGAGTCCCTCTTCGGCCGCACGGCCTCCCTGTGGGGCTGCGCGGTCCTCGTCGTCGTGGTCACGGCGGCGGTCCTGTGCGTACCGGACGTACGCCGTCTGACCCGCCGCACGAAGCCGGTGGCCGGCGGGCGGGCGGCCACGGCCCCCGCCGTCCTCCTCCCGGGGACGCCGGACCGGGCCGCCCCGGCGGAGCCGGGGGCGGGCACCGGCGCCCTCGGCTGAGGGCCGCGCGGGTTCCCCGTTCCGGACGCCGTCCGTGCGCAGGGGAGGCCGACGCGGCTCACCCGATCCCGAACGCCCCCTCGGGCGGCACCGGTGACGGCACCGCCTCGTCGTCGGCCACCGGGCGGGCGTCGCCGGTGAACTCCCTCAGGGCCGCGCCGTGTTCCACCCGGGCGGGAAAGGCGTCGGAGGCCGTACGGCGGGCCAGGGGCGGGACGTCGAGGGGGTGGTGGGCGGCGACGAGGACGGTGTTGCCGAACCGCCGGCCGCGCAGGACCGCCGGTTCCGCGATGACCGCGAGATGCTCGAACGCCACCGCGAAGGTGGCGAGTTGGGAGCGCAGGAAGGCGAACGGGGCCGCGTCCGCGAGGTTCGCCAGATAGACACCGTCGGCGCGCAGGACCCGCGCGGCCTCACGGGCGTAGGACAGCGTCGTCAGGTGGGCGGGGACGCGGGAGCCGCCGAAGACGTCGGCCACCAGGACGTCGGCGGAGGCCGTCGGGGCCGCCTCCAGCCAGTCCCGCGCGTCGGCCGCGTGCAGGGTGACGCCGGTGCCGGCCGGGACCGGCAGGTGCTCGGCCACCAGGTCCAGCAGGCCCCGGTCGGCCTCCACGACGTCCTGCCGGGAGCCCGGCCGGGTCGCGGCGAGGTACCGGGGCAGGGTGAGCGCCCCGCCGCCCAGGTGCAGCACGTCCAGCGACCGGCCGGCCTCGGCGACGGTGTCCAGCACGTGCCCGAGCCGCCGGGTGTACTCGAACTCCAGGTGCGTCGGCTCGTCCAGGTCGACGTACGACTGCGGCGCCCCGTCGACCGTGAGCAGCCAGGCCCGATCCCGGTCGACGTCGGGCATCAGCTTGGCGGTGCCGTGATCGACGGCTCGGGTGACGGGTATGGGGTCGTTCACCCTGTCATTGTGCCCGGGCGTCCCCCGGGGCCGTGGGGCCCCCGAGGGGGGCCGCGGCGTGCACGGAGCGGGCGGCGCTCCCGCGGCGGGACGCGGGCCCCGCCGGGACGCGGGGTCCCCGTGGGGCCGGTCCGGACCGGCCCCACGGGGACCCCGCTCGTCCGCCGCCGTCACTCCACGGTGGTCACCGTGCCCGCCCCCACGGTCCGTCCGCCCTCCCGGACGGCGAAGCCGAGGCCGGGCTCCAGCGGCACCCCGCGCCCCAGCTCGACGGTCACGGAGACCGTGTCACCGGGGTGGGCGACGGCCGTCTCCCCGAGGTCGACCTCCCCGACCACGTCGGCCGTGCGGAGGTGGAACTGCGGCCGGTAGCCGGTGGCGACGGGCGTCGAGCGCCCGCCCTCCCGCGCCGACAGCACGTGGATCCGCGCCGTGAAGCGCCGGCTGGGCACCACGCTGCCGGGCGCGGCGACCACGTGCCCGCGCCGTACGGCGTCCCGCGGCACGCCCCGCAGCAGCAGCGCCACGCTGTCCCCGGCCTGCGCCTGTTCCATCGGCCTGCCGAAGGTCTCCAGGCCGGTCACCACCGACCCGAGGCCGGCGCCGAGGACGTCGACCCGGTCGCCGGGGCGGACCGTGCCGCGCTCCACCGCGCCGGTGACGACCGTCCCGCGTCCGGTGATGGTGAGCACGTTCTCCACCGGCAGCAGGAACGGCGCGTCCACGTACCGCTCGGGCATCGGCACGTAGGTGTCCACCGCGTCGAGCAGCGCGTCGATCGCCGCCGTCCAGCGCGGGTCGCCCGCCAGCGCCCTCAGCCCCGAGACCCGGACGACGGGCGCGGAGTCGCCGCCGTAGCCGTGCGCGGTGAGCAGGTCGCGGACCTCCAGTTCGACGAGGTCGATCAGCTCGGCGTCCTCGCCCTCGTCGACGGCGTCGGCCTTGTTGAGGGCGACGACGATGTGGTCGACGCCCACCTGGCGGGCGAGCAGGACGTGTTCGGCGGTCTGCGGCATGATCCCGTCGAGCGCGGACACCACGAGGATCGCCCCGTCGAGCTGTGCGGCGCCGGTGACCATGTTCTTGACGTAGTCGGCGTGCCCCGGCATGTCGACGTGCGCGTAGTGCCGGGTGTCGGTCTCGTACTCGACGTGCGCGATGTCGATGGTGATGCCGCGCGCCGCCTCCTCGGGGGCGCGGTCGATGCGGTCGAAGGGCACGAAGGTGCCGGTGCCGCGCTCGGCGAGGACCTTGGTGATGGCGGCGGTGAGCGTGGTCTTGCCGTGGTCGACGTGACCCATCGTGCCGATGTTCAGATGCGGTTTGGTGCGCACGAAAGCCGTCTTGGGCATGGCGATACCTCGGAGCCTCTCGGAGGGTGCGGTGTGACGGCCCCGGCGGCGACGGACGCGTCGGCCGGGACGGGGACCCCGAGGAACTCGCCGACCCTCCCCCTGCGGGGTCCGCCGGTCGATCCGGAGAGGGTCAGCTTCGGGCGCCGTCGACAGCGGCCACGAGAACGGGAACGGCAGCCTTCGGCGCATCCGCGACCGCGGATGCCACGAGGAGGAAGGCGTACCGGAACATGCGGTCGATCCTCACCGACGGCGGAACCGGTGTCGAACGGTTTTCCACGGCCGGACGGGCCCCGGACCGCGGGCCGGCACCGGCCACGGGAGCGGCGGCGGCCCGTCCGGTGACGGTCGTGAGACAGACCATACGGCGATCACACCCGTCCTTCGGTTAGTGTCACCGGATGCTCGATGCCCACACCCGCTCTGGGGGCACCGCCACGGCCTCTCCCCGGGCCGCCGCCGCTGAGCTGGTCCTCCCGCTGCCGCCCCTCCCCCTGCCCGTCGCCGCCCCGGCGCCGACGGGGTTCGCCACGCGCCGCGCGAGAACGCTGCTCTCGCCGTGGGCGCGGTTCTCGCTCCTGATCGTGCTCCTGGCGGCGGCCGCGTCGAGCGTGCTGCTGTTCGAGCCGCAGCGGCTGCTCTCGGAGGGCTGGCCGCCCCAACTGGGCGGATTCGCCGCCGCGTCGGTGTTCGCGGCGGCGTACGGCCTGTGCACGGTGGCGTTCGTGCCGCGCCCGTTGCTGAACCTGGCAGCCGGGGCGCTGTTCGGTTCGCAGCTGGGGGCCGGGGCGGCGCTGGCGGGCACGGTGCTGGGAGCCGGGCTCGCCTTCGGGCTCGGCCGGTTCCTCGGTCAGGACGCGCTGCGGCCCCTGCTGCGGGGGCGGCTGCTGAAGGCGGCGGACGGCCAGTTGAGCCGCCACGGACTGCGGTCGATGCTGGCGGCCCGGCTGTTCCCGGGGGTGCCGTTCTGGGCGGCGAACTACTGCGCCGCCGTCTCCCGCATGGGCTGGCTGCCGTTCCTGGCCGCGACCGCGCTCGGTTCGATCCCGAACACGACCGCGTACGTCGTCGCCGGAGCGAGCGCCTCCTCCCCGACCTCGCCCCTCTTCCTGGTCTCGATGGCGGTCATCGCCCTGCCCGCGGCGGCGGGCACGGTGGTCGCCTGGCGCAAACGCCACCACCTGCGCCGCCGCTGACACCCCCGCGGCACGCGCCGCGGCCTGGGCCGCCGCCGGCACCTCCGCGGCCCGCGCACGCGCCACCGTCCGTGCCGCGGCCGGCGCCCGTGCGGGCGCCGGCGGCCGTCCGTCCGTCGCACCGGGGCGCCCGCGCGTCGGACGGCACCCGCGCTCCGGACGGCCCCGCGTCGGCCGTGTTCGCGCGTCAGACGCCCTCGATGATCATCGCGTTGGCGAGACCGCCCGCCTCGCACATGGTCTGCAGGGCGTAGCGGGAACCGCGTTCGCGCAGGGTGTGGACCAGGGTCGTCGTCAGGCGGGTGCCGCTCGCGCCCAGCGGGTGGCCGAGTGCGATCGCGCCCCCGCGCACGTTGACCTTGCGCAGGTCCGCGCCGGTCTCCTGGGCCCAGGCGAGGACGACGGCGGCGAAGGCCTCGTTGACCTCGAACAGGTCGATGTCGTCCAGGCGCAGGCCCGCCCGGCGCAGGACCTTCTCGGTCGCCGGGACGACCCCCGTGAGCATCAGCAGCGGGTCGGAGCCGGTCACCGCGAAGCTGTGCAGGCGGGCCAGCGGGCGCAGGCCGAGGCGGGCGGCGGTGTCGCCGGACGTGATCAGCACGGCCGCGGCGCCGTCGTTGACCGGGCTGGCGTTGCCCGCGGTGACGTTCCACCCGATCTGCGGGAAGCGCTCCGCGAAGGCGGGGTCGTGATAGGCGGGCCGGAGCCCCGCCAGCACGTCCGGGCTGCTGTCCGGGCGGACGCACTCGTCGCGCGAGACCCCGTCGAGGGGCGCGACCTCGGCGTCGAACAGGCCCTCCCGCCAGGCCTCGGCCGCCTTGCGGTGCGAGGAGACGGCGAAGGCGTCCATCCGCTCGCGCGTGATCGACCACTTCGCGGCGATGAGTTCGGCGCTGATGCCCTGGGGGACCAGTCCCTGCGGGTAGCGCTCGGCGACGCCCGGGCCGAAGGGGTCCTTGCCGGGCGGCACGTTGGACCACATCGGCACCCGGCTCATCGACTCCACGCCGCAGGCCACGACGAGGTCGTAGGCGCCGGAGAGGACGCCCTGCGCCGCGAAGTGCACGGCCTGCTGGGAGGAGCCGCACTGCCGGTCGACCGTGGTCGCGGGCACCGTCTCCGGGAAGCCCGCCGACAGGGCGGCGTACCGGGTGGTGTTCATGGCCTGTTCGCCGACCTGGTCGACGGTGCCGCCGATGACGTCGTCGATGAGCGCGGGGTCGACGCCGGAGCGCTCGACGAGGGCACGCAGGGTGTGGGCGAGGAGTTCCACGGGGTGGACGTGGGCGAGGGAGCCGTTCGGCTTGCCCTTGCCGATCGGGGTGCGTACGGCTTCGACGATGACTGCGTCACGCATGTGCGGGCCTCCTTGGCCGCCGGGCGGTGACCGGTCGCCGGACACGGCGACTACCGGTGAGTAGGAAATCCGGACTCACCATAGCCTTGCGAGTTGGAAAAACAAACCCGCCAGTTGGAGAATCCAACCCCCCTCTAGACTGGGGGACATGGCCGCCTCCACCAAAGATCCGCGTCCCTGCTCCATCGCCGACGCCCTGGCGCTGGTCGGCGAGAAGTACTCCCTGCTCGTCCTGAGGGAGGTGTGCCTGGGCAACGGCCGTTTCGACCAGCTGGTGCGCAACATCGGCGCCCCGCGCGACATCCTGGCCACCCGGCTGCGCCGCCTGGTGGACGCGGGGATCCTCACCAAGTGCGCGTACAGCGAGCGCCCGCAGCGCTTCGAGTACCGGCCCACCCGGGCGGGGCTCGAACTGGAACCGGTCCTGCTGACGCTCATGGCGTGGGGCGACCGTCACCTGCGCGCGGACGACGACCGTCCCATGGTCGTCTCGCACGTCTGCGGCCACGAGATGGTCCCCGTGGTCACCTGCACGGCCTGTGGCGCCCCGGTCCACCACGAGGACCTCTCGGCACACCCCCAGGTCCCCGGCTGGACGGTGGCGGGCCCGACGGCCGCCGCCTGAGAGCCCTCCTCCCGGACCGGGCCCGCGGGCGCACCCGATCCCGGCCCCGGCCCACCGGGGGCACCGCCCGGACCGGGTCCGCGGGCCCGGCGTCGACCGGGCAGGAGCCCTCCGGCGCTGCGCCCCGCGAGGCGGCCCACGCCGGCGGCGGGGGCCGGACCGCGCTCACCAGGGATGCGCCGCCAGGTACTCGGTGATCTCCTTCCGCTCCCAGGCGCCGTCCGCCACGACCACCCGGTAGCGGCGGCTGAGCGTGTCGCCGGGGGCCAGTTCCAGTTCGTCGTGGAAGGCCCAGGACGGAGCCAGGCCGGCGAAGGGCTCGTTGCGGACGAACCAGTGCGCGGGATGGGACCCGGCGTCGCCGCACCAATCGTTCTCGGGGGCGTGCGCGAAGACGACCGTGGCGTGGCCGTCGGTGCCGTCGTGCTCGCCGGACAGCGCGAGCCAGGGGCCCTGCGTGCCCATCAGCGCGGGCCCCTCGCCCTCGGGGCCGATGATCCGGCCGCCTCGGAAGGCGCGCGGGCCGCGCCAGAACAGGCCCGTGTAGCCGGCCATCTCCCGTCCGGCGGTGGTCGGACTGCCGAACCGCAGCGGTTCCCGGCGGCAGTTGGTGATCGCGCTGGTCCAGGTCAGCGCCCAGGAACCGGCGGCCCGGTCCACGTCGTGCACCTCGATCCGGCGCCGCTCCTCGGCCCACAGCTCCCCGTCGTGCGGGTGCCAGGTCAGCCGCTCGGTGAGGACGGCCCGGTCGCCGTCCGCCGTGACCTCGTCGAAGCCGACGTGGGCCATCGAGCCGACGCGCTCGGGGAGTTCGAGGTACCCCTCGCCGTGGACGTAGCTGTTGCCGCCCCACAGGTTGGCGCCCGAGAGGTGCGAGGCGGTCAGCGACAGCCCCTTGTGCCAGCGGTGGTCGTTGGGCCGGTAGTCGGTGACGACGTCGCCCGCGAGGGTGCGCAGCGGGTGGACGTACGGCTTCGGCGCCTCCCAGGCGGCCTCGGGCCGGTAGACGTACGCGAGCAGTTCGACGCCGCTGCCGGAGTCGGTCACGGTGACGCGGTCGCCGTGGGTGTGGACCAGGCGCAGCCCGCTCATGCCGTCCCCTCCCGGCCGCCGCCCGGAACGGCCGGGACCACCGGGGCGACGGGAGCCACGGTGGACCCCGAGGCCGGTTCGACGACGGGAACGCCGGTGGACGCGGCAGGTGCGGGTGCGGCAGGCGCGACGAGGGGTGCCCAGCCGGGAGCGCCCCCGTGCAGGGCCGTGTAGAAGGGGTCGCCGGGCCCGATCTCGCCCCGCCTCACCGTCACGTCCGTGAACGCCGCCTTGTACAGGGCGCTGACCAGTTCCAGGCTGGTGCGCCCGTCGGCGCCGCTGCTGCGCGGCCGCCGGCCCGCCCGCATGCCGGCGACCAGCTCCCGCAGCTGGGCCAGGTGCGAACTCGGTACGTCCGCGCCGAAGTCCTGCCAGGCCGCGGCCCGTTCCGCGGGGACGTCCGGTGCCGGGGTGATCCGCCAGTCGTCGTTGCGGTGGCCGTAGAGATGGGTCAGCTCGACGGTGGCGTGCTCGCAGTCGACGCGGATGCGGCTGACCTCGTCGGGGCTGAGGACGCTGTTGACGATCGTGGCCATGGCGCCATTGTCGAACCGCACCAGGGCGGTGGACACGTCCTCGGTCTCCACGTCGTGCACGAGCCGGCCGGCCATGGCCCGCACCTCGCTCCACGGTCCGAGCAGATCGAGCAGCAGGTCCATCTGGTGGATGCCGTGCCCCATCGCGGGACCTCCGCCCTCGGTCCGCCAGCGGCCGCGCCAGGGGGCGGCGTAGTAGGCGGCGTCGCGGTACCAGGTCGTCTGGCAGTGCGCGACGAGCGGCCGCCCCATCGCCCGCCCGGCGAGCAGCCGCCGTACGTGGTCGGCACCGGACCCGAAGCGGTGCTGGAAGACGATCGCGGCGTACGGCCCCCCGGCGGCCCCCTCCTCGGCCGTCACGGCGTCGTAGTCGGCGAGGGTCGGCACGGGCGGCTTCTCGCACCACACCCAGGCACCCGCCCGCAGCGCGGCGACGCTCTGCTCGCGGTGCAGGGTCGGCGGGGTGCAGATCGTCACCAGGTCGGGGCGCTGCTCCGCGAGCATCCGCTCCAGGTCGGTGTAGGCGTGCGGGATCCCGCCCTCCGCGCAGAAGGCCTCGACCGCGCCGGCGTCGATGTCGACGGCCGCGACGACCTCGGTCTCACCCTCCTCCGCGAGCCGGGCGAGCGCGGGCAGATGGGAACCGCGGGCGATGGCACCGGTGCCGATGACGGCGGCGCGGACGCGGCGACCCGCGAGCGGAGGGGACGGGGACATGGGCGTGATCAGCACTCCTCCGACGAACGGCCCGGCAACGGGAGCGAGAGCGGCAGACCGGGCCGGCGCGACAACCGGAATAGCAAGCGCTTTCCCTCGGCAGCAACGTAAGCGGCGGCCCCCGGGCCGGTCAACACATACGCCCTGTTCGGCAGCCGTGCGCGCTTCCCCTGCCCACCCTCCTTCGAAACCCCTGTGCCGGGCCCGTCATCCGGGAGCGCTACGCTGCCTCCGACACATCACCACTTGATCACCGCGCGCGCGGCGGCCCGCCGTGTCCGTCGCCCCCCGATCGGCACTTGGACTCCGTAACCTCATGTCTTGGTTTGAATCTCTCATCCTCGGACTCGTCCAGGGGCTGACCGAGTTCCTCCCCGTCTCCTCCAGCGCGCACCTGCGGCTGACCGCGGCCTTCTCCGGATGGGAGGACCCCGGGGCGGCCTTCACGGCGATCACACAGATCGGCACGGAGGCCGCGGTGCTGATCTACTTCCGCAAGGACATCGGGCGGATCATCTCCGCGTGGTCCAGGTCGCTCTTCGACAAGACGATGCGCAAGGACCACGACGCCCAGATGGGCTGGCTGGTGATCGTCGGCTCCATCCCGATCGGCGTCCTCGGTGTCACCCTCAAGGACCAGATCGAGGGCCCGTTCCGCGACCTGCGGGTCACCGCGACGATGCTCGTGGTCGTCGGCATCGTCATCGGCATCGCCGACCGACTGGCCGCCCGCGACGAGAACGGCGGCCGGCACCGGGCGCCCAAGCAGCGCAAGGGCCTGGAGAACCTGGGCGTCAAGGACGGCCTGATCTTCGGTCTCTGCCAGGCCTGCGCCCTCATCCCGGGCGTCTCCCGTTCCGGCGCCACGATCAGCGGCGGCCTGTTCATGGGCTACCGGCGCGAGTCCGCGGCCCGCTACTCGTTCCTGCTCGCCATCCCGGCGGTGCTGGCCTCCGGCGTCTTCGAACTCAAGGACGCCATGGAGGGCGGCCACGTGGCCTGGGGGCCGACGGGGTTCGCGACGGTGATCGCGTTCGCGTCCGGTTACGCCGTCATCGCGTGGTTCATGAAGTTCATCAGTACCAAGTCGTTCATGCCGTTCGTGTACTACCGCGTGGTCCTCGGCATCGTGATCATCGTCCTCGTCACGATGGGCGTCCTGAGTCCGCACGCGGCGGAGTCGGCGGGCTGATCCCGCCCGGCGGCCCCGCCGCCGGGGCCGGCCCCGCCGGCGGCGTACGGCGGACGGCGGGGCCCGCCCGTCCCGCCGCCACGATCCGGTCGACCGCAGCTGTCACCAGCTCGTCGCGCTCCGCCGCCGTGAAGACGTCCGGCAGGGTGAGCTGCTCCACGATCAGCCAGTTGAGCGTCAGGATCAGCAGTTTCACGGCCATGGCGTCCCCGGGGAGCCCGGAGGCCTCGTGGTGGGCGACGTTCGCCTCGACGTCGGCCCGGACCCGCTCGGTGAGGACCTCGCGCAGTTCGGGACGGCGGGTGGCCTCCAGGCGCAGCTCGAGCAGGGCGAGGTAGCCGGTGCGGAACGAGGCGACGCGGGCGACCAGCTCCCGCATCAGCTCCGCGTACGTTTCCCGGTCGCGGCCGGCCGTCCGCTGCCGGGCGAGGGTGGCCTCGTCGGGCCGGAGCCGCTCGTAGACGCGGGCACCGGCCTGGGTGAGCAGGTCGTCGCGGCCGGTGAAGTAGTTCGACGCGGTGCCGACGGGCACGGCGGCCTCGGCGTCCACCGCCCGGAAGGTCAGACCCCGCGCTCCCTCCCGGGCCAGCACCTCGATCGCGGCGTCCACCAGGGCGGCGCGCCGCTCGTCGTTCCTTCTCGCCATGGACACCCTCCCGGTGCGCCGTCAGACCACTTCATCGAGAGTACTACGGGTGAAGTTGTCGAACGGAGCGCCGGCGGGCCGCCGTCCCTCGCCCGGCCGGTCCGGGCAGGGGACGCCGCCCCGGCCCGGTGCACCGGGCCGGTGACCAAGCCCATAGGGCCGGCGTAGCCACCCGGTAGCGCAGTGTCAGTGCTTGCCCCTAGGCTGTTGCGCATGTCCCCGAGTTCATTAGCCCCTGGTTCCGTGCGGTCTGCCGCCGAGTTGAACGAGCAGATCCGGGCTCTGTGGCTGCGCGCGGGCGGGTCGCTGTCGGCCCAGGAGCGGGCGGAGTACGAGCTGCTGGTGGTCGAGTGGGCCGCCGCCGTCCGCGAAGAGGTCGTGAAGGCGGCCTGAGGCCGTGGCCCCGGCCCTCCTGTCCGGCAGCATCGGCGCGGCGCGCTACGACGGCACCACGACCCCGTCCAGCGCCTCGTCCGCCCCCGGCCCCTCGGCCGGGTCGGTGAGCTGCTCGCGCACGTAGGTCCAGATCACCGCGAGCACTGCCGCGACCGGCACCGCGAGCAGGCTGCCGACGATCCCGGCCAGGCTGCCGCCGAGCGTCACCGCCAGCAGGACCACCGCCGCGTGCAGGCCGAGTCCCCGGCTCTGGATCATCGGCTGGAAGACGTTGCCCTCCAGCTGCTGCACCACGACGATGACGGCCAGCACGATCAGTGCGTCCGTCAGCCCGTTGGAGACCAGCGCGATGAGGACGGCGACGAAGCCGGCGAACAGCGCGCCCACGATCGGCACGAACGCGGAGACGAAGGTCAGCACCGCCAGCGGAAGCACCAGCGGCACGTCCAGGATCCACAGCCCGAGGCCGATGAGCACCGCGTCGAGCAGGCCCACGACCGCCTGCGACCGGACGAACGCGCCCAGCGTGTCCCAGCTGCGGGCGGCCACCGTCGGTACGTCCGCGGCGAACCGGCCGGGCAGCTGACGGGCCAGCCAGGGCAGGAACCGGGGGCCGTCCTTGAGGAAGAAGAACATCAGGAAGACCGCGAGGACCGCGGTGACGAGGCCGTCGACCACCGTGCTCACGCCCGTGACGACGGCGGTGACCATGCTCCCCAGGCCGTCCTGGGCGCGGGCGACGCCGGTGTCGAAGGCCTTGTCGATCTGGTCGTCGCCGATGTTCAGCGGCGGCCCGGAGGCCCATTCCCGCACCCTCTGCAGGCCTTCGACCACCCCGTCGGTCAACTCCCCGGACTGGGAGGCCACCGGCAGCGCGATCAGCGCCACGGTGCCCGCGGCGACCAGCAGGAACAGGACGGTCACCAGCGACGCGGCGAGGGCGGGCGGCCAGCCGCGCCGGCGCAGGTGGCGCGTCGGAGGCCAGGTCAGGGTGGTCAGGAACAGGCCGACGACGAGCGGCCACACGATCGACCACATCTGTCCCAGCAGCCACAGCGCGACCGCGAGCCCCACGAGGAGCAGCAACAACTCGGCGGATATGCGTGCCGACGCGCGGAGCGCGGCGCGGGTCCTCGTGGAACTCAACGTGTCAGACATGGGGTTCACCCTATGGGTACGCCGGCGGGAGGTACGCCGGTCAGGACCGTGCGGGACCGCGGACCCGCACGGTCCGGTTCCGGCACGGAAGGTGTCCGGCGCTTCGACGCGCGGGACCGGGGCGGTCGTGGCCGCACGGCTCCCGGTGTCGTACCCGCACGGCCCTTGGCGTCGCGCCCGCCGTGCCCAACACTCGGGGCATGACGCAGCGTGTGGAGCTCGCGGCCGTGATGGACCGCCTGGCCGTCGACGGTCTGATCACCGACTACGCGGTCGCCGTCGACGACGGCGACTGGGCGGCCTACCGGGCCTTGTTCACTCCCGACGGGCGGGCGGACTACCGCTCGGCCGGCGGCATCGAGGGAGGGGCGGGGGAGGTCGCCGACTGGCTCGAGGAGAGCATGCGGCCGTTCCCGACGCGTCAGCATCTGATCGTCAACCGCCGGCTGCGCTTCGGAATCCTGGAGCAGGACCGGGGCGACACCGCCCGGGTACAGGCCGACTACGTGAGCCCGATGCGGCTGGCGGACGGGGAGGAAACCGCCGGGGCGCCGGACCTGGTGTGCGGCGGCCGGTACGCCTTCGCGCTGCTGCGGACGGAGGACGGCTGGCGGGTGCGCGAGCTGGTGGTCCGGGAGAAGTGGCGCCGGCCGCCGGGCCGGCACGTCGCCGGCTGACCGGACGATCTCCGCCCGCGCCGAAGGCCGTCCGGCAGGAGATCGTCCCGGACGCGCACACTGGAGCGACCACGGGGTAGGGAGGTGCCGTATGAAGACGTTCGGTCACTGGCTCTCCTCCCCCTGGCGGCGCTCGGCCCTCGTGGCCGCGGCGGGCGCGCTGCCCGTCCCCGCCTTCCCGGCGCCCGGCCTGTGGTGGTGGGCGTACGCCGCGCTGGTCCCCTGGCTCCTGCTGGCGCGTTCGGCGCCCACCGGGAGGCGGGCCCTGTACGACGGCTGGGCCGGCGGATTCGGGTTCATGCTGTCGATGCACGTGTGGCTGCTGCCGAGCCTGCACGTCTTCACGCTGGTCCTCGCCGCCCTGCTGGGCGCGTTGTGGGCGCCGTGGGGCTGGCTGGCGCGCCGGTTCCTGGGCGGGGTGCCCTCACGGGGCCGGGCCGGAGCCGCGCTGCTGGTGCTGCCCTCGGGCTGGCTGGCCGTGGAGCTGGTCCGTTCCTGGCAGGGTCTGGGCGGGCCGTGGGGGGTGCTCGGGGCGAGCCAGTGGCAGGTGGAGCCGGCGCTGCGGCTGGCGTCCGTGGGCGGGGTGTGGCTGCTGAGCCTGCTGGTGGTGGCGGTGAACGTCGCCCTCGCCCTGCTCGTCGCCGTGCCGGCACACCGGGTGCCGGCCGTCGCCGCCCTGGTGGCGACGGCCGCCGCGACCTCCGCCGCATGGATGTGGTCGCCGCGGCCGGAGACCGGCGGGCGGGCCCGGGTGGCCGTCGTCCAGGCCGGTGTCGTCGACGGGCCCGAGCGGCGTTTCGACCGGGAGGAACAGCTGACCCGCCGACTCGTGGGGCAGGACGTCGATCTGATCGTCTGGGGCGAGAGCAGCGTCGGGCACGACCTGGCCGACCGGCCCGACCTGGCACGCCGGCTGACCGCGCTGTCGCGCGCGACCGGCGCCGGCATCCTGGTCAACGTGGACGCCCGCCGGTCCGACCGGCCCGGCATCTACAAGAGTTCGGTCCTGATCGGGCCGGACGGACCGACCGGCGACCGGTACGACAAGATGCGGCTGGTGCCGTTCGGTGAGTACGTCCCCGCCCGGTCGCTGCTGGGCTGGGCCACGTCCGTCGGCAAGGCGGCCGGCGAGGACCGGCGGCGCGGCACGGAGCAGGTCGTGATGGACGCCGGCGCGGGCCTGCGCGTCGGCCCGCTGGTGTGCTTCGAGACGGCCTTCCCCGACATGAGCCGCCGTCTCGTCGAGGACGGCACCGACGTCCTGGTCGGCGAGTCGTCGACGTCGACGTTCCAGAACAGCTGGGCCCCCGCGCAGCACGCCTCGCTGGGCGCCCTGCGGGCCGCGGAGACCGGCCGCCCCTTCGTGCACGCGACGCTGACGGGCGTCTCGGCGGTGTACGACGCGAGCGGCGGGCGGCTCGGCCCGCGGCTGGGGACGGACGCGAACACCGCCGCCGTCTACGAGGTGCCGCTCGCGGACGGCGTCACCCCGTACGTCCGCTTCGGCGACTGGGCGGTCCACGCCGCCCTGCTCGTCCTGCTCGGGCTCGCTCTGGTGGAGGGCGGGCGGGCGGTCAGGCCGCGCCGGAGCGCTCCCGCACCGCTCGGACCACCCGCTCGCACAGTTCGTGAGTCGCCAGCGCGTCCCGGGCGCTGAGCGTCCTTCCCCCGCGGACGGCGTCGAGGAAGGCCAGTACCGCCTGCTCGATGCCGCGCTGGCGGGCCACCGGCACCCAGTCGCCGCGCCGCCGCACGGTCGGCTGTCCCTTGTGGTCGACCACCTCGGCGAGGTTGACCACCTGCCGCTTGGTGTCCTGGCCGGACACCTCCAGGATCTCCTCGTTGGACCCGCTGAGCCGGTTCATCACCCCGAGCGCGGTGAATCCGTCACCGGAGAGCTGCAGGACGACGTGGTGCAGCAGCCCGTCCTCGGCACGGGCCCGCACCGTCACGTCCTCGACCGGTCCCGGGACGAGGAAGCGCAGGGTGTCGACGACGTGGATGAAGTCGTCGAGGATCATCGCCCGCGCCTCCTCGGGCAGGCCGACGCGGTTCTTCTGCATCAGGATCAGCTCGCGCGGGTGGTCGGCGCACTGCGCGTACCCGGGGGCGAACCGGCGGTTGAAGCCCACCGCGAGGCCGGTCCCGCGCTCCTCCGCGAGCGCGACGAGCCGCTCGGAGTCGGCGAGGTCGTACGCCAGCGGCTTGTCGACGTAGGTCGGGACACCCGCTTCCAGGAGCCGGGTGACGATCTCGGGGTGGACGGCGGTGGGGACGTGCACGAAGGCGGCGTCCAGGCCCCGGGCGAGCAGCGCGTCGAGGTCGCGGTGGCGCTGCCCGGCCGGCAGGCGCAGACCGTCGGCGACCCGGTCGAGGGTGGCCGGGGTGCGCGTCTGGAGATGGAGTTCGATCCCCGGCAGCGCGCCGAGCACCGGCAGGTACGCCTTCTGCGCGATGTCGCCGAGTCCGATGCAGCCGACCTTCAACGGGGGCTCCTTCACTGCTGGTCCGCACCTGCCCGCAGGGCAGCATACGGGGCCCGCGGCGGCGGCCGGCGGGCGCTCCCGTCGAAGGCCGCGGCAGGATCCCCGGCCGGGGCGCGGGGCACGCCGTCGCGTACGGCGCCGACGGCGGGGCGGACACGGAGCGTCCCGGCGGGCGGGGCCGCCGGTGCTGCGTCCGGCGGCGACCACGGCGTACCCGCCGGCCGGGACGCTCCCCCGCCGGCCTCCGCCCGGGAAAAGACGTGGTGGCGGCGGGGCCGGCCGGGCGACCATGGGGCCATGACGACCGAACGCAGCGAGCCCGACCGGAACGCCGACGAACGCACCATGCTGGAAGGCTGGCTGGACTACCACCGGCAGACCCTCGCGTGGAAGTGCGAGGGCCTGACCGACGCCCAGCTGCGCACCGCCTCCGTGCCGCCCTCCGCGCTGTCCCTGATGGGGCTGGTGCGGCACATGGCGGAGGTCGAGCGCGGCTGGTTCCGCAGGACCCTCGTGGGTGAGGAGGCCGGCCCGCTCCATTACGACGACGAGGACCCCGACGGCGAGTTCCACCTCACCGAGGAGGACACCTGGCAGGAGGCGTACGCCTCCTGGCAGGCCGAGATCACGATCGCCCGGCGGCACGCGGCCGGCTTCGGACTGGACGAACTCTCCCGCGGAAGGAGCCGGTTGACCGAGGAGCCGTTCAGCCTGCGCTGGATCTACACGCACATGATCGAGGAGTACGCGCGGCACAACGGCCACGCCGACCTGCTGCGCGAGCGGATCGACGGCGTCACCGGCGACTGACGCCACGTCACCCCCCGTCCTCCGCGCGCCCTCCACGGGAAGGACGGGATCACCCGTGCGGGGCATCCTCCGCCGGTCCGTCGTGCCTCGGCGGCCCGGAGGCAGCAGAGTGGCCCGGGTGCAGCGAACGACGACTACCGCAACGCTTCTGATGACCGTGGCCGTCACGGCACTCTCCGGGTGCGTGACCGTCCGGCACTCGCCCGTGCCCCACCCGCCCGCGGTGCCGGCCCAGTCGGCCGTGCCACGGCCCGACGGGAGGGCCGGGACGCCGCTGGTGCAGGCGCCGGCCCAGGAGGCACTGGAGAAGGTCGGGACGGATCCCGGGCGGGAGCCGGACGCCTCGGCGTCACCCCGGCGGGCCGCGTCCGCGGCGCCCGCCGGGCAGCCCCCGTCCGCCCGTCACCGCCCACCGGCCCCGGCGCGCCCCGGTCCGGCCCGGCCGGAGGGCCGTCGTCCCGCGTTGCCGCGTGTCGAGGTACCCGGCGGGAAGGAGGGGGCGCGGGGGAACGCCGACGTGTGCGGTCTGGGCAGGAAGTACGGGGGCTGGGGACTGGACAGCCCGGAGTCCGTGATCTGCGAGGGCGCCTACGGGCGCTGAGGCCGCGCCGGCCCGCCTACTCGGGCCGGGGGTGGTCCGGGCCGCCCTCCCCCAGCCGCAGCTCCATCCGGCTGATGGCCGCCCGCACGCCGTCGCCGTAGGTGTCGTCGCCGAGCCCCCGGGCCGCTCTGCGGGCCTTGCGCACATGGGTGCGGGCGGCTTCCGTACGGCCGAGTTTGACGTAGTCCGCCGCGAGGTTGAGGTGGAGCGAGGGGTACAGCGCCCGTACGGCGGGCGCCCGCTCGTGCTCCTCGGCCGCGGTCAGCGCCCTGAGGTCCCAGGCGAGTTCGTCGAAGGGGTCGTCCTGGGTGTCGGCGAGGTAGTGGGCGACGGTGCAGCGGTGCAGCGGGTCGCCGTCCTCGCCCAGCTCCTCCCACAGCTCCAGCAGGCGCCGTCCGGCCTCCTCCCGGTCTCCCCCGTGGTGCAGCATCACCAGCTGCCCGATCCGGGTCAGCACGGCGTCCGGCGCCGCCTGTCCCTGCCGATGCTCCGCCACGAACCCTCCTTGCGTTGTTGCGAAGACGCTAACCGCAGGCACCGGAGATCCCGGTCAGGCGGCACCGGGCCGGTCCGCCGGGGACCGGCCCGGTGGGGATCAGGCCAGGTCCGGCACCGTCCAGTCGATCGGGTCGTGGCCCTGCCGGGCCACCGCCTCGTTGATCTGCGTGAACGGGCGGGAGCCGAAGAACTTCTTCGCCGACAGCGGTGAGGGGTGCGCGCCCTTCACGACCGTGTGCCGGGTCTCGTCGATCAGGGGCAGCTTCTTCTGCGCGTAGTTCCCCCACAGGACGAAGACCGCCGGGTCGGGCCGCTCGGCCACGGCCCGGATCACCGCGTCGGTGAACCTCTCCCAGCCCTTGCCCTTGTGCGAGTTGGCCTCACCGGCGCGGACCGTGAGGACCGCGTTGAGCAGCAGCACGCCCTGCCGGGCCCACGGCATCAGATAGCCGTTGTCCGGGATCGGGGTGCCCAGCTCGGCGTGCATCTCCTTGTAGATGTTGCGCAGCGACGGCGGGATCCTCACCCCGGGCCGCACCGAGAAGCACAGGCCGTGTCCCTGGCCCTCGCCGTGGTAGGGGTCCTGGCCGAGGATCAGGACCTTCACCCGGTCGTAGGGCGTCGCGTCGAGCGCGGCGAAGACCTCCTCGCGCGGAGGGTAGACGGGCCCCTTCGCCCGCTCCTCCTCGACGAACTGCGTCAGCTCCTTGAAGTAGGGCTGTTCCAGCTCGTCGCCCAGGACCTTGCGCCAGGTCTCGGGCAGCATGGCGATGTCGGTCACGTCAACGTCCTCCGTCGTGCGATCACTTACCGGGCACAGAACCTACAGGTGACCACTGACAACGGCGTCCGCGACGTGTCTACCAGCTGGTCTTGCGGGACAGCTCCCACACCATCATGATCGTCGACGGGTCCAGCGCCCGCTCCCCGCCGGAGACGTCCTCGTTTGCGGCGATGTACTGCTTGCCCTGCCACAGCGGCAGCAGCCGGGCGTCGTCGACGAGGATCTGCTGGGCCTCCTGGAAGTCCTTCACCACGTTGGCGCGGTCGCTCTGCTCCCGGGAGCGGGGCAGCAGCACCTGGGTGATCTTCTTCGCCGGGTAGGGCGTGCCGAGCGCGTTCTGCTCGCCGACGAAGGGGGCGATGAAGTTGTCGGCGTCCGGGAAGTCGGGGGCCCAGCCGCGTCCGAACACCGGGTACTCGCCCTTCTGGTAGCCCACCACGTAGGTCTTCCAGGGGCGGTTCTTGAGGGTGACCTCGAACAGGCCCGAGGCCTCCAGCTGGGTTTTGATCTCCTTGAACTCCAGGGCGGTGTCGGAGCCGTAGCGGTCGCTGGTGTACCACAGGGTGAGCGGCACGGGACCGGTGATGCCGGCGTCGTCGAGGATCGAGCGGGCCTTGGCCGGGTCGGGGTCGCCGAAGTCGTCGAAGAAGCCGGTGGTGTGGCCGGTCAGGCCCTTGGGGACCATCGAGTACAGCGGGTCGACGGTGTCCTTGTAGACCTTGTGGGCGAGCGCGGCCCGGTCGACGACCTGGGCGACGGCCCGGCGCACGGCGAGCTTGTCGGCCCACTTGTCCTTGGGGTTGAACACCAGGTAGTTGATGTTGCTGGCGGCGCCCTCGACGAGCTGGAGGTCCTCGTTCTCCTCGTTCTTGTTCTCCAGGGCGACGATGTCGTCGGCGGCGAGACCCTGGTAGGTGATGTCGATCTGCTCGCCCCGCAGGGCCTTGACCATCTCGGCGGAGTCCTGGAAGTAGCGGATGGTCACGGCGTCGTTCTTGCGGTCGGCTGCGCCCTTGTAGCGGTCGTTGCGGACGAGTTCCGCCCGGTCGCCCTCCTTGTAGCTCTTGAGGTCGTACGGGCCGGAGCCGACGATGCCGCCGTCCTCGCGCACCGCCTCGGCCGGGTACTCGTCCGGGGCCACGAGGGACATGCCGGGGGTGGCGAGCACGAACGGGAAGGTGGCGTCGGCCTTGTTGAGCCGGAAGACGACCTCGCGGTCGCCGGCGGTCTCGATCCGGTCGAGGCTGCCGAGCAGCCCCGCGGGGCCGGTGGGCGCGTTGATCGCGAGGATCCGCTCGAAGGTGTGCTTCACGGCCTTCGCGTCGAGCGCGTCCCCGTTGGAGAAGGAGAGGCCCTCCCGCAGTTCGCAGCGGTACGTCCGGCTGGTGTTGTCGGTGAACTCGCAGGTGGCGGCGTCGGGCTGGGGCGTCGTCGCGCCGTTGGGGTACGACAGCAGCGTCTGGTAGACGTTGCGGAACAGCTCCCAGGAGCCGTCCCAGGAGGCCGCGGGGTCCAGCGTGCTGGGGGCGCTGGTGGTGCCCACGACGATCGGCCCGGCGTCGTCGGAGCCTTCCTCTCCCAGGAGGCCGCATCCGGCCACCAGGGATATGGACACGATCGCCGCGGCCTGCTGCAAGGATCGGTTCCGGTTGAACACGCGCACGCTCCTCGATCTGCCATGCCAAGGGTTGGCAGACCATACCGCAGCGCCACGCCGGCTGAACCCGCTCTAAACATCACGTTATGGATCACGGGAAATGACGACGTTGTCATGACTCTGCGCCATGTCCGTACGGCCGTACGGGCGCCGTTCCCGGGGGGGGGGGAGACGGCGCCCGTACGGCGGGTACGGCGGGGTCTCGTCAGGCCACGCCGGCGTTGAGGAACATGCCCCCGTCGACGACGAGGGTCTGACCGGTGACCCAGTCCGACTGCTCCGAGGTGAGGAACGCGGCGGCACCCCCGATGTCGGAGGGCACGCCGAGCCGGGCCAGCGGGTAGGCGGCGGCGGCCTCGGCCTCCCGGCCCTCGTAGAGGGCCTGCGCGAACCTGGTCTTCACCACGGCCGGGGCGATGGCGTTGACCCGCACCTTCGGCGCGAACTCGTGCGCCAGCTGCTGCGTCAGGTTGATCATCGCGGCCTTGCTCACGCCGTACGCCCCGATGAAGGGCGAGGGCGCGAGGCCCGCGACGGAGGCGATGTTGACAATGGCGCCGCCGTTGTCCTTCTGCCAGGCGTGCCAGGTGCGCTGGGCGAAGCCGAGCGCCGAGATCACGTTGGTCTCGAACACCTTGCGCGCCACGTTCAGGTCGAGGTCGGCGATCGGCCCGAACACCGGGTTCGTACCGGCGTTGTTGACCAGGTGGTCGACGCGGCCGAAGGCCTCCATCGTGCGCTCGACGGCGATCGCCTGGTGCGCCTCGTCGTGGGCCTTGCCGGCGACACCGATGACGCGGTCGGCGCCGAGCCTGTCGACGGCCTCCTTGAGGGCGTCCTCGTTGCGTCCGGTGATGCAGACCCGGTCGCCGCGGGCGACGAGCGCCTCGGCGACGCCGTAGCCGATGCCGCGGCTGGCGCCCGTGACGAGGGCGACCTTGCCGGAGAGTGCGGGCAGTTCAGTCATGTCCGTGATCCCTGGGGGTCTAGTTGAGCGGTCCGCCGGCGACGTACAGCACCTGGCCGGAGACGAAACCGGCGGCCTCGCCCGTGAAGAACGCGATCGCGTTGGCGATGTCGTCGGGCTCGCCGACGCGCGCCACCGGGATCTGGGTGGCGGCGGCGGCCTTGAACTCCTCGAAGCCCATGCCGACGCGGGCGGCGGTGGCGGCCGTCATGTCGGTGGCGATGAAGCCCGGGGCGACGGCGTTGGCGGTGACGCCGAACTTGCCCAGCTCGATGGCGAGGGTCTTGGTGAAGCCCTGCAGGCCGGCCTTGGCGGCGGAGTAGTTGGCCTGGCCCCGGTTGCCGAGCGCGGAGGACGAGGAGAGGTTGACGATGCGGCCGAAGCCTGCGTCGACCATGTGCTTCTGGACCGCCTTGGTCATCAGGAACGAGCCGCGCAGGTGCACGTTGAGCACCGTGTCCCAGTCACCGGCGCTCATCTTGAACAGCAGGTTGTCGCGGAGCACGCCCGCGTTGTTGACGAGGATCGTCGGGGCGCCCAGTTCCTCGACGACGCGGGCGACGGCCGCCTCGACCTGGGCCTCGTCGGAGACGTCGGCCCCGACCGCGATCGCCCGGCCGCCCGCCGCGGTGATCTTCTCGACGGTGTCCTTGCAGGCGGCCTCGTCGAGGTCGATCACCGCGACCGCGCGGCCCTCGGCGGCCAGCCGTACGGCGGTGGCGGCACCGATGCCGCGCGCCGCGCCCGTGACTACTGCGACCCGCTGCTCTGTGGTGGACATTGCTGCTTCTCCTCGCCCTCGAGAATGTACGTCCGTGTGGGGAGCGACCGTCCTGATCACCGTCGACTCGGTGAGCGACCGCTTAGTACCTTCGGCAGACGTGACGCTAGAAGCCTTGGCATCCGGTGTCAACGCCACACGGGGGCGGTGTGATCCATCACCCGGCCGGTCACCTCACCAGGAGGTCCAGCAGGCGGTCGGTCTCGGCCGCGGGATCGGTGGTGAGCCCGGTGTGCACGGGCCCCGGCCGGACGACCGTCGAGCGGGGCGCGATCAGCCAGCGGAACCGCCGTCCGGCGTCGTCGTGCGCCGCCTGTCCGGCCTCCTCGCCGCCGCCGCACACCTTCTCCACGGCGCGCAGCGCGGCGCGCACCCCGGCCACGTCCGCCTCCGGGTCCAGCGCCAGCAGCCGGGCCTCGTCGAGGTGGGTGCGGGCGCCGACGTAGCCCTGAGCCCGGCAGTAGACGAGCACGCCGGCGTTGATGCACTCGCCGCGCTCGACGCGGGGCACGATCCGCAGCAGGGCGTACTCGTAGACGTCCCGCTCATTGGCCTCGCTGGCCCTGATGATGTGGCGCTCGTTCACCGGTCCCTCTCGATGCGTTCGTGGATGACGGCGGCGCGCGCGAGGAGGGGTGCCGCGTAGGCACGCCGGAGCGCGTCCGGGGTGTCGAAGCCGGGTTCGTCGGCCAGCCAGACGTCGGGGACCTCGGCGGTGACCTCGGCGAGGAGGCCGGCGGTGATCAGGGGGGCCAGTTCGGCCGCGGCGGCCTCGACGTCCGGGCGGAAGCGGGCGAGGGCGTGGTCCGTGGCGTCGTAGGGGCGGGCCGCGGAGGCCTCGGCGGAGGGCCAGTTGTGGTGCCAGATCATGGTGGCGCCGTGGTCGACGAGCCACAGGTCGCCGCGGTGCACCAGCAGGTTGGGGTTGCGCCAGGAGCGGTCGACGTTGTTGACCAGCGCGTCGAACCAGACGATCCGCCCGGCTTCGACGGGGTCGACCGGGAAGGCGAGCGGGTCGAAGCCGAGGGCTCCGGACAGGAAGTCCATGCCCAGGTTGGTGCCGCCGCTGGACCGCAGGAGGTTCTGCACCTGCTGTTCGGGTTCACCGAGCCCCAGCACGGCGTCCAGCTCCACGGTGACCAGGCGCGGGACCCGCAGGCCCAGGCGGCGGGCGAGTTCTCCGCAGACGACCTCGGCGACGAGCGTCTTGCGGCCCTGCCCGGCGCCGGTGAACTTCAGGACGTAGGCGGCGAGGTCGTCGGCCTCGACGAGGCCCGGCAGCGAGCCGCCCTCACGCAGGGGCGTGATGAAACGGGTCGCGATGACTTCCTTGAGCATCGCCCCAGGCTACTGGGGTCGCGCGGGTCCGCGGAGCCCGGCCGACAGCTCCGCGACAGCTGTGGCTTACGCCCCGCTCATCCCGGACGGGTCAGGATCTCGGCACGGTCCGAACGGGCCCGGCCGCCGCTGAACGGGCGGCGCCCGTGGCCCGTACCTGTCGGCACACCGTCGAACCCGCCCGAAGGGAACCCAGCATGACCAGCGCATCGTTCCACCCCGCCTCGGGACCCGCACGCCGTACCGTCGTGGCGGCCGCCGGAGCCGCGGGGCTCGCCGTCGCGCTGACCGCGTGCGGAGGCTCCGACGACGACTCGTCCGGTTCGGTGGACTCCCCGGGGGCGGCCGGCGCCGCCGGCGGTTCCGGGTCCGCGAGCACCGGTGGCGGAGCCGCGGCGGGCGCGGCCCTGACGACGACCGCGGAGATCCCCGAGGGCGGCGGGAAGGTCTTCGCCGATCAGAAGGTGGTCGTCGTGCAGCCGACGGCGGGCGAGTACAAGGCCTACTCCGCGGTGTGCACGCACCAGGGCTGCGCGGTGAAGAGCATCGCCGACGGGGTCATCAACTGCCCCTGTCACAACAGCAACTTCTCCATCACCGACGGCAGCGTCAAGAGCGGCCCGGCGACGAAGTCCCTGCCCGAGGTGCCGATCAGCGTGAGCGGTGAGTCGATCACACTGGCCTGACGGGTCCGCCCCGCCAGGAGTGGCGGATCGTCGCGGGGATGCGGTACGACGGCATCCCCGCGACGGCGTCGGACGGGACGACGGCGGCGCGGCCGCGCCGCCGGAGCCGTCCGCGGCCGGCGTGGGAGAAGCGAAGAGAGAAGAGGGATGGATGACCGTCACCCAGCGCAGGGGCCGGAAGATCATGATGTCGCCGGGCGAGGTGAGCGCGTTCCTCACCACCCAGCGCACCTGCCGGGTGGCCACCGTGTCCGCCGACGGGGCCCCGCACGTGAGCGCCCTGTGGTTCCTGTGGGACGGCTCCGCGCTGTGGCTGTACTCCGTGGTGCGCAGCAGACGCTGGGCGGACCTGCGCCGGGACCCACGGGTCGCGATCGTGATCGACAGCGGCGAGGAGTACGAGTCGCTGCGGGGCGTGGAGCTGTCCGGCACCGTGGAGTTCGTGGGCGAGATCCCGCGCACCGGGGAACTGTGCGCCGAGCTCGACTCCGTGGAGACGCTGTTCGCCCGCAAGAACTTCGGTCTGGACGCCATCCCGCACGACGGACGGCACGCGTGGGCGCGGCTGCGCCCGGAGAAGACCGTGTCGTGGGACTTCCGCAAACTGGCCGACCTGTAGGGACGGAAGCCGGCCTCCGTCGCCCTGTCCGGTACCGGCCGGCCGGTACCGGACAGGGCCGTCGGCCGGCCGCCGTCAGCCGAGCCGGTCGGCGGCCGACTTCAGCGCCCGCACCGCCGCCCTGATCGAGGGGCGGCGGTCGGCGTCCGCCCGCCACAGGGCGTAGACGTGCCGCCGCAGCCGCTGCCGGAGCGGGACCATGACGATGCCCTCCGGCACCGGGTGGCGTCCGAGCAGCGGGGCGATGCACACCCCCAGTCCGGCGGCCACCAGGCCGAGTTGGGTGTGCGTCTCGGCCGCGCGGTGGCCGACGATCGGCTCGACGCCCCGTGAGCGGAGCGTGAACATCAGCCACTCGTGACAGAACTCGCCGTCCCCCCAGGTGATCCACTCGTCCCCGGCGAACTCCCCCAGGTCCACCTCGTCCCGTCCCGCGAGCGGATGCCCGGCCGGCATCGCCACGTCGGCGGGATCGTCCAGGATCGGCGCCTTGACCAGGCCGTCCGGCACCGGCATCGGCTTGTTGTACCAGTCCAGGACGACCGCGAGGTCGAG
Source organism: Streptomyces sp. NPDC031554 (assembly GCF_055580685.1). Classification (NCBI taxonomy): domain Bacteria; kingdom Bacillati; phylum Actinomycetota; class Actinomycetes; order Kitasatosporales; family Streptomycetaceae; genus Streptomyces; species Streptomyces sp. NPDC031554. The sequence continues at coordinate 43,086 of NZ_JBVIKX010000013.1, read as the reverse complement.
GTCGCCGCCGGTCACCCCGGCGATGCCGCGCTCCGGCTCCAGCTCGCAGGAGCGCACGCGGAGTCCGGGGTGCTCCGCGCGCAGAGCGGCGAGCGCGGTGGGGAACAGCCCGCGGGCGGCGGTCGGGAACGCCGACAGCCTCAGCTCCCCCACCACCTGGCCGCGCCGGGCCTCCAGGTCCGACTGGGCCAGCTCGACCTGGGACAGGATCCGGGCCGCGTGGTCGGCGAGCAGCCGGCCCGCGTCCGTGAGCCGGACGCCCCGCCCGTTCTTCGCGAGGAGCTGCTGGCCGACCTCGCGTTCCAGCTTGGCCATCTGCTGCGAGACGGCCGAGGTGGTGATGTGCAGCCCCGCGGCGGCGCCGCTGACCGAACCGTGCCGGGCGAGGGCGTCGAGGGCGCGCAGGCGCTCCAGATTCAACATGTAAGCGATGCTACGAGATATCGCTCGCCAATTCTCGCTTGTGCTAACAGGTTGTCATCGGGGACGGTGAGGACCATGACCACCGCCGCCACCACCACGGGTTCTCCGTCCCGGCCCGCGCCCCTCTCCTCCGGCCCCTCCGCCACCCCCGCCCCCTCCGCGCCCCCCTCAGCGTCCACAGACGTCCGGCCGTCCGCCCCGCCCCGCCGCACCCTGGACTGGCGGCTGCGCTTCGGGGTCCTCTCGCTGATCTGGGGCTTCAGCTTCCTGCTCATCAAGGTGGGCACGGGGAGCTACGCGCCGTTCCAGGTCACGCTCGGCCGGCTGGCGTTCGGAACGGCGGTGCTGGCGGTGGCCATCGCGGTCAAGCGGGACCGACTGCCGCGAGGGGCCCGCACCTGGGCGCACCTGACCGTCGCCGCGCTGCTCCTGAACGCGCTGCCGTTCTCGCTGTTCGCCTACGCGGAACTGACCATCCCGTCCACCCTGGCGGGCATCTGCAACGCGACCTCGCCGCTGTGGGGCATGGCCCTGTCGCTGGTGGCCCTCTCCGAGGACCGGCCCACCCGGATCAGGGTGGCGGGCCTGGGTCTCGGCTTCCTCGGGGTGCTGACGGTCCTGGGTGCCTGGCAGGGCTTCAGCGGGCTCGACGCCCGCGGCACGGCGCTGGCGCTGCTGGCCTCGCTGAGCTACCCGATCGGATGGATCTACGTCCGCCGCACCCTGGCCGGCACCGGCAGCTCGGCCCTGTCGATGACCGGCGCCCAGCTGTTCCTGGCCACCCTGCAACTCGCCGTGGTCACCCCGTTGTTCACCACGTTCCCGACACGCTTCCCGCTGCTGCCGCTGCTGGCCGTCGCCGCCCTGGGCGCCCTGGGCACCGGCCTGGCCCTCCTCATCCAGTACGGCCTGGTCACCGAGGTCGGCCCGACGACCGCCCAGATGGTCACGTACTTCATCCCGGTCATCGCGACGGCGGCGGGCGTGGCCCTGCTCGGCGAGCCCCTGACCTGGTCGACGCCGGTGGGAGCGGTGATCGTACTGGCGGGAGCGGCGCTGACACAGGTGCGGGGCAAGCCGTAGCGAGGGGGCGCGGGGCGCCGGAGGGGGCCGTGCGCGGGGGCGCGAAGAGCGGCGCGACCGGTGCGCGCGGACACGGCGGCCCGTCCGCGTCCCGGCCGCCCACCGGCGCGCGTGACGCGGCCGCTCGGGCCCCGCCGCCGGCTCCGCACCCGGGCGCCCCGCCCACGGGTCCCCCGCCGCACCGCACCGTGACCCCTGCCCCTCTCTACACGCCCCCCCGCCCGCTCCCCATCCGCAGCGCGGAGGCCACCGCGTCCGCCACCGCCTCCGTCTCCCCCTCCCCGAGCGTCGAGACGGTGATCCGGATGCCGGGCGGAGCCGCGAGCCGGAACCGCGCGCCGGGCGCGACCGCCCACCCCGCGTGCAGCAGCCGTGCCACCGCCCCGGTCTCGTCGGGGACCGGGATCCACACGTTCATCCCGCTGCGGCCCCGCGCCACGACCCCCCGCTCGGCCAGCGCGCCGATCAGCGCGTCCCGGCGTCTGCCGTACGCCCCGGCGACCGCCGCGGTGTCCACCGCGGCGTCGGTCCACAGCCGCACGACGGCCCGCTGGGTGATCATGCTGACCCAGCCGGGCCCCAGTTGCTGGCGCCCGCGGACCCGGTCGAGGGTGACCTCGTCACCGGTGAGGACGGCGAGCCGCAGGTCGGGGCCGTAGGCCTTGGCGACGGAGCGGACGAAGGCCCAGTGCCGGGTGACGCCCGCGAGGGGGTGCAGGGGCAGGTCGACGATCCGGTGACCGTGGTCGTCCTCGACGAGCAGGGTCCCCGGATGCCGGCGCAGCACGGCCCGCAGGGCACGAGCGCGGGCGGCGCCGAGCGCGGCGCCGGTCGGGTTCTGCGCCCGGTCGGTCACGATCAGGGCGCGCGCGCCGGCCTCCAGGGCGCGGTCCACGTCCTGCGGGAGCGGTCCGTCGTCGTCGAGGCCGACCGGGGCCGTGCGCAGTCCCAGCGCCGGGACGAGGTCGAGGAGCGAGCCCCAGCCGGGGTCCTCGACGGCCACCGTGTCGCCCGGTCTCAGGTGTGCGGCGAGCACCCGCTCGACGGCGTCGAGCGAGCCGGAGGTCACGGCCACCGGCCCGGCCGGGACCCCGTCGGCGTCCAGTTCGGCGCGGGCCGCGCGCGCCAGTTCGGGCTCGACCGGTTCCTGCCCGTAGAGGACCGGTTCCCGGTCGCCCCGCTCGGCGGCGCGGGCGAACGCGGGCCCGAGCGGCGGCAGCAGCGCGGGGTCCGGATTGCCCGCGGACACGTCCCGCACCCCCTCCGGCACGTCCACCCGGATGAACTCGCGGCCGGTGGTGGCCGGCTTGGACCGGACCCTGCTGCCCCGCCGGCCGTCGGTCTCGATCACCCCGCGCTCGCGCAGGGTGCGGTAGGCGGCCGCGACGGTGTTCGGGTTCACCCCGAGCCGCTCGGCCAACTCCCGCATCGGGGGCAGAAGCCGCCCGGGCTCCAGTTCGCCGGCACCCACCGCCCGCTCGACGCTCGCGGAGATGTCGACGGCACGCCGCCCTTTGATCGGATACTCTCCTAGCACAAAGACAATTATGAACTAGTGCAATGGAGAACGCCATGCAGGGGACCACGCAGCCGCAGGGGACCGCACCGTCGACGACGCCACCCGCCGCCTACACCCCGACCGACCGCACGGTCCCCACCCGGTCCGCCCAGAAGGCCTCCTACGACAAGGACCTGGTGCACGCGATACTCGACGAGGGGTACGTCTGCCACCTGGGCTTCGTCCGCGACGGCGCGCCGGTGGTGCTGCCCACGCTCTACGGCCGGGTCGGCGAGACGCTCTACCTGCACGGGTCGACGGGCTCGCGCCCGCTGCGGATGACGGGACAGGCCGACCCGGGACTGCCGGTGTGCGTGACGGTGACGCACGTCGACGGCCTGGTCCTGGCCCGCTCGGCCTTCCACCACTCGGTCAACTACCGCTCCGTCGTCGTGCACGGCCTCGCCCACGACGTGACCGACCGCGAGGAGAAGCTCATGGCCCTGGACGCCCTGGTGGACCACGTCGTCCCCGGCCGTGCCGCCGACTCCCGGCCCGCCGACAAGAAGGAACTGGCCGCCACCGCGGTCATCCGCATCGACCTGGACGAGGTCTCGGCCAAGACCCGCACCGGCGGCGTGAACGAGGAGCCCGAGGACCTCGCCCTCCCGCACTGGGCCGGCGTGATCCCCCTCCGCAAGGGCTACGGCCCCCCGGTCCCGGAGGCCGACCTGGCGCCCGGCACCGGACTCCCCGCCTACCTCAGGGCCCTGTGATGCTGATCCACCCCTGGGACGCGCCCCGTGACGACGCCGAGTGGCAGCGGTGGCTGGCCGCGCGCGACTTCGGCCAGCTCGCCGTCAACGGCCTCCCGGGCGACGCCCCATGGGTCCAGCCCCTGCACTTCGCCTACGACGCCGAGCGCGGCGAGGCCGTCACCCACCTCGCCCGGCCGAACCCCCTGTGGGCGGCCCTGGAGGCCGACCCCGAGGTCGTGCTCAGCGTGGTCGACGACCACGTGTACGTTCCCGGCCCCTGGCAGGCACCGCCGGAGGGGCCGGCCGAGCACGGCACCCCGACGAGTTTCTACACGGCGGTCCAGCTGCGCTGCACGGCGCACCCGGTCGACGACCCCGAGGCCAAGGCCGACCTGCTGAACCGGCAGATGGGCCACTTCCAGCCGGAGGGCGGCTCCGCACGGGTCGCGGTGGGCGAGGTGCCGTACGGCCGTCTGCTCTCCGGGATCCGCGGGATCCGGCTCGAGGTGACGGGCGTGCGGGCCAAGTTCAAGTACGCGAACCACCGGCCCGCCGGGACCCGGGAGCGCATCGCGGCGGGCCTCGCGGCGCGCGGCGGTCCGGGCGACGCGGCGGCACGCGAGCACCTGCTGCGCCGCGGGCCGGGGGGATGACCGCGGGGCGGCGGGGGCCGCTTCGGGCCGGCTTCCCGGCGCGCCGGGCGGCCGGCCGGCGTGGCGGGCCCCCGCCGCCCTCTCAGGTCGCCGTCCCGCGGGCGGACAGCTCCCGCTCGGGACCGCCGGCGGCCACCGGGTCCGGGGAGCCCTTGGCGGGAGCGGACGACTGGGCGATGAACGCGCCCAGCAGGACGACCGCGCCCCCGACGGTCTGCGGTGCGGAGAGGTGCTCGCCGAGCAGGACCCAGGCCAGCACGGTCGCGATGACCGCCTCCAGGCAGGCGACGACCCCCGCCACCTGCGGGGAGAGCCGGCGCACGGAGACCACGCCGGTGACGTACGCGACGACCGTGGCGATCAGCACGATCCAGCCGAGCAGCAGCCAGGCCGGGACCTCGGTGCCGTCCATGGCGACGGTGCCGGCCAGCACCGACCGGTCCATGCCCCACGGACGGGCCACCGCCGTCAGGACGACCGCGCCGACGAGGAGGCCGTAGGCGATCACGCCGAGCGGGTCGGGGGCGTCGTCGCCGGAGTCGCTGCCCTGGTCGGACAGGACGAAGTAGCCGACCTGGCAGCAGGCGGCGGCCAGCGCCAGGGCCAGGCCGAGGGCGTCGAAGCCGAGCCCCGCCCAGACCTCGACGACACAGGCGAGTCCGCCCACCGCGAGGACCACGCCGAGCGCGGCGGCCCGCGTCACCGGCCGCCGCTGCACGAACCGCACCCAGCCGAGCACGAGGGCGGGCGCCAGGTACTCGACGAGCAGGGCGACACCGACGGGGATGCGGGAGATGGAGGCGAAGTAGAACGCCTGGACACCGGCCACGCCGAGCAGGCCGAACCCGGCGAGCAGCGCGGGGCGGCGGCGTACCAGTGCGCGGTGGCGCACCGCCAGCGGCAGCATGACCAGGGCCGCGCCCGTCACCCGCAGCCACACCACGTGCAGCGGGTCGAGTCCCGCCTCGATCAGTGGCTTCGCCGCCACTCCGGACCCGCCGAAGGCGATGGCCGACCCGATCGCCAGAGAGAGCCCGATGCCCTTCCCGCGACTGCCCTGACTGCTCACAGACGTACGCACCGGCACATGATGACAGGCCACGACATGACCGTCACCTCGGTTGACACCTGTCTCATCCGCTGGACAGGGGAAGGGGCTCCGCTCAGGACGCGTCGCCGTCCCCGGCGTACTCGTCGAGGTCGCCGTCGATCCGGGCGCGCACCTCCAGGGGGTCGATGCCGGCCCGGCCCAGCACCTCGACGGCACGGGCCCGCGGGTCGGCCAGGACCGCGGCGAGCAGGTCGACGCCGCGGGCGGTGCCGTCCGTGCGGCAGGCCGACCCGGCGCCGGGGGCGCCGGGCCCGGGACGCCCCGCGGCACGGGCCCGCGCCTGCCACAGCGCGGCGGAGGCGAGGGGCGAGAACCCCTCGACAGCACCGACAGCACCGACAGCACCGCCGGCACCGCCGGCGGTGCCGGCGGGCAGGGCCCCGGGGCCCTCGACGCCGCCCTGCCAGCGCAGGCCGTAGCCGATGCTGCGCTGGACGAGATAGCCGAGGAGACGGGCGAGTCGCGGGCCCGCGCCGAGGACGGCGCGCACCTCGGGGTCGCTCTCCAGGAGGGAGTGCAGCAGGTGCGCGGTGTCGACCTGGCGGTCACCGTCCCGGACGGCCCGCCGTCGAGCGCTCCCGACCGCCGCCGCCAGTTCGGCACTGAGCCCGGCGTCGTCTTCCATGGCCCGGAACGCGTGGTCGCGGACCGGCTGCCGGGGGATACGGGGTTGCACGTCCTCCACCTCACCAGCCGCGGCCGGCCGCGTCATCCGCGGAGGGAACCATCTTCACGTCCCACGCAGAGCCGACGGCGGGCGCCGGAATCTCCTCCTTACGGATGAGATCAAGCCGTTCTCGTCCCGGCGGCGCGCCGCCTCCGGCGCCGGCCGCGCTCGACGGGCCGGTCGAGGGAGAAACCGGGGGCGCCCGGCGGATTCCTCCGCCGGGCGCCCTCACCCTCGTGGGGAACGGTCTGTCAGTCCTCGTCGGCGAGGATCAGGTACAGCTTCTTGCGGGCGTCGTTGATGACCGTGAGCGCCTTCTCGCGCTGTTCCTTGCTGCCGGTCTTCCAGACCTGGCCGAAGGCCTCCATCAGACCGAAACCGGCCTGCCGGATCTCACCGAGGGCCTCCCAGTCGACTCCGCGGGAGGCTTCCTCCCAGGGCGCCTCGGGCCCCTCCGCCGCCGCCGTGCGGCCCGCGTCGGTGAGCGAGAACAGCTTCTTGCCGCCCTCCGACGCACTGCTGATCAGGCCCTCGTCCTCCAGCAGCTGGAGCGTGGGGTACACCGAGCCGGGGCTCGGCTTCCACGCGCCGCCGCTGCGCTCGGCGATCTCCTGGATCATCTCGTAGCCGTGCATGGGCCGGTCCTTCAGCAACGCCAGGATCGAGGCCCGCACGTCACCGCGCCGCGCCCTTCCCCTGGGTCCGCCGCGTCCTCGACCGCCCCAGGGCCCCGGCCCGAAGCCGGGCCCGAAGCCCCCGCCGGGACCGCCCGGACCGAAGGGGCCGAAGGCCGCCCGACGGCCCTCGAAGCCGCCCTGACCGTCCCGGCCACCCCGGCCGCGCCGGGAGAAGCCGTCCTGTCCATGTCCACGCTCGTATCCGTGGGTACGCATCGCCATCACTCCGTTCATTCATTCGTTGATCGATCGCGATGCGTCAACGATATATCGGAACAGTTCGCATGACAAGGCCCGCCCAGGGACGATGCCGGTGCCGGCGCCGGTACCGGCACCGGCGGATCACGCCAGGGCCGGCTCCAGCGGAGCGAAGGGGAACATCTCGTCGCCGCCGGGCTGCACCACGCCGCCCGTGCCCTCGGGAACCGCGTTCCAGGCGCCGGGGAGGTCACCCAGGGGCTCGGACACGATGAGGCGCGTGGTGTCGGAGACCCCCTGCAGGAACCCCACATCGGGGTGGAGGGAACGCAGGGTGTCCACCCGGGTGCTGTAGAACAGCGAGCGCGAGGCCTTCTGGCTGGAGTAGCGGAACGCCCACAGCCGCTCCCCGTCCGTCACGGCCACCGTCATCTGCAGCGGGAACTCCGTCCCGTGCTCGTGGCCGGTCCGCTCCACCAGGCCCGCCATGCGCGCGACGGCGCTCGGCGGGTCCTGCTCCAGGCCGAGGGTGAGGGCCAGGTAGAACATCATCTCGGAGTCCGTGGAGCCCTCCATGTCGAGGAACAGCTCCGGGTCGACGGCCAGCGCCAGTTCCCGCCGTATGCGGTGGAAATCGGCGATCGCGCCGTTGTGCATCCACATCCACCGGCCGTGCCGGAAGGGATGGCAGTTGGTCTGCTGCACCGCGGACCCCGTCGAGGCCCGGATGTGGGCGAAGAAGAGCGAGGAGCGGACGTGGCCCGCGATCTCCCGCAGATTGCGGTTGCTCCAGGCCGGGCCGATGTCGTGGACGACCGCGGGAGTGCTCAGGTCCGGCCCGTACCACCCCACCCCGAAGCCGTCGCCGTTGGTCGTCTCGACGCCCATCCGGGAGTGCAGGCTCTGGTCGATCAGTGAGTGTGTCGGCTTGTAGAGGATCGTCTCGAGCAGGACGGGCGTACCCGAGTAGGCGAGCCATCGGCACATCGCGCGCCGCCTTCCTGGCCGTTCGGACGCGCGCGGACGGCTGTCGCCCCCGCGCGCGGGCGGATCGCCGGGTCGTGTCCGCGAAGTCCCGTCGTCCGCCCGGAGGGCGGGGTTCGCGGCGTGCCGGCGGGTGCTCCCGGCGTGCCGGGCGAAGGTCCTCGTACGGGACGCACCGGGGACTTCGCCCGGTGCGGCGGGAGGGCGTGCCGGGCGTCCCCTCCGGGGGAAGGACTTCGCGGACACGGCCCAGGGGGTGTCCGACCCTTCGCGTCGGATCCGCGCGCGGCGTCCGGTGCCGGGGGCACCTCCCACGCCGTTCGGGCAGTGGGGGAGCGTCGCACGGCGGAGGATCGCCTGTGCACCGGATGCACTCGGGTGGTCCGACGACGCGGGTGCCGTGCCGGGCGTCGCGCGCCCGACGGGAAGGGGCGGACACGGTCTAGCGCAGCGAGGCGGTGTCCGACCGCGACACGCACAGGCCCCAGATGACGAAGCCGGAGAAGGCGATCATCACGACGGACCAGACCGGGTAGTACGGCAGCGACAGGAAGTTGGCGATGATGATGAGTCCCGCGATGGCCACGCCGGCGACCCGTGCCCACGTCGATCCCCGGAAGAGTCCCATGCTGACGAGCACGGCCACCACGCCGAGCGCCAGGTGGATCCAGCCCCAGCCGGTGAGGTCGAACCGGAAGACGTAGCTGCGGGTCGTGACGAAGACGTCGTCCTCGGCGATCCCCATGATGCCGCGGAAGATGTCCAGGATGCCCGCGAGCATGAGCGTCACGGCGGCGAAGACCGTCAGGCCCTCGGCCCACTGCTGCTTTGCGGTCCCGGTGTGCGAAGAGTGCGTCGCGCTCATACCGTCGCCTCGATTCGGATGTCGTGGATGGCCGGCGGCCCGAGGCGGGGCGGAGGCCGCAGGACCGCGGCGGGGCGGCCGGGGCGGGCTCCCTCACGCGCTGCGGCGGACGCGGCACGCGATGAACCGGACCACCTTCCTCCAGCCCGGCACGGCGTTTTTCACCACTTCTCGTCAGGCCTCGGGCAACGCTCCCTCCAGCATCCCAGCGTGCCGGTGGGTCCGCGCGGTGGGGAGGCCTCGACCTCCCCGGGCCATCGCCGCGTGCCGCACGCCGCCGGCCCGGACGGTACGCACGGAACGCGCCGCGGGGCGGGTCGTCCGCCGGACGCGTCCGGTGTCCGCCCCGCGGGCCGCACGTCCCCGGTCCGTGCCCCGCGACACCTCAGGCGCTCCGTCCCAGCCGCTCCCGGTACCACTGGGCCGCGTCCGGGAGTCGGTGCAGCGGGCCGGGGCCCGGTGACTCGGCCGTCCGTTCCCAGATCTCGTCGGCCCGGTACCAGTGGTCGCGGCCGACCAGGGCGAACTGGCGTTCCGAGGCCCGGCCGGGAGTGGCCCGCAGGCGCTCCAGACAGGTGGCCCACGGCCAGTCGGCGTCCGGGCGGGGCGGCAGCACGCCGTACCGCGCGAGCACGGCCAGCAGGTCGCCGACGCGCACGGGATCGGGGTGCGCCGCGTGGTACACGCCGGGCGGCACCGGTCGGGGGCCGGTGGCGGCCGCGGCGATCAGGCGGGCGAGGTCGCCGACGTCGATCACCGACAGCAGGGCCCGGCCGCCGTCCCACTCGGCCGGCACCCGCTCGGCCAGTTCCCGCAGGCCCGGCACGACCCACCGGTCCCCGGCCCCGAGCACGAGACCCGGCCGCAGGACGACCGCGTCCGCCTCCCGGGCGGGCGCCTCCCCGGCCAGCCGGGTCCGGCTCACGGCGGAGACCGGCTCGGCCGGCGTCCCGTCCACGGCGATGCCCCGGTGCGGGCCGGCGCCGTACACCGCGGCCGTCGACAGGTGCACCACGCGGCGGGCGCCGGCCCGCCGGGCCTCCGTCATCAACGCGCGGGTGCCGCCGACGTTGACCGCCTCGCACAGCCGCTCGTCCGCGCCGACGTACGAGGCCAGGTGGACGACCGTCCGCGCGCCCTCGCACAGACCGCGCACCGCGTCCGGGTCGGTCAGGTCCCCGCGCACCCACTCGACGGCCCCGGCCCCCGCCCCGTCGTCGGGGACCGCGCGGACCAGGGCCCGCACACGGGCTCCCCGGTCCAGCAGCGCGCCGAGCACGCGGGACCCGATGAAGCCGGTCGCCCCCGTCAGCACGAGGGGACCCTCGTCGCTCCTTGCCGTGGTGCCGTTCAGGGCAGTGTCCTTCCGCCGGTCGCCGTGCCTGCCGGGGCCGTGCGCCCCACCGCGATCAACGTCCGGGCGCACACGCCCGGTTCCCCGGCCGGTCCACGACTCGTCGGCCGGTCCAGGACGCACCGACCGGTCCAGGACTCGCCGATTGGCCTTGGCCCCCCGCCGCTCCGGGCGTCTACCGTCGCCGCATGCGGATCCGTATCGTCGACGCCTTCACCGACCGTCCCTTCTCCGGGAACCCCGCCGGGGTCCTGCTGCTCGACGCCTTCCCCGGCGACGACCGGCTCCAGAACGTGGCCCTGGAGGTCAACCACGCCGAGACGGCCTTCGCGCACCCGCTGCCGGCGGGCGGCGGGGCCGACTGGGCGCTGCGCTGGTTCACCCCCGTCGCCGAGGTGGCGATGTGCGGTCACGCCACCCTGGCCACCGCCCACGTCCTGCACAGCACGGGCGCCCACGCGGGACCGGTGCGGTTCGCCACCCGCAGCGGGGTGCTCGTCGCGACGCCCGCCGAGGACGGCTCCGTCACCCTGGACTTCCCGACCGCCCCCCTCACCCGCGTGGAGGTCCCGGAGGGGGTCGCCGAGGCCCTGGGCGCCGAACCGCTCACGGCCTTCGACACCGGCCCGGACGTGGGCGACCTGCTGGTCGAACTCGCCGACGAGAGCACCGTCCGCGCCCTGCGCCCCGATCACCGGGCCCTGGGCGCCCACTCCGCGCGCGGTGTCATCGCCACCGCCCGTGCCGAACGCCCCGGCCTCGGCCACGACTTCGTCTCCCGCTGCTTCTTCCCCAACGTGGGCATCGACGAGGACCCGGTCACCGGCAGCGCCCACACGGCCCTGGCCCCCTTCTGGTCGGAGCGCCTCGGGCGCGCCGAGCTGACCGGCCTGCAGGCCTCACCGCGCTCCGGCCACGTCCGCACCGAGCTGCGCGGTCCGCGCACCCTGCTGCGCGGCCGCGCGGTCACCGTCATCGAGGGCGACCTGCTCGCCTGAGGCCTGCCCGGACCGGGGAGGTACGGCCCGCGCTCACGCCGTGGGCAGCCAGTCGACCCTGCCCGCCAGCAGCGCGTAGCCGACGAAGGCACCGATGTCGAGCAGGGAGTGCGCGACGACCAGGGGCCCCACCCGGCCCCACCGTCGGTAGAGGTACACGAACAGCACGCCCATCACCATGTTGCCGACGAACCCGCCGATGCCCTGGTAGAGGTGGTACGAGCCGCGCAGCACGGAACTGGCCGCCAGCGCCCCCACCGGCGTCCATCCGAGCTGCCCGAGGCGGCGCAGCAGATAGCCGACCACGATGACCTCTTCGAGGATCGCGTTCTGCAGCGCCGACAGGATCAGCACCGGGTACTTCCACCACACCTCCGGCAGGGCCTCGGGAACCACCGTGAGGTTGAAGCCGAACCCCCGGGCGGCCAGGTAGAAGGCGATGCCCGAGCTGCCGACGACCGCGGCGATCGCGGCGCCGCGGCCGAGGTCGGACCAGGGGCGGGTGCGGTCGAAGCCGAGGGTGCGCAGGCCCTGTCCCTCGCGCAGCAGCAGGTGCGCGACGAGCGCGACGGGGACGAGCGCACTGGCGATCCCGAACAGCTGCCAGGCGAGGTCGAGCCAGGGACGGCCCGGCGCGGCGGAGGCGTTGAGGGTCGCCGCCTGGTCCTTGAGGCCGCCCGGTCTCGTGACCGATCCGACGAAGCTGATCAGGGCGGACACTCCGCTCGCGCCCAGCGAGACGCCCAGGACGAGGAGCGTCTCGTCCCGGAGGAACCGCTCCTGCGGAAAAGAATCAGCCACCTGCGGGGCCTCCACGTTCACACCTGCCGCACCACCATCGGACGTCACAGCTTGCCCGATCCCCCCGGTGCGGCCGGAGGCGGCCCCGCGCCGCGGCGGCCGGCGCCCGCGGTCCCTCCACCGGGGGCGGTGCGGGATCGCGGGCGCCCCGGGCCCGTCACCTCGCGGGGACGGGCTCCGGCAGTCCCACCGGCCAGGTGTGCGCGGGCTCTCCGCGATGGCTCAGCTCGGCGTACCGCCGGGTCGTCGCCGCCAGGGCCGCGTCCCTGGGGAGCCCGGCCTCCAGGGCGGCGCGGAAGGTCGCCACCTGCCAGCTCGCGCCGTTGGTCCGCAGCCGGCACCGCTCCTCGACGACCCCCAGGTAGAAGTCGCGGTCGGCCGGCTCCACTCCCCACGCGTCCAGCCCGGCCTCGGCCAGCGGCAGCAGCTCGTCGCGTACGAGAGTGACCGCGTCGACCTCGGCGACGCCACCGAGGCGGCCGCGCCGGGGCCAGCGCAGGCGGGCGTCGATGCCGTAGCGGCAGGCCGCGTCGAAGTTGTCGGCGGCGGTCTCGAAGGGCATCCGGGTCCACACCGGCCGTGACTCCTCGGCCAGGGCACGGACCACGCCGTAGTAGAAGGCCGCGTTGGCGACGATGTCGGTGACGGTCGGGCCGGCGGGCAGGACGCGGTTCTCGACGCGCAGGTGCGGGACGCCGTCGGCGATGTCGTAGACGGGGCGGTTCCAGCGGTACACGGTGCCGTTGTGCAGGACCAGTTCGGCGAGCCTGGGGGTGCCGCCCGCCGCCAGGACCTGCTCGGGGTCCTCGTCGTCGCAGATGGGCAGCAGGGCGGGGAAGTAGCGCAGGTTCTCCTCGAACAGCTCGTAGGCGGAGCCGATCCAGCGTTCGCCGAACCAGGTCCGCGGGCGCACCCCCTGCGCCTGCAGTTCCGGCGGCCGGGTGTCGGTGGCCTGCTGGAACAGCGGTGGGCGGGACTCGCGCCACAGTTCGTGGCCGAAGAGGAACGGCGAGTTGGCGCCGACGGCGATCTGGGCGGCGGCGACGGCCTGCGCGGCGTTCCACACGTCAGCGAAGCGGTCCGGCGTGACCTGGAGGTGCAGTTGCACGGACGTGCAGGCGGCCTCGGGGACGATCGACTTCGAGGTGCAGGACAGATGCTCGACGCCGTCGATGTCGAGGGTGAACTCCTCGCCGCGGGCGGCCACGATCTGGTCGTTGAGGAGGGCGTAACGGTCGACGTCGGAAAGGTTGGAGGAGACCAGGTCGTCACGGCCGAGAGTCGGCAGAATACCGATCATCACGATTCCCGCGTCGACCTCCCCGGCCTTTCGGTGGGCATATGCCAGTGACGTACGGAGTTCCTCCGCGAGCCGGTCGAATACCCTCCCGCCCAGCCGGTGTGGGGCTATGTTCACTTCCAGATTGAACATGGCGAGTTCTGTTTGGAAGTCGCGGCTGGCGATCCGCTCCAGCACTTCCCCGTTCAGCATTTTCGGCAGGCCGTCCGCGCCTGCGAGATTCAGCTCGATCTCCAGCCCCATGAGATTCCTGGGGCGGTCGAAGCGCTGTCGGTCCAGCAGTCGCTCCAGCACCGACAGGCACTGGCGCAGCTTGTCCCGGTGGCGCCGGCGGTCGGACAGGTCGAACCCGCCCGCTACGACCTTCTCCCCCATCGGGCGTCCCTCCTCGCGTGGGCGGTCCGAGGATCCGGCCGCCGGTGTGCCGGGGTCAGGTGGGATGATGCCCAGCCCCGTCGATCGATAACGTCACCTACCCGGCATCGCACCCGCTACTCTGACGGGGTCACCCGGAGGTGACCGGAGGCACATTCACGGGGCATGGGACAAAGGGTCGATTCACGAACTCGGGATCTCGTGAAAAACGCCGACGAGAATAGGCCGACCGCTGTGTCCGCATATCCTCAGGTCATCGAGGCGCACCCCGTTCCGAATCGGGATGATTCACGCGTACCGCCGTCCGATTGGAATCTTGACGGGTATCCCGGGAGCGGCTAGGCGAAACACAGTCTGAACACGTGTCGTATAAACTCCGCGGACAAGGCAGAGAAGGTGGGCACCCGCGGTCGAAGAAGCCTGTCGTCCTCCACGAGAGGGGCGGCGGGCCGCAGGCGCAGCCTCCGTTCCCAGACCCCGGCTCCCTGCCTCTTTGACCTCACCCTGAGAGCTGACAGCGCCGTCCGCCCCACCCCACGCCCTCGTGCCACCGTGCCTGTCCAATGAGAGGCGACCCATCATGCCGCTGCATGTCCCCCCGGCTCCCGCGCCCGCCCTGCGCTCCGTCCTCACGGCACTGGGTTCTCCCACCGCGGTCCGCGAGGCGAGGACTCCCTCCCTGCGCGCCGCCCAGGGACCCGTCACCCCCGAACTCCCGCTGCCCGTGCACGTCCTGGACCGGATCGCCCCCGAGGGCGCGTCCGCGACCAGGCTGGCCGGCTGGCGCTTCCTGATCCGCTGCGGGGACCGGTCGCTGGCCGCGGCCGAGACCCGGCTGACCCCGGACGGCTGGGCCTTCTCGCACTTCTTCGAGGGCCCGTACCTCGCCTCCACCGAACTGGCCCTGCGCCAGGCCGAGTCGACGACACAGCCGTACCAGGCGCGGCTGTTGTCCCTGCCCAGTCTGTACATGCTCACCCTGTGGCTGCACGGCGACTGCGCCTCGGACGGCACCTCCGGGCATCCGGCGGCGACCGACCTCCTGGTGCCGCTGGCCCCGGCGCCGCCCGGCATCGCCGCGCACCGCCCGCACCGGGTCGCCGAGTTGCTGCCGGTGCTCAGCCTCCGGGTGACCCGGCCGCCGCTGCTCGGCTCGCCGGCCTGACCGTCCGCGGTACGCCGTGCCCCGCCACCACGGCCCCGGCGGCGGGGCACGGCGTCCCCTCCGGCCGGGCCGGAGGGTCCTGGTCCCCGCACAGGGCCCTGGTCTCTGCGGACTAGCCCCATCCGGCCGGCCGGAACCACCCGAACTGACGGTGTGGTGGGAATGAACCGCCCGCGCGGGTGACGCGTCATGAACCTGTGAGAAGCGGTGCCGCGAAATCCCTGCGGAACAACGCCCGCGGGGCAACACTGGGTTCCGACCGACTTGTCACAACGGGGGGCGGCCATGAACGACGTTTCACGCCGCGGGACAGACACGACGCACCTTCCACCCACCACGCCTGAGCGAGAGATCCCCTCCATGTGCCAGCACCAGCCACCGTGCCCGACAGCCGACTCCGCCGACCGGGAATCCGCCCGCCTCGTGGCGCACCACCCGGAACAGGGCTGGAGCCTGCTGTGCAACGGCGTCCTGCTCTTCGAGGACACCGGCGAGATCCTGCCGGACGGCCGGATCATCGCACCGCACCGCCCGCTGGCCGGCGGCCGCGTCGTCACCGCGGCCTGAGCACCACCGCCTGAGCACCACCGCCTGAGCACCACCGCACCGCCACCACCCGGACGGCGCCGTCGAGCGCCGTCCACCGGCTCCGGGGGCCGGACCGCGCCCGCCGCCGCGCTCCGGCCCCGTCGACACCGGCGCCCTACCTCAGCGCCGCCCGGATCGCGTGGTACGCCGGTTTCGGCGCGAGCCGCTCGTCCCACGGCAGGGCCGCCCCCTCGCCCGGGAAGAAGTCGGGAATCCACGAGTACTTGTCCGTGTAGTCCCAGACGGTCACCCCGGCGCACCGCCGCACCGCGAGGCACGCCTCGGTCAGGTCCCGGTACCAGTCGGCCTGCTGAGCGAGCTTCTCCTCGGTCGCGGGCAGCTGCATCCGTACGTCGACCTCGGTGAGCGCGGTGTCCAGCCCGAGGCGGCCGAAGCGGCGGAGGTTGTCCTCCAGGCTCGCCGGATAGCCGTACTGCAGGGCGAGGTGGGCCTGGAGGCCGAAGCCGTGCAGCGGGACCCCTTGCGCCTTGAGCTCCTTGGCGAGGGCGTGATAGGCGTCGCTCTTGGGGCCGACGGCCTCGACGTTGTAGTCGTTGAGGTAGAGCTTGGCCTTGGGGTCGGCCTGGTGGGCCCAGCGCAGGGCGTCGGCGATGTAGCCGGGGCCGAGCGTCCGGTAGAAGACCGTCTCGCGGTAGGTGCCGTCCTCGTTGAACGCCTCGTTGACGACGTCCCAGGAGTAGACCTTGCCGCGGTAGTGCCGCACCTCGGTCTGGATGTGGTTCTTCAGGACGGCCCGCAGCTCGGGGGCCGTCCACTCGCGCTCGGTGAGCCAGCCGGGCAGCTGGCTGTGCCAGACGAGGGTGTGGGCCCGGACCCGCTGGTGGTTCGCGCGGGCGAGGTCCACGATCTCGTCGCCGGCGGAGAAGTCGAAGACGCCTTGCTGCGGCTCGGTGGCGTACCACTTCATGCCGTTGCCGGGAGTGATCATGTCGAACTCGTCGCCGAGGATCTCCGTGTAGGCGGTGTCGGTGAGTTCGGGGTTGTCGGTGGCGCTGCCGAAGTAGCGGCCGTGGCGCTCGGCCAGGTCGGCGAGCGTGCGGTGGTGCCGGTGCTGCGGGTGCGCCTGTGCGGCCGGGCCGGTGACGGCACCGGCGCCGGTCAGGACGGCGGCGAGCACGGCGGCGAGTCCGAGCCGGGTGCGGGAGGTGCGGGGCATGGGGCGACTCCTGGGCGATCGGTGATGTCGTCGAGTCGTACGGCCGCGGGGGCGCGCGTCATCCCTTCGTGGCGCCGGCGGTGAGGCCGCCGACGAGCTGGCGCTCGGCGACGGAGTAGAAGGCCAGGGCGGGGACCATGGCGAGGACGAGGTACGCGAAGACACGGGCGTACTCGGCCGAGTACTGGCCCTGGAACTGCTGCACGCCGATGGGGATGGTCCACCAGGTGGAGTCGGTGAACACCAGCAGCGGCAGGAAGAAGTTGTTCCAGCTCCCCACCACCGCCAGCACGGAGACCGTGCCGAGGGCGGGGCGGGCCATGGGCAGCAGGATCCGCCAGAAGAAGCCGAGGGGGCCGCAGCCGTCGAGGGTGGCCGCCTCCTCCAGCTCGGCGGGGATCTCCCGGAAGAAGCCGCGCAGGATGACGATCGTCATCGGCAGCCCGAAGGCGGCCTGCGGCAGGATCACCCCGAGGGGGTTGTCCAGCAGGCCGATCTGGCGCAGCAGCAGGAACAGCGGCAGGGCCGCCACCGCGAAGGGGAACATCAGCCCCAGCGTGAACAGGGTGAACAGCGCCTCCCGGCCGCGGAAGGCGAACCGGGCGAAGGAGAACGCGGCGAGCGCGGACACCGCGACCACCACCACCGTCGTGCCGATCGCGATCAGGGTGCTGCTGCCGACCAGCTGCCAGAAGGAGCCGGAGCCCAGGATGTCGGTGTAGTTGGAGGTCACCCACGACTCGGGCAGGCCGATGGGGTTGCGGGACAGTTCGTCGGTCGACTTGAAGCCGGACAGGACGGCGTAGACGAGGGGGACGGCCATCGCCGCGCCGACGGCGACGAGGACGAGGTGCAGCGGGAAGGTGCGGCCTGTCCTGCGGGCGTTCACGAGCCGCCTCCTCTCAGGGTCGTGGTGGCCCCCTCCAGATCGCGGCGGAGCACGAACCTCTGGTAGGCGAGGGCGAAGACGAGGCTGATGACGAACATGGCCACGCTGATCGCGCTGGCGTAGCCGACCTGGTAGCGCTTGAAGCCGTACTGGAACAGGGTGACGGCCATCGTCTCGGAGTGGTGGTCGGGGCCGCCCGCGGTGGTGACCCAGACCAGGTCGAACAGCTGGACGGAGCCGATGACGGACAGGAAGACGCTGATCCGCAGGGTCGGTGCGAGCAGCGGCAGGGTGACGTGGCGGAAGCGCTGCCAGGGGCCGGCGCCGTCGATGAGGGCGGCCTCGGTCAACTCGGCCGGGATCGACTGGAGTCCGGCCAGGTAGAGCATCATGTGGAAACCGAAGTACTTCCACGTCATGACGAGGAACAGGGTGGCCATGACGGTGGAGGGGTCGGCGAACCACTCCCCGCCCAGGCCGTCCAGGCCGACCGCGCCGAGCACGTGGTCGGCGAGGCCCTGGTCGGGCGCGAAGATCATGGCGAACAGCACACCGGTGATCGCCTCGGAGAGGATGTACGGCGCGAAGAACAGCATCCGGTAGACGGCCCGTCCGCGGATGCGCTGGTTGAGCGCGACCGCGAGGGCGAGCGCGAACGGCAGCTGGATCACGAGCGAGAGCACGACCAGGAGCAGGCAGCGCCAGAGGTCGCCGAGGAAGACCGGGTCGTCGAGGAGCCGGGTGAAGTTGTCGCCGCCGATGTAGTCCTCGGGCATGCCGAAGCCGCCCCAGCGGAAGAACGAGGCGTACAGCGCGAACAGCATCGGCAGCAGCACCAGCACGCCGAACAGCACCAGGGCGGGGACCTGGAAGACGACGGCGGTGAGCCAGTGGCGCGCGCGCCGCCGGGCCCGCCCCCGGTCCGCTCCGGCGGCCGGGGGCGGGGAGGCGGCGGGCGGGCCGCTGCGCTTGTCCGGAAGGTAGGTCGAGGTCATCGCCGGCTACTGCTCTTCCTTCGCGACCTTGGTGATCGACTGGGCGACCTGTGCGGGTGACTTGGAGCCGGCGACGAGGGCGGCGACGCTGTCGTTGATCTCCTGGCCGAGGGCCGGCGCGTAGGCCTGGTCGAGGTAGAGCTGGAAGCCGGTGGCCGCCTTCAACTGGGTCTGCACGGCCTTGAGGTTGGGGTCGGTCAGCGCGCTCTCGGCGGCCGGCACCACGGGCAGCACACCGGTCTTCTTCACCAGCTCGGTGTCGGTGGCGGCGGAGGCGAAGAACTTCAGGAAGTCGACGGCGGCCTGCGGGGCGCCGGCGCGCAGGGCGTGTCCGCCGCCGCCGCCGAACACCTCGGTGAGCTTGCCCTGTCCGCCCTCGACCTCGGGGAACGGGAAGAACCCGAGGTCGGCGCCGAGTCCCTTGCCGGCGTCGGCCTCCACCACCGGGGCCCACTGGCCCATCAGTTCCATCGCGGCCTTGCCGTTGCCGACGGTGGCGGCCTGTCCGGTGGGGCTGGAGTAGGCGGCGCCGAGGAAGCCCTTCTGGAACGGCTGGAGGTCGACCAGGTCCTGGAGGTGCTGCCCCGCCTGCACGAGACCGTCCCCCGTGAAGTCCTTGTCCTCGTTCGCCTTCCGCAGGGCGTCGATCCCGGCGGTGCGCATCGCGAGGTAGGCCCAGTAGTACATCCCGGGCCACTTCTCCTTGCCGGCCAGGGCGAGCGGGGTGATCCCCGCGGACTTCAGCTTCCTGACGGCGTCGAGGAATCCGCTCCAGGTGGTGGGCGGCTCGCCGACGCCCGCCCGCTTGAAGAGGGCTTTGTTGTACCAGAAGCCGATCATGCCGATGTCGAACGGTATGCCGTAGGCCTTGTCGTCCACCAGGTACGGCTCCTTGGCGACCGACAGCATGCCGCCGGCCCAGTCCTCGGTGCGGTCGGTGAGGTCCTCGACGAGCCCGGCGTCGACCTGCTGCTTCAGGACGCCGCCGCCCCAGGTGTGGAAGATGTCCGGCAGCTTCCCGGAGGCGATCAGCGCGGTCATCTTCGACTTGTAGGCGTCGTTCTCCAGCTGGACGATCTTGACTTTCACCTTGGGGTTCTGGGCCTCGAACTGCTTGGCGAGGGCGGCCCAGACGTCCTTGGTCGGCTGCGTGGTGGAGATGTTCCACCATTCGATGGTGGTCGTCCCCGACGACCCTCCGTCCGAGTCGCCGCCGCAGGCGCTCAGTGCCGTCATGCCGAGGCCGGCCGCGGCGGAGGCCGCCAGGAAGCCTCGTCGGGAGAGTCCCGGGTCGCCCATCATGCGCTCCTTGGGGTGCGGAACGGCCGGAACCGGCCGTTCGGAAAGTCGAAAGTTTCGGTGACAATCCAGAAAGCTTCGCTGCTGCCGCACCCTAGAGACAGCCTCCGATGGGTGGCAACCCCTTGAACACAGAGAAATTTCCGCACGTCCGTCAGACAGGTGGCAGACCGAACCTTCCGAAACATTCGACTATTGCGGCGAACCTTACGAAGGGGACCGCGGAACGCCGTCCGGGCAGCGACAGGACGGCGTGTCGGCTGCCCGGACGGCGCGGGGGAACGCCTCACCCGCGGCCGGTCAGGCCCCTGAGCGCGACGTTGAGTTCGAGGACGTTGACGCGCGGCTCGCCGAGGAATCCGAGGGTGCGGCCCTCGGTGTGCTCCTCCACCAGCTTCTCGACACGGGCGACGGGCAGGCCGTTGCGCTCGGCGACCCGGTGGACCTGGAGGCGGGCGTACGCCGGGGAGATGTCGGGGTCGAGGCCGGAGGCGGAGGAGGTGACCGCGTCGGCGGGGATCCGGGAGGGGTCGACCGTGAAGTCGGCCGTGGAGTTCTGCTCGACGACCCTCGCCCGGGCCTTCGTCACCCACGCGACCAGCTCGGGGTTGTCGGCGGAGAGGTTGGTGGCGCCGGAGAGCAGCAGCCGGTACCGGGTGTTGACCGAGTTCTCGCCCAGGCCGTTCGCCGGCCGCGGCTGGAACCAGTCGGGACCGTGGTCACGCTGGCCGATGAGCGAGGAGCCCACGACCCTGCCGCCCGCCGTGAGCTCGGAGCCGTTCGCCCGGTCGCCGAACAGCGTCTGCGCGATGCCGGTGACGGCCAGCGGATACAGGACGCCCGTCAGGAGGGTGAGCACGAGGAGGGCGCGCAGGCCCGCCCCCAGCAGCCGGGCCGTGTGCGGAACGGAGGTCTTCATGGGGATCAGCACGCTTTCGGGAGGTCACGGCCCGGTGACGAGGGAGAGGAGCAGGTCGATGAGCTTGATGCCGGCGAACGGCGCGACGAGACCGCCGAGTCCGTAGATCGCGAGGTTGCGGCGGAGCAGCCGGTCGGCGCTGACCGGCCGGTAGCGCACCCCCCTCAGCGCGAGCGGGACCAGCGCGACGATGATCAGCGCGTTGAAGATCACCGCGGACAGGATCGCGGAGGACGGCGAGGACAGGTGCATGACGTCGAGCCGGTCCAGGCCCGGATGGACGGCCGCGAACAGCGCCGGGATGATCGCGAAGTACTTGGCGACGTCGTTGGCGATCGAGAAGGTCGTCAGCGCACCCCGGGTGATGAGGAGTTGTTTGCCGATCTCGACGATCTCGATGAGTTTGGTCGGGTCGGAGTCGAGGTCGACCATGTTGCCGGCCTCCTTGGCGGCCGACGTGCCGGTGTTCATCGCCACGCCGACGTCCGCCTGGGCCAGCGCGGGCGCGTCGTTGGTGCCGTCGCCGGTCATCGCGACGAGCTTGCCGCCCGCCTGCTCGCGCTCGATGAGGGCCATCTTGTCCTCGGGCGTGGCTTCGGCGAGGAAGTCGTCCACGCCCGCCTCCTCGGCGATCGCCCTGGCCGTCAGCGGGTTGTCGCCCGTGATCATGACGGTCCTGATGCCCATGCGGCGCAGTTCGGCGAACCGTTCGCGCATGCCCTCCTTGACGACGTCCTTGAGGTGGACGACGCCGAGCACCCGCGCGCCGCGGTCGTCGTCGACCGCCACCAGCAGGGGCGTACCGCCCGCCGCGGCGATCCGGTCGGCCAGTTCCCCGGCGTCCGCGGCGGCCTCGCCGCCCTGTTCGCGCACCCAGGCGACGACCGAGGCCGCAGCGCCCTTGCGCACCCGGCGCCCGTCGACGTCCACGCCCGACATCCGGGTGCGGGCGGTGAAGGCGATCCACTCGGCACCGGCCAGTTCGCCCTCGTGCCGCTCGCGCAGGCCGTACCGCTCCTTGGCGAGGACGACGACGGAGCGGCCCTCGGGCGTCTCGTCGGCCAGTGACGACAGCTGGGCGGCGTCGGCGACCTCGGCCTCCGTGGCACCGCGCACCGGCACGAACTCCGCGGCCCGGCGGTTGCCGAGGGTGATGGTGCCGGTCTTGTCGAGCAGCAGCGTGGAGACGTCGCCGGCGGCCTCGACCGCACGCCCCGACAGGGCGAGGACGTTGCGCTGGACCAGCCGGTCCATGCCCGCGATGCCGATCGCGGAGAGCAGTGCGCCGATGGTGGTCGGGATGAGGCAGACCAGCAGCGCCACCAGCACCACCAGCGTGAGGTGCGCGCCCGCCCCCGCCGCGAACGCCGGCAGCGTGGCGCAGGCCAGCAGGAAGACGATCGTCAGCGAGGCGAGCAGGATGTTCAGCGCGATCTCGTTCGGCGTCCGCTGCCGGGCGGCCCCCTCGACCAGGCCGATCATGCGGTCGATGAAGGTCTCGCCCGGCTTCGTCGTGATCCGGACGACGACGCGGTCGGAGAGGACCCTGGTGCCTCCGGTGACGGCGCAGCGGTCTCCGCCGGACTCCCGGATGACGGGCGCCGACTCGCCGGTGACCGCCGACTCGTCGACGGAGGCCACGCCCTCGACGACGTCGCCGTCGCCCGGTACGACGTCCCCCGCCTCGCAGACGACCAGGTCGCCGACCCTGAGTTCGGCGCCGGGCACCACGGTCCCGTCGGCCTTGCGGGCCACGGCGTCCGCCTTGGCCCTGCGCAGGGTGTCGGCCTGCGCCTTGCCGCGTCCCTCGGCGACCGCCTCGGCGAGGTTGGCGAAGACGACGGTCAGCCACAGCCAGGCGCTGATGGTCCAGCCGAACGGGTCGCCCGGGTCCTCGAAGGAGAAGACCGTCGTCAGGACGGAACCCACGAGGACCACGAACATCACGGGAGACTTGACCATCACCCGCGGATCGAGCTTGCGGAACGCGTCCGGCAGCGACCTCACCAGCTGTCCGGCGTCGAACAGGCCCGCGCCGGCACGGCCCTCGGGCGTCCTGTGTCCCGTCGGCGCGTTCCGGTGGGGCGTCAGGGTGGGAGTCGACATGGGGTCCTCCGACTTCTGTGTGCGGGCGGCCGTCACGCCAGTCCCTCGGCGAGCGGGCCCAGCGCGAGGGCGGGGAAGTACGTGAGACCGGTGACGACGAGGATCGCGCCCACCAGCAGACCGGTGAACAGCGGTTTCTCGGTGCGCAGGGTGCCGGCGGTGGCCGGGACGGGCTGCTGCCGGGCCAGCGAGCCCGCGAGTGCCAGCACGAACACCATCGGCAGGAAGCGGCCGAGCAACATCGCGAGGCCCAGCGTGCTGTTGAACCACCGGGTGTCCGCGTTCAGGCCGGCGAAGGCCGAGCCGTTGTTGTTCGCGGCGGACGTATAGGCGTACAGGATCTCCGAGAACCCGTGGGCGCCGCTGTTCGTCAGGGAGTTCGCCGGGGTCGGCAGCACCATGGCGAGGGCGGTGAACACCAGCACCAGCGCCGGGGTGACCAGGATGTACAGGGCCGCCGGCTTGATCTCGCGGATGCCGATCTTCTTGCCCAGGTACTCGGGGGTGCGGCCGACCATCAGGCCGGCGACGAACACCGCGACGACCGCCATGACCAGCATGCCGTAGAGACCGGAGCCGGTACCGCCGGGCGCGATCTCTCCCAGCATCATGCCGAGCAGGGTGAGGCCGCCGCCGAGACCGGTGAGGGAGGAGTGCGCGGAGTCGACCGCGCCGGTCGAGGTGAGCGTCGTCGACACCGCGAAGATCGACGAGGAACCGACGCCGAAGCGGACCTCCTTGCCCTCCATCGCCCCGCCGGCGAGCTGGAGCGCCGGGCCGTGGTGCGCGAACTCGGTCCACATCATCAGGCCGGTGAAGCCGGCCCAGATGACGCCCATGGCCGCGAGGACGGCGTGGCCCTGCCGCACCGAGCCGACCATGAGGCCGAAGGTCCGGGTCAGCGCGACCGGGATCACCAGCATCAGGAAGATCTCGAAGAGGTTGGTGAAGGGCGTCGGGTTCTCGAACGGGTGGGCGGCGTTGGCGTTGAAGTAGCCGCCCCCGTTGGTGCCCAGCACCTTGATGGCCTCCTGCGAGGCGACCGCGCCCCCGTTCCACTGCTGGGGGCCGCCGGTGAACTGACCGACCTCGTGGATGCCGGAGAAGTTCTGGATCACGCCGCACGCGGCCAGCACGACGGCGGCGACGAACGCCAGCGGCACCAGGACGCGCACGACACCGCGCACCAGGTCGGCCCAGAAGTTGCCCAGCTCACCGGAGCGGGACCGCGCGAAACCGCGCACGAGCGCGACGGCCACCGCGATGCCCACCGCGGCGGAGACGAAGTTCTGCACGGCCAGGCCGGCGGTCTGCACGACGTGGCCCATGGCCTGCTCGCCGTAGTACGACTGCCAGTTGGTGTTGGTCACGAACGACACGGCGGTGTTGAACGCCTGGTCCGGTTCGATCGACCGGAAGCCCAGCGACAGCGGCAGCACGCCCTGGATCCGCTGGAGGAGGTACAGGAACAGGACCCCGGCGGCCGAGAAGGCGAGCACACCGCGCAGGTACGCGGCCCAGCCCATCCGCGTGTCGGGATCGGCTCCGATGGCCCTGTAGATCCACTTCTCCACCCGCCAGTGGCGGTCGGAGGAGTAGACCCGGGCCAGGTGGGAGCCGAGGGGGACGTGGGCGAGCGCCAGCGCCGCGACGAGCGCGAGCAGTTGGAGCACGCCGGCGAGTACGGGACCCATGCGGCTTCTCAGAACCTCTCGGGGAAGAGCAGGGCGAGGACGAGATAGCCCAGCAGGGAGACGGCCGCGACGAGGCCGACGAGATTCTCGGCGGTCACAGCTTCGTCACCCCCTTGGCGACGAGGGCCACCAGCGCGAAGACCGCGAGCGTGATGGCGACGAAGGCCGGATCGGCCATCGTGAGCTCCTGGGGTGGGGATCCGGGGGTCGAGGCCCGGTCGGACAGGGACGATTACAGGAAACAGCCGCCGTGACCGGAACCGGCCGCCGTTGACGGCTCTCATACGCCGCCGCGCCCGGCCTTGACGGGTCCCTTACGCCACCCCCGGCGCCACCCCTTGCGTCACCCCGGCACCGCCCTGGCGCCGCCCTCGGCACCGCCTCTGACGCCACCGCGCGGTGACGGCCCTCCCCGCCACGTCCGTCCCCCGTGCCGCCCGGCCGCTCCCCCGGCCCCGCCTGCCCCTATCGTGACCGGCATGCAGTCCTACACCATCGGCCAGGCCGCGCGCCTGCTCGGCGTGAGCCCCGACACCGCACGCCGCTGGGCGGACGCGGGCCGGGTACCGACGCACCGCGACGACACCGGACGACGCCTCATCGACGGCGCCGATCTCGCCGCCTTCTCGGTGGAGCTCGCCGGGTCCGGCGGCGAGGAGGACGCCCCCTCCTACACCTCGGCCCGCAACGCGTTCCCCGGCATCGTCACCGCGATCAAGCTGGGCGACGTCGCCGCCCAGGTCGACATCCAGGCGGGCCCGCACCGGCTCGTCTCCCTCCTGACCCGCGAGGCCGTCGAGGAACTCGGCCTGGAGGTCGGCATGGAGGCCACGGCCCGCGTGAAGTCGACCAACGTCCACATCGACCGCACCTGACGCGCGCCCGCGCGTCCCGGCACCTTGCGCACCCTGGCGCCTCGCACATCACAGCGCCTCGCACATGCGAACCTCCGTCCCGCTTTGGCGCCGCTCGTACAAAGCGAAAGTCGACCCACTCCTCGCATCTGC
Source organism: Streptomyces sp. NPDC031554 (assembly GCF_055580685.1). Taxonomy (NCBI): domain Bacteria; kingdom Bacillati; phylum Actinomycetota; class Actinomycetes; order Kitasatosporales; family Streptomycetaceae; genus Streptomyces; species Streptomyces sp. NPDC031554. The sequence continues at coordinate 17,502 of NZ_JBVIKX010000013.1, read as the reverse complement.
GGCATTATCATGTCGGCACGCGCCCGTTCGAGGGACCGCGACGACACCGAGGAGCGCACCGTGACGACCCGAACCGCCCGCCGGGCCCGCCGCACGCTGCGCCTGACGGGCGCCGGGGCCGCCGCGCTGCTGGTGCTGAGCGCCTGCTCCTCCTCGGACGACACCTCCTCCGGGGCCGGCTCCTCCGCGTCGGGCCCGGCGAGGCTGTCCGGCACGGTGACCGTCTTCGCGGCGGCCTCCCTCCAGGAGAGCTTCACGGCCCTGGGCGAGGAGTTCGAGAAGACGCACCCCGGCATCGACGTCGCCCTCAGCTTCGGCGGCAGCGACACCCTGGCCGCGAGCATCACCGGCGGCGCCCCGGCCGACGTGTTCGCCGCCGCCAGCACCAAGACCATGGCGATCGTGACGGACGCCGGGGACAACGCCTCCGCCCCCGTCACCTTCGCCCGCAACCAGCTGGAGATCGCCACCCTGCCGGGCGACCCCGACAAGATCACCACCCTGAAGGACCTCACGAAGTCCGGCCTCAAGGTCGTCCTGTGCGACGAGACCGTCCCGTGCGGCGCCGCCGCCCGCAAGGTCCTCGACGCCGCCGGCCTCGACCTCACCCCGGTCTCCTACGAACAGGACGTCAAGAGCGCCCTGACCAAGGTGGAGCTGAAGGAGGCCGACGCCGCGGTGGTGTACCGGACCGATGTGCGGGCGGCGGGTGACAAGGTGAAGGGCGTGGACTTCCCCGAGTCGGCCGACGCCGTCAACGACTACCCCATCACCGTGCTCAAGGGCTCCCGGAACGCCGCGGCCGCCGAGGCCTTCGTCGCCCTCGTGCGCTCCGCGGAGGGCCGGAGGGCGCTGACCGGGGCCGGGTTCCTGAAGCCGTGACGCCCCACGCCTCTGACCACCACGAGGGCGACCGGCGGCCCGGCCGGATCCGCACCGGCGTCCCCTTCGCCCTGCTGCTGCCCGCCCTCCTGGGCCTGGCCTTCCTGCTGCTGCCCCTGGTCGCCCTGCTGGTCCGGGCGCCCTGGCACAGCCTGCCCGGGCAGCTGACCAGCCCCGAGGTGTGGCAGGCCCTGCGGCTGTCCCTGGTCTGCGCCACGTCGGCGACCACCCTGAGCCTCGTCGTCGGCGTACCGCTGGCCTGGCTGCTGGCCCGCACCGACTTCCCCGGCCGCGGTCTGGTGCGCGCCCTGGTGACGCTCCCGCTGGTGCTGCCGCCGGTCGTGGGCGGGGTGGCCCTGCTGCTCGCCCTGGGCCGCAACGGCGTGGTCGGACAGTGGCTGGACGCCTGGTTCGGCATCACCCTGCCGTTCACCACCACCGGCGTGGTGCTCGCGGAGACGTTCGTGGCGATGCCGTTCCTCGTCATCAGCGTCGAGGGCACGCTGCGCGCCGCCGACCCCCGCTACGAGGAGGCGGCCGCCACCCTGGGCGCCTCCCGCTTCACCGCGTTCCGCCGGGTCACGCTGCCCCTGATCGCGCCGGGCATCGCGGCGGGCGCCGTGCTGGCCTGGGCACGCGCGCTGGGCGAGTTCGGCGCGACGATCACCTTCGCGGGCAACTTCCCCGGCCGCACCCAGACCATGCCGCTCGCCGTCTACCTCGCCCTGCAGAACGACCCGGAGGCCGCCATCGCCCTCAGCCTCGTGCTGCTGGCCGTCTCCGTCGCCGTACTGGCGGGTCTGCGCGACCGCTGGATGACCGCCTCATGAGCACCCCCGACCACGCGTCCGACGGCCACCCGAAGGACGCCTCCGGCCCCCCGGCGGACACCGTCCCGTCCCGCTCCACGCCGGACACCCGCGACCACGGCAGCAGCACGAGGACGGGCACGGGCGCCGCCGAGGGTCTCGACGCCCGTCTCGTCGTCGACCGGGGCGGCTTCCGGCTCGACATCGCGCTGAGCGCCGCCCCCGGCGACGTCGTCGCCCTGCTCGGCCCGAACGGCGCCGGGAAGACGACGGCCCTGCGCGCCCTCGCCGGCCTCGTCCCGCTCACCGGCGGCCGGCTCCGCCTGGACGGCCGCGTGCTGGACCGTACGCCGCCGGAGGCCCGCCCGGTCGGCGTGGTCTTCCAGGACTACCTGCTGTTCCCCCATCTGAGCGCCCTGGACAACGTGGCGTTCGGTCCGCGCTGCCACGGCGCGAGCAAGGCCGAGGCGCGTGCCCTGGCGGCACGGTGGCTGGAGCGGATGGGCCTCGCCGAGCACGCAGGCACCAGACCCCGCCGGCTCTCCGGGGGCCAGGCCCAGCGGGTCGCCCTGGCGCGCGCCCTCGCCACCCGTCCCCGGCTGCTGCTGCTCGACGAGCCCCTCGCCGCCCTGGACGCCCGCACCCGCCTGGAGGTGCGCGCCCGGCTCCGCCGTCATCTCGCCGACTTCGAGGCGGTCGCCGTCCTCGTCACGCACGACCCGCTCGACGCCATGGTCCTCGCGGACCGCCTGGTCGTCGTCGAGAACGGCACGGTCGTCCAGGAAGGCGTCCCCTCCGACATCGCCCGCCACCCGCGCACGGACTACATCGCCCGGCTCGTCGGCCTGAACCTCTACCGCGGCCGGGCCGACGGCCACACCGTGCGCCTCGAGACGGGTCCCGCGCTCACCACCACGGAGGTGCTCACCGGGCCGGTCTTCGTCGCGTTCCCGCCCGGCGCGGTCACCCTCCACCGCGACCGCCCCACCGGGTCCAGTGCCCGCAACCTCTGGCGCTGCGAGGTCGCGGGCCTGGAGACCCACGGCGACCAGATCCGCGCCGACCTCACCGGTGAACTCCCCCTGGCCGCCGACCTCACCACGGTCGCCGCCGCGGAACTCGACCTGCGTCCCGGCGCCACCGTGTGGGCCACGGTCAAGGCGATCCAGACGCACGCCTACCCGGCCTGAACCGTCCCGGGCACGTCGAGGCCCCCGCCCTGCACGGACGGGGGCCTCGACGGCGACTGCCGGATCAGTCCTGGTACGCGTCCAGCGGCGGGCACGAGCAGACCAGGTTGCGGTCGCCGAAGGCCTGGTCGATCCGGCGCACCGGCGGCCAGTACTTGTCCGCGGCGGACACCCCGGCCGGGAAGACGGCCTCCTCGCGCGTGTAGGCGTGGTCCCACTCGCCGCCCAGCGCGGCCGCCGTGTGCGGGGCGCCCCGCAGCGGGTTGTCCTCGGCCGGCCACTCACCGGACCCGACCTTCTCGATCTCCGCGCGGATCGCGATCATCGCCTCGCAGAACCGGTCCAGCTCCGCCAGGTCCTCCGACTCGGTCGGCTCGATCATCAGCGTGCCGGCCACGGGGAACGACATCGTCGGCGCGTGGAAGCCGTAGTCGATGAGCCGCTTGGCCACGTCGTCCACGCTGACACCGGTCGCCTTCGTCAGCGGACGCAGGTCGATGATGCACTCGTGCGCCACCAGTCCGCCGGGACCGGTGTAGAGCACCGGGTAGTGCGGTTCGAGCCGCTTGGCGACGTAGTTGGCGGACAGCACGGCCACCTGCGTGGCCCGCTTCAGCCCTTCCCCGCCCATGAGCCGCACGTAGGCCCACGAGATCGGCAGGATCCCCGCGGAGCCCCACGGCGCGGCCGAGACGGGCCCCACCCCCGTCGCGGGCCCGGCCTCGGGCTGGAGCGGGTGGTTGGGCAGGTACGGCGCCAGGTGCGACCGCACGGCCACGGGGCCGACGCCCGGACCGCCGCCGCCGTGCGGGATGCAGAACGTCTTGTGCAGGTTCAGGTGCGAGACGTCGCCGCCGAAGTGCCCGGGCCTGGCGAGCCCCACCAGCGCGTTGAGGTTGGCACCGTCCACGTACACCTGACCGCCGGCCTCGTGCACCTGCGCGCAGATGTCGGCGACGTGCTCCTCGAACACCCCGTGCGTCGACGGGTAGGTGATCATCAGGACCGCCAGCTCGTCGCGGTGCTTGTCGATCTTCGCCCGCAGGTCCTCGACGTCGATCTCGCCGTCCTCGGCGGTGTTCACGACGACGACCCTCATCCCGGCCATCACGGCGCTCGCGGCGTTCGTGCCGTGCGCCGACGACGGGATCAGGCACACGGTCCGCTGCTCGTCCCCGTTGGCGCGGTGGTACCCGCGCACGGCGAGCAGTCCGGCGAACTCGCCCTGCGACCCGGCGTTCGGCTGGAGGGACACCTTGTCGTACCCGGTGACCTCGGCGAGCCGCTCCTCCAGCTCGTGGATGAGCGTGAGGTAGCCCCGCGCCTGCCCGGCGGGCGCGAAGGGGTGCAGCTGCCCGAACTCGGGCCAGGTGACCGGCTCCATCTCGGTGGTCGCGTTGAGCTTCATCGTGCAGGACCCCAGCGGGATCATGCCCCGGTCCAGCGCGTAGTCGCGGTCGGCCAGCCTGCGCAGGTAGCGCAGCATCGCGGTCTCGGAGCGGTACTGGTGGAAGACGGGGTGGGCGAGGATCTCGTCGCGGCGCAGCAGCCCGTCGGGGAGGGCGTCCTGCGCGGCCGCGTCGAGGGCCTCGATGTCGCCCTCGACCCCGAAGGCCCGCCACACGGCGTCGATCTGCGCCCGCCCGGTGGTCTCGTCGCAGGAGACCGCCACGTGGTCGGCGTCGACGAGGTGGAGGTTGACGCCGTTGTCCCGGGCGGCGGCGACGGCTTCGGCGGCCTTCGCGGGCACCCGCACGGTCAGCGTGTCGAAGTAGGAACCGTGCACGACCTCGACGCCGCCCGCGGTGAGCCCGGCGGCCAGGAGCGAGGCGTAGCGGTGGGTGCGCCGCGCGATCGCCCGCAGGCCCTCGGGACCGTGGTACACGGCGTACATGCCGGCCATGACGGCGAGCAGGACCTGCGCCGTGCAGATGTTGCTGGTCGCCTTCTCCCGGCGGATGTGCTGCTCACGGGTCTGCAGCGCCAGCCGGTACGCCCGGTTGCCGTCCACGTCGACGGACACGCCGACCAGCCGTCCGGGCAGGCTGCGCGCGAACTTCTCGTGGACGGCCATGTAACCGGCGTGCGGCCCGCCGAAGCCCATCGGCACCCCGAACCGCTGCGTCGTGCCGACGGCGATGTCCGCGCCCAGCTCACCGGGCGAGGTCAGCAGCGTCAGCGCGAGCAGATCGGCGGCGACGGTGACGAGCGCCCCCAGCTCGTGCGCCTGGTCGATGACCGGCTTGAGGTCGCGCACGGCACCGGAGGCCCCCGGGTACTGGACCAGCACGCCGTTGATCTCCCGCGCGGCGATGTCGGCCGGGATGCCCTCGCTCAGGTCGGCGACGACGACCTCGACACCGGTCGGCTCGGCACGCGTCTCGATCACGGCGATGGTCTGCGGCAGCGCGTCCGCGTCGATCAGGAAGAGGCCCTTCTTGTTCTTCCCCATCCGCCGGGACAGCGCCATCGCCTCGGCCGCGGCCGTGCCCTCGTCGAGCAGCGAGGCGCCGGAGGTGGGCAGCCCGGTCAGGTCGGCGACCGTCGTCTGGAAGTTCAGCAGCGCCTCGAGCCGGCCCTGCGAGATCTCCGGCTGGTACGGCGTGTAGGCCGTGTACCAGGCCGGGTTCTCCATGACGTTGCGCAGGATGACCGGCGGGGTGAAGGTGCCGTAGTAGCCGAGCCCGATCATGGAGTCCATGACCTGGTTGCGGTCGGCCAGCGAACGCAGCTCGGCCAGCACCTCGGCCTCGGTGCGCGCACCCGGCAGGTCCAGCGCGTCGGCGTTCTTGATCACGTCGGGGACCGCGGCGGCGGTCAGCTCGTCCAGGGAGCCGTAACCGACCTGCGCGAGCATCTTGGCCCGCGCCTCCTGGTCGGGTCCGATGTGACGCTGCTCGAAGGGGATTCCCTGTTCGAGGTCGGAGAGCGGAATGCGATGGGCGGTCATTGCGGAGGCCTCCTGGTCACACGACCTTCGAGGGGCACCACTGGCGGGTACCCGGACGGCCTCCCCCTCTGTCATCTCAACCTGAGAGCTTCACCGGACGCCCGAGGGCACCCGGCTTTCACCGTCGGTGAGGGCGGAAGCCGTCGACGCCGTCGGCACCCGCCCTGCTTTCCAGAGTGACCTCGTCCGTGCGGTACGTGGGCCTGAGAGATTCCGGGGAGGATTTGCTCCTTCGGCGCCTCCGGTGGTCTCCGGAGGACTCTCCCGCACGGGGTCAGCGGCCACGGCCAGACTACCAGCGGGGTCAACGAGGCCTCCTTCCGAGTGGCCGCGACCGCCGATGTGCTCTTTCGTAGTGCTGAGGGATGAGTTTGCGACCACGTGGAGGGGTTCCGTGCAGACCGACATCGATCCGCGCAACCTGATCGGCCGCAAGGCGTTCGACCGGAACGGCACCAAGATCGGCACCATCGACGAGATCTACCTCGACGACGCGACCGGCGTGCCGGAGTGGGCGGCCATACGCACCGGTCTGTTCAGCCGGGACGCCTTCGTCCCCCTGGAACCCAGCGAACTGGTCGAGGGCACCCTGCACGTCCCCTTCGACCGCGCCCTGATCAAGGACGCCCCCGACTTCGGTGTGGGCCGTCACCTCTCCCCCGACCAGGAACTCCAGCTCTATCACCACTACGGCCTCGACGTGGCCGCCCCGCCGCCCCTCCCGGACCGGGACTTCGGCAGGCTGGCGGGCTCGGAGGAGACCTGAGCGGACCGGCCGCACGCCCGGACCAGTGCCCCCAGGAGTCCCCACGGGTCGTGGAGCGGTCGCGCCCCGTCGGTGACGACGCGTCGCGTGCCCGCGTCGACGGGATCGGTACGCGCCCGGTCGGCGGGGCCGATGCCGGCCTCGACCTCCAGACCGCAGGCGGTGACACACCACCATGCGGTGAGGGGCCCTCGGGTCCGGTTGCGGACCACGTCGCCCAGGGCCGGCTCGCGCACCCGGGTGTCCTCGGCGGCGTACCGGCCCGGTTCGGCCGTCAGCACGACGAGATCGACGTCCGAGCCGGCTCGTCCGGCACCCCGCGCCCAGGACCCCACGAGCAGCACCCCGACGACGTCCTCGCGTCCCGCGGCCCATGCGGTGACCCACCGGACCACCGAACGCGCCTCGTCACGTCGCTCCGCCGGGAGCCCCGCGGGGTCCGTCCGTCGCTCCCCGTCCGCCACCGCACACCGCCTCGCTCGATCCCGTCACCGGCCGGTCCCCGGCTGCGGCCCCGCCGTCGGCACGTGAGCGGCCTCGTCCACGGCCGGTGCCCCGTCCGGTCCTCGCCGCACCAGCGGCAGCGGCTCCGCCGGTTCCAGCTGGGGGTCGTCGATGCGGAACGTCCGCACCCGGCCCACCTCCGACCCGGGCGTCTCGAACCGCACGGTCACCCGCCCCAGCCCGCTGCCCTGCACCCACCCGTGGCCGAGCCGGGCGTGCCGCACGTCGAGCCCCGGCCGCCACCGGTGCTCCACGGGCACCGCCTCGGCCACCGCGGGCTCCTCGGACGCCTCGTCCTCGGGGCCCGCGGCCCGCACGTCCGCCGCCCGCACCTCGGCCGCCTGCGCGAACAGGTCCTCCTGCGTGAAGTCGGCCAGCCCGCTGACCCCCACCCCGAGCAGCCGCACACCGCCCGTCGTGTCGACCGCCTCCAGCAGCCGCGCCGCCGCCTCCCGCACCACCGCCGGATCGTCCGTGGGCCCCCGCAGGGTCTCCGACCGGGTGAGCGTGGAGAAGTCGTACCGCCGCACCTTCAGCACGATGGTCCGCCCCGACAGGCCGGCCCCCCGCAGCCGCCGCACACACCGGTCGGCGAGCCGCTGCACCTCGAGGCCCACCCGCACCCGGTCGTGGATGTCGACGTCGTAGGTGTCCTCCACCGACACGGACTTGGTCTCCCGTTCGGCCACCACGGGCCGGTCGTCCCGGGCCAGCGCCATGGCGTACAGCGCGTGCCCGTGCGCCTTGCCCAGCAGCCGTACCAGCTCGTCCTCCCCCGCCTCGGCCATCTCCCCGACCGTGGTGATCCCGGCCCGCCTGAGATGGTCGCCGGTCGCCGGACCGACCCCCGGCAGCGTCCGCACCGGCATCGGCGCGAGCAGGGACCGCTCGGTGCCCGGCTCGATCAGCACCAGGCCGTCCGGCTTGGCCTGCTCGGAGGCGATCTTGGCGAGCATCTTCGAGGCGGCCAGCCCCACCGAACCGGTGAGCCCGGTGACCGCCCGGATGTCGGCGCGCAGCCGCACCCCGGCCAGCCGCGCCGACTCGCTGTCCCAGGCCGCCTCGCCGGCCTCCAGATCCACGAACGCCTCGTCCAGGCTGAGCGGCTCCACCAACGGCGACAGGGCCCGCAGCAGCGCCATGACCTGGTCGCTGATCCGGCGGTAGAAGGCGCCCCGCGGCACCAGGTAGGCGGCGTTCGGGGCGAGCCGGCGGGCCTGCGCCATGGGCATCGCCGAGTGCACGCCGAAGACCCGCGCCTCGTACGAGGCGGTCGCCACCACTCCTCGCGGTCCGAGACCCCCCACGACCACCGCCTTCCCGCGCAGACTCGGCTTGGACGCCTGCTCCGCCTGGGCGAAGAAGGCGTCCATGTCGAGATGCAGGACGGTGGGCGCGTTTCTCACATCTCCGATGCTGCACCACGCCACTGACAACGAGGCCGTACGGCCGCCGGGGCCGTCAGACCGCCCGGTTGCGCCGGCGGGCCAGCTCGTCCGCCGGGTTGGGCCCGACGAGTGTCTCCCCGGTGTCGACACGCTCTCCGTGCAGCTGGGACAGCGCGCTCTCGACATCCCGCCACACCACCCCGACGGCGATCCCGAAGATGCCCTGCCCGCCCTGGAGCAGCGCGTGGACCTCGTCCGGGGAGGTGCACTCGTAGACCGTGGCGCCGTCGCTCATCAGCGTCATCCGCTCGAGGTCGCTGAAGCCGCGCTCACGCAGGTGCTGGACGGCGGTGCGGATGTTCTGGAGCGAGACCCCGGTGTCGAGGAAACGCTTGACGATCTTCAGGACCACCACGTCCCGGAAGCTGTACAGGCGCTGCGTGCCGGACCCGTGGGCGGGCCGCACGCTCGGCTCGACCAGCCCCGTGCGCGCCCAGTAGTCCAGCTGCCGATAGGTGATGCCGGCGGCCGCACAGGCCGTCGGGCCCCGGTAGCCGATCTCCTCGGACGCCATGGACGCCGCCCCTCCGCTGCTCGGTACGGCCGCCGGCCGCTGCGGAGCGTGATCGGCCGCGCCTCCGTGATGGGGGTGGCCCCCGCCCGGGCGGAGCCGAGAGCTCGAGGGAGGGTACGGACCGCTCCCCCCGACACCGAGTCCGGGGGCACCCCCCACCGTACCGTCGCCGCTGCTTCTCACGCCGACCTCCGTCCTTGACCTGCCTTCTCGACGGTAGGCAGTCACCGGGGGTGCGTCAACGATCGCCACACTCGGCACGCCGAGTGATAATCACCCCAGGAGTGGTTTCCCGTACTCCACCGCGGGGAAAGGCTAGCCGAATGCGCTGAGCGGAAGCCGCAGGACGCTCTCACGGTCCGACGGCAATCGCCGCGGCCGAAGCCTTTGCGCCCACCCGACAGTCCATGTCTGCCGACGGCTACTGATTGCTGCTGCCGAAGTCCTCGGGGGAGATCTGGTCGAGGAACTCGCGGAACTTCTCGACCTCGTCCTCCTGCTCGTCCGGGATGGCGATCCCCGCGTCGTCGAGGACCGTGTCGCTGCCGTAGATCGGCGTCCCGGTGCGCAGGGCCAGCGCTATGGCGTCGGACGGCCGCGCGCTCACCTCCACCCCGCTGGCGAAGACCAGCTCGGCGTAGAAGACGCCTTCACGCAGGTCCGTGATGCGTACCTCGCTGAGCTCCTGGCCCACCGCCTCCAGCACGTCCTTGAACAGGTCGTGGGTCAGCGGCCGCGCCGGAGCCATGCCTTGCTGGGCGAAGGCGATCGCCGTCGCCTCACCCGGCCCGATCCAGATGGGGAGGTAACGGTCGCCTCCCACTTCACGCAGCAGGACGATCGGTTGGTTGGAGGGCATCTCGACCCGGACACCTACGACATCGAGCTCGTTCACACAGCAACCCTAGGCCGTGCTCGGGACGTTTGGGTAGTCGGGCCGGGAACGGGTGACCGATCCGGGCGGCCCGGACCGTCTCCCCTCAGGGCAGGCGCACCCCGAGCGCGGTCTGCACCAATGCCGCGTGCAGCCTGACCGTGAGCCCCGCCAGCTCCTTCGTGCGGGCCTCCGCATGCGCCCTCGTCTGCGGATTGCGGTGGCGCCGGAGCGGTGCGACCACCTGGTCCACGAGCCCCGCCTCACGATCGGCCGCGGCCTTCATCACCCGCAGGTGCCGGGGTTCGATCCCGAACCGCCCCAGCTCGGAGACGAGCGCGGCCACCGTGACCACCTCGGCGTCGTAGACCCCGTCCTCCAAGGGCGCGACGAGCCCGTAGGCCTCCCACTCCTGGAGTTCGCGCTCGTCGATCCCGGCGGCCGCCAGCAGCTCCGACCGCCCGATCCGGGCGGCGGTGGGCGCGTCGGACCGCTCCGGCACCGCCTCCCCGTCCCGCTGCCGGCCCACCGTCGGCAGCGGTGCCGCCTCACCACGCTCCATGGCGTCCAGATGTTCCCGGATCACCTTGAGCGGCAGATAGTGGTCCCGCTGCATCCTGAGGACATGGCCGAGGCGCTCGACGTCCCCCACACTGAACTTGCGGTACCCCGACGGGGTCCGCTGCGGCTCGACGAGCCCCTCCGACTCCAGGAAGCGGATCTTGGAGATGGTGACTTCGGGGAACTCGTCGCGCAGCACGTTCAGCACCGTGCCGATGCTCATCGCACCACCGTCCACTGCGGCGGCGCCGGGTTCGGTACCGCCCCTCGGTGTTCGCAGCATGGGCCTTCCCTGGGGGTTCCCCCGGACCGGGTCCGGGGGCGGGTCAGTAGCCTCGCTGGCTCGCGTAGAAGACCAGCCGGTACTTGCCGATCTGCACCTCGTCGCCGTTCGACAGCGGGACCTCGTCGATCCGCTCCCGGTTGACGTACGTACCGTTCAGGCTGCCGACGTCGGCCACCGCGAACGAGCCGTCCTGGCGACGCCGGAACTCCACGTGGCGGCGCGAGACCGTCACGTCGTCCAGGAAGATGTCGCTCTGCGGGTGCCGCCCGGCCGTCGTCAGGTCACCGTCCAGCAGGAAGCGGCTGCCCGAGTTGGGGCCACGCCGCACGACCAGCAGGGCGGAACCCAGCGGCAGCGCGTCGACCGCGGCCTGGGCCTCGGGCGAGAGCGCCGGCAACTGCGTCTGTCCGGTGGCCTCGGAGTCGTAGGCCTCGAGACCGGAGATGGAAATGGTGGACGTCGTCTCCGACGGGCGCTCGGGCGTCAGGCCCGGCCTCAGCGGCGCGCCGCAGTTCGAACAGAAGCGGCTGTTCTCCGCGTTGCGGTTACCGCACCTCGTACACACCAGGGCCGACATAGGGGAAAACCCTCCACCCGTACTTGAGGTTGACGGTTGTCCGAAACCTATGCCGCCGGACTGCGCAGGGTCAACCGACGCCCCGCCCTGGCCTCCGGAAAAATCACCGCCCGGACCAGCCACCTGGTCCCGGAACAGCGGCCGCTGGCCCTCCGCGTCAGGCTGTGCACGATGACGGGCGGTCGCGTTGTCGCCGCTGCCCTCTCGCGCGCTCTTGCCGAACAACTTCGCAAACAACTTCACGGGCGATTCCCCTTGACCGAAACAGACCCGCCCGTGGGGCAGGACGAACCCTGAATGATTAGACCGGCCGACCCGGACATCTTCACAACGTCCGTATCCACCAGACAGTTTCCACCACGCACCACCCGTTCGGTGCGCCGACCCCCCGCAACCTCATGCCCTTGCCGGACGGCCCCCATGCACCCCCGGTTCACTCCGAGGACGACCGAGCGTAGTCAGGCTGCTCCGCTGCTCGCAAGGCGTCCACGACGATCTTGGTGGATCGCTCCACGGACACCGTGGCCTGCTCCTTCTCAAGAGTCTGCACCACACCCCCAGGGATGTTGAGCGCCGGTTCGAGGTCCTGCGGCTTGCCGATGACCTTGAAACGATAGGGAGCGTTGATCTTGTTCCCGTCGACGCTCACGCTCTTGCCCGATTCCGTCAGATACGTGCCGGCGACGACCCGGACGCCGTTCACCTGGATCGCCTCGGCGCCCGCCGCACGCAGCTCCTGGACCGCGTCGAGCAGCATGTCGGCCTCGACCGTCCCGTTCGTGTCCTCGACCACCATGGTGATGCCGGGCCCCTGAGCGGCCACCGTGCCCGCCAGGATGCCGAGTTGCTTCTCCTTCTCGACCGTCTGCCTGCGGGCCTCCTCGGCCTGGTCGGAGCTGTTCTCCAGCTCCTGCCGCTGCTTCTCGAGACCCTGCTTCTCGTCCTCAAGACGCTGACTGCGGTCGTCGAGTTCATCGAGGATGCGCACGAGATCTTCCTGGCGCGCTCCGCGCAGGGCATTGCCGCTCTCGCTGTTGGAGGCCACCTGCACGGCCAGCCCGAAACCGAGGCCGAACAGCAGCAGGGCGACGATGAGTTGGGCCCGGCTCACCCTCGGCGGCCACAGTCCCTGCACCAGCCGCTGCCGGCCGGTCAGCGTGGGCTGCCCGCTCTCCTCGGGCTCGTCCGCGCGCGAAACGGCCGCGGGAACCTCCTGGGGCAGCTCCTTGCGCAGTCTGGTCGTGGGCGTCTCGTCCCGAGGCACCTCGACCTGACGAGGTACCTCGGGACGCTGCGCCTCGCCCCGTGGTGGCTCGTTTCGTGGTGCCCCGTTCCGGAAGGGACCGTCGGGCCGGTTCGCGTCGTGGTCGTTCATCGCCCTCACGCCCGGAAGACGTGCCGGCGGATCGCCGCGGCGTTGGAGAAGATCCGGATGCCGAGCACGACCACCACTCCCGTGGACAGCTGGGCGCCGACGCCCAGCTTGTCACCGAGGAACACGATCAGGGCGGCCACGACCACGTTCGACAGGAACGACACGACGAACACCTTGTCGTCGAAGATGCCGTCGAGCATGGCCCGCAGACCCCCGAAGACGGCGTCCAGCGCCGCCACGACGGCGATCGGCAGATAAGGCTCGACGACCGCCGGAACCTCGGGCCGGACCAAGAGGCCGGCCACGACTCCCACGACGAGGCCCAGTACGGCGATCACGATGTGCCCTTCTCAGTTCTCGGCTCTGCTGTACGTACGATCACACTCGGTGCCGCGGGCACCCGGACGTCCTTCTCCACCGAGATGGCGGTCCGGATGCCGAAGTTCTCCTGGAGGGCGTGCAGATACAGCCCGTCGGGGCTGTCCTGGAACCGGGTGCTCAGGTTCTTCCCGTCCCCCACCGCGAGCACCGTGTACGGCGGCACCAGCGGCTTGTTGTCGACCAGTATGGCCTCGCCCGCGGCCCTGATCGCCGACAGCGCCGTCAGCCGCTGGCCGTTGACGGACACCGCCTCGGCTCCCGACGCCCACAGCCCGTTGACGACGCGCTGCATGTCACGGTCGCGGACCCGCCCCGTGTCGGAGAAGCCGGAGGTCTCGCGCGGATCGCCATCGCCTCCGGCGGAGGCCTCCTCGGCGTCGTCCACGACCAGCTTCACACCGGGCCCGTGCACCTCGACGGCGCCCGCGAGGATGCCCACCAGTTCCGTCTGGTCGCCGCCGCCGCTCTCACGGAGAGCCTCGCGCTGCCGTGCGCTCACGTCGTCACGCAGTTCGTCGACGGTGTCCTCGAGCTTGTCGGCCGCCTCGGTCTCGCTGTCGATGCGGTCGATCAGCTCCTCGCGCTCCTTGGCCACGACCGGAGCGGCGATCCTCGCCTGGGCGGCTCCCACGGTCACGACGAGAGCGGCCAGCACCAGGCCCGCGGCCAGGCCCAGCTTCGAACGCAGCGTCCTGGGCAGTCCCCCGACACCTTCGGCCCGCTTCCGGGCGGCCGCTTCCGCGTACCCGTCGTCGAGACTGTGGTCCATGACGTTGGTGAGCAGCGACATGGACGCGTCCGGGCGCGACGCTCGCGCGGGTGTACTCCGAACGGGGGGCTGCTGCGGCATGCCGCACATCGTCGCACGCCGCGCCCGCTACCTCCGAACGGCCCCACCCACGTGCCGGACAGGTCCTCTTGGACACGCCTGTCCGGCACGCGCGCGTGGTAAGGGTGTCAGCGCCCGGCGCTGTCCACGACGGACGACCACTCGTCCAGCAGGGCCTGTGCGGAGGCGTCGTCCGGGCCCTCCGCCCACAGGTGCGTGACCGCCTCGGCCGGGTCCGGCAGCACCATCACCCAGCGTCCGTCGGCCTCCACCACCCGGACACCGTCCGTGATGTCCACGGAGCGGTCTCCGGCGGCCTCGACGACCCGCCGCATCACCAGGCCCTTGACGGCCCACGGCGTGGCCAGATCCCGCTTCAGGACGTGCGCCCGCGGAATCCGCGCATCGATCTGACTCAGCGTGAGCTGGGTCCGGGCCACGAGCCCGATCAGCCGCACGAATGCCGCCGTACCGTCGAAGACGCTGCTGAACTCGGGGACGATGAAGCCGCCCTTGCCGTCTCCGCCGAAGATCGTCGACTCGTCGCGGCCCACCCGGGTCAGGTCGTCGGGCGACGTCGTCGTCCACTCCACCTGGGTGCCGTGATAGGCCGCCACCTGCTCGGCGATCCGCGTCGTGGTCACCGGCAGGGCCACCCGCCCGCTGCGCCGCTCGGCGGCGACCAGGTCGAGCAGCACGAGCAGCGCCCGGTCGTCCTCGATGATCCGGCCCTTCTCGTCGACGAGGGAGAGCCTCTCCCCCACCGGGTCGAACCGCACACCGAACGCGGCCCGCGACGACGCCACGATCTCCCCGAGCCGCACGAGGCCGGAACGCCTCTGGTCGCTGCTCTCGGTCGGCCGGGCCTCGTTCAGACCGGGATTGACGGTCAGCGAGTCGACCCCGAGCTTTCCGAGCAGGCTGGGCAGGACGAGCCCGGCGCTGCCGTTCGAGGCGTCCACCACGACCTTCAACCCGGATTCGGCGATCCCGGTCGTGTCCACGTTCCGCAGCAGCGACCCCGTGTACGAGTCGAAGACGCTGGCGGGGAAGTGCAGGTCCCCGATCTCTCCGGGGAACGCCCGCCGGTACTCCTGCCGCGCGAACACCCGGTCCAGCTTCCGCTGACTGCCCTGCGACAGGTCGGCGCCCTGCCCGTCGAAGAACATGATGTCCACGGAGTCGGGCACTCCGGGCGACGTCCGGATCATGATCCCGCCGGCGCTGCCGCGCGCGGTCTGCTGCCGCGCCACGGGCAGCGGCACGTTCTCCAGATCCCGCACGTCGATGGCACTGGCCTGCAACGCGGAGATCACCGCTCGCTTCAGCGCACGGGCACCACGGGAGTGGTCACGGGCCGTGGTGACGGTGGACCCCTTCTTGAGCGTGGTCGCGTAGGCCCCTGCAAGGCGCACCGCGAGCTCCGGCGTGATCTCGACGTTCAGGATGCCGGAAACGCCCCGCGCGCCGAAGAGGTGCGCCTGCCCCCGCGACTCCCAGATCACCGAGGTGTTGACGAAGGCTCCGGCCTCGATGGTCTTGAACGGGTAGACCCGCACGTTGCCCTGCACGATCGATTCTTCACCGATCAGGCATTCGTCGCCGATGACGGCGCCGTCCTCGATCCGGGCAGCCCGCATGATGTCGGTGTTCTTTCCGACGACACAGCCTCGCAGATTGCTGTGCTGCCCGACGTACACGTTGTCGTGCACGACGGCCTTGTGCAGGAAGGCTCCGCTCTTGACGACGACGTTGGATCCGACGACCGTGTGTTCGCGGATCTCCGCGCCGGCCTCGACCTTGGCGTAGTCCCCGATGTAGAGAGGGCCGCGGAGCACGGCGTCCGGGTGCACTTCGGCGCCTTCGGCGACCCATACGCCCGGTGAGATCTCGAAGCCGTCGAGTTCGACGTCGACCTTGCCCTCGAGCACGTCGGCCTGGGCCTTCACGTAGCTCTCGTGCGTGCCGACGTCCTCCCAGTAGCCCTCGGCGACGTAGCCGTAGATCGGCTTGCCTTCCTTCATCAGCTGAGGGAAGACGTCACCGGACCAGTCGACGGGCACGTCGGCCTCGACGTAGTCGAAGACCTCGGGCTCCATCACGTAGATGCCGGTGTTCACCGTGTCGGAGAAGACCTGGCCCCAGGTCGGCTTCTCCAGGAAGCGCTCGACCTTGCCCTCCTCGTCGACGATGGTGATGCCGAATTCCAGGGGATTGGGCACACGCGTCAGACAGACGGTGACGAGCGCGCCCTTTTCCTTGTGGAAGTTGATCAGCTCGGTGAGGTCGAAGTCGGTGAGCGCGTCGCCGGAAATGACGAGGAAGGCGTCGTCCTTCAGCGCCTCCTCGGCGTTCTTGACGCTTCCCGCGGTACCGAGTGGCTTCTCCTCGTTGGCATAGCTGAGCTCCATGCCGAGCTCTTCACCGTCACCGAAGTAGTTCTTGACCAGTGAGGCCAGGAACTGCACGGTGACGACGGTCTCATTGAGCCCATGCCTTTTGAGCAGCCTCAGAACGTGCTCCATGATCGGCCGGTTGGCCACCGGCAGGAGCGGCTTGGGCATGCTCGAGGTCATGGGGCGAAGGCGCGTGCCTTCGCCTCCGGCCATCACGACGGCCTTCATGTCGGAAGCGTCCTCCTTGAAGAGACGACGGTCTAGCCGACTTCACCCGTCAAGATTGTCCCGCACTTTTCGTTGGCGGGCCATCGAGCCAGCGCTGAGTGCCAATCGCTTCGGCGAGATCAGTCGGCCACGGCGTCCGCACGGACCAGGCGGCGGACTTGTACCAGGTAGAGAACTCCTGCCCACCAATAGAGGGTTGTACCCCACCCTGCGAACGCCCATCCGAAAATAGCAGCGAGTGACGCGAGCCATCCGCTTCCGTCACTGAGCAGGAGGAGCGGGAAGGCGTACATCAGGTTGAAGGTGGCCGCCTTCCCGAGGAAGTTCACCTGGGGCGGCGGATAGCCGTGCCGCCTGAGGATGCCCACCATCACCAGCAGCATCAGTTCTCGCGCCAGAAGTGCAGCGGTCAACCAGAGGGGGAGGATCTCCCGCCAGGTGAGGCCGACCAGGGTCGAGAGAATGTAGAGCCGGTCCGCGGCCGGATCGAGGAGCCGGCCGAGGCTGCTGATCTGATTCCAGCGCCGGGCGAGCTTGCCGTCCAGGTAGTCGCTGATTCCGCTCAGAGCCAGCACGAGGAGGGCCCAGCCGTCGCTCTGCGGCCCTCCGAACTCGGGCCGGAGAATCAGCCACAGGAACAGCGGTACGCCGAGGAGACGCGCCATGCTGAGGATGTTGGGGATGGTGAGGACCCGGTCGGTCTGTACACGGGTCTCCTGGACCTCCACCCGGGGGCCTCCAGTAGAAAACGAGCCAACGATGCCCCCTGACCCTACCTCAACGCAAAAAAGCTCTGGCCCCCGGGCAGTATGCCTGGGGGCCAGAGCTGTAAAAGAAGTTCGGCGGCGTCCTACTCTCCCACAGGGTCCCCCCTGCAGTACCATCGGCGCTGTAAGGCTTAGCTTCCGGGTTCGGAATGTGACCGGGCGTTT
>NZ_JBVIKX010000012.1:0-275011 GCF_055580685.1 Streptomyces sp. NPDC031554 | reverse complement strand
GCATCAGCGTCCTGTTCGCCATGCTCCGCGACGGAACCTTCTACCAGCCGAGAAGCCCCCGACTCGCTTGACGAAAGACATAGAGGCACCCCCCCCGCAAGCCCCGGTGCCGCCACGGCACCGGGGCCCACGCACGTCCCGGGACCGACCGGCGACAGATGGACCACGACCCGTGTCAGGTGGACACAAGGGAGTGCCCCCGCGCCTTCCGGCCGCGGGGGCACTCCTGCGGAGCGTCACAGGAAGCGTCGGATGGGGAGGACCGCGGACTCCTTGACGCGCTGCAGCATCGCCCGCCGTCTCCACCTGCGGAGGTCGATGTCCACGCTGTCGCGCAGGTCCGCGTCGTAGTCGCGGTCGAGCGCGGCGGTGAACTCCTCGTCCAGGACGGCGAGCATCACCTCCTCGTCGTGGTCCATGGACCGGCGGTTGAAGTTCGTGGAGCCGATGAGGGACGCCACCGAGTCCACGGTGATGATCTTGGCGTGCATCATGGTCGGCTGGTACTGGCGGATGTGCACGCCGGCCTCCAGCAACCGCGTGTAGTGGTGCTGGCCGGCGAGCTGGCAGGCCCGCTGGTCGGTGTGGGGCCCGGGGAGCAGGATCTCCACGCGCACGCCGCGCCGCGCGGTCTCGCACAGCAGGTCGATGAAGTAGGTGTCCGGGGCGAAGTAGGCGGTGGCCAGCCGGAAGCGCTCCTCGGCGGAGTCGAGCATGACCCGGATGAGGGTCTGCATGTCCTGCCAGCCGATGCTCGCGGAGCCGCGCACCACCTGTACCACGGACGAGCCGGCCTGCGGGTGTGCCGTGAAGCGGTCGCGGTCGTCGAAGAGCTCGTCGTGGCACTCCGCCCAGTTCTGCGCGAACGCGGCCGCGATGCCGTCCACGGCCGGACCGCGCACCTGGACGTGGGTGTCCCGCCACTCGCCGGGGTTGCGGGCGTCGCCGCTCCACTCCTCCGCGATGCCGACGCCGCCGGTGAAGGCGGTGTGCTCGTCGACGATGAGGGCCTTGCGGTGGCAGCGGTGGTTCTGCTTGAACGGCGACAGCCAGGCGGGCTTGCGGAACCAGGCCACCTGGACGCCCGCCTCGCTCATCAGGTCCAGCAGCCGCCCCTCGATCTCCTTGGCGCCGAAGCCGTCGAGCAGCAGCCGTACGCGCACCCCCTCGCGGGCGCGGTCGGCCAGGGTGGCGGCGAAGTCGTGGGCGATCTGACCGCGCCAGTACACGAAGGTCATCATGTCGATGGTGTGCTCGGCCGCACGGATCGCCCCGAGCATCGCGGGGAAGATCTCGTCACCGTTGCGCAGGGGCACCAGGTCGTTGCCTTCGGTGGCTGCCACACCGATCAGCCGCTCCAGGCGGCGGCGCAGACGCTGCTTGCGTGCCGCCGCGTCGGGTGCGGCGTCGTGAGCGCGCGGTGCCGGTATGTCGTCGATTATCACGCCGAATCTCCCACTGGACCGTGAAGGCGAAGGTCGAGGGCCGCGGCGACGGCCCGGACAACCGGATTCCCGGTCGGCGGCGCGGCACTCCAGCCATTCCGGACCGGATTGAGACCGGGACGCAGGGGCACGTGCACTCCACAGGGACCGCCCTGCCGCAGGGGCGGGGCGGACGGCAGGAAAGAGGCGGGCCGAGGATGGCGGAGCGAGCGACGGTGTCCGAGCGGGAGGCCGGACCGGTGGAGCCCGGCGGCGCCCGGAAGCCGCCGCTGCGGCCCGGTGGGTACGACCCGGCCGACTACGCCCCGCAGGTGGTGCGCTGCGCCGGGGAGGCCGGGGTGTCGCCCCTGCTGGTGATGACCGTCCTGCACAACGAGGCGTACAAGCCGCACCACCCGCTGCTGGAGCGGCTGTGGCAGTGGTGGAAGCCGGGGGCGTCCTTCGGCGTGGCCAACATGCACCGTGCGACGTTCGAGCGGGTGCGCCGCGCGCACGGCCTGGAGAAGGAGTGGCGGGACCTCCGTGACGACCCCGCGTTCGCCGTCCGCGCGGCGGCGCTGCACCTGAAGGACCTCGACCACGCCCTTCCGGAGCGGCACGTGCGCCGCTACACCCGCGACGAACTCCTCGCCCTGGGCTACAACACGGGTGAGCGCAACATGCGGGCCTTCGCCCGCGGGGTCCCGCCGGGCCCCATGGCCCGCTCGTACCTGCGCCGCTTCCGCGCCCACCGCGACCGCGCCGCCCGCGTCCTGGCCGCGCCGGCCGACCGGCCGTAGGCGTACGGATCACGAGCGTTGCCGACACCGGCGGGACTTGGACACGGTGGAGCACGCGGCGGCGAGGACGCCCTCCCGTCACCGGGCGCCGGCGGGGGACCGGACCGAGTTCCGCGCGGAGCCGTCCCGCCCCCGCGGCCACCCGTCCCGGGCCGCCCGCCCCGCCACGGTGGTGGGTTCGCCTTCGGACGGTCCGACACCCGGGGCGTCCCGAACACCGGGACCGTCACCCGCACCCGGCTCCACGGCACCGCCCCGGCCCGTTCCGGGGACCGGCCGCGCCCCCGGCCGGCCCACCGCTCCTCCCGGGGCACGGCCGGCGCCCCCCGATCGTCGAAGGCACGCTGATCCGCCTGGACACCGGCCACCTGCCCGGCGGAGCGCCCCCCGAGCCGGGCCGGCTGTGGTGGCCGGGCATCGACGCGAGACCCGCAGGCACCGGCCGTCTCCGGCAGGCACACCTGCGGCGCTCCGGCGTCGAGCCGTGGCCGGGAGGTACGACGAGCTCGCCGTCCGGCACGGGACGACCGTGCCGGTCGCGGCCGTCGACGAACGGCTGTGACCGGCACGGTGGCAAAGCTCCTCAGTGGACGCAGAACTCGTTGCCGGCCGGGTCCTGCAGCACGGTCCAGGTGAGGCCCGGAACGCTGTGCTCGCCGACGACGCTCGCACCCAGAGCGACCAGCCGCTCCACCTCTCCCGCCAGGCCCTTGCCGGGCGCGGCGGCGAAGTCGACGTGCACACGGTTCTTGCCCCGCCGCTCTTCGGCCACCCGCTGGAAACCCAGTGCCAGGGGTTCCGCTTTCACGATGACGAAATCACCGTGGTCCTGGGCGATCTCGCCTTCCAGCGCAGTGGCCCACCACTGGGCCAGCTCCTGCGGTTCCGCACAATCCACCGTGATCATCACTGCTCTCAGACTCATGATCGCCACCCTAGCCACGACCACCGACAATCATCGGCGCCGGCCGTCCGCCGAACCGCGGCCCACGTGGTCAGGACGCCCCCGCACGGCCTGGAGGCGACGCGTGCACATTCAACGACACGCCCTGGCCGACCGGTTGCACACGCGGATCAACGGGTGTGTCCTGGAACACGGGGAGTTGGCGTCCCGCGCGTCGCGCTTCACCGGGAAGGAACCGCCATGATGAGCAAACGCAGCCCGGCGGTGGCGTCCGTCGCCGTACTGATCACGGCGGCGGCGGCCGCCTCAGTCGTTCCCACCCCCGCACAGGCCGCGCCGGAAGCGGCGGCGGGGACACCGGCGAGGGCTCCGGCGACCTGCTTCGCCGCCTCCTGTCACGACCTCGACCCCGTCGAGACCCACTGCGTCGACGACGCCGTGACGATCGACGACGTCACCCTGGACGGCCGCATCGTCCGACTGCGCTACAGCGCACAGTGCAGGGCGGCCTGGGCGCAGCTCTGGTACGGGAAGCCCGGCGACAGGGCCTATGTGCGGACCGTGGAGGACGGACAGACCGTGGCCGTGAACAGCATCACGGTCATGCCCGGGGACGGGGTCAGCGTGTACACGCCGATGGTGAACGACAAGGATCTGAAGGCCCAGGCGTGTACGGAATTCGACTACCTTCCGGGCGACACCGGAACGAAGTGCACGATCTTCTACTGAGTTTCGGACCGGGTTCCTGACCGTGATGAAGACGTCCAGGCGGCGGATCCGCCCGGCAGGCCTCCAGGTCGGGTGAACAGGGGCCGCCGGTGCGGCGGCCACGCCGGTCGGCGGGTCCGGAAAGGGCCGGCCGCGGGAGGCGGAGGCGGCGATCTCGGCCGGCCGGTTCCCGCCCCTCGCCGCGGCGTACGGGGAACCTGACGTCGGTCATGAATGCGGGCGGCGCGCGGCGCGCGTTCGGACGACAGTGTACCTACTAGTATGTACACTGCTTGCATGAGCACTGCGGAACGTCTTGTCGAGAGCACTCGTGAACTGTTGTGGGAACGCGGTTACACCGGCACCAGTCCGAAGGCGATCCAGCAGCGGGCCGGGGTCGGGCAAGGCAGCATGTACCACCACTTCACCGGAAAGCAGGACTTGGCGCTCGCCGCGATCCAACGCACCGCCGAAGAGATGCGTGCCAAGGCCGAAGCGCAGTTCTCCGCATCCGGGACCGCCGTGGAGCGCGTCACCGCATACCTGGGCAGGGAACGAGAGGTCCTCAAGGGCTGCCCCGTCGGAGGCCTCACGCAGGATCCGGACATCATGGGCAACCCGATGCTGCGGGCTCCGGTCGACGAGGTTCTGACCTGGCTGCGTGAGCGCCTCGCCGAGGTCCTGGCCGAGGGACGCGAGCGCGGTGAGTTCGCCGCCGCACTGAACCCGCAGGCAGTTGCCGCGACCATCGTCGCGGTCCTGCAGGGCGGTTACGTCCTGGCCCGAGCCGCCGACTCCGTGCAGCCGTTCGACCAGGCGGTCACCGGAGTGCTGGATCTGCTCACCGCGCATGTCTCCGCCACTCACCAGTAGAGGGAACCTGCCGACCATGCGCATCTCCCACGCGCCACAGCCCACCGTCGTCGCACCGTCCGAATGGTTCTCCGGCGCGGCATGGATCGATGAGATCGCCGCACCTGAGGGACCGTCGCGCTTGCGGGTCGACAGCGTTCGTTTCGCACCGGGCGCCCGCACCGCATGGCATCGCCATCCCTTCGGTCAGATCCTTCATGTCACCGAGGGAACAGGGCTCGTCCAGTGCCGCGGCGGACAAGTGCAGACCATTCGCGCCGGTGACAGTGTGCGCATCGCACCGGGGGAGTGGCATTGGCACGGAGCCTCTCCCACCACCTTCATGACGCATCTGGCCGTCCAGGAAGTCGCCGAGGACGGCACCGAAGCCGACCGCGGAACCCACGTCACTGAGGCCGAGTACCTCACCGGCCTGCCTGTTCGCTGACTACCCGTGAAGAAGGGCGGCCTCCCCCGTGCACGCGAAGCAGTACGAGATCACCCTGCCGGCCGACTACGACATGGAGGTCATCCGCAAGCGGGTGTCCGAGGGCGGCCATGTCCTCGACGAACGAGCCGGGTTGGGCCTGAAGGCCTATGTCATCCGGGAACGCGGCGTGGCCGGCTCGCCGGTCAACCAGTACGCCCCCTTCTACCTGTGGAATGACACCGGCGCGATGAACCGCTTCCTCGTCGGTGGCGGAGGATTCCAGAACATCATCCGGGACTTCGGCCGCCCCCTCGTCCAGCACTGGGCCGGTGTCGCCTGCCATGCCGGTCCAGCACGCACGACACCCCCCAGGGCGGCCTCACGCCGCCTCACCTCGATACCTTCCGGCCCGGACCCGGACGGCACCGGCCTGGGCCTGTCCGTATGGATCGAGCGTGAAGTCGAACAGCTACGACGACTTTCCCGCCATGAGGGTGTGCACACCGCCGCGTTGGCGGTCGACCCCTGCCGTTGGCAGCTGCTGCGGTTCGTGGTGTGGGCGGACCCCTCCGCGCCGGACGAGGAGGCGACCGAGCGCTACGAAGTGCTGCACCTGTCCGCCCCCGGCCTCGGTGACCTGCCGGAAGGCCGGGACTGGTAGCGCCCCCGCCCCCGCCCCCGCCCCCGCGCCCGCGCCCGCCGTCATCTGTCACGTCGCCCCCCCGGCCGCCGCCGGATCGGTGGCGGTCAGGGCTCGCGGGGCTCACAGGACGTCGCCGGACGGAATCAAGACGGTGGGGCTCCGGCCACCGGGGTGAGGGGTGACGGTGGGTTCGCCGGACAGCGGGCCTGCGGTCCGAAGCGTCGGGCGTCACGCGGACCGTCGGTCGGCGTGATGTCAGGACCGGGCGGCCCGCTCGAGGTTGTCCTGGCACCACCGGCGGAACCCGGTGGCGGTGGTGGAGCCCGGGTCGCGGGGCTCGGCGTCGTAGATCCCGTTGTTCTGCGCCTCGACCATCTCCGCCAGGTCCTGCGCCGGCGCCGGGCTCGCGGGCCCCGGTGCCGCACCTCGGCGCGTCGTCGTCGGTCGCCAGGGCTCCGCCCCGACTCCCTCCTCCGCCTTGCGAGGCACGGCACCGGACCCCGCTCCCCGATCCGGCCCGATCCAAACGAAAGACCCCGGCCGTCACACCCTGGCACGCGCCCTTCACGCGACTCGTGATTCCGGTCCTCGGACACCGACGCGTGGAGGATCGAGCGGCCGTACCGGGAACAGCCGGTCGGGTCGGCACGGTTGCACCGACGGACGGACCGGCGCCGTACGGGTGGGGACCACGGGGACCGCGAGGTCGTCCGTGCCCCACCCGGAGCCGGGCCCAGGACCGCGGCACGTCCGCCGCGCGTCGCGCACTCGCACCATGACATGTTTTCGCAGGAGGAATGTTCCATGACTGACCGGCCCTTGACGCTCATGGCAGTACACGCCCACCCCGACGACGAGGCCACCGGAACCGGAGGAGTCCTCGCACGGTACGCGGCGGAAGGCATCCGCACGGTTCTCGTGACGTGTACCGACGGCGGATGCGGTGACGGGCCGGGGGGCGTCAAGCCGGGCGACCCCGGGCACGACCCGGCGGCGGTCGCCTTGATGCGCCGTCAGGAACTCGAGGCGAGCCGTGACGTCCTGAAGATCAGCGATCTGGAGATGTTGGACTATGCCGACTCCGGGATGATGGGCTGGCCGAGCAACGACGCGCCGGGATCCTTCTGGCAGACCCCCGTGGAGGAAGGCGCGGCCCGGCTCGCGGAACTCATGCGGCACTACCGACCTGACGTGGTCGTCACCTACGACGAGAACGGCTTCTACGGACACCCCGACCACATCCAGGCCCACCGCATCACGATGGCGGCCCTCGAGAAGACCGCGCTGACACCGAAGGTGTACTGGACCACGATGCCCCGCTCGATGATGCAGCGGTTCGGCGAGATCATGCGCGAGTTCCACGAGGACATGCCGGAGCCCGATCCCGCCGAGACCGCCGCGATGGCCGAGATCGGCCTCCCCGACGACGAGATCACCACGTGGGTGGACACCACCGCGTTCAGCGGTCAGAAGTTCGATGCCCTGGCCGCGCACGCGAGTCAGGGCGAGAACATCTTCTTCCTCAGGATGGGCAAGGAGAGGTTCGGCGAGTTGATGGGCACGGAGACCTTCGTCCGTGTCCAGGACGCCACCGGCGCGGCCGTACCCGAGAACGATCTCTTCGCCGGACTGCGCTGATCCGCCTGCCCGACCGGCGCCCGGAGCACCCCGCTCGACCGCACGGCGCGGTCGAGCGGGTCCCACGTCCGCGGGCCTGTCCACGCGAGCTCCGCTCCGGCAGCCCGCCTGCGGGCCCTCGTCGGCGGCGTCGGCGAGGGCCCGCACCGCCGACCGGCGCCGCGCCCGTCCCCGGACCGCCTGACCGCACGGGTGGCAGACCTGAGGGCTGCTGACTCGGAGGGCGCGCGACGACCACGCCGGCGACACGGTGTCGGATCCGCCCCGCTCACGGGGCGGAACGGGCGGCCGAATCGTTCATCCCGCAGGGAGGGCGCCGATGCTCGCGTGGAACGCGTCGGCCACTCGTGCGACGCGATCGGGGTCGTGATACCGCTCGTCGAACCCGAGGGAACCGGTGATTCCGCTCTCCGTCGTCCGCGCGGTGGCGTAGAGCGTCCGGGAGCATTGCAGGGCCTGGCGTCGGCCGGCGAAGCGCTGCTGCCGGGCCGGCGACTCGTAGGTCACGTGCTGAGCCGACAGCGCGGGACCGAACGGAATCGGCGCGCCGGCGTCCCTGATCCGCCGGCCCGTGCCACCGGTCATGTCGAACGCCAGGTGCGACAGGGCCGTACGGAAGACCGCCTCGGTGCCGGTCCGTGCGGTCGTGCCGTCCACCACGGCGCTGAGCGGAAGGTCGACTTCGTCCCAGGCGGCCAGCATCCTCTCGCCCACCTGTCGCGCCAGACCGGACAGGCCCCGGTCGCCGATGTCCAGCGGTAGGTGCACCACGTTGCACAGCAGGCCGACCGCCTGACGCGCCGCAGGTGTCGTACGGCCGTGCATGAGGACGGTCGCCACGAGCCGGTCCCGTCCGTACGCGTCGGCCACGCCGCGGGCCAGGAGGGCCAGCAGGGCGTTGTGCGGTGTGGTTCGGCGTTCACGGCACCAGTGGAGCAGGGCCCTGGTGCGGTCGGCGGGCAGCACCAGCGGTATGCCGGTGTACTGGGCCCGGAGGGACACCTCCGCTCCGGGCCGGGCGGGGATCGGCTCCTCCGCGCCGTGCGCGCGTAAAGCACGCGCCAGGTCGGCTGCCCGGCGTCGGCGATCCGCGCGGGCCTGCGGGGACCGCTCCTGGCGGATCATGTCCACGTAGCTGAACCGTGTCGGCCCGTCGGCCGGGACGCCGCGCCCCGACCCGGTCCGTGCGGCATAGGCGGCGGCGAGATCCCGGCGGAAGACGTCGTGGCCGGTCGCGTCGATGGCGAGGTGGTCGAACTGCGCCAGCAGCAGGTGCTCCCCGTCGGCCGATCGCACCAGTGTCGTGCGGATCATACGGTCCGTCAGGTCGAGTGGCCGTCCGAGCGCGTACGTCACCTCGGCCCGTTCCCGGCCCGGGCCGGCCGTCACGACATGGAGGCCGCTCGGGGTGGGCCGCAGCCGCTGACCCGGCCAGGCGGCGTCCCCGGCGGTCGCCCCGTCGCCGGCGAGGTGCAGTCGCAGGGCGTCGTGCCGCATCTCGACGTCGGCCAGTGCGTCCCGCAGGGCCCCGACGTCAAGGCGCCCGCGCAGCAGCAGGACCTCCGATTCCAGCGGTGCGGAGTCCCGCGTGTAGCTGCGCATCCAATGCCAGCACCAGTCCTGCCGTGAGGAGGCCGGCAGGACGTCGGTGTCCGACGCCCGGTCGTCGACGCCGTCCTGGTCGGTCTTCGGCCGGCGGCCTCGGTCTCCTGTCATCGCCCCGACTCTACCGAGGCCTTCGCGGCGGTCGGGGGGCCCACCGGCCGAGCCGGGGAATCAGCGGCCGGTCTCCGGTACGGCGAGGAGCGCGGCGCACTCGCTCAGGAAACCGGTCATGGTGCGGGTGCGGGTGCGGGTGCGGGTGCGGGTGCCAGGTCCAGGGCCCGTGCGAGGGCGGCGGTGACGGCGGGAGCGTGTGCCGGCAGGCGGCGTTCGGCCCAGGTTCCGGCAAGGCCGAGGAATTCCCGCAGATCCCGCCGGGCGCCGGCGACGAGCCCGCGTACCTGGTCCACCGGCAGCTCGACCACCGGGCCGCCGTCCGTCCCGTGGGCGTCGAGCGTCAGCCGGACGATGTCGCCGACGCGCTCCGACCACCGGGTCCTGTTCTCCACCGACCAGGCCCCCGCCGGCTGGGGCGAACCCGTCGACCGGACCCGGAGCGAGGGGGAACACGGGACGAGGGGGGACACGGGGCGGACCCGTGGAGCCGATCGTCCCCGTCGTGCGCCTTTTCGATCTTGTAGGGTGGACGCGGCCGACGAGTTGGCCCGCAGGGACCGCGTCACCACAGCCCTCCGGCGGCGAGCCGGTGAGGGCGGGCGGACGGCCCGTGCCAGGGCCCGACTTGAGAACGGACCATGAGCGACAACACCCTGTGGAACGTCCTGCGGGACGCCGCCCGCGAGCAGCCCGGACAGGTCACGGTGCACGTACGCGGCGACGGCAGCGAAGTCGAGGTGACGTACCGGGAGTTGCTGGCCGCCGCCCGGCGCGTCGCCGGCGGGCTGCGTGCGGCCGGGGTCCGATCCGGTACGTGCGTCCCCCTGGTCGCCGACCGCAGCGAGGACTTCCAGGTCATGTTCTGGGGCCTGATCGGCGCGGACCTGGTTCCGGTGCCGCTCGCCGCCGACCTCCGCAGGGTCCTGCCCGTCTGGGAACACCTGGACCGGCCGCCGGTGTTCGTGGACGCGGCCGGTGCGGACATGGCACGGCACCTGCCCGCCGGAGCGGCGGTACTGCGGCTGGAGGAGGTCCGCGAGGGCGACGACATGGGCGGGCCCACCGTGTGCGAGCCCGATGCCCTGGCCTTCGTGCAGTTCTCCTCGGGCAGCACCGGTGTGCCCAAGGGCGTCGAACTCACCCATGCCGCGGTGACCGCCAACCTGCGTCAGATCGTGACCGTTTCCGATCTGGGCCCCGACGACGTGGTGCTCAGCTGGATGCCCTACTTCCACGACATGGGCCTGATCGGCACGCATCTCGCGCCGCTCGCCGCCCGTGCCCGGCAGGTCAAGATCGGGCCGCTGACGTTCGCGCGGCGGCCCGGGATCTGGTTCGAGAAGGCCACCGCCCACCGCGCCACACACCTGTCGGCCGCCAACTTCGCGCTCGCGCTGGCGACCCGGCGTCTGTCCGACGAGGACATGGCCCGATTCGACCTCACCGCGGTCCGGCGGGTCGTCGTGGGCGCCGAACCCGTCTCCGCTTCCGTCTGGCGCGAGTTCACCCGCCGCACCCGGCCCGCCGCACTGGCGCCGCAGGCCCTCCAGCCGGTGTACGGCCTGGCCGAGGCCACCCTCGCCGTGACGTTTCCGCCGCCGGACGAGATCGCCGTACCGCTGGCGCTGGACCGCGCGGCACTCAGCCGCGGACGCGCGGTGGACGTCCCGGGCACCGACGTGTCCGCCGTCGAACTCATGGACCTGGGACACCCCGTGCCCGGCTGCGCCGTCCGGATCGTCGACGACGCCGGTCGTGAACTCGGTGACCGGCGCGTCGGGCACATCCAGGTGCGCGGTCCCCAGACGGCCCGCGGTTACCGCCGTCTGCCCGACGCCACCGCCGCCGCCTTCACCGACGGGGGCTGGCTGCGCACCGGGGACATGGGCTTCCTGCGGGGCGGGCGGCTGTGCGTCACCGGCCGGTACAAGGACGTGCTGTTCCTGAACGGGCTGAAGCACCACGCCGCCGATCTGGAGGACGTCGCCGCCGCCACCCCCGGGCTGCCGCCCGGCACGACCGCGGTCGTGGGGTCCACGGACCCGGACACCGGCGCCGAGCGCGTGGTGGTCCTCGTCTCCTGGGCCCGCCCGCCGCGTACGGCCGACGAGGTGCTGGAACGGGTCGCCGCCCGGGTGGGCGAGGCGCTGTTCCACGACGACGTGCGGGTCGTCGCCCTGCCGCCCGGGCAGTTCCCGCGCACCACCAGCGGGAAGGTGCGCCGTCATGTGCTGCGGGAGCGGTTCGAGGCGGGCCGGTACCCCCGTGTCGTCGTTCGCGGTCCCGGTGCGGCCCCGCGGCCGGCGCGGCCGACGACCGGCGGACCCGGCGGACCCGCGTCCGCTCCCACCGGACGGCGCGTCCCGGACGGTGCCGGCACACCGCGGTCGCGGGCGGCCGTCGAGCAGGCGGTGCGCGCGGTGTGGGCCGAAGTCCTGTGCACGGAGGGGGATTCGCTGGACCCGCATGCGTCGTTCCGCTCGCTGGGCGGCACCTCGTTGAAGGCCATGGAGGTGCTGGCCAAGCTGGAGGACGCCTTCGGCACACCGCTGGAGACGGCCGCCCTGCGCGCCGGTGCCGACACGGTGGCCGGGCTCGTCGACCACCTGCTGGCACCGGCGGACAGCCGTACGGACGCCGGTGACGGCCCTGGTCCGGACGGCACGCCCGACCCGGCCCGGGGCGGCGGTCCCGCCCGGCAGGCCCGCGAGGCTCTCGCCGTCGTCGGTCTGGCCTGCCGGTTCCCCGGTGCGACCACGCCCGAGGCGTACTGGCGGCTGCTGGCCGAGGGGCGGGACCTCGTCACCCCCGTGCCCCCGCACCGCTGGGACGCCGCCGGGCTCCCGGCCGCCGGCCGGGGCGCCTTCCTCGAGGACCCGGCCGCCTTCGACGCGGACCGCTTCGGGATGTCCGAGGAAGAGGCCCGCACCCTCGACCCACAGGCTCGCCTCCTCCTGGAGCTGGCGCACGAGGCACTGGAACGGGCCGGGTACGCCGGCCCGCGCCGCCGCGCCCACCGCGTCGGCGTCTTCACGACCACCGGAGACAGCGGCTACCGGGAGCTGCTCGACCGCGCCGCCGAGGACAGCGGCACGGACCTGCCGCCCTCGGCGCTCACCGGCAACCTCCCCAACCTCCTCGCCGCACGCATCGCCCGGCACTTCGACCTCGACGGCCCCGCCCTGGTCGTGGACACGGCCTGCTCCTCCGCCCTGGTCGCCCTGCACCTGGCCCGGCGCAGTCTCGCGGCGGGCGAGTGCGACATCGCCCTGGTCGGCGGCGCCAACCTGCATCTCACCCCGACCGCGCACCGGATGCTGCACGCCGCGCAGGCCCTGTCGCCCACCGGCCGCAGCCGGGCGTTCGCCGCCGACGCCGACGGGTTCGCCCCGGGCGAGGGCGGCGCGGTGCTCGTGCTGCGGCGCGAGGAGGACGCCCGGCGCGCCGGCGACGAGCTGCTCGCCGTGGTGCGCGGCACCGCCGTCAACAACGACGGCACGTCACTGAGCCTGATGGCACCCAACCCCGCCCGCCAGCGCGAGGTCATCACCGCCGCCCACACCGCGGCCGGCATCGACCCGGCCGAGGTGACCTACGTCGAGGCGCACGGCACCGGCACCGCCCTCGGCGACCCCGTCGAGCTGAAGTCCCTCGCCCACGCCTTCCCGCCACGGCCCGGCGCCCGGCCCCGGCTGCTGGGCTCCGCCAAGACCAACATCGGCCACCTGCTCAACGCCGCCGCGCTGCCCGGCCTCGTCAAGGTCGTGCTGGCGCTGCGCCACGGTCAGGTACCGCCCTCGCTGCACGCCGACCCGCCTTCCGCGCTGGTCGCCACGGCGGGTTTCCACGTGCCCGGCCGGCTCGTCGACTGGCCCGCGCCGCCCTCCGGGGGACCGCTGACGGCGGGCGTCAACGCCTTCGGCTTCGGCGGCACCAACGCGCACGCCGTCCTCCAGCAGGCCACCGGGCGTCCGCCGCGAGGGCCCCGGCCGGAAGACGGCCCCCACCTGCTGGCGCTGTCCGCCGCCACCCGGCCCGCGCTGCACGCCCTCGTCCGCGACCTGTCGGCCCACCTGGACGCCCGCCCCCGGACCGCCACGGCCGACCTGTGCCTGACGGCCGGGACGGCCCGGGACGACGACCCGCACCGGCTGGCCCTCGTCTGCGACGAGGGCGGCGACCTGCGCGCCCGGCTGGCCGCCCTCGCCGCGGACCCGGCCGGCGACCGGGCGGTGGACGGTCCGCCCACGGGCACGGACGTGTCCACCGGGACCGTCCGCACCCGTCCCCGCCTCGCCTTCCTCTTCCCCGGCCAGGGCACCCAGCGTCCGGGCATGGCCGCGGCGCTCCACGCCACCGCTCCCGTCTTCCGGGACACCCTCGACGAGGCGTCCGCCGCGCTCGGCCCGCTGCGGGGCCGCACCCTCACCCACTGGTGCACCGATCCCGGCGCCGATCCGGCCGAACTGGCCCGCACCGAGATCACCCAGCCCCTCCTGGTCGCCCACGGGGTCGCCCTCGCCCGCCAGCTGGCTTCCTGGGGCGTCGTACCGGACGCGGTCGCCGGACACAGCGTCGGGGAGCTGGCCGCGGCCTGTGCCGCGGGCCTGCTGCCGCTGCCCGCCACCGTGCGCTTCGCCGCCGCACGCGGACGTGCGATCGCCGAGCTGACCGAGCGCGGCGCGATGGCCGCGGTGCTCGGCGCGGACGACGCCGTGGAGACGCTGGTCGCCGCTTCGGGCGGCGCCCTGGCCGTCGCGGCCCGCAACGCCCCCGGCCGTCTGGTGCTGTCCGGCACCGTCCGGGCGGTGGAGGACGCCGTGGCGGAGCTCGCCGCGCGGGGCGTCACCGCGCGCCGGCTGCGGGTCTCGCACGGCTTCCATTCCCCGCTGATGGAGCCGGCCGCCCGGGCGGTGCACGACGCCGCACAGGCTCTGACGCCCACCACCGGCCGAACACCGCTGCTGAGCACCCTCACCGCCGACTGGGCGCCCGCCCCCGACGCCGCCCACTGGCGCGAACACGCCCTGCGCCCCGTCCGGTTCGACGCCGCAGTACGGCGGCTGGCCGAGGACGGGTACGACACCTTCGTCGAGATCGGGCCCGGCACCGACCTGCCGGCCGCCCTGCGCCGGGCCGTCGCGGGCCGGCCCGGCGCCCCCGCGACCGTCCTGTCCGCCCTGCCCGCCGGACACCGCCAGGAGGGCGGCGGACGCCGTGAACTGCTGCGCACCGTCGCCCGGTTGTGGACGCGCGGCGTCGCCGTCGACCACGCCGCGCTCGCGCCGACGGGACGCCGCGTGCCGCTGCCCACGTACCCCTTCCGACGGCGCGCCTACTGGCCCGGGCCCGACGCCGTGCGGCTGCTGCACCACGTCACCTGGACGGCTGCCCCCCTCGCCCCGCCCGTCGGCGCCGCCCCCGTCACCCTCGTCACCGGGCCCGACGCCGAGGCGGTGCGGGAGCTGTCCGCACGGCTGGCCGAGCGCGGGGTGCCGACGGCACGCACGGACGCGACCCGCGTCCACACCGTCGTGCACCTGGCACGACGGGCGGGGGAGGGCACCGAGGGGCCGGCCGCGGCGGCCGGCTTCCGGGACACCGTGCGGCAGTTCGACCGGTCCGGCGCGCGGCGCCTGCTGGTGCTCACCGAGGACGCCCACCGCACCGGCACCGACGGCGAGGCCCGGCCGCGCCCCGAGCAGGCCCTGCTCACCGGTCTCGCGCTGGCCTTCCCGCAGGAGACCGAGGGCGCGGAGCTGGTCTGCGCCGACCTGTCCTCCCGCGACCCCCGCGAGCTGTGGCTGGACGCCGTCCTCGCGGAAGTGACCGCCGCCGGCGGCGGCACCCGCGTGACCGCCTGGCGGCACGGCGACCGGCTGCTGCGGGGCATCGCGCCCCTGCCCGCCACCGCCGTGCCGGACGGGGACGGCCCGCTGCCCGCCGACGGCGTCTACCTCATCACCGGCGGCGCGGGCGGCCTCGGCGCGGCACTCGCCCGGGACCTCGCCGGACGCGGCCGCCCCACGCTCGTCCTCACCGGCCGCTCCCCGCGGCCCCCGGCCGGACTCCTCGCCGAACTCGCCGAGTCCGGTGCCGACGCGTGCTACCGGCAGGCCGACGTGACCGACGAGCGACAGCTCGACGCCCTCCTCGCGCGCACTCCCGCACCGGACGTCGTCCTCCACGCGGCGGGCGTGGTCCTGCCGGGGTCGCTGCGCGGCACCGGCCCGCAGGACACAGACCGTTCACTGGCCGCCAAGGTGCACGGCACACGGCTGCTGGCCCGGGCCCTGGACCGCCACGGGCACCGCCCCGGGCTGTGCGTGGCCCTCTCCTCGGTGGCCTCGGTACTGCCCGGCGCCGCGGGCGCGCTCGGCGACTACGCGGCGGCCAACGCGTTCCTCGACGCCTTCGCCGCGGCCGAACGCGCCGCCGGGCGCCGCTGGCTGGCGCTCAACCTCGGGCCCGTCGCCCGTACCGGGCTCGCCTCCGCCCTCGGGGACGGGACCCCTCCGCGAGCCGGCGGCGTCCCCCTGTCCCCGGCCGAGGCGCTGCGCGCGCTGCGCGCGGCCTGCGCCGTCGACGCGGCCCAACTGGTCGTCGCCGACCTGACGGACGCGGACCCCCCGACGACGAGCGGCGCCCCGGCGGGGACGGACACCGAGGTCCAGGCGGAGGCGCACGTACCGGCAGGTCCCGCCGAGCACCACCGGGCCCCGGCCACCGGCGCCCCCGCCGTCCCGGCCGTCCCGGTCGCCCCTGCCGTCCCGGCGGTCCCTGCCGTCCCGGCGGTCCCTGCCGTCCCGGCGGTCCCTGCCGTCCCGGCGGTCCCTGCCGTCCCGGCGGTCCCGGCGGTCCCGGCCGCCCCCGGCGGCCCGCCCGGCACCCGCCTCCTGATACGGGGCCTCCTCGCCGAAGCCCTGCACCTGCCCCTGGAAGCCGTCGACCAGGACCGCGCCTTCCTCGCGCTCGGCCTCGACTCGCTCGCGGCGGTCGACCTGGTCCGGCGGCTCGAACGCGCACTGGGCCGAGCCCTTCCGGCCACCCTGTTCTTCGAGTACCGCACGGTGCGGGAACTCGCCGCCCACCTCGACGCCCGGCCGGCCGACGACGGCCCCCAGCCGGCAGCGGCACCACCTCGCGACACGCCCGCTCCGCTGGCGGCACCGCCCCGCGACGTGCCCGCTCCGCCGGCGGCCGCGGAAGGCGTCCCGTTCCCGCTGACACCCGTCCAACTGGCCCTGCACACCAGCAGCGTGCTGTACCCGCGGACCCCGGCCCGCGGCTGGGTCCGGCACACCGTCCGGGGGCCGCTCGACCCGGCCCTGCTGCGCCGCGCCCTCACCGCGCTGGCCGGACGGCACGGCATGCTGCGGGTGCGCGTCGTGCGGGACGGCGGGGTGCCGCACCAGACCGTGACGCCGGGTGCCGCACCCGAGGTGTGGTTCGAGACGCGGTCGTGCCCCGGCGGCGGAGCGGCGCTCCACGCGCTGGAGACGGAACTCGCCAACCGGCCCCTGGACCTCACCGCCGAACCCCCGTTGCGGGCACTGCTGGTGACCGAGGACGCCGAGACGGCCCACCTGATCCTCGTCGTGCACCACGTGGCCGCCGACGGCTACAGCCTCAACGTGCTCTGCACGGAGCTGTGGACGCTCTACACCGACCTCGCCCTCGGCCGCGGGCCCTCCGCGCTGCCGCCCGCCGCGGACTTCGCCGCCTACGCCACCGACACCCGCCGTCCCACCGTCCTCGCCGGCGACCTCGCGTACTGGACGGCCCGTCTGGCGCACCGCGCCCCCCTGTCCCTGCCCCACGACGGCCGCCCCGACGCCGAGGACGGCCCCGGGCCCCTCGTCGCCGTGCACGACGTCCTGGACGAGGGTCTCGTCGCCGTGCTGCGCGCCCGGGCCGCCGCCGGGAACGTCTCCCTGTTCCACCTCCTGCTCGCCGCCTACGCCCGCTGCCTGGCCCGGTGGACCGGGCACCGGGACGTCGCGGTCGACGTCGCCCGCGCGGCCCGCGACGCCCGGGTGCCGGGGCTGGACCGGATGGTCGGCCCCCTCGCCGACACCCTGCCGGTGCTGCTGGACACGGACCCGGACGAACCGCTGCCCCGTCTCGCCGAACGCGTACGGCTGGCCTGGCTGGAGAGCGAGCGGCACGCCACCGTGAGCAGCCTCGACCTCGCCCGGATGACGCCGGGCGAGGCCTCGGGACCGCGTGCGGTGAGCCCGGCGAGCTTCAGCTTCGCCCGCTTCCCGGCAGCGCTGGACGAGGACTGCCCGGTCGAGGTGCGGCCGACCGCCGCGGGCACCGGCTCGGCCGCCACCCGGCTCAGCCTGCTGGTCTGGGAGGACGGACCGCTGCTCCGGCTGTCCTGGAACGCCCCCGAGCGCCTTCTCGCCCCCGCCACGACGACCCGGTACGCGGCCGACTTCGCACGGGAACTCCACGCCCTCGCGGGCACCGCCGGTGCCCCGGGCGCACGGAACGGCCTCCCCGCGACACCGCCCGCCCCCGCTGACCGGGCGACCGTCGTCGGCCGCCTGCTGGAGCGGTTCCGCACCGCCCCCGACGCCGTCGCCGTCGACGACGGCCGCCTGACCCTGACCTACCGCGACCTGGACACGGCCGGCCGCGGCCTCGCCCTCCGGCTGCGCCGGCAGGGCGTGCGGCGGGGGGACCTGGTGGGCATGGTCACCTCCCCGGGCCCGGACACGGTGATCGCCGTGGTCGGCATCCTGCGGGCGGGCGCCGGATGGGTGCCGCTGGACGCGGAGCACCCGGCGGCCCGGCTGGTGGAGCAGACCACCCGCTGCGGCGTCCGCGTCGTCGTGCACGACGACCGCACCCGCCCGGCCGCGCGGGCTCTCACGACCACGACAGCCGTCCCCGTCGTCACCGACCCGGAACCCCTCACCGCCACCGGACCGGTCGCCGGTCCACCGGAGGACTCCCTCGACGAGGCCGTCGCGGACTCCGACGCGACGGCCTACGTCATCTTCACCTCCGGCTCCACCGGCCGCCCCAAGGCCGTCCCCGTCACCTTCCGGGCGATGGAGAACTACCTCGACTGGGCCATCACCACCTTCGCCTACGGCCCCGGCGACCGGCTCGCGAACACCTCCTCCCCGTGCTTCGACGCCTCCGTGCGCCAGTTGCTCGCCCCGCTGCTGGCCGGCGCCACGGTGGTGACCGCCGACCGTGACCTGGTGCGCGACCCGGAGCTGCTGCTCGACCACGTGGAGCGGGCGCGGATCACCGTGTGGAGTTCGGTGCCGTCGCTGTGGGAACGGCTGCTGGCCGCGGCGGAGAACCGTCCGCGGCGCGGTGCGGTCCTGCCCGACCTGTCCGCGCTGCGCCTGGTGCACGTCGGCGGGGAGGTGCTGTGGGCGGACTGGGTGCGCCGCTGGTTCGACCTGTTCGGCCCGCAGCAGCGCATCGTGAACCTCTACGGGCCGACCGAGACGACCGTCAACGCCACCTGCCACGTCGTCGGCGAACGCCCCGCCGACGACGTCACGGCGCTGCCCATCGGCCGCGCCGTCGCCGGGACGGAACTGCTCGTGGCCGGCCCCGGCGGCGAGCAGGCCGGTCCGGGCGGCACCGGTGAACTGCTGATCGGGGGCGTCGGCCTGTCCGCCGGTTACCTCGGCGAACCCGAGCTGACGCGCGCCGCGTTCGTGTGGCGGGACGGCCGCCGCTGGTACCGCAGCGGGGACCGGGTGGAGGTGCTGCCCGACGGCGCGCTGCGGTTCGTCGGCCGGATCGACGACCAGGTCAAGATACGGGGCCACCGCGTCGAGCCCGCGGAGGTGGAGGCCGTGCTGCGCGCCCGTGCGGACGTCGCGCAGGCGGCCGTGCTGGCCGACGACGGACGACTGCTGGCCTTCGTCGTGCCCGCGGCACCGGACGAGGGGCGGGGCGCGGACGCGGTGGCGTTGCGGCGGTGTCTGGCGGACCGCCTGCCGTCCTACATGGTGCCCGCCCGGATCGTCCTCCTGGACGCGCTGCCCCTGACCGGCACCGGCAAGACCGACCGGCGGGCCCTGCTCGCGCGGACCGCCCGGACGCCGGCCCCGGGCACGCCCCGAACCCCGGGCACCCTGCCCGAGGCCGGCGCGCGCTCGTCCGGGGCGAGCGCCACGGAGGAAGAGCTCCGCCGCATCTGGTGCGAGGTGCTCGGCGTCGACCGCGTGGGCCGCCACGACGACTTCTTCGAACTCGGCGGCGACTCCCTGCTGGCCCTCCAGGTCTTCGACCTGCTCGCCCGGCGGCGCGGCGGCCCACTGCCCCGGCCCACCGCCGTCTACCGGCACCGCACCCCGGCCGCGCTCGCCGAAGCCGTGGACGCCGAAGCCGTGGACGCCGAGCCGGCGGGGGAGAGCAGCCGGCCCGCCCCGGCCGGCGGGCGGGGGCGCACCCCCGGCGACAGCGCTCCGGTGTTCCCGGACGCCTACCCCGTCACCCCCGGCCAGCGCGGCTTCCTGCTCGCCGAGGCCATCGCCCCCGGCACCGGGGCGTCCTGGCTGGCCCGGCTGCGCCTGACCGGCCCGCTCGACCCGGACCGTTTCCAGCGGGCCGTCGACACCCTCGTGGCCCGGCACCCCATGCTGCGCACGGTCTTCCCCGCCGGGGCGAGGCCGCCGGTGCAGCAGGAGCTGCCCCCCTCGCTGCGGCTGCCGGTCGACTTCGAGACCGTGTCGGGCCCCCGAGAACTGGCGCGGCGCGTCGAGGACGAACGGCGTCGCCGCTTCGAACCGTGGGCCTGGCCCCTGCTGCGCCTGCGCGTGCTCACCGTGACCCCGCAGGAGCACGTGCTCCTCGCGCACGCCCACCACCTGATCGGGGACGGCTACAGCGCCGCCCTGCTCCTGGAGGAGCTGACCACCGTCCACGACGCCCTGAACCGCGGCACGGAGGCCGAACTGCCCGAGCTGCGCGGCACGTTCCGCGAGCACGCGGAACGGACCGCCGGGCAGGACGAGAACCCGGGGCCGGAGGGGGACGACGCGCGGCGGCGCCGGGCCGCCCTGTGCGCGCCCTACACCAAGCCGGTCCTGCGACCGCCGGCCGACGGCGCCGGACGCGGACGGCCCGGCTCGTCCGGCACCCACGGCTTCCTCTCCGGCGTCTTCCTCTCCGACGGCTTCGTCCTGGACGCCACCGTCGTGGGCGCCCTGCGGAAGGTCGCGGCCGAGGCGGGCGCCACCCTGTACGCGCCGCTGCTCGCCGCCTACCACCAGGCGCTCGCCGCCCTCACCGGCCAGGAGGACCTGGTCATCGGGCTCGCGGTGTCCGGCCGCGACCACCCGCTGCCCGGCATCCACCGCGTCTTCGGGCCGTTCGCCACCGCCGTCGCCGTCCGCCCCTTCGGACCCGGCGCCCAGGCCCCGCCAGGGGACGACTTCCCGCAGCGGGTGCGCGACGTCGCCGACGAGACGGTCGCCGCCCGCGTCCACGAGGACATCGTCCCGCGGGACGCCGGCGGACTGCCGTCGACGTCCCAGTTCTTCTTCACCTTCCTCGACTTCGGCACGCTGGGCCCGCGCAGCGGTGACACCCTGGCCGTGCGGTGGGACGAGGAGGAGGACAGCGACTTCACGCCGCCCGCCGCCGGTACGGACGTCTTCCTCGCCGTGCGGCCGGACGGCGACCGGCTGCGGGTCACCGTGCGCGGCGCGGCGGCGGCCTTCGACGACGCCGCGCTCGCCGCGTTCACCGAAGGGCTGCGGGACCGGCTCGTCTCCCGGGCGGCGCGGCCCGTACGGCGGTCCACGCCACCCGGCGGGCAGGACCTGGACGCCGCCCTCGTCGGCTACCTGCCCGCGCCCGCCCATCTGGCCCGGCTCGCGGGCCTGCCGGAGACCGGCACGACCCGCGAGGACGTCCGCCGCCTGCTGTTCCCGGACGGCGCCCCCCGCTTGCTGGAGACGACCGTCACCCCGCTGGGCCGGTCCGGGTTCGTCGCCCTGCCCCTGTTCGCCGACGAACTCGCCGGGGACGGCTCCCTGGCCGGGCACACCGTCCGCGCCGTGGAGACGGCGTCGGCACAGGGCGCCCGCTGCGTCTCCCTGGCCGGCATGATCCCCTCACTCACCGGCTACGGCTTCGACGTGCTGCGCGCCTCCCGCGCCCCCGCGTCGATCACCACCGGGCACGCGGCCACGGTCGTCTCCGTGGTGCGCACGGTGCACTCCGCGCTGTCGGCCACCGGCCGCGACCTGGCCGGCACGGACCTGGCCGTGGTCGGGCTCGGCTCCATCGGCGTCTCCTCGCTGCAGCTGCTGCTCACGCTGGCCGAGCGGCCGCCCGCCCGACTCGTGCTGTGCGACGTGCCGGGCAGCGGTCCGCGGCTGCGCGATCTCGCGCGGACGCTGCGCGGGCGCGGCCTGGCCGGGGACGTCACCGTCCACGTCTCGGACCCCGGCCTGCCCGACGCGGTGTACGAGACGGACCTGATCGTCGCGGCCGTCAGCGGGCACAGCGCCCTCGTCGACATCGACCGGCTGCGTCCCGGCACCGTCGTCGTGGACGACAGCTTCCCGCACTGCTTCGACACCGCCCGAGCCCTCGCCCGCATGCGCGACCACGCGGACGTCCTGATCCTGGGCGGGGGCCTGCTCACGGTCGGCGCCACCCGGCGCACCCTGGCGGACGGACTGCCGGACCTCGTCGCGACCTCCGACGCGGTGGCGCGGCACGGACTCCCCGGCACGCTGGCCTCCTGCCGGACGGAGTCACTGCTGCACGCCCGGGGCGCCGACGTACCTCTGGTGCGGGGCCTGGTCGACGGCCCCACGGCCCTCGCCTACTGGCGGGCCGTGGAACAGGCGGGAATCACCGCGGGGCCGCCGCACCTGCTCGGACACGAAGTCGCGGTCCCCGGCCGGGAGCACGTCCTCGGCCGGGGCGGGCAGGGGATCTAGTGTGCTGCGCCGCTCCCGGTGCCGGACCTTCCGGGCGGCCCGGTCGGAGGCACGCGGGGCCGGGGAACGCGCGGGACGCGGACGAGCACGAGTCCGCGCACCGGCCGGCCGGTGGAGGCCATGAGCGGGCGGGTCCCGCTCCGTGGGGGTGTTCCCCCTCGTCGTGGGGTCCGGCCCGGAGGCGACGGGAGGGCCGGAACGCCGGTGGGTCCCGAACGCATGTGACGTTTCCACGGGGGTAGTGGGTCGTGGTCATCCCGACCGGGTGACTTCCGACCAGGGGGTGTCTCGTTGAAGGCAACAACACGCCGTTCGGGTAAGAGACTTGGCGTCGTCTGCGTCGCCGCCGTCACACTGCTGACGTTCACCGGCTCGCCGCGTGCGGCGGACCCGGTGCCGGGGCGGACCGCCACCGCGGCCGAGCTGACGGACGCGACGCTCGGCTACCGCGCCGACAGCCGGGCCGACGGCCTCGTCGCGGGGGCCACGGCGGCCCCGCCGTACAAGAAGCTGTGGTCCCGGGACTTCGGGACCGTCGTCTCCGCGCCCGTCGCGGTCGGCGACGAGGTGTACGCCGTCGTCAACGCGGACGACGGCACCGAGGGCGGCCCGCGCATGATGCTCGTCGGGATCCGGGCCGCCACCGGCGAGGACCTGTGGCCGGCCGTCTCCCTGGAGCAGAACGAGCCTCAGGCCGGGGTGTCGTACGGGGGCGGCCTGCTCTACACGCAGACGTCGCGCGGCACGATCGCCGCGTGGGACCCGGCCACCGGACGGCAGAAGTGGTCGACGACCCTCGACTCGGCGTCCATGCAGTACCCGCCCGTCTGGTACGACGGCCTGCTCTACCTGCAGGACGGCCGCGGCACGGCGCTGGCGCTGCGCGCCGACACCGGCGCCCAGGTGTGGACGGCCCCCCTGTCGGAGTACTCCTGGGCCCCGACCGTCGTCGACGACTCCGGCGTGTGGATCGGCTTCGACGGCATCGCCTGGCACCACCTCGACCTCAAGACCGGCACCGAACTGCACCGCTTCGAGGTTCCCGACGTCTCGGGCGCCTACGGCAACCCCGTCGTGCTGGGCGCCGGCGCGGCCTGGACGCGCAGCAGCGACAGCGACGACGAGACGGTCACCGCCTACGACCGCAAGACCGGGGCGGCCGTGCGAAAGCTGCCCGCGGACGCCACCCCGGTCTTCGGCCCGGGCCGCGTGTACCTCGCCCATCACGGCGAGGTCAGGGCGCTCAGCACCAGCACGTACGAGGCCGCCTGGACCTACACCAGTTCCGTGAACGCGGCCACCGTGCGCCTGGTGGCCAACGGCTACGTGTACGTGGAGGACGCCGACGGACGCCTGGTCGCGCTCGACCAGGAGACCGGCCAGGTCGCTTGGTCGTACCGGCGTCACCCCGCGCCGCCGCCCATGTCGAACATCGTCGCCGAGGACGACTGGCGCGGTTTCGTCGTCCCCGGCATCGCCACCTCCAAGGCCCGGCTCTTCGTGCCCGGAGCCGAAGGCACCCTGATCGCCTTCGGCAAGGAATAGAGCGGCGCGCCTCCCGGCGGCCCGGCGCGGTGTCACCTGAGCCGTCCGCAGGAACGAGGTGCGCCGCGGTGGCGCACCTCGCGGGCCCCGACCGCGGTCGGGGCCTCGCGCAGCCCGAGGGTCGGGTCGCCGCCGGGACGCGGTCCCGCACCTCCGGGCGCGGGGAGCCGGGCGGCCGCGTACTCGTGTCCCTGCCCCTGCCGGCGGATCTTCCGCGCCGCCCGTTCGGAGTGCCTCGATCCCAGGCGCTCCCGGCGACACCGGACGTCAGCCCGTCGGACCGTGACGGATCGGGGGAGCACCCGTGGGTGACCGTGTTCACGGGGCTCACCTCCGTACGACGACCTCACGGCCCGTCATGAAGGCGGCAGCGGGGCCTCGCCCCGCTCAACTCATCCGTGACGCTCGACCGGTTCGGGGGTTCGGGTTCACGGCAGGACGACGCGACGGCCCGGCGCTGCCCGCGGTCGAAGCCGCACAGTGAGCCGGCATCGGCCGGCCGGCCCGGCCGGCGGAGCCCACCGGTCCCGGCTCGACCGCTGACGCACCGGCCGGGAGCCCCTACCACCCCTACCTGGCAACCGGTGCTCGAACGGGGTCGGTTGCGTCTCGAATCGGCCGAACGCCACGTCGGTCATGGCTGAAAATGCCAGTAACCCCGGCACAACCATCCGAAGGTGTCGCACGTCACACATGGCAGGAGCAAACAACTCCTAAGAACACAAGGGGGAAATATGCGCTTCACTCGGTCCATGCTGGGCGCAGCCGCACTGGCCGCTCTGTCGGTCGGGGCCACCACCGCCCTGGCGGCGCCCGCGTCAGCCACACCCAACACCACACCGCAGAAGGTCTGCGGAAGCGGCTACAAGACGGTGAACTCCGCCGCCGTCGGCTCGCTGGGCACCGTGTACCTCGCCTACAACGCGACCAACGGCAACAACTGCGTCGTCACCATCCGCACCAATCCCGGCACCACCCTGGACATGTCCTCCTGGATCTACGTCCCCGACACCAACGAGGGCGACGACGACTACGGGCGCTACACCTCGTACGCCGGACCCTCCTACGTCATCGGCAAGGGGCACTGCGTCGACTGGGGCGGCAGCATCGCCAACGTCCACGTCCAGGTGACCGGCTCCAACTGCGGCTCCCTGAGGGAGCACCGGACCACCTACACCCGCTGATCCACCCGACACGCACACAAGGCCGCAGCGATCCGGCCCGCCCCGGCGGAGCCCACCGGGCTCCGCCGGGGCCACCACGGGCGCGGCGGCCCGTCGTCCCCACGGCCGTCCGGTCACCTTCCGGCGGGAGCGCCGGCTTCCGTACCGGGGGCCGCCTGCTGAGCCCCCGGCGCACGTCCGGGCGGCGCAGCCGGACACCGGGCTGCCCCGGATCCGAACCCGTACCGGGAATCAGGCCGCGACGAGTTCCTGCTCGCGGTCCGGTGCCTCGACCTTCGGCTTCCTGTTCGGCAGCGAGAGCCGGAAGACCTTGTGCCACGCGGAGAACACCTGCTTGGGCAGCGGCCCGGTGACGTACTCCAGCTCGTACTTCTCGAACAGCGCGCGCACCTTCACCGCGACCTCGGCGTACCGGTTGCTCGGCAGGTCCGGGAACAGGTGGTGCTCGATCTGGTGCGACAGGTTGCCGGTCATGAAGTGCATGGCCCTGCTGCCGCTGATGTTCGCCGAGCCCATCATCTGGCGCAGGTACCACTGGCCGCGCGTCTCGCCCTTGATCGACCGGCGCTCGAAGACCTGCACGCCCTCGGGGAAGTGCCCGCACATGATCACCGAGTGGGACCAGATGTTGCGGACCAGGTTCGCGGTGAAGGTGGCGGCGAGCGTGGGGAGGAACGACGGGCCCGACAGCAGGGGGTGGATCACGTAGTCCTTGAGCACCTGCTTGCGGATCTTGCGGCCCACGGCCCTGGCCCGCGCGCGGAACTCCGGGTTCTTGCGGCGGCGCTTGTGCAGGTTCTTGCCGAGCTCCAGGTCGTACGCCGCGATGCCGTACTCGAAGAAGCAGGCGTTGATGAAGTTCCACAGCGGCTGGCCGAGGTGGAACGGGTGCCACTTCTGGTCCTCGTCGACGCGCATGATGCCGTAGCCGAGGTCGTTGTCCTTGCCGATCACGTTGGTGTACGTGTGGTGCAGCTCGTTGTGCGAGTGCTTCCACTGATCGGACGGCGAGACGTGATCCCACTCCCAGGTGGTGGAGTGGATCTTCGGGTCCCGCATCCAGTCCCACTGGCCGTGCAGGACGTTGTGGCCGATCTCCATGTTGTCCATGATCTTCGCCACGGACAGACCGGCGGTACCGATCACCCACGCCGGCGGGAAGATGGAGAAGAGCAGCACACCCCTGCTGACCAGCTCGAGCTTGCGCTGCGCCGAGATGACCTTACGGATATAGGCGGCGTCCTTCTCGCCGCGGTCGGCGATCACCTCGTCGCGGATCGCGTCCAGCTCGCGACCGAGCTCCTCGATCTGCTCCGCGGTCAGGTGGGCGGTGGGGTCGATGGCGGTCAAGGTGCTCCTACCGTTCGATGTCGCAGGGGCCCGCCGCGGCGGACACGCAGGTCTGGATGAGGACGCCCGGCTCGGCCTCGGTGATCTCGCCGGTGCGCAGGTCGCGGACGGCGCCCGCCTTGAGCGGCGTGACGCAGCCGAAGCAGATGCCCATGCGGCACCCGGAGGGCATGAGCACGCCGGCCTCCTCGCCGACGTCCAGCAACGGCGTGGCGCCGTCCGCGTCGACGGTCCTGCCGGTGGTGCTGAACGTGACCTCGCCGCCGCCGTCGCCGGCGACGACGATGCTGGGGCGGAAGCGCTCGGTGTGCAGGCGCTCGCGTACACCGTGCTCGCCCCAGTGCTCCTCGGCGGCGTCGAGCAGGCCCGCGGGCCCGCAGGCCCAGGTCTCGCGCTCGGCCCAGTCGGGCACGAGTTCGCCGAGACGGGCGATGTCGAGCGTGCCGTCCGTGTCGGTGTGCACCTCGGTGAGCCGCAGCTTCTCGTCCGCGACCAGGTCGTGCAGTTCGCCGCGGAAGATCACGTCCTGCGGCCGTGGCGCGCAGTGGACCATGACGACGTCGTCGAACTCGGTGTCGCGCAGCATGCCCATCACGGGCGTGATGCCGCTGCCGGCCGTCAGGTAGAGCACCTTGGCGGGCTTGGTCCGCGGCAGCACGAAGTCACCGGTCGGCTGGTCGAGCTGGATCAGCGTGCCCGGTCTCGCCCTGCGGACCAGGTGGTTGCTGACCTTGCCGTCCGGGATCGCCTTCACGGTGATCGTGACGCGGCCGTCCTGGCGGTCCGTCGGCGAGGTGAGGGAGTAGGCACGCCACAGGCGCACCCCGTCGACGTCGACCCCGATCCGCACGTACTGACCGGCCGTGTGGCCGCGCCAGCCCCGTCCCGGCCTGATCACGACGGTCGCGGCGTCACTCGTCTCGGGGTGCACGGCCTCGATGCGCCCCCGCAGGTCGGCGCCCGCACGCAGCGGGCTGACCAGGTCGAGGT
Source organism: Streptomyces sp. NPDC031554 (assembly GCF_055580685.1). Lineage (NCBI taxonomy): Bacteria > Bacillati > Actinomycetota > Actinomycetes > Kitasatosporales > Streptomycetaceae > Streptomyces > Streptomyces sp. NPDC031554. Next base: position 247,889 of record NZ_JBVIKX010000012.1, on the reverse strand, counting down.
AGTCCGACGGCAGCAACGGCGTCGTGACCATCTCCAGCAGTTTCCACGCCCTGCTGCGGAGGGCTGTACTCGTCATGGCTCCAGCTTGCTGCGCCCCAAGGCGTAAAGTCCTGACCGCAGGACGTAAATCTGGTCGGCCGAATTGTTCGCAGGGAATGAAAAGTGAGCCATGTTATCCGGAGGGCCAGCGAACTGGCCCTGGACGAGACGACGGTCACCGCGCTCCGGGCCGCGCTGAAGGCCACCGCCGACGAGGTCGTCCAGGCGATCATCGACGAGGTCCCTCCCTACGCCAACGCCCTTTCGGGCCACATGGGCGCCACCATCCGCCGAGCCGTCCGCACCGCCCTGGGGCACTACCTGGACCTCGCGAGCGGGAACGCCACAGGCGGCGGCGGCGGTGACGCGGCCTACGAGCTGGGCCGCGGCGAGGTCCGTGACGGCCGTTCGATGGACGCCCTGCTCAGCGCCTACCGCGTCGGCGCCCGCGTGGCCTGGCGATGCCTGGCGGCGGGTGCCGTCCCCGCGGGTCTGCCCGCCGCCGAGGTCGCCAAGTTCGCCGAGCTGACCTTCGCCTACATCGACGAGCTCTCCGCCGCGAGCGCCGCGGGCCACGCCGACGAACTGGCCGCCCGGGGCAGGGCCCACGAGCGCCACCTGGAGCACCTGGCCCGCGACCTCCTCGCCGGCGCGAGCCCGGACGTGCTGCTGGCCTCCGCCCAACGGGCCGGGTGGCAGCCTCCGGTCTCGCTGACCGCGGTCCTGCTGCCCGCCGCCCAGGCCCGGCCCGCCTACCGCGCGCTCGACCCGAGCACCCTCGTCCTCGACGATCTGCCGGACGCCACCGGTGTGCTGCTCGTCCCCGACGCGGACCGGTCACACCTCTTGCGGCGGCTGACCGACCGCACCGCGGTGGTCGGCCCGGCCCGGCCGTGGACCCGTGCGTCCGCCTCGTACGCACGAGCGATCCGCGCGCGCTCCCTCTCCTGTGATGTCCGCGACACCGAGGACCACCTGCCCGAGCTGGTGCTGAGCGCCGACGTGGAGGCGTTCGCGGACCTGCGTGCCCGCGCCCTCGCACCGCTGCGGGCCTTGCCCGCCGCGACCGCGCGGCGGCTGGAGGAGACGTTGCGGGCGTGGCTGCTGCACCAGGGCAGGCGGGAGGAGGCGGCGGCGGCGTTGTTCGTCCATCCCCAGACCGTCCGCTACCGGATGTCGCAGCTGCGGGAGCTGTTTCCGGATCTCGCATCGCCGCACCGGGTCCTCGAACTGACGCTGGCGGTCGGCCTCCGGGCCGGCTGACGAGCACGGCCTCGTCCTCGGTGCCGTCAGCCGGCTCGTGCGGCCCGGGACAGCACGTCCAGGGCCTCTCGTTCGGATCAGGCCGGGCTCGCGGGCCCCGCACCCCGCCGCGTCGTCGGTCGCCAGGGCTCCGCCCTGACTCCCTCCTCCGCCTCGCGAGGCACGGCACCGGACCCCGCTCCCTGATCCGGCCAGATCAAAACGAAACTGCCTAGTGGCTGAGGGGGCCGAGCCGACGGTTCGGCCGAAGTCGCCGTCCGCCCGCGTTTCGAGGGAGGACGGCGAGACGCGGCCGGACGGCGTCACCGACGCGTGTTCGCCGGCCGCGGCCCCGACTTCGACGAGCAGCGCCGCATCACCCCTCCGGCCGGCCGGGCTCCCGCGAGGCGTACCGCGGGAGGGGCGCGCCGTTCAGACGGACGATCGCTGCGAGACCTCCTGCGCGAGCCGCTGCCAGGCGCTGGCGCACTCCGCGGCCGCGGCGGACACCATCGCCGCGCGGTGGGTGGGGACGGACTCCGCGATCTCGCCCCAGCGCCGCACACCGGCGATCTGCGTCTCCAGCATCCGCAGCAGCAGCCGTCCCGTCTCCGTGTAGCGCAGGGACGGGTCCCCGCACAGGTTCTTGAACAGGGTGGGCAGGTCCGGCCGAGCCGCGTCGTCCTGGGCCTTCGCGACCGGCGGGCCCGGTGGCGTGTCCGGGCCCGGGGCGGAGGACCCCTCCGCGTCGTCGGCCGCCCCGGGAGGGCGGGCCGCCGAACTCCGCGCCGGCGGCCTCGTCCGCTGCCCCGGCGCTCTCCGGCGGGGAGCGGGTACCGGGTCCTCGCCCCCCAGGACCCTGTTGCGCACGTCGCGCACGGTTCCCAGCGAGAGGTTCGCCTGCCTCGCTATCTCCCGCAACGGCGCGTCGGGCGACGCGGCGATCAGCCTGCCCGCGGTCCGGCGTCCCTCCGTCGTGCTGAGCGGACGAACCCTGCCGTCCCGGCCGAGGCGGGAGAGGGGAGCCGCGCCCGCCTCGCTCCCGCGGCGCCGCAGTCCGCCCACGGTCGTGGCCGACAGCCCGGTCACCGAGGCGATGACCCGGTCGGACCACTGGGCGTGGGAGGCGATGATGCGCTCGGCGGCGCTCACCCGTTCGGCCAGTGTCAGCGGCAGCCCGTGGCCGACGTTCGACTTCACCGCCAGCACGAAGGCGTCGGCCGCGGCTCCCTCGAAGAAGCGGACCCGGATCTCCGACTGCCCGCGGAGGACGGCCACCCGGAGCCGGTGCATCCCGTCGACGACGCGCATGGTCCGGCGGTGCACGATGATGGGCGGCAGTTCCTGGTCCGAGGCCGCGAGCACCTGCGCGTGCTCCAGGGACTCGCCCGACAGGCGGGGCGAGTCCCCGGGCAGCAGCAGTGCGACCGGCACGGTGGTGACCTCGGTGAGGGCCGGCCGCCGGTCCCGCTTCCGGGGCGGGACGCCCGGTTCACGCCGGTCGGGCACAGGCGGAGGTGGCTCGAAGTGGGCAGCACTCATTGGACGTTCCCCGTCTTCGTCTGCTCAGTGTCATCCCGAGCGCGATCCGACGCCGAGGTAGCCGAGGTGCGGGAAGGCCGCTGTCTCCGGAAAGCGCGGGCCCGAGATTACAAGTCTCCCTGAGGGCTTGCAACAACTTGTGCAACGATTCAAGTAACGCGCATTCCGAGTTTGAAATACCATGTATTTAAGTCTCAGGCCTCTGACCTGCCCTTTCACTCGAAGATCGCTCGGTGGGCGGCGGTCTTTTGTGGCTCAAAACCAACGACGTCCCGCCTCGCCCGCCCCGGCGACGGGGAGGGCGAGGCGGGCGAGGGGTGCCCGGGGGGCGCCCGGAGCCGGTCGGCCCGTCCGGCGCCGGCCCCTCAGGGGCGCAGCGACGCCCCCAGTCCGCTCCCCCAGGAGCGGGCGCGGGCCTCCTCGCCGTCGACCAGGGGGCCCGCCGTACCGGTCACGCGGAAGCTCTCGCCGCGTTCGGCCAGCCGGAAGCCCCGCTTCTTCAGTGCCTTGTGCGCGGTCTTGGACGCGCAGCCCAGGCTGAAGCGCGTCTCCAGGGAGGTGTCGAACGTCACCACGCGCAATCCGGGCCGCGGCGCGACCGAGGCGATCCACTCCCGGACCCCGGTGCCGTCCTGTTCGGTCGCCCCCTTGGCGGCGGCCTGCGCACGGGTTCCCTGTTTCGGCAGCGAGTAGTTGTGGGTGGGGGCGCCGACCAGCAGCAGAGTGACGTCCGCGCCGATCTCGCGGGGCGCCTCGTGCGAGGTGACCAGGGTGACGGCGGCGGGCCCGAGGGGCTCGGCGAGGCCGGACGCGATGCTCTGGGCGATGGTGCGGGTGTTGCCGAAGCAGGACTCGGCGACGATCAGGACGGTCATGGGCCGACCTCTCCTTAGTTTTACGCCGTAAATCTCGGATGGTCAACGGTATGTTTACGCCGTAAAACTCGTCAAGCCGGTAGGGGGAGCCATGACAGTCGGCCGGAGCCGCGGGCAGCACGCGGGAATCTCGCGGCAGGACATCCTCCGGGCCGCCGTGCGCCTGGCGGACCGGGAGGGCCTCGCGGCGCTGTCGATGCGCCGGCTCGGTGCCGAACTCGGCGTGGAGGCCATGGCCCTGTACCACCACATCCCCGGCAAGAGCGCGCTGTTGGACGGAGTGGTCGAGCAGGTCGCCGACGAGGCGCCGCTGCCGGACCTCGACGGCTCCACCTGGCGCGAGGGGCTGCGCGACTACGCGCGGTCGCTGCTGAAGGCGTTCGGGGCGCATCCGCACCTGGTGCCCCTGCTCATGTCCCGGCCCGCCATGACGCCGCGGAACCTGCGGAGCATGGAGACCGTCCTCGGCTCGCTGCACGCGGCGGGGTTCGGGCCGCGGCAGGCGCTCGACGTGGTGTACTCCCTCACCGGGTTCGTCCTCGGGCACGTCGCCATCCAGACCCGGGCGGGGGAGAGCGGCGTCCCCGGAGGCACCGACGGCACGGCGAAGCTGTCGGACCTCGACCCCGGCGAGTACCCCCTGCTCACCCGCGCCGCCCGCGCCGACGAGCGCCGCGGTACGGCGTCGCGCTTCGACTTCGCCCTCGAGGCGCTGCTCGCCGGCTTCGACGCCGCCCGGGGCGGCTGAGGGAGCCGCGGTCACGCGGGAGCCGCCCCGCCGGCGCGCGGTCGGGGGTGCACACGGGCGGGGCGGCGGCCGGGGGCACGGCGCGCGGGGTTACGACCGGCCGGGCCACCCGGCGGCACGGGCCCGCCACAGCAGGGCGACGACGGCGAGTCCCGCGACGCTGGGCAGGAAACCGACCAGGCCCAGAGGGGTGCTGAGGGCCGTGTATCCGGTGCTGTCCTCGGTGAACATGTTGATCAGGGCGAGCGTCAGGCCCCCCGCGAAGAGAGCGGCCGCGGCGAGGTGCACCGTGGGTTTGTGCAGCCTGGTCTGCCGGATGACCCACAACCAGGCCAGGGCGCCGATCACGCCGTTGACGGCGAGGTAGATCAGGATGATCAGCTGGTAGTGGTTCACCTCGTCGGTGGAGTAGTCGGGGTAGGCGTGCCGGATGTGGTCCGCGTACTGGTCGGTCCCGAGCGCCACGACGAGCGGGACGATCACGATGGCGAGCAGCGTGAGCGCCAGTCCCGCGTACATGGTGACGACCGCCCGGTGGGCGGGCGGTGGTAACTGCTGCGGGCGGGACGCTGCGGCAGCGGGCATGGTCTGTCTCCTTCTCGAGCATGTGCTGTGCCGGGGGATACCCGGAGTATTGCCGAACTCCCTCGGGGGAGGTGACGGTTCAGGCCAGGCGGTGCCTCCCGACGTGTGCGGGACGGGACGCGCGGCCGGAGGCCGGCGCGGTCAGTGGAAGCCGCCGTCGATGCGGAACACGCTCCCGGTGATGTAGGCCGCGCGGTCGGAGAGCAGGAAGGAGACCAGGTCCGCCACTTCCTCCGGCTCGCCCAGACGGCGCAGCGCCACCCGCTCCACGGCGCGTTCCCGCACGTCCTCGGGAAGCCGCCGGACCGGATCGGTGGCGATGTAGCCGGGGGCCACCGCGTTCGCGCGGATGCCGTACCGGCCGACCTCCTGCGCCAACGACTTGGTGAAGCCGATGACGCCCGCCTTGGCGGCCGCGTAGTTGGTCTGCCCGGCGTTGCCCAGCAGGCCGGCCACCGACGACAGGTTGACCACCGCGCCGTACCGCTGCCGCGTCATCTCCTCGACGACCGCGTGGCAGACGTGGTAGACGCCGTCCAGGTGCACCCGGAGGACGTCCTGCCACTGGTCGTTCTCCATCAGGGCGAGCGGGGCGTCGTGCAGGACGCCGGCGGAGGTGACCAGCGCGGTGACCGGCCCGAGGGCGTCCCGCACCCCGGCGACCAGGGTGCGGACCGCTGCCGGGTCGCTGACGTCGGCACGCCGGGCGTACACCTTCCGGCCCAGTTCCCCGACCTCCTTCTCCAGGGTCCGCGCCGCCGCGCTGTCCGAGGCGTAGCACAGGGCGACGTCGTAGCCGTCCCGCGCGAGCCGCAGGCAGACCGCCCGGCCGATACCGCGGGTGCCGCCGGTGACCAGGGCCACCGGGCCGGTGCTGATGCTCATGGAACCTCCGTCGCTCGGGATGGGGACCTCTCGGGGTCGAGGGGGTCGGCGGCACCGACCGCTTCCGCCACGGCGGCGAGCAGCTCCCCGGCCGCGTCACCGAGGTAGAAGTGGCCGCCGTCGACCAGCCGGTGCCGGAACGGCCCGGCGGTGAACCGCCGCCACTCGCGGACCTCGTCGGGCGGCACGACGGTGTCGGAGCGGCCGGCGAAGGCGGTGAGCGGGGTGCGGAGCGGGCCGGAGGGCCGGTGCCGGTATCCCTCCAGCACCGCGTAGTCGGCGCGCAGCGTCGGCAGCACCAGGGCCATCAGCTCCCGTTCCTCCAGCAGCCGGCGCGGAGTGCCGCCCAGGTCGGCCAGTTCCGCCCGCACCTCCTCGTCGCTCGCGTGCCGCAGCGACCTGCGCCGGTGGACCGTGCCGGGGGCGGCGGACGCGGAGACGAACAGGTGCCGGGGCAGGGGGGCGCCGCGCCGGTGCAGCAGCCGGGTCAGCTCGTAGGCGATCAGGCCGCCCATGCTGTGGCCGAAGAACGCGTACGGCACCTCCAGCGCCGGCTCGATCCGGTCCGCCAGCCCGTCCAGCAGGGCGCCGAAGTCCTGGAGGGCGGGCTCCCGGACCCGGATGCCGCGCCCCGGCAGCTCCACGGCGCACACGTGCAGACCGCGCGGGGCGAGGTCGTGCCACCCCTGGTAGGCGGCGGCGCTGCCGCCCGCGTAGGGGAAGCAGAACAGCTGGCAGCGGGCGTACGGGCCGGGCCTGCGGCTGATCGTCCACGGTCCGCTCACGGATTCCCGTCCTTCCCGGCGCGGCCGTCCCCTTCGCCGGGGCCGGCGGGCAGGACCATGTCCAGAAGCAGGGCGCGCAGCTCGGCCACCGGAAGGTCCGGACGGCGCAGGACCAGGTCGACGGCGGCCGGCCACTGGTGGGCCAGCACCCCCATCACCTCGGGGCGCACGTACTCGGGCCGGAACAGCCACATGCCCCGCATCTCGTCCCCGTCCTCGCGCATCATCAGGTACAGGTCCAGGTTGTGCGGCCGCATCACGGTGATCAGCTCGGACAGCACGCCGTCGTCGCCCACCCCCGTTCTGGCCGGCTCGACCGTCAGCCCCTCCAGGTCCAGGGGGTCCCCCCTGACGCCGAGCATGTTGAACAGGATGCGCATCGGCATCGGACCGTCGCCGACCTCGCCGTCGGCGATCAGGGCGCGCAGCGGGACGTTCTGGTGGGCGTACGCCTCCAGTTCCGCCTCGTAGACCCGGTGGAGGAGGTCGCGGAAGACGGGGTTGTCCCTCATCCGCGACCGGGCGGCGAGGATGGCGACGAACGGGCCGACCATGCGCTGGGTCTCGGGCCGCTCCCGGCCGGACAGCGGGTGGGTCAGCACGATGTCGTCACTGCCCGAGTACGCGGACAGCAGCAGCTGGTAGGCCGCCAGCAGCACCATGAAGGTGGTCACGCCCTCCTGCCGGGCCGTCTCCCTGAGCGCCTTGGTGGTCACCGCGTCCAGCACGAAACTGCTGGTGAAGCCCTCGGGCGCGGTGACCCGCTGGTGCGCGGGGGCCCGGAAGTCCAGTCTCCGGGGAGCGCCGCGCAGCTCGTCGCGCCAGTAGGCGACGTGTTCGTCGAAGGCGCCGTCGGCGAGCAGCGCCCGCTCCCAGGCCGCGTAGTCCAGGTGCTGGACCTCGACCTCGGGCAGGTCGGGGGCCACGCCGCGCACCCGGGCCCGGTAGAGCGCGTTCAGCTCCTCCACCAGGACCTGGAAGCCCCAGTGGTCGACGACGATGTGGTGCAGGTCGAGGGCCAGGACGTGGACGTCGTCCGCCAGGCGGAACAGCAGCGCGCGCACGAGGTGCCCGTCCTCGATGCGGAACGAGCGGTTCATCTCGGCGTCGACCAGCTCGCGCAGCCGCTCCGCCCGGGCGTCCGGACCGAGGTGGCGCAGGTCGTGCGCCTCCACCGGCCAGGCGGTCACCGGCTGGAGGAACTGCAGCGAGCGGGAGCCCCGGTCGACGTAGCGGGTGCGCAGGACGTCGTGGCGCCGCAGCAGATCGTCCAGGCAGGCGCGCAGCGCCGGTTCGTCCAGGGGGCCGGTGAGCTGCCAGGCCGCCACCGCGTTGTGGTGCGGGTGGTCGGGACCGACCGGCTGGAGCAGGAACTCCAGCTGCCCGAAGGACAGCGGGACGCCCCGGCCGTGGTCGGCTCCGGTGGGGATGCGCCCGTGGACGGACGCCTCGACGGACGCCCGCCTCCCGGCCGGCTCCTCCCGTCCGGCGGGGGGCCCGGTCCGCCGGGCGTGCCCGGTGAGGTCCCGCAGCGCCGTGTGCCACTCCTCGGCCAGCTCCCGGACCGCTTCCCCGTCCAGCAGGCCGGGCGCCCAGGTCCACCGCGTCACCAGCTCCGGACCGTCCGGGCCGTCCTGGGCGACGGCGTTGATCTCCAGGGGGTACGGCAGGGGAGCACCGGGGTCACCGCCGCCGACGTCGGGCACCTCCGACGCGGGCAGCGGCGCCCAGGCGGTGTCCGGCGCCGCGGTGGGCACCCGGCCCAGATAGTTGAACACGGCCTGCGGCGCGGGCAGTCCGGCCAGGGCACGGGCGGCGTCCGGGACGAGGTGGCGCAGCATGCCGTAGCCCAGACCGTGGTACGGGGCCTCCCGCAGCCGCCGGCCGGTACGCCGTACGTCCGCCGCCGGGTCGGGGCCGGCCGGTTCGAGCCGGACCGGGCTGATGCTGGTGAACCAGCCGACCGTACGGGACAGCTCCACCCCGGCGCCCAGGCCCTCGTGGCGTCCGTGGCTCTCCACGTCCACCACGACCGCACCGGGCGCGCGCCCGGTGCGGCGGCCGCGCCACCCGGTGAGCGCCGTGCCGAGCGCGGTCAGCAGGACGTCCTGGACACGGGCGTCCAGCGCGGCCGGAGTCCGCTCCAGCAGCGGCCGGGTGTCCTCGGCGGGCAGCATACGGGTCAGCTCGCCGGCCCGGGCCACCAGGTCCCGTGCCGGGTCCGGTGCGCCGTCCACCAGGGGCACGGCGTCCCTGAGCACCTCCTGCCAGTGCGGGAGTTCGGCGGTCAGGGTGCCGGAGGCGGCACGGCCGGCCAGCAGCCGCGCCCAGCGCCGCATCGAGGTGCCGCCGGCCGGCAGCGCGGCCGGCCGGCCGGCGTCGGCCGCCGCCCAGGCCGCCTCCAGGTCGGAGAGCAGGATCCGCCAGGACACGCCGTCGACCACCAGGTGGTGGGCGACCAGCAGCAGCCGGCCCGGCCGCCGCGCGCCGTCGTCGAACCACAGGGCCTGCACCATCACCCCGTCCGCGGGCGCGAGCCGCTTCCGTGCCGCCGCCGCCTCCGCCGCCTCCCGCTCCGCCCGAGCGGCCTCGGTCAGGCCGGCGGTGGTGACCCTGCGCAGGCACTCCCGGGCCCGCACGGTGCCCGCCTCGCGGACCTCCAGGCGCCAGGTGCCGTCGGCGCGCACCACCAGCCGCGAACGCAGCATGTCATGGTGGTCGAGCACCGCCTGCAGCGCCGCGGTCAGCGGCCCCGGCCGGACGTCGGCGGGCAGAGTCACGGCCGCGGCCATGCTGAAGGCGTCCACGGGGCCGCCCAGCAGGCGCTGCCGCTCCACGACCGGCGTCGGCAGCACCTCGCCGGTGCCGGTGTCGTGCACGGCCGTCACCGCGCGGCCGTCCCCGGCGCGGTCGGCCTGCGCCGCCAGCTGTTCCACCGTCTGGTGGGCGAAGACGTCCCGGACGGTGATCACCAGTCCGGCGTGCCGGGCCCGTGCCACCAGCTGGGTCGCCTGGATGCTGTCGCCGCCCAGGTCGAAGAAGCCGCTGTCCACACCGGCCTCGGGCAGACCGAGCACCGCGGCGTACGCCTCGCACAGCGCCCGCTCCGCCGGCGTGGCCGGGGGCCGGGAGGGGGCCGTGCGGGCGGGGAACCGCGGCTCGGGCAGGGCCTCGCGGTCCACCTTCTCGTTGGCGGTCATGGGAAGGGCGTCCAGCACCATCACCGCCGCCGGGACCATGTACGCCGGCAGCCGCCGGGCCAGCCGGTCCCGGACCGCGACCGGATCGGGGGCCGCGCCCCGGGCGGGCACCACGTAGCCGACCAGCTCCCTGCCCCCGGCCGGGCGCCGGTGCACCGTCACGGCGGCGGCGCTGATCCCGGGCAGGGCGGTCAGGGCCGACTCGACCTCACCGGGCTCGATCCGGAAGCCGCGGATCTTGACCTGGGTGTCGGTACGGCCCAGGTAGTCGATCCAGCCTTCGGGCAGCCGGCGGACCAGGTCGCCCGTGCGGTACATCCGCTCCCCGGGGGGCCCGAAGGGATCGGCCACGAACCGCTGGGCGGTCAGGGCCGGGTGGCCCAGGTAGCCGCGGGCCAGTCCCTCGCCCGCCAGGTACAGCTCGCCCGGCACTCCCGGCGGGACCGGACGCAGGTTCTCGTCCAGGACGTAGGCGCGGGTGTTGTCCATCGGCCGGCCGATGGGCACCGACCCGTCCTCCGACAGCCGGAAGGCGTGGGTGAGCGCGAACGTGGTGGTCTCGGTGGGGCCGTAGCCGTTGCGGAACTCGGTGTCGGGGCACAGTTCCAGGGCCCTGGCGACGGCGCGGGGCGAGGCCGCCTCACCGCCGGTGAGCACCTCGCGCATGCCCGCCAGCGCCTGCGGGTGGCGCTCCACCAGCAGGTTGAACAGGGTGCTGGTGAAGAACGCCGAGGTCACTCCCTGCTCGACGACGGTTTCGACCAGCAGCTCGAGGTCGAGCGGGCCGGCCGGTCCGACCACGACCCGGCCGCCGGACAGCAGCGGCACCCACAGCTCGTAGGTGGAGGCGTCGAAGGCGGTGGGCGAGTGCATCAGCACCCGGGTGTGGCGCCCGTTCGCCCACAGCCGGTCGGTGGCCAGGCCGATCACGTTGCGCTGGGTGACCTCGATGCCCTTCGGGGCACCGGTGGAGCCCGAGGTGTACATCACGTACGCCAGGTGGTCCGGGTCGGCCGCCGCCCGCGCGACGGTCCCGTCGCCGTCCCCGCCGGTGTGGTCGAGATGGTTCACGGTCAGCACCCGGACGCCGTCACCGGCCGGCAGCTCGCCGTCCGAGCCGTCGGTGAGCAGCACCGGCGCGCCGGTCTCCGCGAGGATCAGGCGCTGCCGGTCCAGCGGGTAGCGGGGGTCCAGGGGGACGTACGCCCCGCCCGCCTTGACCACCGCCACGATCGCCACCACCAGGGCGGCCGAACGCTCCATCCGCAGCGCGACCCCGGTCTCCGGTCCCACGCCCAGCTCCACCAGCCGCCGGGCCAGCCGGCCGGCCGCGGCGTCCAGTTCGGCGTAGGTCAGCCGCCCCTCGCTGCCGGCCACCGCGACGGCGTCCGGGGTCCGCGCGGCCTGGGCCTCGAACAGCTCCGGCAGACCGCCCGGCGGCGTCGGCCGGGCGGTGTCGTTGTGCTCGACCAGCTCCCGGTGACGCTCCACGGGGGTGAGCAGGTCGATGTCGCCGATCCGCCGGTCGGGGTCCGCGGTCACCGCGGTGAGCAGGGTGCGCAGGCGGCGCAGCAGGTTCTCGGCGCTTCGCCGGTCGTGGACGTCGGCGTTGTACTCCAGGCAGCCGTCGATCACGTCCGGGGCCGAGCCGGGGGTGCGGCGGTCCTCCAGCAGGAAGGACAGGTCCATCCGGGCGGTGCCGGTGAAGACGGGGACGGGCCGCACCTCCAGCCCCGGCAGGTCCAGCACCGCGTCCGGGGTGTTCTGCCAGGCCACCATGGTCTGGAACAGCGGGGGATGCGTGGCGGAGCGGCTCGGCGACAGCGCGTCCACCAGGGCGTCGAAGGGAAGGTCCTGGTGGGCGTGGGCGTCCAGGCTGCGCTCCCGCACCCGGGCCAGCAGCTCCCGGAAGGTGGGCCTGCCGGAGACGTCCACCCTGAGCGGCAGCGAGTTGGTGAACAGCCCGACCAGGTCCTCGGCGGCGGTGTCGGTGCGTCCCGCGACGGCCGTGCCCAGGGGGATGTCGTCGCCCGCGCCCAGCCGGTGGTACAGGGCGGCCAGCGCGGCCTGCACCACCATGAAGTCGCTGGCACCGCAGGCCCGGGCGAGGCCCGCGACGGCCTCGCGCAGTCCGGCGTCCCAGCGGAAGGTGACGACCTCGCCCCGGTACGTCGGCTCCGCGGGGTGCGGCCGGTCGGTGGGCAGGGCGATCCGTTCCGGCAGGCCGGCCAGGACCTCCCGCCAGTGGGCGAGCTGCCGGTTCCACAGGCTGTCCGGGTCGTCCCTGTCGCCCAGCAGCCGGTCCTGCCACAGCGTGTGGTCGGCGTACTGCACCGGCAGCGGTGTCCAGCCGGGTTCCCGGCCGTCGCGGCGGGCGGTGTAGGCGGCGGCCAGATCGCGGGTGAGCGGCGCCATGGACCAGCCGTCGGCCGCGATGTGATGCACCGTCAGCGAGAGGACGTGTTCCTCGGGGCCGACGGAGAACAGCCGCGCGCGCAGCGGCACCTCCCGGGTCAGGTCGAACGGGTGCCGGGCGGCGGCGGCCAGCGCCTCGTCGAGGGAGTCCGGCCCGGCCCCGGCGACCTCCAGCGCCGGGCGGGCCTGCCCGGCGGGCAGGACGAGCTGGCGCGGCACGCCGTCGGTGTCCGGGAACACGGTGCGCAGCGCCTCGTGCCGCGCCACCAGGTCACCCAGCGCGCTCCGCAGGGCGGCGACGTCCAGGGGGCCCGTCAGCCGCAGCGCGACCGGGATGTTGTAGGTCGCGGACGGACACTCCAGGCGGTGCAGGAACCACAGTCTGCGCTGCGCGTGGGACAGCGGCAGCACCTCGGGGCGCTCGACGGGCGTCAGGGCCGGCCGGGCGTCGGAGGGGTCCCGGTTCCCGGACAGGTGACGGGCCAGACCCGCGACGGTCGGGTCCTCGAACAGGGTGCGCACCCCCAGCTCGGCGCCGAAGGCCGCCCGGATCCGCGAGACGAGCCGGGTCGCGAGCAGCGAGTGGCCGCCCAGGTCGAAGAAGTCGTCCTCGACGCCCACCTCGTCGTGGCCGGTCAGCTCGGCGAACAGGGCGCAGAGCGCCCTCTCCGTGGCGTCACGCGGTGCGACCCGGTCCGCCCCGCCCGGCCCGCCGCCGTCGGGCGCGGGCAGCGCGGAGCGGTCGATCTTGGCATTGGGGGTCAGCGGCATCGCGTCCAGGACGACGAAGGCCGCCGGGACCATGTACCCGGGCAGCCGCTCGGCGAGGACGGACCGCAGCTCCCGCGGGTCCGGGGCGCCGGCCGCGGGATCGGCCACCAGGTAGGCGACCAGCCGCTGGTCGCCGGGCACGTCCTCACGGACGCGCACCACCGCCTCGCGCACCGACGGGTGCCGCAGCAGCGTCGCCTCGATCTCGCCCAGCTCGATCCGGAAGCCCCGCAGCTTCACCTGGTGGTCGATACGGCCGAGGAACTGCAGTCCGCCGTCGTGACGGCGGCGGACCAGGTCCCCGGTGCGGTACAGCAGGTCGCCGGCGCCGTCGCCGAACGGATGCGGCACGAACCGCTCCCGGGTCAGTTCGGGCCGGCCGAGGTAACCCCGGGCGAGCCCGTCACCGCCGATGTACAGCTCACCCGGCACCCCCGCGGGCACCGGCCGCCGCGCCTCGTCGAGGACGTACAGCTCGGTGTTGGCGATCGGCTCGCCGAGGGTGACCGGGCTGCCCGGTGTCACCTCGGCGACCGCCGACCAGATGGTGGTCTCGGTGGGGCCGTACATGTTCCACAGCTCCATGCCGAGGGCCGGCAGCCGCTCGGCCAGGTCGGCGGGCAGCGCCTCGCCGCCGGCCAGGACCCGCAGCCCCGGCACGCCCGGCCAGCCGGCGTCCAGCAGCATCCGCCAGGTGGACGGGGTGGCCTGGACGACGTTCGCCCCGCAGGAGCCGATCAGCTCCGCCAGCCGGGCGCCGTCGGAGGCGGTGGCACGGTCCGCCAGCACCGTACGGCCGCCCTCGACCAAGGGCAGGAGCAGCTCCAGCATGGCGATGTCGAAGGAGAACGTGGTGACCGCGAGCAGCGTGTCGTCCGCCGTGAACCCCGGGCGTTCCCCCATCGACCGCAGGAAGTTGCCCAGGGCCCGGTGCGGGATCCGCACCCCCTTGGGGCGGCCCGTGGAGCCCGAGGTGTAGATCACGTACGCCAGGTCGTCGAGGTCGGGACCGGTCGCGGGCGGCCCGGCGGGCTCCGCCCCCGGCCCGTCGTCCGGCTCCGCCCCCGGCTCGTCGTCCGGCTCGTCCAGGCACAGCACCGCGGCGTCGACCGGCGGCAGTCTCCCGGCCTCCGGGCGGCGGGTGAGCAGGACGGGAAGGGCCGAGTCCTCGATCATGAACGCGACGCGTTCCGCGGGGAACCCCGGATCGATCGGCACGTACGCGCCGCCGGCCTTCAGCACCGCCAGCAGCGCGACCACCATGTCCACGGAGCGTTCCATGCAGATGCCCACCAGCACGTCCCGTCCGACGCCCCGGCGCACCAGCCGGCGGGCGAGCAGGCCGGCCCGCCGGTCCAGCTCGCCGTAGCCGACCGCCTCCGCGTCGCAGCGGACCGCCTCGGCGCCGGGCGTGCGCGCCGCCTGCCGCTCGAACCGCCGGTGTGCGGCCAGGGGTTCGGGCCAGTCGCGGCGGCCGGTGCGGTGCCGGTCCGTCTGCTCCCGCAGCTCCGCGTCGGTCAGCATCGCCACCTCGCCGACGGGACGGTCCGGGTGGGCGAGCAACTGGTCGAAGAGGACCTCCAGATGACGTGCCATGTTCTCGACGGTGGCCCCGTCGAACAGGTCGGTGTTGTACTCGAACCAGCCGCTGAGGCCCTCCGGCCTTTCGAAGACCTGCAGTTCCAGGTCGAAGCGGGCGGTGGAGGTCTCCACCTCCATGAACTCCACGCGCAGCCCGGCCGCTTCCGTACGGGGCATCTCGACGTTCTGGAAGACGAAGGAGACCTGGAAGACCGGGCTGCGCGACAGGTCGCGCGGCGGCTTCAGCTCCTCCACCAGGCGCTCGAACGGCAGCTCCTGGTGGGCGAAGCCGTCCAGGCACACCCGGCGCACCCGCTGGAGCACCTGCCGGAAGGAGGGGGCGCCGGACAGATCGGTGCGCAGCGCCAGCATGTTGACGAAGTAGCCGATCAGCGGCTCGACCTCGGCGCGGCCCCGGTTGGCGACCGGCACGCCGACCACGAGGTCCTCCTCCCGGCTGCAGCGGTGCAACAGCACCTGGAAGGCGGCCAGTACGGTCATGAAGGGGGTGGCGCCCTCGGCCCGGCCGAACTCCCGCACCCGGTCCATCGCCTCGGCGGACAGTCGGAACGGACGGGACGCGCCGCGTTCGGACTGCACCGCGGGGCGCGGCCGGTCGGTGGGCAGTTCCAGCGCGGCCGGGGCACCGGCCAGGGCCTGCTTCCAGTACTCCAGGTCGGTGTCGAAGGCCGCGGCGGCGAGCCGCTCCCGCTGCCAGGCCGCGTAGTCCGCGTACTGGACGGGCAGTTCGGGCAGGTCGGCCGGGGTGCCCGAGACGTAGGAGACGTAGAGTCCGATCAGTTCGCCGAAGAAGATCGAGGTGGACCACAGGTCACCGGCGATGTGGTGGATGGTGTAGACGAGGACGTGCTCGTCCGGGGCCAGGCGCAGGAACGTCATCCGCGTCAGGGGGCCGGTGCTCAGGTCGAAGGGGCGGCGGAACTCCGCCTGCGCCAGCTCCCGGATCCGTTCCCGCTCGTCGGGCGCGCCCCGCAGACGGGCGCAGTCCACCACGGTGATCCGCGGACGCAGGTCGTCCGTGACGACCTGGACCGGTTCCCCGTCGGCCTCCTCGAAGACCGTGCGCAGGGTCTCGTGCCGGCGGGCGACCTCGTCGGTGGCCCGCCGCCACAGGTCGATGTCGAGCGGGCCGATCAGCCGCACCGCGGCCGGCACGTTGTTGGCCGGGGTGCCGGGCGTCAGCTGGTCCAGGAACCACATGCGGCGCTGCGGGAACGACGCGGCGAACCGCTGCCGCTTCGGCTTCGCCCGCCGGAGCTGCTGGTCCTGCCGCTTCCTGCGGGCCCGCAGACGTTCGGCGAGCAGCGCGCGCCTCTCCTCGGGGGAGAGGTCCTCCGGGACGGTGGTGCTCATGCTCAGACCCCCTCCTGCTCGTCGTGTTCCCGTTGCTCCTCGGCCAGCAGTTCCCGCAGCCGGGCCTCCACCTCTTCGTCGGACAGGTCGGAGAGGTCGGACAGGTCGTCGAGACCGTCGAGACCGTCGAGACCGTCCGGCGCGTCGAGGCCGTCCGGCGTGTCGTCGGCGGTGTCCGCGCGGTCCAGCCGGCGGATCGTGTCCGGGGGCGCGTCCTGCCGCTCCCGGGCCGTCTCCAGCAACGCGACGGTGTGGACGACGGTGGGCGAGGCGAAGAACTCCCGGAGGTCCACCTCCACCCCGAACCGGCTCCGCAGCCGGGTGCCGATCTGCACGGCGGCCAGGGAGTGCCCGCCCAGGGCGAAGAAGTCGTCCTGGACCCCGACCTCCTCCAGACCGAGGATCTCCCGCCAGATCAGCGCCACCGCCCGCTCGTCCTCGGTGGACGGCGCCTCGTACGGCGTGTCCAGGGCGGGACGCGGATGGGCCGCGGCCGGGGCGGTGAGCTGCCCCAGCTCCCGGGCGAGCAGCTCGGGCGTGAGCGCGGCGAACAGCTCGCGCCGGGCGGTGAAGTCCCTCGCCGAGACGACCACGTGGTCCGGGAGGACCGGGGCGTCGAGCAGGCGGGCGAACACCTCGACGCCCTCCTCCTCGCCGATGCCGTCACCGAGCGAGTCCAGCAGCGCCGACCGGGCCTGCCGGGGCCGGTCGGCCGCGGGTTCCCGCGCGTCCCGGGCCACCTGCTCCAGCAGCGCGTCCATGTCCTTGATCCGCTTGACGCCGAAACCGGTGACGGCGACCAGCAGCCGGCCGTCGGTGCCGAGCATCTCGATGTCGCAGGACAGGGTCTCGCCGTCGCCCGGGTCGTGGGTCTCGACGCTGCACACCACCGTGCCGGGCAGCCGGTCGTACACCCGGACGGCGCGGTAGGTGAGCGGCAGGTAGTACAGGTCGGTGGCGTGGACGCGGAACGCGCCGCCGGCCATGTCGAGGAGCGCCGGGTGCAGCGGGTACTCCTCGACGTCGCCCAGGAACGCGTCGTCGAGACGGAGCGTGGCCAGCAGCCGGCGACGTCCGACGTGCAGGGTGCGCATCATGCGCCAGCGGGGTCCGAACCGGAACTCCAGCGGCCCGTTCCCCCGCTCGTAGACGTCCAGCCGCATCCGCTCGCGCAGCGCCTCGGGGGTGTCCAGGACCTCGTCGGCCTCGCAGCGGACACGGAGTTCCTCCAGGTCGCGTACGGTCTCGGGGCCGCGTTCGGCGAACGTCACCCGGCCGATGGCGTGGTCGCGCCAGGAGCCGCCGTGCCGGCTGCGCACGGCGAACCGCAGCCCGGCACCGCCTTCGTCGTCCGGGAGCCCGTCCGCGGCGTCCTCCTCGACGATCAGGTGCACGGTGCGGGACTGCCCGTCCGGAACGATCACCGGGTGCATGAAGAGCAGGTCCCGCACCTCGGTCACGCGCTCCCCGGCCCGCTCCGCCAGCGCGGCCTGCAGCAGGTCGACGAAGGCGGTGCCGGGCACCAGGCCGTGCCCCATCAGACGGTGGTCGTCGACCACCCAGGTGTCCGCCGTGCTGTAGGTCGCGGTGTAGTGGGCCGACCGGCCGGTGCTCTCCAGCAGGCGCAGCTGCGGGTGCCCGGTCGGTGTGCCGCCCGCGGGATCACCGCCGCCGAGCCGCTCGGCCAGGCCGGCCGCCATGCCCACCCCGTTCCAGGTGTCCCAGGCGACGGAGGTGACGGCCGTGGTGCCACCGCGCCGGTTGCGCCACTCGGCGTAGGCGTCGAGGAAGGCGTTGGCGGCGCAGTAGTCGCTCTGGCCCGGACCGCCCAGCACCCCCGTGACCGACGAGCACAGCAGCAGGAAGTCCGGCTCGTCGCCGCACACCCGGTCGAGCACCAGGGTGCCCAGCGTCTTGGCGGCCAGCACCCGGTCGGCGTCCTCGGCGGACTTGCGGGCCATCGTCCCGGTGGACGGGACGCCCGCGGCGTGCACCACACCGTGCAGGGCGCCGGCCGCCTCCCGCAGCGTCCGCACCGCCTCGGCGGTCTGCTCCGCGTCGGTCACGTCGGCGGTGAGCGGCAGGACGCGGGCGCCCAGCTCCCGCAGCCCGCGCAGCCGCCGGACACGGACGCTCGTCGGGTCGTCCGGGCCGTGCGCGGCCAGCCAGCCGTCCCACTCCGCCTCGGCGGGCAGCGGCGAACGGCCCAGCAGACCGAGCACCGGTGCGTCGACGCACCGCGCGAGATGTTCGGCGAGGGCCAGCCCGATCCCGCCGAGACCACCGGTGATCAGGTAACCGCCACCGTCCCGCAGCCGCACCGCACCGCCGCCCGTACCGCCGTCCGCACCACCGCCCGTACCGGCACCGGCCGGCGTCAGGGGGGTGAAGTCCCGTACCCACCAGTGCCGTCCGCGCAGAGCGAGGTCGCGTTCCCGGACGGGGCGCGTCAGCATGTCGCACACCGCTGCCACCGAGGTGTCCCGGGGCGCGGCGAGGTCGGTGCCGGAGACGTCGAGGGTGCGGACCGCGACCCCGGGCAGCTCCTGCGGGATCACCGTGGTCACGCCGGTCAGGGTGGCCAGCTCCGGCCGCAGCTCCTCGTCGCCGGTGACGCTCCGGACGCCGTGGCAGACCACGTCCACCGTGACCGGTGCGGCCGGCCGCACCTCGTCGAGGCCCTGGGCGAGGGCCAGCAGCGAGTCGAAGCCGGCCGCGCGGCCGGCGCGGAGCCGGTCGGCGTCCAGGACGGGGGAGCTCTCCGGAGCGAGGCCGAACAGGTGGACGAGGCGGAGCGCCTCCGGCGCGCGGGCGTCCAGGGCCTTGAGCAGCGCGGCGCAGTCCTCGCGGCGTGCCGGGTCGAGCGTGAAGCGGTCCTCGCCCGCGGCGGCGAACCCGGCGCCGCCGGAACGGACGGTGACCACCGACGCCCCCCGCCGCTCCAGCAGCCCGGCGAGGGCCCGCCCCAGTCCGGTCTCCTCGCCCAGCAGCACCCACAGCGTCCCGGGGGCCGTGGCGGCGGGGACACCGGGCGTCGGCGCCAGCCGCCGCCAGCCCGGGGCGAGGAGCCAGTCGTCGACCGCGGCGCCGCGCACCGGGGCCCGCCCGGCCTGCGGGCCGGCTCCCCGCCCGGGGACGCCGGGACCGGGTTCCACCCAGTAGCGCTCCCGCTGGAAGGCATACCCGGGCAGCCGCACCGCCGGCCGCGGCGGGTCCGCGGCGTCGTCCGTGACGGCCCCGGCACCCCGGACCGCGGCCCAGTCGACCTCCACGCCCGCGCACCAGGCGGTGCCCAGCCCGCGCAGCAGGTGCACCCGGTCGTCCTGCCGGTCCGCGGGGTGGCGCAGCGACGTGACCAGCGTGCGGTCGGCGCTCCAGTCCCGGTGTCCGCGGGCGAGGTCGCCGAGCGTACGCCCCGGACCCGCCTCGATCAGCACCAGGGCCGGGTCGGCCAGCAGTTCGGCCAGGGTGTCGGCGAACCGCACCGGTGCGCGCAGGTGGCGGCCCCAGTACTCCGGGTCGGTGGCCTGCTCGTCGGTGATCCAGGTGCCGGTCACGTTGGAGAGGAAGGGGACGGCCGGGGGGCTCAGCCGGACCGTGCGCGCCTCCTCGGCCAGCGGGGCGACGGCGCCGTCCATGGAGGGCGAGTGGAAGGCGTGCGAGGTGCGCAGCCGACGGCAGGGGACACCCCGCGCCCTCAGCTCGTCCTCCAGCGCGTCGACGGCCGGCGTCGGACCGGAGACCACCGTCAGCTCCGTCGAGTTGACGGCGGCCACGCTCAGCCGGTCGTCCAGCAGGGCGCGGGTCGCGTCCTCGGGCAGGAACACGGTGAGCATGGCGCCGGGCTCCAGGTCCTGCACCAGCCGGCCGCGGAACGTCACCAGCCGTGCCGCGTCGGCCGGGCTGAACACCCCGGCCAGGCAGGCCGCGACGTACTCGCCGACGCTGTGCCCGGCCATCGCCCGCGGCCTGACGCCCCAGGACGTCCACAGCCGGGCCAGGGCGTACTCCACCGCGAACAGGGCGGGCTGGGTGAGCGCGGTCCGCTCCAGCCGCCGCGCGGCCTCCGGGTCGTCGGCGGACGGGGCGAGGACCAGCGCGCGCAGGTCCTCGCCGAGGTGCGGGGCGAACAGGCCGGCGCACGCGTCGAACTCGGCGGCGAACACCGGTTCGTGGTCGTACAGGTCCTTCGCCATCCCGGGGTACTGGGCGCCCTGCCCGGGGAACAGGAAGGCGACGGGGGCCCGGTGGCCCGCGGGGACGGGCCGGCCGGCCGGCAGCGGCGCCCGCAGCGCGGCGACCGCCTCGTCGTGGTCGCGGCAGACCACGAAGCCCCGGTGCTCGAAGGCGCGCCGCCGGAGGGCGAGGGTGCGGGCGACATCGGTGAGGGCGTCGTCAGGACGGCGTTCCAGGTGGCCGCCGAGGCGCCGGGCGCCCTCGGCCAGGGCCCCGGGGGTCCGGGCGGACAGCGGCAGCACCACCGGCCGGGCGGGTTCCGTCCCGGACGCGGGCGGGTCACCGGCGGGCGGAGCCTCCTCCAGCACCACGTGGACGTTGGTGCCCCCGATACCGAACGAGCTCACCCCGGCCAGCCGCGGACGCCCCTGCCCGGGCCAGGGCCGCGCCTCGGCGGGGACGTGGAACGGGCTGCTCTCCAGCGCGAGTTCGGGGTGGGGGCGGCTGAAGTGGAGGGTCGGCGGGATGACGCCGTGCCGGAGGACCAGCACGGTCTTGATGAACGAGGCGATCCCGGCGGCGGCGTCCAGGTGCCCGATGCCGCTCTTGACCGAGCCGATCGCGCACCGCCCGACGGCGTCGGTGTCCTCCCGGAACACCCGGTTGAGGGCGGCGAGTTCGATCGGATCGCCGAGCGCGGTGCCGGTGCCGTGGGTCTCCACGTAGCCGATGTCACCGGCGCGCACCTCGGCGACCGCCAGCGCCTCGGTGATCACCTCGGCCTGGCCGTCCGTGCTGGGCGCCGTGTAACCGGCCTTGAGGGAACCGTCGTTGTTGACCGCGCTGCCCCGCACGACGGCGTCGACCCGGTCGCCCGCGGTCCGCGCGTCGGCCAAACGGCGCAGGACGACGACGCCCACGCCGTTGCCGGGCACCGTGCCGCCCGCGTCGGCGTCGAACGGCCGGCAGTGGCCGTCGGGGGAGAGGACGCCCCCCGGCTCGTAGGCGTACCCGTCCCGGAGCGGGGCGCCGACGCTCACACCGCCCGCCAGCGCGATGTCGCACTCGCCGGCCAGCAGGCTCTGCACGGCCAGGTGGACGGCGGTCAGCGAGGTGGAGCAGGCGGTCTGCACGGTGATCGCCGGACCGGTGAGGCCCAGCTTGTAGGCGGCCCGGGTGGACAGGAAGTCCTTGTCGCCCGCGAGCACGGTCTGGTACATGCCCGCCGCCCCGACGACCTGCGGATCGGTCATCACGTTGCGCAGCAGGTAGCTGTTGAACCCGGCCCCGGCGAACACGCCGATCCGCCCGTCGAAGTCCTGCGGCACGCATCCGGCGGACTCCAGGGCCTCCCAGGCGCACTCCAGGAACACCCGGTGCTGGGGATCCATGATCTCCGCCTCGCGCGGGCTGAAGCCGAAGAAGGAGGCGTCGAACCGGTCGGCGTCCGCCAGCTCCCCCTTGGCCCGCACGAACCCGTCCCGCTCCAGCAGGTCCGGGTCGACGCCGGCGGCCCGCAGCTCCTCGTCGGAGTAGGAGGTGATCCCCTCCCGGCCCCGCGTCAGGTTCTCCCAGAAAACGTCCAGATCGGGGGCGCCGGGGAACCGCCCGGCCATCCCGACGACCGCCACGCGGCCGTCGTCCCCGCCCGAGCCGGGAAGCCCCCCCGTCCCGGAGAGCTCGGCTGTCGCGCGCACGTCGGACTCGGGGACCTCGGGCTCAGGAACTTCGGATTCGGGAACTACGGACATATTCCATCACCTGTCGCTGTGGGAACGGGCTCGGCGATCGGCCGACTGCTGTTGGCGGGTACGGGAACGGCGGCGGTTCTCGGCACGCGCGCGTGCCGCGTCCCCGCGGTCGGCACCGGGCGGGCCGTCGGGCCGGACGAGGTGCGCGGCGAGGGAGGCGACCGTCGGGTGCTGGAACAGCTCGACCATCGACACCCGGTGGCCCTGGCCGGCCAGCCGGTCCCGCACCTCGGCCATCAGCAGCGAATGGCCGCCCAGATCGAAGAAGTTGTCGTGCAGGCCCACCTGGTCCACGCCCAGCACCCGCTGCCAGATCCCGGCGACGGCGGCCTCCGCGCCCTCCCCGGGAGCCACGTACCGGGCCGTGACGGCGGGCCGCCCGCCGCTCGGCTCGGGCAGCGCCCCGCGGTCGACCTTGCCGCTGGGGGTGAGCGGGAACGCGTCCAGCACCTCGAAGGCGCCGGGCACCATGTACTCCGGCAGCCGCTGTCGCAGACGGCCGGTCAGTTCGGCGGCGTCGGGCGCGGTGCCGTCGGCCGTCAGGTAGGCGACCAGCCGCGTGTCGCCGCCCTCCCGGGCACGGGCCACCACCACGGCCTCGCGCACCCCGGGGTGCCCGGTCAGCGTGGCCTCGATCTCCCCCAGCTCGATCCGGAAACCGCGCAGCTTCACCTGGTGGTCCAGCCGCCCCAGGAACTCCACGGCACCGTCACCGCGGACCCGGGCCAGGTCACCGGTCCGGTACAGGCGCTCACCGGGCACCAGGGGGGCGAACGGGTTCTCGACGAACCGCTCGGCCGTCAGCTCGGGGCGGCCGAGGTAACCGCGGGCCAGGTTGCGGCCGCCGATGTGCAGTTCACCCGCGACACCGGGCGGCACCGGCTCCCCGAACCGGTCGAGGACCAGGATCTGCGTGTTGGCGATCGGGCGCCCGATCGGCACCGGACCCCGGTCGCCGTCCTCCCGGCAGGGCCAGTGGGTGACGTCGACGGCGGCCTCGGTGGGCCCGTACAGGTTGTGCAGCGCGGCTCCGGACCGCGCCAGGAACCGGTCCTGCAGGTCGCGGGGGAGCGCCTCGCCGCTGCACATCACCCGGCGCAGGGTGACGCACTCCTCCACCGGTTCCGTCAGGAACACCTGCAGCATGGACGGCACGAAGTGCAGCGTGGTGATCCGCTCGCGCTTGACGAGGTCCAGCAGGTGACCGCTGTCCCGGTGGCCCCCGGGCCGGGCGACGACCAGCGTGGCGCCGGTCGTCAGAGGCCAGAAGAACTCCCACACCGAGACGTCGAAGGAGAACGGTGTCTTCTGCAGCACCCGGTCCCCGGCGTCCAGCCCGAAGGCGTCCTGCATCCACAGCAGCCGGTTGCGGATCCCGGCGTGCACGTTCATCACGCCCTTGGGCAGTCCCGTCGAACCGGACGTGTAGATCACGTACGCCAGGTCCTCGCCGTCCACCGGCACACCGGGATCGTGGGCGGGCTCGCCGGCGAGCGGGTCCGCGAGCTCGTCCAGGCAGAGCACCACGGTGTCCGCGGGCGCCGGCAGGACCGGCAGGACCCGGCTCTGCGTCAGCAGCACGGGCACGGCGGAGTCCCGGACCATGTGCTCCAGGCGGGCCGGGGGGTACCCGGGGTCGAGGGGGACGTAGGCACCGCCGGCCTTCAGCACCGCCAGCAGCGCCACCACCAGCTCGGGCGAGCGCTCCATGGCGACGCCGACCAGGACGTCCCGGCCGACGCCCAGCGCGATCAGCCGGTGGGCCAGCCGGTTGGCCCGCCGGTTCAGCTCGCCGTACTCCAGGGACTCGCCCTCGAACCGCAGCGCCACGGCGTCCGGCCGCTCGCGCACCCGTTGCTCGAAGCACTCGTGGATCCAGCCGTCCCGGGCCGGCCACCGCCGGGTCTCGCCGCCCGCGTCCCGCAGGACGCGTTCCCGCTCCGCCGGGTCCAGCAGCTCCAGCCGGCCCACCCGGCACGCCGGATCGGCCACGATCCGTGCGACCAGCCGGCGGAAGTGCCGGGCCAGCCGGCCGACGGTCTCCTCGGTGAACAGGTCGCGGTCGTACTCGAACCAGCCGCCGATCCCGCCGTCGGCGGTGTCGAACGCCTGGAGCTCCAGGTCGAAGCGGGCGCCCCCGCTCTCCACCGGCAGCCGCTCCAGCCGGGCACCGCCCAGCGTGCGGCCGGAGACCGGCTCGCGGCCGTAGGAGAAGCTCACCTGGCACACGGGGGGCCGGCTCAGGTCACGTGCCATGCCCAGCTCGGCCACCACCAGCTCGAACGGGACGTCCTGGTGCCGGTAGGCGTCCAGACAGGTGTCCCGCACCCGTTCCAGCGCGGTGGTGAAGGAGGGGTCGCCGCCCAGAGCGACCCGGATCGGCAGGGTGTTGACCAGGTGCCCGATCAGCGCCTCGGTCTCCGTCCGGTCCCGCGCGGCGGCCGGCACCGCCACCACCACGTCGCTCTGGCCGCTGTAACGGTGCATCAGCACACCGAACGCCGTCAGCAGCGCCATGTACGGTGTCGCGCCGTGCCGCCCGGCCAGGTCACCGAGCGCGCGCACCAGCGGCGCCGGGAGCTCCACGGCCAGCGTCGCGCCGCGGAAGCCCTGCACGGACGGCCGCGGCCCGTCGACGGGCAGCTCCAGGGCGGCCGGCGCTCCGGCCAGCTGCTCCCGCCAGTACCGCAGTGACGGAGCCCATCGCCCGGACGCCCGCTGCTCCTGCTGCCAGACGGCGAAGTCGCCGTACTGGACCGGGAGTTCGGCCAGCGGTGACGGCTCGCCCCGGGTGAAGGCCTCGTACAGGGCGGACAGCTCCGACAGCAGGACCGCCGCGGAGGTGCGGTCGGCGACCAGGTGGTGCAGCGCCATCACCAGGACGCGCTCGTCGTCCTCGATCCGCAGCAGCGACATCCGCAGCAGCGGGCCGTGCTCCAGGTCGAAGGGGGCGGCGAGCGCCTCGGCCGCGATGCGCTCGGTCAGCGCGGCGCCGGTGACGTGCCGTCCGCGCAGGTCGGTCTCGGGCAGATCGAGCGGTGCCCGGTCCGCCACCACCTGTTCCGGCCGGCCGTCGCGGAGCCGGAAGACGGTGCGCAGCGCCTCGTGGCGGCGCACCACCTCGTGCAGCGCCCCGGCCAGCACGGCGGTGTCCAGCGGCCCGC
This sequence comes from Streptomyces sp. NPDC031554, assembly GCF_055580685.1. Classification (NCBI taxonomy): domain Bacteria; kingdom Bacillati; phylum Actinomycetota; class Actinomycetes; order Kitasatosporales; family Streptomycetaceae; genus Streptomyces; species Streptomyces sp. NPDC031554. The sequence goes on along the minus strand of NZ_JBVIKX010000012.1, from coordinate 222,756 downwards.
TGATCCGGATCGCGCTCGGCTGCACGTAGGCGGGGTTGCCGGGCCGCACCTGCTCCAGGAACCACATGCCCTGCTGGAACACCGAGAGCGGGAAGACGTCCTCCGTCCCGGACCCGTCCGTTCGGCCGTGCTCCGCCAGCAGGCGCGCCAGCCGGGCGCGCTGCTCGGGAGACAGCGCCCGCAGCCGTTCGTCCGCACTTGTCACGACCGCTCCTCCTGCTCCCGCTCCAGCCGGTCCAGCAACTGCTCCAGCACGTCCTCGGGGACGTCGCCGGGGACCTCGCCGGCCCGGGTCACGCGGTGGATCGCCGTGCCGTCGGTGTCCTCGGCGGCCCCGGTGCCGGAGGGTGACAGGCGTTCCAGGACCAGTTCCGTCAGGTCCAGCACACTGGCGCCCGCGAGGAAGTCCGCCACCGTGACCGAGACCCCCAGCCGGGCCTGTATCTCGTTGCGCAGCTCCACCGCCATCAGGGAGTCGAGCCCGAGCTGCGGCAGCGGCCGCCGCGCGTCCAGGGAGGCCGAGGACCGGGAGCCGAGCACGGCCCGTACGGTCTCCAGCAGCCGGGTCCGCAGCGTCTCGGCACGCTCGACCCCGGGCAGGCCCAGCAACTCCTCCGCGGACGGCAGCCGGCTGCCCGGACGCGCGCGCCCGGCCGCGGGCCCCCCGTCCCCCGTCCGGCCGCCGGCCGCCGTACGCCCGTCCTCGTGGGGCGCGCCCATCGGGCGGGCGGCGGGCGGGGTACGGGGGCCGGCGGCGGGCGGGAGGGCCGGTCCGGCGGGTTCGAGCCAGCAGCGGACCCCGTCGAACGGGTAGCTCGGCAGCTCCACCCGGGGGAAGGACCGGTCCCGGTCGAAGGCCGCCCAGTCGACGGTCCCGCCACGCACGTGGAGGCGGCCCACGCTGTCCAGCAGGACGTCCCAGTCGCCACCGGCGGCCCGCAGGCTGGGCAGGGTCAGCACGGACTCGTCCTCGCGCGGCACGATCTCCCGGACCAGGCCCAGCAGCACCGGGGCGGGACCGACCTCCAGGAAGGTGCGGTGACCCATCTCGTACAGGGTCCGCACGCTCCGCTCGAACAGCACCGGCTGCCGGGTGTGCCGCAGCCAGTGCTCGGTGTCCGGCGCCGCGTCCCACGGCAGCGGCCGGCCCGTCGTACTGGTCACCAGCGAGACCCGCGGCGGACCGAAGTCGACCTTCTCCAGCAGCCGGCGCAGCGGCTCCAGGACCGGCTCCACCAGGGGCGAGTGCGAGGAGGCGGAGATGCGCAGCCGCTCGGCGAAGACCCGGCGGTCCTGGAACGCCGCGCAGGCGGCGGCGACCGCGTCCGCCTCTCCCGAGACGGTGACGTTCGAGGGCCCGTTGACGGACGCGATCGCGATGCGGGAGGGCCCGAAGCCGGCCAGCACCTCGGCGACCACGGCCTCGGGGGCGAACACCGCGGCCATCGCGCCGTCGCCGGACGACCGCTTCAGCAGCCGTGCCCGCTCGGCGGTCAGCCACAGCCCCTCCTCCAGGGACATCACGCCCGCGAACGTGGCGGCCGCGTACTCGCCGAGACTGTGGCCCGCCACGGCCGCCGGTTCCACCCCCCAGGACCGCCACAGCACCGCCAGGGAGTACTCGACGGCGAACAGCGCCGGCTGGGCGTACTCGATGTCGTCCAGCAGCCCGGCCGCCGGGTCGTCCGGCCCCCGCGGGAAGAGGATCCGCGGCAGCGGGGTGTCCAGGACGTTCTCGAGGATCTCGGCGCAGCGGTCCAGCGTCCGGCGGAACGCGGGATGGGTCCGGTACAGCTCGTGGGCCATCCCGGCCCGCTGGGAGCCCTGTCCGGTGAACAGGAACACCACGTCGCCCGGCCCGCCCGGCCCGGCGGTGCCGCAGAGCAGGCCGTCCGCGGTGTCGCCGCGCACGTGGTCGGCGAGCAGGGCGGCCAGCTCGTCGCCGTCGGAGCCCACGGCGGTCAGCCGGTACGGCAGCTGCGAGCGGCCGGTGTTGGCGCCGTGGCAGACGGCACCGGCCTCCTCGGGCCCGGCGCCGGCGAGCCGGTCCTGGTAGCGGCGCGCGAGTTTCAGCAGCGCCGTCCCGCTCCGCGCCGACAGGGCCAGCACGGACCGGGGACGGGCGGAGTCGCCCCGCTCCTCCCGCGAGGCGGCCGGCCGCTCCGGGGCCTGCTCCACGATCACGTGGGCGTTGGTCCCGCTGAACCCGAAGCTGCTCACCCCCGCCGTACGGAGCCCCTCCTGCTCGGGCCACGGTGTCGGGGAGGTCGGCACCGCGAGCCGGGTGCCGTCCAGGTCGATGTGCGGATTCAGCCGCGTGAAGTGGAGGTTGGGCGGGATCACACCCCGGTCCACGCAGAGCGCCGCCTTGATCAGCCCGGCCACCCCGGACGCCGCCTCCAGGTGACCGAGGTTGGTCTTCGCCGCGCCGAGGTACACCGTCGGGCCCTCCGCCCGGCCGTACACCTCGGCCAGTGCCTCCGCCTCGACCGGGTCGCCGAGCCTGGTCCCGGTGCCGTGCGTCTCGACGTACGCGACCCGGCCCGCCTCGATCCCGGCGGACCGCAGCGCCTGCCCCAGCACCGCCCGCTGCGCGTCCCCGTTGGGCGCGGTCAGGCCGGAACTGCGCCCGTCCTGGTTGACGGCGGAGCCGCGGATCACGGCGAGGACCCGGTCGCCGTCGCGCACCGCGTCCGAGTGCCGCTTGAGGACGACGACACCGCAGCCCTCGCTGCGCACGAACCCGTTGGCGCCGGCGTCGAACGCCTTGCACCTGCCGTCCACCGAGAGCATGCCGGGCAACTGGGAGAAGGCGATGTGCACCTGGGGGGACAGCAGGGCGTTGACCCCGCCGGCGAGCGCCAGGTCGCATTCGCCGAGCCGCAGGCTCTGGCACGCCTGGTGCACCGCCACCAGGGAGGACGAACAGGCCGTGTCCAGTGCGACACTGGGCCCCCGCAGGTCCAGCAGGTACGACAGCCGGCCGCCGGCCACGGAGTGCGCGGTGCCGGTGCCGGCGTGCAGGTCGACCGTCTCGGCGTCCGCGAAGACCCGGTCGCCGTAGTCGTTGGACGACAGGCCGACGAAGACACCGGTCGCGCTGCCGGCCAGCGAGTCGGGCACCACCTGGGCGTGTTCCAGGGCCTCCCACGCGACTTCGAGCAGCAGGCGGTGCTGGGGGTCCATGCGGACGGCCTCCCGGTGGGAGATGCCGAAGAACTCGTGGTCGAACCTGTCGATCTCCCGCAGGAACCCGCCCGAGCGGGTGCTGATGCGGCCCGGCCGGCCCGGCTCCTCGCTGTAGAGCCGCTCCATGTCCCAGCGGTCGGCGGGGATGTCGCCGACCGCGTCGGTGCCGGAACGGAGCAGTTCCCAGTACTCCTCGACCCCGTCGGCCCCGCCGGGGAACCGGCAGCCGGCCCCGACGATCGCGATGGGCTCGGACCGGGCGCGCTCGTAGGCGTCCAGCCGGCGCTGCATCTGCTCCATCGCCAGATAGGCGCGCTTCATCGCCGTCGTGGACGACGAAGCCTTGCTGTCCGTCATGTCCGGTGCCCTTCGTCGAACTGCTCTGTCTTGGCCAGCAGAAGCGCCTCGATCTCGCTGTCGGACAGTTCGTCCAGATCCGTTCCGGGCGCCGGGGCGGCCGGGGCCGCCGGGGCCGCCGGGGCCGCCGGGGCCTCCAGCGGGACGGCCATCCGCTCGGCGAGGAACGGCACCAGGGCGTCGACCGTCGGGTACCGGTAGCCGATCGTCGCCGGGAGCGTGATGCCCAGGGACGACTCGAGCCGCGCCCGCAGCTCCAGGACGTGCATCGACCGGAAGCCCAGCTCGGCCAGCGGTGCGGCCGGGTCCACCGGGGTGCCCGCGGGCGAGCCCAGGACCTCGGCGGCCGTGTCGCCGACGTGCCGCACCAGCACCGCCCGGCGCCGGCGGCCGGGTTCGGCCGCCAGGAGCCGGCGGCGGATCTCCGCGGCGCCGTCCGCCCCGGTGTCCGGCCGTACGGCGGCGGGGGAGCCCGCGACGAGGAGGTCCAGCCCGTGCTCCGCGGCGAGGCGCCACAGCCGCCGCGACTCCTCGTCGGCCGGCCCGGCGACGACGTGCACCAGGACCGTCGGGCGGGACGCGGACGCCCCGCCGGCGCGCAGGACGGCGCGGACCGTGTCGTACGGCGGGCCGGCCGCGTCCCCGGACACGTCGACGACCGTCCCCCGGGCGCGCAGCGGGTCCAGGACGTCCGGGCCGGGGGCGTCGCCCAGCAGGGTCAGCCGGCGGGCGCCCAGGTCGGTCAGCAGACGGACCGTCTCCGCGACCGGGGCGTCCGCGGCGCCGACCACCAGGTGGGTGGCGCCGGGATCGGCCGGCCGGCCCCCGGGCGGGTCCGTCACCTCCGGGTCCGGGTCGGGGGTGAGCACCAGCTTCCCCGTGTGCCGGGCCTGCGCCATGCGCGCGAAGACCTCCTGGGCCCGCCCCCACGGCGCGGTGGTGACCGGCAGGGCCTCGAAGTCCCCGGCGGCGTGCCCCCGCAGGATCCGGTCGAACAGCTCGGTGACGATCGAGGGCCGGTGCCACAGGGCCTGTTCCAGGTCCACGGCGAACAGCGCGCGGTTGTGCTTGAGCGCGCCCAGGCCGAGGGAGTCGTCGTCGTAGACGCTCCGCTTACCGATCTCGACGAACCGGCCGCCCGGCGCGAGCAGTCCGAGACCGCGCGACTGCGCCTCGCCGGTCAGGGAGTTGAGGACCACGTCGACACCGCGACCCCCCGTCATGCGGTGGATCTCGTCCGCGAAGGCGGTCGTGCGGGAGTCCATGACGTGATCGGCGGCGATGCCCCGCTCGCACAGCAGCCGCCGTTTCTCCGGGGTGCCCGCGGTGGCGAAGACCTCCGCGCCCAGCTGCCCGGCGAGCATCAGCGCGGCCAGGCCCACCCCGCCGGTGGCGGAGTGGATCAGCACGCTCTCGTCGTGCCGCAGCCGGGCCAGGTGGTCGAGGCCGTACAGGGCCGTCAGGAAGGCGATCGGTACGGCGGCCGCCTGTTCGTCGGTCAGCCCCGCCGGCCGGGGCGCCACCAGATGGGCCTCGGTGGTGGCGTACGCCGCCAGCCCCGAGGTCACCACCGCCATGACGGGCTCGCCGACGGACAGCCCGGTGACGCCCTCGCCCAGCGCGGTGACCCGTCCGGCGCACTCCACCCCGAGCGGGGTGGTGGGGGTGGCGCCCGGGTAGGTCCCCATCGCCTTGAGGACGTCGCTGAAGTTCAGCCCGGTCGCGGTGACCTCGATCTCGACCTGGCCCGGTGCCGGCGCGACACGCCGCCAGACGGTCGGCCGCAGACCGGCCAGCACGCCGGGACGGGTGGCCAGGAGGCGGTGGTTGGTGTGCGGGCCGGGCACCACGCGGCGCGGACGCCCGTCGCCGTCGGGCTCCAGCGCCAGGACGTACCGGTGCGGTCCGCGCAGCGCGACCGGGGGGTCGCCGTCCCGCAGCCGGAGCACCTCGTCGGCGAGCCGCGCGGTCTCACCGTCCGGACGGGCGGGATCCAGGTCGACGAGGAGCGGACCCGGCCCGTCCGCCGCTCCCGCCACGGGGTCGCCGGCGGCCCGCCCGTCCTCCTCGGTCACCCGCCGGACGCCGCGGGTCACGACCACCGTCCGGGCGCTCCCCCCGGCGGCCGACCGCGCCGCATCGAGGACCACGGGGGCCGGCACGCCGTCCGGCCGCCCGGTACCCACCGCGTGCACGACACCGGCACAGGGGCCCTGCGGCCGCCCGCCCGCCCGGGCGGCGAGGAGCCCGGCCGGGTCCCCGCCGCCCGGCTCCACCTCCGTCTCCCGTACGGTGACGCACTCCCGTCCCCGTGCGGCCAGCTCCGCGGCCAGCGCGTCCCCGGTCCCGTCGTCACCGGTCACGACCAGCCACCACCCGCCGGCCACCGCCTCCTCGTCCGCGGGCCGCTCCGCCTGCCGCCAGCCCGGCCGGTACAGCACCACGCCGACACCACGTCCGTCCTCGGCGGCGGCGGACGCCGGGGCGCCGGCGGACACCGCGGAACCGGTGGGCGGCGCCGCACCGGCGTCCGCCGCCGGGCCGCTCCCGTCGCCGTCGACCCCCCCGCCGGTCCCGGGACGGTCCGCGGGCGCCGGGAGGTGACCGGGGGCCGGCGGGGCGGTGGGGCCGGCGAAGTGCCGCCGGCGCTGCCACGGGTAGGGCGGCAGATCGACGACCGCGCGGGGCGGACCGCCGCCCGGGCCGTCGGCCGCGTCCCGTGCCTCTTCCGCGCCGGGCCGCTCGCACAGCCCCACAGCCCCGTCCGCCCCGTCGGCCAGCGCCTTGAGCGCGGTGAGCGCGGCGGACCGGTCGGGGGCGGCCGGCTCCGCCTGCCACCGGTGCCGCGCCCGTCCCCGGGAGACGGTGTACGCGAACGCCGGGTAGTCGGCGTCGGACAGCCCGGCGAGCCGGTCGTGGAACCGGGCCGCCAGGGCGCGCACCGCCCCGGGCGTACGGGCGGACAGCACGAAGCCGTCGACCCGCGCCCCCGGACCCGCCGCGCGGTCCGCGCCCCGTTCCTCCGCCGGACCGACGATCACCTGGGCGTTGGTGCCGCCCATGCTCAGCGCGGTGACCGCGACGTGCCGGCCCGCGGGACCCGCCGGCCAGGGGGTCAGCTCGGTGGGCAGGGTGATGCCGGTGCCGTCGAGGTCGATCAGCGGGTTGAGGGAGGCGAAGTGCAGCAGCGGCGGCACCGCCCGGTGACGCACACAGGCGAGTGCCTTGAGCAGGGCGGCGATCCCCGCCGCGGACTCCAGGTGCCCCATGTTGGCCTTCACCGTGCCGACCGGCAGCGGCCTCGCGCCGTCCCGCCGGGCCAGCGCGGCGGCCACGGCCTCCAGCTCGATGGCGTCGCCCAGCGGGGTGGCCGTGCCGTGCGCCTCCACCAGGCCGATGTCGGCGGACGTCAGCCCGGCGTCGTCGAGCGCGGCCTCGAACAGAGCGGTCAGGGAGAGCACGTTGGGCGCGGCGAAGCCGGTGGAGCGGCCGTACTGGTTCACGGCCGACCCGTCGAGCACCCCCAGGACCCGGTCGCCGTCGCGTTCGGCGTCGGCGAGCCGCTTGAGCACGACCACGCCGCAGCCCTCGCCGCGCGGGAATCCCGCGGCCAGCGCGTCGAACGCCCGGCACCGGCCGTCCGGCGAGAGCAGACCGTTCTCGTGGAACCGCCGGGTCGTCCCGGCGGTGAGGACCAGGTTGACACCGCCGGCCAGCGCCACGTCGCACTCACCGCGCAGCAACGACTGCCGTGCCAGGTGGACGGTGACCAGGGAGGAGGAGCAGGCGGTGTCCAGGGCGAGCGCGGGACCGCTCAGCCCGAGGTGGTAGGCGAGCCGGGACGCGGCGAAGTAGTTGCGGTTGCCGGTGTCCCAGTTCCAGTCCGGCGCGCCCTGCCGCAGCTGGTCGTAGTCGTTGTGGCTGATGCCGACGAACACACCGGCACGGTCGGCGGCGAAGGTGCCGGGCGGCAGCGCGGCGTTCTCCAGGGCCTCCCAGGCGCACTCCAGCAGCAGCCGGTGCTGGGGGTCGAGGGCCTCGGCCTCGTCCGCGGCGATGCCGAAGAACTCGGCGTCGAAATCCGTGACCTGGGCTTCGTCCAGCCATCCGGCGCGGAGCGGCAGCCGTTGCCACTGCGCGGCGAAGGGCCCCTGCCGGGAGTCCGGCAGCACGCTGGTCAGGTCACGGCCCTCGGCCAGCGCGGCCCAGTACCCGTCGAGGTCCTCGATGCCGCCCGGCAGCCGCAGCCCGGCGCCGACGACCGCGATCGGACCGGTGCCGCCGGCCTCGTCCAGCCTGGCCCGCAGGTCCCTGATCGTCGCCAGCGCCCGGGTCAGCGGTGTGGGCGCGGCGGACGACGACGGGGCGCCGCCCGTCCGTTCCCCCGTCACCGCCGCTCCTCGGTGTCCGTGGAGCCGTCGGCGGCCAGCTGCTCCGCCAGGGCGCCGGACAGGGCGCGGACGTTGCCGTAGGTCCACAGCAGGGTCGGCGAGGCCTTCAGGCCGAGGGTGGCCTCGAGGCGGTTGCGCAGCTCCAGGCTCATCAGGGAGTCCAGTCCGAGCGCCTTGAACGGCGTGTCGTCGTCGATCGTCGCCGTCTCCAGGCGCAGCACGCGGCCGACCAGTTCCCGCACCTTCCCGGCCAGCAGCCCGGCCCGCCGGTCCCCGTCGGCCGCCGCCAGTTCGGCCCGGAAGGCGGTGCCCGCCGGGACGGCGTCCCGGCCGCCCCGGGCCGCCTCGCGCAGGTCGCTCCAGCAGGCCAGCGCGGCGGTGTCGGGATTGGCCTCGAACCACGTGCCCAGGTCGACCGGTGTGTAGCCGACGACCTGCGGGTCACCGTCGAGGAGGCGCTCCAGCGCCGGCCACGCCTCGCCGGTGGTGAAGCCGCCCATGCCGCGTTCCTCCAGCCGGGCCCCGCGGTTGTCGTCCAGGGTGGCCAGGCCCACGTCGGTGAACGCCCCCCACTGCACGCTCAGGGCGGGCAGACCGCGCTGCCGCCGGGACCGGGCCAGGGCGTCCAGGTAGCAGTTGGCGGCCGAGTAGGCGGCCTGGCCCGGGTTGCCGAACAGCCCGGCCGCGGACGAGAACAGGACGAACAGGTCCAGGCGGTCGTCCGCGGTGGCCGCGTCCAGGTGGCGGGCGCCGTCGACCTTGGGGGCGAGCACCCGCCGCACCTGGTCCGGCCGTACGGTGGCGACGGTGGCGTCGTCCAGCAGACCGGCCGCGTGGACCACGCCGCGCAGCGGAGGCAGTGCGGACCGCACCCGCCGGAGCAGTTCCGTGACGGCGCCCTCGTCGGCGACGTCGGCCCGGAAGGCCCGTACGTCCACCCCGCGGGCGCGCAGGGCGTCGATCCGCCGGGCGGCCCGGTCGGTCGGGGCGGACCGGCCGACCAGGGCCAGCGCGCCCGCCCCGCGGTCGGCCATGAACTCGGCCAGCGACAGGCCGAGCGCGCCCAGGCCACCGCTGATCAGGTAGGCGGCGTCGGCGCGGAAACGGCCGTCCGGCATCGGCTCGGGCACCACCGAGCGGACCGAACCGGGATCGTCGAGGACGAACTTGCCGATGTGCTCGCCGCGCGACATCTCCCGCAGCGCCTCCGCCGCGTCGGCGAAGGGACGCACGCCGACCGGCAGGGGGGTCAGCTCCTTCGACTCGACGCGCCGCCACACGTCGGCCAGCAGCCGGCCGAACCGCTCGGGGCGACGCAGCATCAGGCCGCCGAGGTCCACCGAGAAGAAGGCGACGCGCTTGCGGAACGCCTCCAGGCTCACCGCCCGGCCGCCGTGGATGTCCTTCTTGCCGACCTCGACGAACCGGCCGTCCTCGGCCAGCACCTCCAGCCCGCGTTCGATGGCCGAGCCGGTCAGGGAGTTGAGGACGACGTCGACACCGCGTCCGCCGGTCGCCTCCCGCACCGACTCGGCCCAGGACAGGTCGCGGGAGTCGAAGACGTGCCGGACACCCAGCCCGGCGAGGTACGCGCGCTTCTCCTCGCTGCCGGCCGTCGCGACGACGGTCGCGCCGAGCAGCCGGGCCACCTGGAGGGCCGCCAGGCCGAGCCCGCCGGCCGCCGAGTGGATCAGCACGGTCTCGCCCGCACCGAGGCGGGCCAGGTCGTGCAGCCCGTACCAGGCGGTCATCAGCACCGACGGCAGTGCGGCGGCGTCGGTGTCGCCCGGCGCGGCGGAGCCCAGGCGGCGGGCGTGATCGGCGCGCAGGGTGTGGTGGGAGGCGAGGACCCCGAGCGAGCTGACGACGACCCGGTCGCCCTGCGCCAGGCCGTCCACCCCGGAGCCGACCCGGGTGACCACACCCGTGGCGTCCAGGCCGAGCAGCCCGGCGCCCGCCGGGTCCGGGTAGGTCCCCATGGCCTTCATGACGTCGATGAAGTTCAGGCCCGCCGCGGACGTCTCGATCTCGATCTCGCCGGGACCGGGCGCCCGCCGGACGCACGGCCGGAAGGCCAGGCCCGAGAAGGAGCCGGGCCGGTCGGGGCTGAGCCGGAACGGCTGCGCCGGGGTCCGCCACGGGGCGCCGGCGCCGTCCGGCTCCCGGTCGACGGCGCCGCGCCGCAGACGGGCGGCCCAGCGCCGGTCGTCACGCAGGACCACCTGGTCGTCGCTCTCGGCGGCGGTCAGCTCGGCGGCGCAGACGCCGGACCACCCCTCGTCGCCGGTGCGCACGTCGAGGAGCAGCAGGCGCAGCTCCGGGTGTTCACGGCGCAGCACCCGGCCGAACCCCCAGTACAGCGCGCTCCCCGGGTCGGTGCGGTCGTCCGGGGCGACGGCCTGCGCCTCGGAGGTGACCACCACCAGCCGGGGCGGCGCGGGCAGGGCCAGGCAGGCGCGGGTCAGGCCGGTCAGGGCGAGGAGACCGTCCTGCTGGGCGGCGATCCCGGCGTCGCGGTCCGGGGCGAGGAAGGCGACCAGGGACGGTTCGCCCGCCGCTCGCAGGCGCCGCGTCCAGGCGGCCTCGTCGGTGGGGTCGTCGGGGAACGCCACGGTGTCCGAGGGCGCGCCGGCGTCGGCGAGCGCCCCGGTGAGGGCGGCGGCCGGGCCGTCCCCGTCCCGCCCGGCGCACACCGTGCGGGAACCGGCACCGGGCCCGGCGGCCTCGCCGTCCGGAGTGCGGGGCCGCGGCACGAAGACCGTGCGGTGCAGGCGTTCCGCCCCGTCGTCCCGCTCCGTGGCGGTGGGCAGCGGGGTGAGGCCCAGCCCCTCCATCGTCATCAGGAGGTCGCGGTCGTCGTCGTAGAGGCGGAGGTCGAACAGCAGCGGCCCGCGGCGCACCGCGTGCGACCACACCGAGGTGACGGGCTCGGACGGATCCCGCACCAGCCGGATCCGGCGCACCGAGCTGGGTACCGCGGTGCCGTCCTGCTCCACGAGCGGCAGGCAGGCCTGCAGCGCCCCGTCCCACAACGCGGGGTGCAGGTCGTGGGCGCGGGCTCCGGCCAGGCAGACGTCGGGCAGACGGACCTCGGCGAGAGCGTCGTCGCCGTTCCGGTACAGGGCGCGCACACCGCGGAAGGCGGGCCCGTAGCGCAGGCCGCGGGCGGCGTGGGCGGCGTAGAACTCGTCCGGGCCGGTCGGCTCGGCGCCCAGCAGGGCGTCGGGGAAGCCGGCGCCGTCCGTTTCCGCGGGGGCCGAGGCCAGCACCCGGGCGGTGGCGTTCTCGGTCCAGACGTCCGCGCCGGGCGACAGGGAGGAGAGGGAGAAGAGGCCGGTGCCCGCCGTGTCGTCGCGCCACCGGACGGCCACCCGGGCGGTCCCCTCGGGGCCGAAGGACAGGTCGCTGCGGAAGGCGACCGAGGCCAGCGCGGCGGGCACCGCGCCGGTCCGCGCCCGTGCGGTGCGCACGGCCAGGGCCAGCATCGCGGTACCGGGCAGGACGACGGCGTCGTGCACCGCGTGGTCCCGCAGCCAGGGCAGTTCCTCCAGGGAGGGTTCGAGCAGCGCGGACCAGCCGTCCGCCTCGCCCACCGCCGGCATCAGCTCGACGTCCAGCCCGTCGCGCAGCCCGCTGCGCGGCCGCCCGGCCGGCACCCAGTGACTGCCGCGCTGCCAGGGGTACGGCGGCACCGGTGCCCAGGTGCGGCGGGGCAGCCGGCCCAGCGGGGCCAGTCCGGCGGTCCACGCCCGGGCGAACGCGTCGGTCAGGTCCCGCGGGGAGCCCTGGTCGCGGCGCAGGGTGGTCACGACCCGGGGCGGGACGTCCCGCCGGGCGGCGGCCTGTTCGATCGCGGGGGCCAGCACCGGGTGCGGGCTGATCTCCACCACGTGGGTGACGCCGCTGTCGAAGGCCAGTTCCAGGGCGTCGGCGAACATCACCGGGCGGCGGAGGTTCTCCACCCAGTAGGCCGCGTCCATCTCCGGGCCGCGCAGCGGGGCCAGTCGCACCGTCGACAGCAGTTCGGTGCCGCCCTCCCGGGGCCGGGCGGGGGCGAGGGCGGCCAGCAGGTCGTCCTCCAGCGGGTCCATCTGCGGGCTGTGCGAGGCGTAGTCCACGTTGACCAGCCGGCAGTACGTGCCCCCGGCCTCCAGCACCTCCTTGAGCACTTCGACCATCTCGCCGGTGCCGGACAGCACACAGCTCGTCGGGCCGTTGTTGACGGCGAGCGCCACGTCCGTCTCGAAGCCGCGCAACGCTTCGCGGGCCTCCTCGACGCTCAGGTCCACGGCGAGCATCAGTCCCTTGCCGGAGGTGCGGCGGGCTATGGAGCTGCGGCGGGCGACCACCAGCGCGGCGTCCTCGTGGGAGAGGATGCCCGCCACCGTGGCGGCGGTGATCTCGCCCTGGCTGTGGCCGATGACCACGTCGGGCTCCACCCCGGCGTGCCGCCAGACCTCGGCGAGCGAGACCGACACCGCCCACAGCACGGGCTGGAGCATGTCGATGCGGGACAGCCACTCCTCGCCCGCCGTGCCGGAGACGACCTCGGCGAGGTCCCAGTCGACGTGCGGGCGCAGCGCCTTCGCGCAGCGGTGCAGGGCCGCGGCGAACACGGGGTCGTGGGCGAGCAGTTCCCGCCCCATGTGCGCCCACTGCGAGCCCTGGCCGGGGAAGACGAACGCGGTACGGCCCGTCTCCGCGGCCCGGCCGGCGACCACTCCGGGGATCTCCTCGCCGGAGGTCTCGCCGGAGCCGGCGAAGCGGTCGAGCAGTTCCCGGGCGTGGTCCGGGCCGTCGGCCGTCAGCGCCGCGCGCACCGGGAAGTGGTCGCGCTGCCAGGCGAGGGTGCCCGCGAGGCCGGCCGGCTCCACCCCGCCGCCGGCGAGCACCTCGCCCAGGTCCCGGGCCCGTTGCCGCAGTGCCTGCGGGGAGTGCGCGGACAGCGGCAGCAGGACGGGCGCGGCTTCGGGGGCGTTGCCGGAGAGGACGGTGCCGGAGAGGAAGGTGCTGGAGAGGACGGTGCCGGAGGGGGAGGCGCCGGAGGGGGAGGCGTCCGCCGCCGCTGCCGGCTCCGGCGGGGTCGCGAGCACCACATGGGCGTTGGTGCCGCCCCAGCCGAAGCTGTTGACGCCCACCATCACCCGGCCGGTGGCGGGCAGGTCCACGGGGTCCCGCGTGACCCGCAGGTTCAGTTCCTCGAAGGGGATCTCCGGGTTGAGTTCCTCGGCGTGCAGGCTCGCCGGAATCCTGCGGTGCTTGAGGATCAGCAGCGACTTGAGGAAGCCGGCCATCCCCGAAGCGGCCTCCAGGTGACCGATGTTGGTCTTCACCGATCCGGTCATCATCGGCCCGCGGGAGGGGGCGCGCCGCTGTCCGAGCACCCGGCCGAGCACCCCGGCCTCGATCGGGTCGCCGCGCCGCGTTCCGGTGCCGTGCGCCTCCACGTACACCACGTCGTCGACCGGGAACCCCGGGGCGTCGTAGATCCCGCGCAGCAGGTCCTCCTGGCCGGCCGGGTTCGGCGTCACCAGGCTCTCGCCGCCGCCGTCGTTGTTCACCCGCGTGTCGGCTATGACCGCGTGGACGCGGTCCCCGTCCTCCAGTGCGCGGGCCAGGGTCTTCAGGTACACCGCCGCACAGCCCTCACCGCGTACGAAGCCGTCGGCCGAGGCGGAGAAGGTCCTGCACCGGCCCGTGGGGGACAGGCCGCCGAAGTGGGTCAGACCGACCGAGCCGTCGGGGGTGACGATCAGGTTGACGCCGCCCGCCAGCACGCCGTCGATCTCGCCCGCCCGCAGGGCCTGCGCCGCGAGGTGCAGTGCCACCAGCGAGGACGAGCATCCGGTCTCGACGGTGAGGCTCGGTCCGGTCAGCCCCAGGAAGTAGGAGACGCGGGAGGCGATGATGTCCAGGGCGCCGCCGACGGCGCTGTGCTGGGTGTGGCGGGCGCCGCGGTCCCTGCGGAGGAACTCGTAGTCGTGCCACGAGGCGCCGAAGTAGGAGCCGGTCCGCGATCCGGCCAGCGAGCCGGCGGGCACACCCGCGTCCTCCAGCGCCAGCCAGCACGTCTCCAGCATCAGCCGCTGCTGCGGGTCCATGACCTCGGCCTCACGGGGCGAGATGCCGAAGAAGGTGGCGTCGAACCGGTCGATGCCCTCCAGGAAGCCGCCCACCGTCTGGATCCGCAGCTCCGGGTCGAACTGCGCGGTCGCGTCCCAGCGGTCGGAGGGGATGCCGGCGATCGCGTCACGTCGCTCGTCCAGCAGTCTCCACAGACCCGGGACGTCGGGAGCCTGCGGGAACCGCCCCGCCATGCCGACGACGGCGAGGGTCCGGGCCGGGTCCCGGAGTGCCTGCTCAGCATCCATTTCGTCTTCCTCGTCTTCCGGACGTGGCCAATGCATCGAGACGCCTCCCGCACGCCCGAATAACGTCCGCATTCTTTCCGGAAAGGGAATTCGGGAGGTAAGGGGTGGGGGGTGGGCGGGAGGCGGTCAGTATTGCGCCCTGAACTCGCGCTTTCCAAGCGCGGATCGCACGTGCATCCTTCGGTCTTTTCCGCAAGGGCCGTTCGGCTCCCGCGATGTTCAACTGTCCAGCTTGGGTGGTTGAACACCCCGACAACCACGCTCACTTGGTGGTTGTCGGAACGCGTGGCGCCGTCGGGGCCACCGTTCGCGCGGTCCGCGGACGACGCCCTTGCGGGATCGGGCGGCCCGGTGTTTCCATGAGGCGCACCGTCACGCCCGCCACCCGATGAGGGCCCTTTGGGCCGTGCTTTCCCGCGTGCGAGCCCTCGGTCGTCAGGATTCGCCGGGACCGCGGGCACTCGTTTCCCTTTTTCTTTTCCGTCCTGATGCGAATTACCGATGTTCCGATGGAACATGAAACCGTCACGCCGGGACGGTCCCGTACCGCCGGCGTGCGGACGTGAGGAGGACCCGTGCCGGAAGACCCCGACCACCCCGCACGGCACCGGCTCGCCGTCCTGGGCGCGGGCGTCATGGGTGCGAACATCGCCACCCTGGCGATCGGCCGTGGCGTTCCGGTGATGCTGGCCGACATCGACGGGACGGCTCTCGACCGGGCCGTCCCCCGCATCCACCACCAGCTCCGGCACGCCCGGCTCCTGGGCGCGCTGCCCCCGGACGTCGAGCCGGGGGAGCTGGTGACGACACGGTCCCTCACCGACGAGCCCGGCACCGACGCGGTGACCGCCGTGATCGAGGCCGTCGTCGAGTCGACCCGCGTGAAGAAGGAGGTGCTCGCCCAGGTCTCGGCCGGACTCCGTCCGGGCACTCCGCTGATCACCAACACCTCCGGCATCCCCGTCGACGAGCTGGCCGGCGCGGTGGCCCGGCCGGAGGAGCTCGTCGGCGCCCACTTCATGAACCCGACCTACCTCATCGAACTGGTCGAGGTGGTGCGCGGACCGCGGACCTCGGAGCGGACGCTGCGGTCGGTCGCGGCCCTGCTGACGGCCCTCGGCCGACGGGGACTGGTGGTGGCGGACTCACCCGGCTTCGTCACCAGCAGGCTGCTCCACCCGATGATCAACGACGCGGTGCGGGTCGTCGAGCAGGGCACCGCCGACGCCACCACGGTCGATCAGCTGATGGAGGGCTGCCTCGGCCACCGGACCGGCCCGCTGCGCACCGCCGACCTGATCGGCCTGGACAACCTCGCCGACGCCCTCTCCGCCCTGTACGAGCGGACCGGCGACGAGCGGTGCCGGCCGGCGGAACTGCTGCTGAAGAAGGTCAAGGAAGGCGCCCTCGGCCGGAAGTCCGGCAGGGGGTTCTACGACTACGGAAGGCAAGGCCATGAGTGAACGGACCGCCGGCACGGCCCCGGCGACCCCGGAGGACGTGGAGAAGGAACTCCTGGAGTACCTGGCGAACCGGCTCGCCACGTCGGTCGCCGCCGACCAGGACATCTTCGACTCCGGGCTGGTCACCTCGATGTTCGCCATGGAACTGGTGATCCACCTGGAGCAGACCTACGGCATCACGGTGGGCGGCCGTGACCTGCGGCTGGACAACTTCCGCACCCCCCGCGGCATGGCCGCGCTGGTGACACGGCTGCGCGGCGCGGAGGCGGCGGACCGTGGCTGACCGCCTCTCCGAGAGTCGCCCGCTGGTCCGCGCCCTGGCGGAGACCGGCGCCGGCGACTGGGACCTGGCGGGCGAGATCCCCCTCGACGTGCTGCGCAAGATCGGCGGTCAGGGGGTGCTGTGCGCCCAGGTGCCGGCCGAGTACGGCGGCATCGGCGCCACCAGCCGGGACAACGGGGAGTTCACCGCGTACGTGGGGAGCCTGTGCAGCTCCCTGCGCAGCGTGATGACCTCGCAGGGGATGGCGGCCTGGACCGTCCAGCGGCTCGGCACCCCGGAACAGCGACGGACCTTCCTGCCCGAGCTGACCGCAGGAGGCCTCGCGGCCGTCGGCTTCGCCGAACCCGGGGCGGGCAGCGACCTGTCCGCCGTCCGCACGACGATCCGCCGCGAGGGCGACAGCGTGGTGGTGGACGGGCGGAAGCGGTGGATCACCGTCGGGTGCTACGCGGACCTGCTCCTGGTCCTCGGCCGTCTGGAGGACGGCGTCGCCTTCGTCGCCGTACCGGCCGACGCCCCGGGGGTACGGATCGAGAAGGCCGTCAACCCGATGGGGTGCCGGGCGGCCGGCCACGCCGACCTGTTCTTCGACGGCGTGCGGCTGCCCGCCGACCGGGTCCTCGGCGACACCGCCATGATGAGCTCCATGGTGATGACCAGCGCGCTGACCTACGGGCGCATGTCGGTCGCCTGGGGCTGCGTGGGCATCCTGCGCGCCTGTCTGCGGGCCGCGAGCACCCATGCCGCCACCCGGGAGCAGTTCGGCCGCCCGCTCGCCGAGCACCAGCTGGTGGCACGGCACCTGGCGGAGCTGCTGGTGTCGGAGCGCGCGGCGGCCCACGCCTGCGAGCAGGCCTCGCGCGCCTGGGACACCGGCGCCCCGCAGACCGCGACGGAGGCGGTGCTGGCCAAGCACACCGCCGCGACCCGCGCCGCCGCCGGCGCGGCGTCCGCGGTGCAGGTGCTGGCCTCCGCGGGGGCGCAGGACGGCCATGTGGTGGCCCGCGCCTACCGGGACGCCAAGCTGATGGAGATCATCGAGGGGAGCAACGAGATCTGCCAGACCCTCCTCGCCCGGTACGTCGTCGCCGAGTACGGCCGCACCGGCGCGGACAGCGCCCCGGGAGGAACGGATGGCCGATGAGCCGGCCCTGGTGAAGTGTCTCGTCTGGGACCTGGACGACACCCTGTGGCAGGGGACCCTGTCGGAGGACGGCGACGTACGGCTGACCGACGGGGTCCGCGAGGTGATCAGGACCCTGGACGCCCGGGGCGTCCTGCAGTCGGTCGCCAGCAAGAACGACTTCGGGCCGGCCTGGGAACGCCTGGAGGAGCTGGGGATCGCCGGGTACTTCGTCGTGCCCAGGATCGGCTGGGGCCCCAAGTCCGAGGCGGTGGCCGGGATCGCCGAGCGGCTGCGGTTCGCGCACCGCACCGTCGCCTTCATCGACGACCAGCCGTACGAGCGCGCCGAGGTGGCCCACAAGCTGCCCGAGGTGCGCTGCTACCGCGCGGACCAGGCGCTGGAACTGACCGGCTTGCCGGAGTTCAGCCCGGCGACGGTGACGGTGGACTCGGTCCGGCGCCGCGCCATGTACCAGGCGGGTTTCCGCCGCGAGGCCGAGCAGGCCGGGTTCAAGGGGCCCGACGAGGAGTTCCTGCGCTCCCTGGAGCTGGAGATGACCGTCGGCCGCGCGGGGGACGAGGAACTCTCCCGGGTCGAGGAACTCACCCTGCGCACCAGCCAGATGAACGCCACCGGCGTCCACTACCCGGACGCCGTGCTGCGCGGTCTGCTGACCGATCCGGACCACGAGGTGCTGGTCACCACGATGTCCGACCGGTTCGGCCCGCACGGTGCGGTGGGCGTGCTCCTGCTGGAGCGGCACGCCCGGGTGTGGCACCTCAGACTGCTGGCCACCTCGTGCCGGGTGGTCTCCTTCGGGGCGGGCGCGGCCCTGCTGAACTGGCTGACCGACCAGGCCGCACGGGCCGGCGTCCACCTGGTCGCCGACTTCCGGCCCACCGACCGCAACCGCATGATGGAGGTCGCCTACCGGTTCGCCGGTTTCACCGACGACGCCTGCGACTGCGGAGCGTCCCTCGGGGAGGGGCCGGACGACGTCCAGCGGCTGCACCTGCTGCCGGAGCGCCGCCCCGCGCCCTCCACCCTGCGGCTCACCGCGGTGGATCTGACGGCTCCCGCCTCTTGTACACCAGGGTGATCCCGTCGGCCATCGGGAGGAGCGAGAGCTCCACCCGGTGGTCGTCGCGCAGCAGGGCGTTCAGTTCCCGGACCGCTTCGGTGTCGCCGTCCCGGGCACCCTCGTCCACCACCCGGCCGAAGAACAACGTGTTGTCCACGACGATCAGGCCGCCCGGCTTCACCAGGACCAGCGCGGCCTCGTAGTAGGCGGGGTAGTTCGCCTTGTCCGCGTCGACGAAGACGAAGTCGACGGATTCCGCCCCCCGCTCCGTGGTCAGCGCGGCCAGCGTCTCGCGCGCGTCACCGATCCGCAGGTCGACGCGGCCGGCCACGCCGGCCTTCTCCCAGTGGGGCCGGCCGATCTCCGGCCAGCGGTCGGTGATGTCGCAGGTGGTGATCCGGCCGCCGGCCGGCAGCGCGCGGGCCATGCACAGGGTGCTGTAGCCGGTGTACGTGCCGATCTCCAGGACCTCCCGGGCCCCGGTGAGCCGGACCAGCAGGGCCAGCAACTGGCCTTCCTCCGCCATCACCTGCAGGGCGGAGCCCATCGGAAGGGCCTGGGTCTCCTCGCGGAGGGCGGCCAGTACGGGGTCCTCGCGCAGGGAGACGGCCCGTACGTAGGAGAGAAGAGCGGGTGTGCAGTCGACCTGGTCTGCCATGGAGGGCACTCCTGTCCACAGAGGGGAACGGCGGGGGGACGGAACGGCGTCGGGCGTCAGTGCTCGGGAGCGGCCGTCTCGCGGCTGGATCCCGTCGGGCCGGCCGTCGCGCCGGCCTTCTCCCCGGGTGCGGTTTCGTCGCTGGTCCGGGTGACGAGCAGGGCCAGCAGGGCGCCGAGGAGGGCGACCGCGGCCGCCGTGGTGAAGGCCAGTCGCATGCCGGACAGGAAGACGTCCTGGGTGAGGGCGGTGATCCTCTCGGCGAGCGCCGGGGGCGCGTCGGCGGGGACGGGGGCCTGTCCCACCGATATGGCGTCGGACGCCTGGCGCAGCTGGGCTCCGGACGGTGTGGGCAGTCCGGCGTCGGCCCAGCGGTCCGGGAGGTCGTCGCCGACCCTGGTCGCCACCAGGGCGCCGAGTACGGCGGTGCCGAGGCTGCCGCCGACCTGGAGGGCCGACTGCTGGAGTCCGCCGGCCAGACCGGACAGCTCCTCGGGCGCGTTGCCGACGATCACACCGGTGGACCCCACCACGACCGGCGCCAGTCCCAGGCCGAGCAGGACGAACCACAGGGAGGTGGTCAGGGTCGAGGAGTCGGCGGTGAGCCTGCCCAGCCCGAACAGGGCGACGGAGGTGATCAGCATGCCGCCGAGCATGGGGAACCGCGGGCCCAGCCGGGAGATCAGCTGTCCGGCCAACGGGGAGCCGACGATCATGATGGCGGTGAGCGGGAGCAGATGCCGCCCGGCTTCCGCGGGACCCATGCCGTGCACGTTCTGCAGGTAGAACGTGATGAAGAACAGCCCGCCGATCAGCGCGAAGGCCATGAGGGTGGCCAGTACGGTTCCGGCCGACAGGGAGCGGGAGCGGAACAGGCTCAGCGGCAGGAACGGTTCGCGTGCCGTGTTCTCCCGGATGACGAACAGCACGAACAGGACCGCCGCGGCCGCCAGGAGGAGCCAGGTCCCGGTGTCGCCGTGGCGGAGCTCGTCCGCTTTGATCAGCGCGTAGACCAGGCAGAACATCGCCGTGCACAGCAGCACCACGCCGGGCGGGTCGAAGGAGCGGGGGACCCGCTCCGGTGCGTGGCGGGCCAGCAGCAGGAGGCCCGCGACGACGACGCCCGCCCCGATGGGGACGTTGAGGAAGAACACCGACTGCCAGTTGACGTGCTCCACCAGCAGCCCGCCGACGATGGGGCCGGCCGCGGTGGAGGCGCCGATCACCACGCCGTAGACGCCGAGGGCGACCGGGAGGCGTTCGGCGGAGAAGGTGGCGCGCAGCACGGCGAGGGCGGCCGGCATCAGCAGGGCGCCGGACAGTCCCTGGAACACGCGCAGGGCGATGACCAGCCCGACGTCGCCGGAGAGCCCGATGCCGAGCGAGCAGAGGGTGAAGCCGGTCACGCCGACCAGGAACGCACGGCGGTGGCCGAAGCGGTCGCCGAGCCGGCCGGCCGGGATCAGGAAGCCGGCCAGGGCCAGCAGGTAGCCGTTGGTGACCCACTGGACGTCGGCCAGCGAGGCGTCCAGATCCTCCTTGATCACCGGGTTGGCGATGGCGACGATCGTCATGTCGAGGTCGGTCATCATCACGCCGAGGCTGACGATCACGAGGGTCACCCAGGGCGCCCCCCGTAAGCGGTGTCCGGGCGCGTCCGCCGGGGAAGACGCCTCAGCCGTCGGCGTGGGTGTGTCTGCGCCCATCCGCTGATCCCTCCTGTCGTCGGTGACCGTCGTCGGCGACGACACCATGGTTGAGACTCCATGTTCAGAATTCTGAGTATCAAGAGTCGGTGTCGAGGGTCAACATCCCAGGGTCCGGTCCTCGCCCGCCGAATCGGCGTAACGTGCTGTCGACGTGATGACCATGAGGGGTGAACGACTTGGCCGATGTGCCATCCATGGGGTCCGGGCTCTCCCGCCGACGGCGCAGGCTGTCGGACGAGGAAACCGAACAACGCATGCTCCAGGCCGCGATGAGCATGATCAACAGCTCTGGCCTGACCGTGGGGCTGGACCACATCAGCTTCGAGGACGTCATCCGCCACGCCAGCGTCGCGCGCAGCGCCGCCTACCGCCGCTGGCCCTACAAGGACCTGTTCTTCAGCGACCTGCTGAAGGAACTGGCCAGGGGCGCCAGTCCCGTCATCAGCGTGTCCAACCCGGTCGCGACCGAGGCGGTCCACCAGGTCATCCTCGACCACCTGGACTGGTTGACGCGGCCCGGACTGCGGACCGCCCTGGTGGCGGAGGTGCTGCGCCAGGGGGCGCTCGAGGAGCTCCAGATCTTCTCCGACTCCCCGGAGTGGCGCACCTACCTCGCCCTGCAGGCCACCTTCCTGAGCCTGGCCGACAGCGAGTTGCGGACGGAGATCCAGGCATCCCTGCGGAAGTCCGAGGCCGACATGGCCGCCGGACTGGCCACCGCCTACGAACGGATCGCCGGGCTGCTGGGCTGCCGTCTCCGGCCCGATCTGGGGGTCACGTTCACCGACGTGGCCCGGCTGACCACCGCGGCCATCCGGGGCATGGTCGTCATGGCGCCGACCAGCCCGGAACTGGCCACCCGTACCGTCCACGCCGACCCGTTCGGCGCGCCCGCACCCGCCGACTGGAACCAGCCCGCCCTCGCGCTCGCCGGGATCGCCATGACGTTCGTCGAGGCGGACCCCGCGGTCCACTTCGACGGGGAGCGCATCGAGACCCTCCGCGCCGAACTCACGCCCCCGCCGCCGCGACAACGCGGCCGCCGCAAGAGCACCACCCAGCGGGCACGCCAGGCGGAGGAACCGCCCCCCACGCGTTAGGCACTTGTCCGGCGGATCACGGGCGGAGCCACCGGCGGACCGACGGCGAGGCGGGGCCCCTCGTCGTCGGCGTGGTGATTCCCCTCGGCGCGCCGACGGGCGGAGGGGCCCTGTCGTGGCGCAGCTGTTCCCCTCGCGTGGGGAACCCGACCGCGACCCGATGTCGTTCAGCCGCCTGTCACGGCAGTTGGCCGAATGCCTGGTCGGCATCGGCCACGGCTTCGGGGTGGACGTCGTGGGCGGTGCGACCGTCGACGATCTTCTGCCAGTTGGCCCGGGCGAGCACCCGTTGGACCGCGAGCACCTGGGCGGCCAGCAGGCGTGCCCGGATGCCTTCGCCGAGGGCGTCCGCCAGTGCCTCCTCGTCCTCGAGCCGGTACCGCGTGAGCCGTCCCGCCAGGCTCGGTGTGGTGAACACCAGCCGATGGAACGCCACCACCTCGGGATGGTCACTGAGGCCGGTGACGGGGTCGTACCGGTCGAGGCCGGCCCGGAAGTGCCGGTGCAGCGCCGTCACCGGCTCGATGCCCGACGCACGGTCACGTACGACGCGTGCCGCCTCGCCCTGGTGATCCGCGAACCGGTACAGCACCAGGTCTTCCTTGGTGGGGAAGTACCGGAAGAGAGTCGGTTTGGAGATCTCGGCCGCCGCGGCGACGTCGTTGACCGAGACGCTGTCGAAGCCGTGCTCCAGGAACAGCGAGACGGCCGCCTCTCCGATGGCGTCGCGCGTCCGCTCCTTCTTGCGGGCCCGCAGTCCCGTCGACTCGCTCATCCGACCACCGTAACATTCGTTACCGAGTTGCTTTTTTAACCGAGTAAAGTTTTCATGGCGGCATGCATCAGACAGGCATTCCTCCCGTGCTCGTCACCGGCGCGACGGGCCGGGTCGGCCGCCTCGTCGTCGACCGGCTCCTCGACGCGGGCGTGCCGGTCCGTGCCCTCACCCGTCGTTCCGCGGCGGCGGCGACGCTGCCGGCGAAGGTCGAGGTCTTCGCCGGTGACCTCACCGTGCCCGAGTCGCTCGACCCGGCGTTGAGTGGCGCCGGCGCGGTCTTCCTCGTCTGGACCGCCCCGCCTCGGACCGCGGAGGCGGTCGTCGAGCGGCTGGCGGCCCACGTGCGGCGGGTCGTCCTCCTCTCCTCCCCGCACCGGACGCCGCACCCCTTCTTCCAGCAGCCCAATCCCATGGCGGTGCTGCACGCCGGCATCGAACGGCTCGTCGGGGCCACCGGACTCGAGTCGACGATCATCCGGCCGGGGATGTTCGCGTCGAACTCGCTGGCTTGGTGGGCGCCCGCGATCCGGGCCGGCGAAGTCGTCCGATGGCCTCACGGCGCTGCCGAGTCGGCACCGGTCGACGACCGCGACATCGCGGCCGTCGCGGCGCGGACCCTCCACCAGGACGGACACGTCGGAGGCGACTACGTCCTCACCGGCCCCGAATCGCTGACCCTGGCCGCGCAGGTGGACGTCATCGGTGACGCCCTGGGGCGCCGGATCGCATTCGAGGAGATGACGCCGGACGAGTTCCGACGTCTGTGGGAGGGCACGGTGCCCGGCTCGGCCGTCGACATGCTGCTCGCCGCGTGGAGCGCGGCGGTCGGACAGCCCGCACACATCACCACTACAGTGGCCGACGTCCTCGGGAGGGCACCGCGAACGTTTCGACAGTGGGCCGTCGACCACGCCATCGCGTTCACGGAGGGTTCGTGACCTCGCCGACCGGCGACCACGACCGCGCCTGCGACCTGGCCTGCGACCTGGCCCCGGGCCGCAGCTCTCGGTCCGCCGTCGCCCCGGCCCCCGCCCGGCCCTCCGCCCCGGAACGCGCCGAGCGCGTGAGCGCGGGAGGCCCGGCCGGCCCGGGGCGTCGTGCGCACCGACAGGCCGCGCGCCGGCGGTCCGAGCGCGCGACATCGAGCGGTGCCTGCCGGCCCGGCCGAACGGTGCGAGGTGAGAACGCCGCCTCCTCACCACCCCCCGGACGGACGTGCCCGGTCCGCTCGTCGCTACAGTGCGGATCATGTCGAACGCCCGACCCGCGGAGCCCGGCCCGCAGGGCCCGTACCGGCCGCCCCAGCCCCCGGCGCAGCAGGTTCCGAACATCCCTGCCGGCCCTCCACCTCCCCCTCCCCAGGCCGCGTACGGCCCCGGACCCTATGGTGTCCCTGGCCCTCACGGCGCTCCCGGACCGTACGGGCCGGGGACATGGGGCCGGCACCCCCAACCGTTTGCTCCGCCCTTCCCGCCCGCCATGCCCGCCTCCGTGCGGGGCGCTCAGGTGGTGAATTTCGCCGTCGCGGGACTCGGAGTGCTGCTCACCGTCGTCACGGGCGCCACGGTCGGCGCGGAGGCCGCCGGACGTTCCCTGGCGGGGTATCTGACGGCGCTCGTGCTCTGCGTCCTCGCCTTCCTCTACCCGAAGGCGGGCAACGGCGTCCGGGTCGCCTCCGTCGTGCTGGCCGTCCTGCAGATCCTCGCCGGCATGGGCGCCGCGGCGAACCACGACTTCGGGGGCGTCCTCGCGCTCGGCGCTGCCGTCGCCGTGGTCGTGCTGCTCACCCAGCGCTCGGCGATCCAGTGGTTCGGGCGGCCCCGTACGCCCGGCGCACCGCCGCAACCCCCGTACGTCTGACACCTGCTCACGTCCGTGCGTACGCGCACGGGAGGCCGGTGCACCCGACCGCCCGCCTCCCGGGAGACGGATGCGGGGTCCCCGCCCTGTGCCGCGGGGCGGGGGCGGGAGTCCACCCGCGCGGGAAGCGACCGCGGCGGCGCCGTCCGCGCCCGGCGCCGGGAACGGCCCGGCCCGTCGAGCCCGGGTTCGTCTTCGAACGGGCCTTGCCCGGAACGGGAACGACGTGAGACCGACCGCCGCCTCGTACGAGGCGGCGGTCTTCTCGTGTCCGGTCGCGATCGCGCGGAAGCCCTTCTCCGGAACGGTGCGGGCGATGCCGCGCGGCCAGGGAGCAGGTCCTGGCGAGGCCCACCACCGTGCCGCCCCTTCTTCCCCGCGCTTGACCGGCGAGTGCCCCGTCCGGCACCGCGCGGAAGCCGCGACGAAAATGTCCGCGAGATTGCTGTGCATATTGTTGACAATCTTGTAGCGTGCGTCACGCCTCGACCCCGAGGCATCGGTGAAGCGTTCGGTACCCGATGAGGGGAGACCCCATGCAGCGGCACTCCGCGTCCCTTGGACGCGAGGCACTCACCCACCCGGCGGAGACCCGGGAAGGACGCCCGGCGCCCCGCGCACATCTCCTGAGAGGCGTGGCGCTCGCGGGCTCACTCGCGCTCACGGCCACCGTGGTGCCGGCCTCCGTCGCGGTGGCGAGCGCCGGTGCGTCCGCCGCGCGGCATCACGGCCGTGCCGCGGACCCGCAGGACGCCGCGCTGGACTTCGACTCCGCCGCCTACACGACGATCGCCGTCACCGTCGACGGCCGGCCGATGAAGGTGCGCTGGTACAAGGAGATCTGCTATGTCGCGAAGCCGGTCGCGGCGGCGGCCCGGCAGCCCGGCGGACCCGGTGGCGGCGGCACCACGGTCTCCGACACCGCCTGCGGTTACCAGAGCATGAACGTGTTCGTCCCCGAGAGCGCCTTCGACGACCAGCGGGCGCCCGTCTACTTCGCGGTGAACAACAGCGGCTGGAAGGCCAGTCACCTCAGGGCGAGCGTCACCGCCGGCGCCTCCTACGACAGTTCGACCGGCAACGTCGGCGCCGCGCTGAAAGCGGGTCACGTCTTCGTCGACGTCGCCAACCGCAGCCGCGGCCTGGTCGGCGCCGACGGTTCGGCCCCCGGAAAGGCCCCCGCGGCGGTGACCGACGCCAAGGCCGCGGTGCGCTACCTGCGCCTCAACGACGCCGTCATGCCCGGCAGCGCGGAGCGCATCGTCGTCAACGGCACCAGCGGCGGCGGCGCGCTGGCGTCGATCCTGGGGGCTTCCGGCAACAGCGCCGAGTACGACCCCTATCTGGCCGCGGTCGGCGCCGCCGGTGTCGACGCCGAGGGCCGCAGCACCCTGCGCGACGACGTCTTCGCCGTCAACGCCTACTGCCCGATCACCGACCTCGGCAACGCCGACATCGCCTACGAGTGGCTGTACAACGTCCTGGGCACCCGCGACACCACCGACTCCAACCCCTCACCCGAGGCGGCCGCGGAGACGGCCTCCCGGTTCGGGGCGTACGAGAAGAGCCTCGGGCTGCGCGACCCCGACGGCTCCCGGCTCACCACCGCGACCATGCTCGACACCATCGAGAAGGAGGTCGTCCGCTCCGCGGAGACCTACCTGGAGGCCGACCCCGCCCACACCGTCCCGCCGCTGGGCGACACCTTCGAGATCACCTCCGGCGGCCCCGGGGGCCCGCCCACCACCAAGTCCTACGTCAACGACTGGATCGACGTCGACCCCGCCACCCGCGAGGTCCGCTCCCTCGACATGACGAAGTACCTCGCCTTCGTCGCCACCCAGGCCACCCTCAAGACGACCCCCGCCTTCGACGCGGTCGGGGTCGACGGGAACACCACCAGCGGCACCGAGACCGACCTCTTCGGTCCGCCGACCCGGAAATACCTGAACTACACCGAGTACGGCTGGAACCACAATGACGTCGCCGGCGACGGCAGCGGCCTCGACGACACCGGACTGACCTGGAAGCAGTACACCGCGAAGCAGAGCACCACGGTCGACGAGCAGGTCCACCTGATCAATCCGATGGACTTCATCGGCACCCGCGCCGACACCGCGCCGAACTGGTACGTCCGTCACGGCACCCGCGACCGGGACACCGCGTTCACCGTCCCGGTCAACCTCGACCGGGCACTCGCCGCCGACCGGCAGGTCGAGAACCTGGACTACCGGCTCGCCTGGAACCAGCCGCACGCCGGCAACTACGACGTACCCGAGGCCATGGCCTGGATCGCCGACATCGTCGGCGAGGCCGGCGACCCGCTCACCTCCGGCCGCCGCGGATAGCCCGACGCGGCCGACGACCGGTGCCGCGACGCCGTCCGACGTCGCGGCACCACGGTGACCTGCCGTCGAACGCGCGGGTGCGAAGGCGAGTCGCGGCCCGGCCCGTCGCTCCCGGTGGCCGGGGTGCCGGGGACGCGGGCCCACGTCGCGGAACCGGTGGCCGCGCTCGGCGGACCCGGCCCTGTGCCGTTGCCCTTGCCGTTCCGGGTGCGGTCGGCTCCTGACGCCCCCTCGCGAGGACCTCCCCCCCCGGACGGCGGCGCCCGCGGGCGAACGGCCGCGGGGGAGGGGATCCGGGCGCCGTCGGCCGTGCGGCGGATCCCGTACGACAGGGCCCGCGGCCGACAGGGTCCGCGGCCGACAGGGTCCGCGGCCGGGCGGGCGGCGGCCTCGGCTCAGCCGCCGGTCATACGGACGGTTCGCGTGCGGCGGGGCCGGGCGACTCGATCAGGCAGACGGTGGCGGGCCGTCGGCACATCGAGGCTCCGGTGATGCGGGGCGACCTCGGCCGGTCACCCCGTCAACCGGAGCCTCCTTGCGGTCGTGACGGCCTCGCCGGTCCCGTCACCCTCCGGTGACCTGCACGACGCCCACCACCCGGACCATGGGTCAGCCCTGACCCCGGACCGGGGCCGAACAGCCCCTCCGGATATGCCTTCTGGGCCGGTGCCCACAAGACCGGTACGCTGCCGTGGACGGCCTGTGCCATCGTCGACGCAGGGGGGCGCACATGTCGAACACCCTTGTCCTGCTCCTCTCCTTCGGCCCGCTCGCCATGGTCCTGGCGATGATCGCCGCGCGCGGGTCGCGCGAGAGCAAGGACGCCTACACCGGGGAGGTCACCGGCCGGGGGGTCAGCAGTTCGACCGGTACCTACGGCCCGACGGGCCACTACATGATGCACATCCGCACCGACGACGGGCGGGAGCTCGGCATCGAGGTGAACGGCCGGACGTATCGGTCGCTCGCCGTCGGCGACCGGGTGGTCAAGGAGTGGGGTAGGCGCTGGCCGGAGCGGTCGGAATGACGGAGCGAACAGCTCTGCCGCACCGTCCGGCACGCCCTCGCCGCCCACGGACACGGCATGCGGCGCTGCCTGCCGAGGACAGGGAAAGGCCCACATCCCGCACGTCCTGACGGCCGTCTCCGTCAACTCGGGCTCACCCCGAAATGGAGCGTCACCGGACCGGGCTTGTGTCTTGGCTGCGGCTGCAACCCCTGGCCGCGTCACCTCAGCAAGTGGATGATGTCCGGTCGTTGAAGGTGTTCACGCCGAACCACGAACCGTCGTTGTTGTAGATGGTCACGCTGCTGAGATTGGCGATCCTCTCACCCGGTGTCAGCCTGACATACTTGCCACCGTGGCCGATGTCCTGGTACAGCCTGATGGTGGTGGCGGAATTGTTGACCACCGACGACGTGATGTCGTTGAATTCCCAGCCCTTCAGATTTTCTATGCAAGCCCCGATCCTGGTGATGTTCAACATTCTTCCGCCGTAGTTGTAGTCCTGGAAGAGGCAGATCTGATTCGTTCCACAGTCGGATTCTGCCGCATTCGCCGGAGCTCCCGATGCGACCAGCATTCCACCGGCGACCAAAGCCGTCGCGGTGGCACCGGTCAACGCTTTGACCCACATGGTCTTGACTCCGTTTCACAGCAGGGGACATTGCCGATCATGAACCTAAGGGCCGGCTCTCAGGGCTGTATAGAAGATCAGTGCCGACCACCGAACACGGTTCCCTCACCAGCTGCCGTGGAGCCAGTCTGATCGCGCGGGCGCTGGATTGCCGGAGGTGCCGCCCGGTCCCTCCCTGCTTGCGGTGGACGACCGGGAGCGGTCGTCCTCCAAGCCGGCGGGCAGGCGGCGATGGCGCCTGAGACGGCTGACCGCAGGGCGACCGACATCGCCCACACGGTTCGGACGTGTGCCGATCGCGCAGAATCCGTCAGGGGGACACGTCGATCACATGCCGCCCAGGGGTGCGAAGTTGAACCAGGATGCCACTTCCTTGATCGTTATCGACAGGAGTCAACGGCAACCAGTAGTATGGAAATTTTACGAGTGGGTTGTTTCTGCGTCACCCCCTCCGCGTTCAAGTGCGCTCGAAGCCGGTCAGCGTGTCGAAACGAGGTGACGATGAATAATCGAAAGATAGAAGATGTCGCGAAATTTCCCGTAAAGGGAGGTCGCGCAACTCATTTCAAAAGTGTGATACATCTGACGGCTCGGCAGATCAGGGAATCTCAGCGAATATCCCAGGAATGGAAAGGCGGTCCGCTCGCGCATCTCGCGCGTCTCACCATTCCGCAGCCGTCCGCCGATCGGGGATTTAAATTTTCGGCGAACGGCCGTCTCTTCGGCGACCTGTTCTTCGCCAGAGTGTACTGCGACTCTTTGGCCGGCATTTCCGGGAACGATGCGGATCAGGACCCGATCGTGGCCCATTTGGTGACTTCCGGTCGACTCATCTACACGAGGAACGGCGTATCCCACACCGCTGTGCCCGGCCAGATCCTCATTCGTGACGCAAGAACGACCTGGGATTTCACCTGCGCGCCGGCCACCAGGGCACATGCCGTGACGATACCTCGCCAGCTGGTGCTGTCGCGCATGGGATCACCAAAATCCCTCGGCAAGGCGTACGTTTCCGACGTCACGACCCCCGAGGTTCGGTTTCTTCAAAATTTCCTGGAAGCGCTTGAGAAAAGCAGTGGCGATCTGGACCGTTCCGTTGCCGCACAGGAGATCGCGCGAGATGCCTGTGCAACCCTCTTCTCCGGGTTGCTTTCCGATCGATCATCCTCGGGGATGCAGGATCACTCGAACGCTACGATGCATGCCGCAAGGAATGTCATCGAGAAAAATCTCGACAAGAAAGACCTGTCTCCCGTGATGGTGTCTCGACTCATTGGGGTGTCGTTACGCACATTGCATCGATCTTTCTCGGGATCGAATGATTCAGTCATGTCTTTCATTCGTCGGCGACGCCTGGAAAGGGCGCATGATGAACTATTGCAACGGGGTGCCAACGCCAATGTGTCCGAGATTGCGGCGCACTGGCAGTTCGCGGACGCGAGCCACTTCATCAGGTACTTCAAATCATTCTACGGAACCACACCTGCCGCCTACCTCAGGAATTTCGGCGCGGCAGGAAAAGAATACTGACACGAAGCGAACGGTTGAGGTTTGAATCAGTGAGGTTTCCTCAGAGGCTGAGTTCAACCTTTCTGCGGACCGTGGTCCACCACCTCTTGAAGGCGATTGCTGCCGAGGGCGTCGACCCGAAGCTGCTCGCCGCTGGTACACCTGCGCGTCAGCCAGATCAACGGCTGCTCGGCGTGCCTCTACGCCAGTATTTCCGGAGGGAAGAAGGTGGGTGACAGCGACGAGCGGCCGCACCACGTCGCGGCGTGGTGCGAGGCGCCGTTCCACACCGACGCGGAGCGCGCGGCACTGGCGCCGGCCGAGGCCGCCACCCGGCTGCAGGACGGTGCGCCGGGCGTCACCGACGAGATCCGGGAACAGGGCCTGCGCCCCTTCCGCGCCCCCGATGCCGCTGGGGACGACGAGGAAGAGGGCTGACGTCCTGGGCGTATCCGGGGCGTCAGGCCGTTCGTCGGCGGCTTGCTACCGAGCTCGGGGGCCGGGGGCGGGCGGGGTGCGCGGTCGCAGGCGCTCTCCCTGCGGCCCGAACATGATCAGGTACTCGACCGGGCCGCCGGGGCCGGCGTTCGCGACCCCGTGGGGGTTGCGGGTGTTGAACTCGACGACGTCCCCGGCACTCAGGACGAGGTCCTGGTCGCCGAGTGCGAGCCACAGCCGCCCGTACAGGACGCACAGCCATTCCCAGCCGTCGTGGGAGACCTGCCGAGGCCTCGCGGGCGGCTCCTGGACGGCGGGTAGGACGTGCTTGTGGGCGTGCAGGCCCCCGACGTACCGGGTCAGCGGCAGCACCGCCTTGTCGTCGCCGAAACGCCGGAGCGCGGAGGTGCGGGGCTCGGCGGCGGGGGCGATGCCGGCCAGCTCGTCCAGGGAGACGCCGTACTCCTTCGCCAACTGCAGCACCACTTCCAGAGTGGGCTTGCGCCGGCCGGTCTCGATCCGGGACAGCGTGCTCGGGGAGATGCCGGTCGCGCAGCTGACGCCGGTGAGCGTGGAGCCGCGGTGTTCGCGCGCAGCCCGCAGCCGGGGGCCCATCGTCGCCAGCGTGTCGGCCACGTCGTCGCCCGTCACCCGCTCCGCCCCCTTCCGGACGTGCCGCTCCACCATCCTGTCCTGCAAGTTTGCCAGATGGGCAAGGGCAATCGCGGTGGACGGTCGCCGCGCCGCATGATCGATGCGTACCCGCACTCACCCGCGAACCGAGGAGAAGCCCCATGCAGCCCGAGTCGCCCGCCGTGCTCCGCCACCGCACCGTCGAAGCCCCGGCCGGGCGCCTCCACCTGGTCGAGCAGGGCACCGGCCCGCTGGTTCTGCTCGTGCACGGCTTCCCCGAGTCCTGGTACTCCTGGCGCCGCCAGCTCCCTGCCCTCGCCGCGGCCGGCTACCGGGCGGTGGCGATCGACGTGCGCGGCTACGGCCGCTCCTCCAAGCCTGCGGAGACCGACGCCTACCGGATGCTGGACCTGGTGGAGGACAACGTCGCCGTCGTCCGTGCCCTCGGCGAGGAGAGCGCGGTGGTCGTCGGCCACGACTGGGGCTCCAACATCGCCGCCACCTCCGCCCTGCTCCACCCCGAGGTCTTCCGGGCCGTCGCCCTGCTGAGCGTCCCGTACGCGCCACCCGGCGGCCCCCGTCCCACCGGCATCTTCGGCCGGATCGGCGGCCCCGAGCAGGAGTTCTACGTCTCCTACTTCCAGGAGCCCGGCCGCGCTGAGACGGAGATCGAGCCCGACGTGCGGGGCTGGCTCGCGGGCTTCTACGCCGCCCTGTCCGCCGACACCATGCCCGCCCGGGGCGAGCCCGACCCGCACTTCGTCGCCCACGGCGGCCGGCTGCGCGACCGCTTCCCCGCCGGACCGCTCCCGGCCTGGCTGACCGAGGAGGAACTCGACGTCTACGCCGGTGAGTTCGAGCGCACAGGTCTGACCGGCGCCCTCAACCGCTACCGCAACATGGACCGCGACTGGGAAGATCTCGCCCCCCACCGCGGCGCCCCGATCAAGCAGCCGTCCCTGTTCATCGGCGGCGCTCTGGACGCCTCCACCACCTGGATGTCCGACGCTGTCGATGCCTTCCCCACCACCCTCCCCGGCCTGACCGCCTCCCACCTCATAGAGGGCTGCGGCCACTGGATCCAGCAGGAACGTCCCGAGGAGACCAACCGTCTGCTGACCGGCTGGCTCAACACCCTCACGGGCTGAACCGCCGGGCGCGGCCGGGGCTTTTGTCCACGGAACGGTTCGGCCCGCGTACCCGAAGCGCAGTGGCCGGGCCGGCTGCTCCTCTTGGACATGGACCGGTGAACGGCCGCCGCAAGCTCCGAGTTCTGACCGGACCAGGACCTCGTGGACGCTGTCACGGCCGGGATCGGAGTCGCCGCCGGCCGGCGTCGCACGATGTTCCATCGTCCGACGCCAGTGCTGAGCCGACGGCAGTGACGCTCAAAACTGTGGCTCCCGGTGTCGAACCGGCACCGGTTCTGCGCAAATATCAGCGCAGCCGGCGGACGCGCAGCACCAGGTCGTCGGTGTGGTGCGCGCCTGCGCCGCCGTCCGGTGCCACGCGAGGCCGTTGCTCGTCCACCTCTATCTCCCAGTCGTCGTCGAGCAGATCAGCGATCATCGAGGGCCAGACGTAGTCGGCTGGGTCGAATCCGCTGTCGTGTACCTGCTGGGTTTCCATGCCCGCATGGTGTACGACCAGCAGGACGCCGCCGGGCGCGACGGCCGCGAGCAGCGCTCGCTCGGCCGCAGCATCGGGGGTGCGCAACAAGGCCGGGTACTGCGCGGACACCAGGTCGAAGGAGGCCGGCGGGAGTGCCGCCTCGGTGAGTGCGGCGTGTACCCAGTGAATGGCCAGGCCGGCGTCCCGCGCGTGCCCGGCCGCCCGCTCCAGTGCCACGCCCGAGACTTCGAGCGCGGTCACGTCCCAGCCGCCGCGCGCGAGCCAGACGGCGTCCGCGCCCTCGCCGCAGCCGACGTCGAGCACTCGCCCAGGTGTGAGCCCGGCGACCTCCGCCACGAGCGCGCCGTTGGGCCGGCCGCTCCACAGCTGTTGTCGGTCGGCGTAGCGGTTGTCCCATTCCGCCCGTACCGCAGGGTCGCCGAGGTAGCCGTCGGCAGGTGAGGGGGTGTTGGACGAGGGTGATCCTGCTGCGATGTCGTTGGTCACGGGCCCACCGTCGTGCAACGGGTCCTGAACTGCCACTCTTGTTGCTGGTTCGGCAAAACAGCGTGCCGGTGGCGTCGCGCGTGTCCCATGGGCACCTCGACCTTTGCGGCTCTGTTTCCGGCCGTTCGTGATGACCTGCCGAAAAGGCGACGAAACCGGACGAGGCCGGTGGGAGGTCTGCGACAGACCTCGGAGTGATCACACGTGTGACTCGATGCTTCAGTCGTCGAGTTCCGCCACGTATCGCGCTCAGGCCCCGACGTCATGGTCGAGCCACTCCGTTACAGGGCTGATCAAGAAAACAACGGGGGAGGGGCCCTGCAGCGAGCCGCTCGTCGAGCCGATCGTCGAGCCGGCTCCGGCGTCTCCGGCATGGTGCAGCCACCAGCAGCATCTCCGGTCCCTGGGGTGAGCCGGGCGCTCCAGGTCCGACGCCTGGTACACCTGCCGCACCCGCGACGAAGACCATCAGGATGTGCTGGTGGATCGGATGCCGAGCGAGCTGCGGATGGGGCGGGGCCCGGGCCGTCGGCGACATCGGCTCGCTTGTGCCGTCGATTTGACCAGGGAGTCGATGGGCGCTGTGCTTGTCCTCTCTACCGGAAGGCGCGCAGACGATGAGCAGCCAACGAGACCGCTGGGCGGAACTGACGGGCGGAAAAGCCGGTGAGGACTACGCCCGGCGGTTTGAGCGGCTCGCTGAATCAGGCCATGACATCCACGGTGAGGCCGCCTTGTGCAACGCGCTGCTGGCACCCGCGGCCCGGATCCTCGATGCAGGCTGCGGCACCGGGCGGATCGCGATCCGACTCACCGAGCTGGGTCACCACTGCACAGGCGTGGACATCGACCGCTCCATGCTCGCCGTCGCCCGCCGCCACGCCCCCACGCAAGAGTGGCTCCACGGTGACTTGGCACACCTGGACGGCCTCGGTCTGGAAACCGGCTTCGACCTGGCGCTCGCCGCGGGAAATGTGATCCCTTTGCTGGCTCCCGGTACCGAACCGGCTGTCATACGGCAACTTGCCGCTGTATTGCGGCCTGGCGGCCTGTTGATCACCGGTATGGGACTGGACGCGGAACACCTGCCGCTGCCGGAACCGACAGTGACGTTGGCGGAGTTCGACCACTGGTGCACGGAGGCCGGACTCACGTTGCGGGAGCGCTTCGCCACCTGGGCCGGCGATGCTTACCGTCCAGGCGGCGGCTACGCCGTCAGCGTGCATTCCCGTCCCACCGCCTGAGCTGTCGCTCATCATCCGGCTTCGGTGGAGGGACAGGCCGCGAAGGGCCTTCAGATCCATTTCCCCCAGCCGAACGTGACCAGGTGGGCCCGGGCTGCTCGTCGGGCCGGTCAGCAACTCGCGCGGATCATCACACTGAGCATCGCTGAGGTTGGTGACGGCTGAGTCCGTTCGATGTCCTCATACCCACGACGTTCGGCAGGAAGTTCTACGTCTCCTACAGCGTCTCCGGGAACACCCGGCTGATGCACCGGCTCGGCTTCAGCCCGAAGGTCCCCGCACGACGCGGTTACCGGGGTCCCTGCAGAAGGCCCCGGCGTTCACGCCGGGACGAATGCATCCCAGGACTGCTGTGACGTGCGATCGGGTGATCGCGGGCCCTGCCCGGCATGAGAGCAGGCCCTGACGGCATGCGGGGAAAATCCAGGAGAGCGGACGGGCGCGCGCTGCTACGGTCGGGCGCCATGAGCTGGCTTCCCGATGACTTCGTCCACCCCGTCCTGGTACCGCTGCCGGGCGGCGGCCATCACCTGCGGCCGATCCGGGAGGCGGACACCCCGCTCGACTATCCGGCTGTGATGGGTTCGCGCGAGCGGCTGTGGACCATCTTCGGCCCGGCCTGGGGCTGGCCCGCGGCCACCATGACCTACGAGACCGACCAGGCCGACCTGTTGCGGCACGAGAGGGAGATCGCCGCACACCAGTCCTTCAACTACGCACTGTTCGACGCGGCGGAGACAGCTCTGCTCGGCTGTGTCTACATCGACCCACCGGAGAGGGTCGGCGCGGACGGCGAGATCTCCTGGTGGGTGGTGGACGAGCTGGTGGGCAGCAAGGTCGAGCAGGCCCTCGACGCGCTGGTGCCGCAGTGGATCGCCGCCGATTGGCCGTTCGAGCAGCCGCGTTTCCTCGGCCGCGAGATCTCCTGGCCGGACTGGCTCGCCCTGCCGGAGCATCCCGACATGTAAGGGGTTGTCGCCCGTACCGATCGACGGCGTCCCGCTGCGTGGTGTAGGGGATCTCCGGGGGTGAGTGCGTGGGTTCTGCTCCCTGAGGTGCACCGTCTGCCGGTGACCGCTCTCCGCTCAACCGGCGGGCCACCGGCCTGAGCGGCGTCCGCCCGGTCATCTCCGACAGCCACAGCGGCCTGGTCGAAGCGATCCGCACTGCCGCCCGTACGCGACGTGCCGGCCAGGCCACCGCCGTTCCCCCCTGGCCGCAGCGTGCGGGTAACCCGCGAGCCACATCCCCGTCCCGCTTCTTGAAAGTGAGTCGTGTTCGGTGTCCTGAGCTGGTGTTTTTTGGGTACTCGCGTGCGCACCGCCGACGGGCTCAAGACCCGTCGGCGGAGACCGGACGAACAGGACGGGAGGTGATCGTCGTGTCTACCGTGCAGTCACCCACTGCAGGGAGCAGGGGCAGTCACAGCGGCGGCGAGCCGGTGGGCGAACTGGTGCAGCGGGCCTCGCAGCAGCTGACGGACCTGGTGCGCGGCGAGATGAAGCTGGCACAGGCGGAGATGAAGGAGAAGGGCAAGCGCTACGGCAAAGGCGGCGGACTGTTCGGCGCCGCCGGCGTTGTGGGCTTTTTGATGCTGCAGGCGCTGGTCGCCACCGCGATCGCCGCGCTGGCGGTGCCGCTGCCCGTATGGGCCGCCGCGCTGATCGTCACCGCGGCGCTGGGCGCGATCACCGCGGTCCTGGTGCTGGCGGGCAAGAACCAGGTGAAGCAGGGCGCACCCCTTACGCCCGAGAAGACGATCGACAGCGTGAAGGCCGACGTGGCCGAGATCAAGGAGAGTGCACAGCGATGACCCAGCCGCACGACGAGACCACCGCCTCCCCGACTCCGACACCGAAGGAGCTGCGCGAGCAGGTTGAGCAGACCCGTCAGGAGCTGGGGCGGACGGTCACGGCCCTGGCGGGCAAGACTGACGTGAAGGCCCGCGCGCAGGACATGGCGGCTGAGGCCAAGGAGGGGGCCACCGTCAAGGCGGGAGAGCTGAAGGCCAGGGCCGCCCAGGTCGCGTCCCGGGTGCAGGACAAGCTGCCGGACCTGGTGAAGGACAAGGCTGCCCAGGCGGCCGGGCAGGTCCGCTCGAAGGCGGCCCAGGCGGGTCAGCTGATACAGGACAGGGCCCCGGAGCCGGTCCGCGCCCAGGCAGTCCAGGGTGCGCAGGTGGCGCGGGACAACCGCGGTCTTCTGCTGGCTGCCGCGGGGGCCGGTGTCGTGCTGTGGCTGCTGCGCCGGAGGAAGGGGTGAGCGGTGTGAAGGCCTCGAAAGTTGCCCGCAAGCCGGTCGGTCTCGCCGTGGGCGCCTTTTGACGGTGTGTCGCTGGGGGCTTGTTCGAGCGGGCGCGGAGGATGCGCGGCCACGATGAGGAAGCTCCCGATACCACTGGTGAAGAGCGTGCTTGGATGGAAGTGCTGCTTGTCGCCATGTTGCAGGATGCGATCTTCGTCGGGGTCAAGGCCGCACTTGACCGGGCCGGCGCTGTCGCCACCCGACGCATGACCGGCACTTGGCCCGGTTGAGGCTCGGGTCGAGTTCCTGGGGGTGCCGGAGCCGGTTCAGGGCCGGCCCCGGCACCCCCAGGCCACTTATGGATCCTTCGATTGTCAGGGCTTCACACCCCCCGCTGCGCGCTGCTGCTGTGCTGCCGTCACAAGTGACCGATCTGCGATGGGACCTGACCGACACCCCTTCATGGATGTGGCTGACCTTCACCTGCTGTTCAATCCCGCCCTCAGCGACCCGGCGCTCCGAATCGCCCTCATGGGACTGGGCCGGCGGCCACTGTGGCTGCTGCGCACCGCGGCTGAGACGAATCCGGACGCGTGAGATATCCGTCGGCTTCTGCCTGACGGGCTCGTGTCCTGCATCCGGTCTGCGGTCCAGGGAAATGAGATGACGTTGCGTCAGTTCGTATGGCTGCCGATGTCCTGGATGGTGAGGAGAGTCAGGAGCGCCTGCACTGGAAGACACCCCTCGCCAGGGCGAGGTGCGTCTGAGGAATAGCGGAGCTCGCAGGTCGAGCAGTAATCGTCACGCGGCTGGTCGGTAGCCACCCGCCGCCTCCGCCGGCTCTTTCGGCGCTTCCCGGTCGAGCTTTTGCTGTCCTCGCTGCGAAACGGCATCGTGCACAGGCGTACCGTGCTTTGGCTGCTGCCGGCGAGGTCACTTGGGGCGATGTGATCGGGTGGGTGTCCGTGCGACGAGGAGGGCGATGTCGTCGGTGTGGTCGGTGGCCATGCCGGCGAGGAGTTCATCGCAGAACGTGTCGAGATCTTCGCGGGCGAGGGCAGCGGCGTGCTGTCGTAGGCGGGTCATTCCGTGGGTGAGGTCCTCCCCACGGCGTTCGATGAGGCCGTCGGTGTACATGAGCACGATGGAGCGGGCGGGCAGGGTTTCGATCGCGTGGGCGCGCGGGAGGTCGGGGTCGACGCCGAGGAGGAGGCCACGGCCGCCTTTGAGATAGCGGGTGTCGCCTTCATGAGTGACCAGCAGAGGTGGCGGGTGTCCGGCGCTGGAGTAGGTGAGCGTCCAGCCTCCGCCGTCGTCCTGGTCGAGGAGGGCGTACACACAGGTGGCTGTGGCATGCGGATAAAGCGATTGGTGAGCGAGGTCGAGACGGCGCAGGATCTGCCCGGGAGGTTCTTGGCGGTCGCAGCCGATGCCGCGCAGCATGTTGCGCAGCTGGCTCATGGTGATCGCGGCGCGCAGGTCGTGACCGGTGACGTCGCCCATGATCATGGTGGTGCTGCCGTTGGGCAGGGGGAAGCTGTCGTACCAGTCGCCGCCGACTTCGGCGGTGACGGCGGCGGGTGCGTAACGAGCGGCCATCTGCAGCGGGCCGGTTCGAGGAAGAGCGGGCAGGAGCGAGCGTTGGAGTCGTTCGGCGATGTGCTGGGTCTCGCGGTGCAGCCGGGCGTTGTCCACGCCCAGAGCGATGCGATGGGTCAGGTCCTCCACCATGGCGAGGTCATCGTCGGTGAAAGGCGCGCGATCGGCTGAGCGGCCGATGGTCAGGGCGCCGAGGACCTGCCGGCGGGCACGTACGGGGGCGACCACGGCGGTGCAGGTGCCGAGCTGGTGAAACAGCTCGAGCTGACAGGCGTGCAGCGGGTCGGCAGCCTTGTCGGGGCTAGGGATGTCGGCTGTGGTCACCAGCAGGGGGCCGGCGCCGATAAGCGCGCGTGAGAGCGGACCAACCGGATTTTCCGGGACGTTGGGCAACAGGCCCGTCAGGCCACCGACCGGCAGCAGGCCGGGATCGCGGTGAACGACACTGACCCTGCGAGGACGGCCGTCGTCGTCGAGCAGGTCGACCACGCACCAGTCGGCCAGTTGGGGCACCAGAATGCGGCACACCCGTTGCACCGCGGCATAGGAGTCGAGCGTGCTGGTCATGGCGGTGGTGGTCTCCGCCAGGAGAGTCAGCCGGTCCAGGGCCCGCTGGACCACCTGGTCCACCTCGAAATCGTCCATGCCCCCTCCTTCCCGTCAGGCCCAAGAACCTTCTCGCCGGGCTTACGGAGAAAGGGCCGGTTACGGCTATGGCTTCCTTCGAGGAGCTCGGCAGCTCCCACGCGGCCAACGGTACGTGGCATGGCAACTGAAAGGACGTCATCACCCCGGCAGAACACGAACGCGGGCACACCGAATCCCCGATGCCGGCAGCCACTCCTCCGTCCGTGCCTGCGTACCGGGCAGAAACGCACGGTGCACGCGAGGCCTGCACCGCCGTGGGCCTGGGCATGTCGAAAGCGGTACGGAGCGCCGCCGCTCCAGCGCGGACGACGCACTCGCCGAGTCCTTCGACGCAACCGTTGCCGAGAGCCTCGGCGGCTCTCGGTGTTCCGGGCGTTTCGGCCCGGAAGGTCCGTCACCTCGCCGAAGTGTGAGGGCTTCGGCTTGAGTACGGTCTCTCGCTTCCGTCTGCCGCTGCTGCGGCAGGGGTGCGCCACCTGCCCGCACCCGCGCTCGCCTTGCGGCGGGTGCGGGTGCGGGTGACGCGGGTCCTCTGGTCGGCTCCACGAGACTTCGACACCAGCGGGGCGGTGTCCTGGTCTCCGGCCGTTCCGGTACCGGTCACTGCGGCTGCCGCGAGAGCGGCAAGGCTGAGCGCGGCGTCGTCGTCCCGGTCGATGACCAGGTGGCAGAGTCACATTCGTAGGTCCGCACGTGCGGCGGCAGCTCGGCTTTCACTGCGTCGCACCCGGTCGGGAAGCGCATCGCGATCGTCTGCGACAACTACTCCCCGCACCTGACGACGAAGCGGTGCCGGCGGGTCGGGACCTGGGCGGCGGCCAACAACGTGGAGATCGCCCACACCCCGACCAACAGCTCCTGGCTCAACCGCATTGAGGCCCAGTTCACCGCCCTGCGCTACTTCACCCTCGACGGCACCGACCACGCCGGGCACAAAGAGCAAGGCAGCATGATCCGCCGCTACATCATCTGGCGGAACAAGCACGCCGCCGACGAACGCCTCCGCGAGGTCGTGAACAGGGCGAACGTTGCCTGATGCTACGAACGGTCGAGGGCGTGTTCTTTGAGGAAAGCGCCCACATGGGCTGCTGCTTCTTCCGCGGTCGCGTGGCGTGTCCCATCGGTGACCGTGGCGGATGCTCCATCAGCGCCCACGGCTGTCCAACTCCAGTCACCGGAAGGCGCCTGTACCAGTTCGGCAGTCCCCCCGAAAAGCGCAAGCGTGTTCCTTCTTGCTGTCGCGGGCTCTGAGCGGCTGACGGCGTCGGGCCATTTCTTACGGGCACCCTGTCGGGTGATGCCCCAGACGGCCCCCATCTGCTCGTAACTGGCGCCGTAGGAGCCAGCGGTTGCTGCCGCGTGCGCGGTCAACCGCCTGACCTCGGCATCCATCACCTTCCAAGCGGCCAGGACGGACAGTGTCACTTCGATGGGATCCGCTTCCCACATACGTTCCGCGGGCAGCCCGGTCTGTCGGGAGCGAATCGCCGAGGCCAGCGGATTCAAGGCGTCGTACAGCGCCTTGTCGAGCTCTGTCTGCTCTTCCGGGGTCATCTCAAAGGCCATCATGTGACAACTATAGTTCCCGAGTCGATATATGGAAACCAAAGTTTACGCACTGTCTCGCTCGCCGCCCGGCTGCATCGGCGAGACAGGCCCTCCAGTGCTGCGTCAGGCGTCGTTGGCCCTGGTGACGGAGGCATTCGTCGGCGGCGTGCTTGTTCCACCAGCTGATGTAGCGGCGGATCATGCTGCCCTGTTCCTGGTGGTGGACGGTGTCGGCAGCATTGAGGGCGAACGTTGCTTGATGCGGCACTAGCATCTCGTGCCGTGAACGAAGCAGAGAACGTCTTGGAGTGGCTGCAGGCCTGGTACTCCGCACAGTGCGACGAGGACTGGGAGCACGAGCGGGGCGTCAAGATCGACACGCTCGACAACCCCGGCTGGTCCGTCCGTATCGACCTGGGAGACACCGACCTGGAAAGACACGACTTCCCCCGTCACGACCTCAAACGCAGCAGGAACGACTGGGTCATGGCATGGACCTCCGAAATGACCTTCCACGCCGCATGCGGACCAGGCAACCTCACCGAGGCACTCGCCCTCTTCTGCAGGTGGGCGATCGAGAACACCCCCAACGAACGGTAAGACGGCCCCACCCCGATACCTCCGGCTCCGGACACCACCCCAAGCGGGTGAACCCATGCGATCAGAGCAGTGGTGATCCCTCTCCGATGTGGCTGTGATCCAGGGCGAGAAGCGGCTCGGCAGGGTGAGGGTCAGGGGGGACCGGTTCTCAGCTGGACGCCGCCCATGGACGGCGATGAACCCTGCATGCATGTGATCTTCGTCTTGCGTGGAGGGGGCGGGTCTTGTTGTTCCAGTGGGGAGATGGACGCGTTGAAAGCCCGTTCCCTGTGGGGAGAACCCGCCATGACGACGTCCCGTAAGCAGCGGACCGCACCTGGTGGAGCACATGACGCCGCGGTGGTCCGCCTTGAGCGGGAGAATGCCCGGCTGAGGCGTGCAATCGATTCTCATGCGGCGATCGATCAGGCCATCGGTGTCCTCATCGCGTTCTACCGGACACCGCCGGCGGCCGGGTTCGGTGTGCTGCGTGAGGTGTCCCAGCACACCGATACCAAGCTGTACGCGATCGCCGAGGTGGCGAATCGGATGGGCTTCGGGGCAGCCGCTTCCCGAACTGGTGGGGCAGGAGCCGGATGCAGCCGTGCAGCGTCGGCAAAGGGACACCTCGTTCGGGTCCTGAGCGGGGACACTCAGGCGCTGAGGGCCTGCTCGATGCTGGGGTGACAGCTGATGATGCTGTTGAGACCGACCAGTTTCAGCACCCGCAGGACGGAGTCCTGGGCACTGGCGATCCGCACCCAGCCGTGCGTCTTGCTCACCTGTTGATGGCAGGCGACGAAGAGGTTGATACCACTGGAGTCCATGAAGGTCACCGCGCTGAGATCCACCACGATCCGCAGCGGAGGTGGCGCGTCGTCCTCGAACAGCAAGGCCTGGCGAAGGACGTCCCGGACGTCGTGGTCGATCTCGCCCCCCACGGTCACCACACGGACATCGCCAACCATGCCGTGCGCGATGAAGAGTCTCTCCGGCCGGTCTGATTTCTCGATGTCGGTCACCGTCTCCTCGACTGCGCTCGGTGCGCCCCGGGGCAGGACGCGCACGGGTGATTCTGCCCCACCACCCCAGTCGCATACTCTCGAGCAGTTGTGCCGAACGACATGCCTGTGACATGCAGGGCGGAATCTGGGGTACAGGTGTGCGTAAATCGGGGAACGAGGGCGGTGCCAGGTGCAATCCCATGCCGACGACGACGGCTGTCCGGCATCACATGAGTATCTGATGCGCGCCGGCTACGCACTGGACGGCGGTAAAGGCTGCATCGCCGACGCCCGCCACCACGCCATCACCTTCCTGGACCAGGCCCACACCGACCACCGCCTGCCCATCCCCTCACGCGTCAGAGACCTCGCTCAGCTGGTGATCAGTGAGCTGGTCACCAACGCTCTCAAGTACGCTCCCGGCCCCGTCCTGATGGAACTACGCATCAATGGCCGTGCTGTGGAGATCGTGGTCTGGGACAGCGAC
Organism: Streptomyces sp. NPDC031554; assembly: GCF_055580685.1. Classification (NCBI taxonomy): domain Bacteria; kingdom Bacillati; phylum Actinomycetota; class Actinomycetes; order Kitasatosporales; family Streptomycetaceae; genus Streptomyces; species Streptomyces sp. NPDC031554. The sequence goes on along the minus strand of NZ_JBVIKX010000012.1, from coordinate 180,354 downwards.
CCCACTGTGCCGACGGCCCGGGCGGCGGATCCCGACCGGATCGGCCAGCACGGCCTGGAGATCGTCAAGGCCGTCACCGAGAACCTGTTTGTCGAGCAGGAACCGGTCGGTAAACGCATCACGGCTCGTCTCGCCCTGACCGACGCCCTTGGTCTGCCCCGGGTCTGATGGAGTCGGGTTGCTGGAGAGTCGACTGATCCAGCAGCATCCGGAAGCCGTCATGCCCCGCAGCTGTCCGCCCGAGTTCCGCCGCCGGGTCCCGCGAGGATCAGGCCCCGGCCGGCCTCGACGAGGCGTTTCGCGAGACCGGACGCGAGCATCTCCGGCTGGGGGTCGAGCGCTGAGTGCTGCTGGAGGCGTCGGGCGGGGCCGGAATGATCGTCGTCGGCGCCACACGGCGTCCGGACCAGCTCGTTCCACGGCTCGACCGAGCCGCCCACACGCTGCCGCACTACTCGCGGCGCCCATGCGTCATTGACGGCAGCAGCCCGTGCGGACACGGCGGCGCCCTCCAGCGCATCCTGGAACGTGGTGTCCACGTGGGCTGGTGGCCGGCCGGCGTGCAGGCCTCGATCCAGCCGCAGGGCTGTCAGGCAATGGCTGATTTTCGTCCCCTGCGCAGTCCTGTTTCGTCGGTGCCTTCACCGCGTAAACCATCTATCGCAAGCGATCTTTCAAATGGCACCATGGGTGCGGCATACACGCCTTGTCCTCATCTCCTCGGCGAAAGTGTGAGCATCCGTAGATGCGAATATTCCGTGGCGCGGTGCGCCGTACAGGTGGTGCGGTCGTGCTGTCCTTGGCCACAGCCCTGGCCGGGCTTGCTTTCCCCGCGACCGCGCACGCGGCCGTGACCTGCTCGGCCGGCGTGTGGAAGGCCCAGTACTACGCCAACACCACCCTCTCCGGCACTCCGAAGGGAACCGCCTGCGACACCGCCATCGCCGAGAACTACGGCTCCGGCGACCCCTCCGGCGTGACCCTGCCGAACAACCACTTCGGTGTCCGCTGGACCACCACCCGCAACTTCGGCTCCGGCGGTCCCTTCGACCTGAGCGTCGCCGTCCAGGACGGCGCCCGCGTCTACATCGACGGCACCCGCAAGATCGACCTGTGGCGCGACGTCAGCTCGACCCGGCGCAAGACCGTCCGCCTCACCGTGCCGCGCGGGACCCACACCCTGCGGGTGGACTTCGCCGCGTTCACCGGCACCGCCAACGTCTCCTTCTCCTACAAGCCGGTCATCGGCGCCACGTACGACAAGACCGCCCCCCTCGCCCCGGCCGGCGTGAAGTCGAGCTACTCGGCGTCCACCCTGAAGACGACCCTGACCTGGTCCCGCAACCCCGAGATGGACCTGGCCGGCTACCGCGTCCACCGTCGCACCGCCGGCACCGGCAGCTGGAGCCCGCTCAACTCCACCCCGATCACGGGCACCACCTTCACCGACGCGCCCCCGGCCACCGGCGCCGCCCACGAGTACGCCCTCCGCGCCGTCGACCGCTCCGGCAACGTCTCCGCACTGTCCGCGGTGACGAGAGTCGTCAGCGCCGACAGGACGGCCCCCGCCGTGCCCACCGGGCTCACGGCCACGTACGACCCGTCCGCCGGCGCCCGGCTCTCCTGGTCCCCGGTGAGCGGGGCGAGCTCCTACGAGGTGCAGCGGGCCGTCGTCCCCGAGGGGCCGTTCGCCTCGGTCGCCGCGCCCCCGCAGAGCGCCGCCCTGACCGACCCGTCCGCCGTCGTGGGCACGACCTCCTACTACCGCGTGCGGGCCAAGGACAGCGCGGGCAACACCTCCGCGTACTCCACGCCCGTCCGCCTCGACGCCGCCGAGGCCAAGCCGCTCCCGCCGACGGCCGTCTCCGCCAACGGCTGGGCCGACCGCAACACCGTCGGCTGGCGGTACGACGGTGACGCCTCCCACCGCTTCCACGTCTACGCCGCCGAGTCGGCCGCAGGTCCGTGGACCCGGTTGACCGGGACGCCGGTCACCGGCCCCGGCTACGACGACCGTGCGGCGCCCGTCGGCGAGGTACGCCACTACCAGGTCAGGACGGTCACGACCCTCGGCACGGAGTCGGACCCGTCGACGACGGCCTCCGCCACCCGCACCGGCGACACCACCCCGCCGCACATGCCGTACGGCCTGGACGCCTGGGACGCCACGGACGGCGTGCACCTCGTCTGGACGCCCAACACCGACGACACGGACCACTACCTCGTCATGCGCAAGCCGATGTTCGGCGCGTGGGAGCAGATCGCCGCGGTGCGGGACGGCACCTACCTGGACACCGCCACCCCGGCCGGCGTGCAGTACGGCTACACCGTCCGCGCCGTCGACGCGGCCGGCAACGTCTCCCCCCTGCCCGAGCCCGGCTACGGCACCGTCTACGGCAAGCGGCTGCCGGTTTACGAGAAGCCGGCCGCGCCCGCCTCGGTCACCGCGACGGCCGGCAACGGCAACGTCACGGTGGAGTGGACCGCGAGCACGTCGACCGATGTGGCCGGCTACTACGTCTACCGCACGACCGGCACGGACCCGGCGACGGCCTACTCGGTCTCCCCGCTCATCACCGGGACGACGTTCACGAACGAGAACGTCCCCCTCGGCAAGACCTGGTACTACGTGGTGCGCGCCGTCAGCACGCACAGCCAGTGGTCCGACTTCTCGCCGACGGCCGAGGCCCTCCTGCCCTGCCCGGTCCTCGACGGACCGGCCACCCCGCGGATCACCGGGGGCGGCCGGGGCGCGGACTACGCCCAGCTCAACTGGGAGGTCGGAGCATGCGACCAGGGTGCGACCGTCTCGTACAACGTCTACCGGTCCACGTCCGCTTCGGACGTCTTCACCCCTGAGCACCGCATCGCCACGGGCGTGACGGCCCTGACGTACAAGGACCCCGGTCTGGCGCGGGCGTACTACTACTACCTCGTCACCGCCGTGGCCGCCGACGGCACCGAATCGGCCCCGCAGGCCGTGCCGTTCGGGATATCGATGATGGCGCCCTGACACCCCGCTCGATCCCTCGGCCCCGCCGTCCGCACGCCTCGTGCTTCCGGACGGCGGGGCCTTCGCGCCGGACGGCGACACCGCGATCACCGCCGTGGACGCTGAGGCGCCAGACGGTTCGGCCGCGCCTGCTTCGAACCCCTGCGCAAGCGCGTCCCGCTCCACTTCTGGACGGGCTGCTCAGGACTTCCACAACGGGTGACGCACCTTCGCATCCTGCCGGGCACCGGGCGAAGGCCCCGGACCGATCATGGTCCGGGACCCTCGGTCTCCACGCGGGCGGTCGCTCTCGGCCGGAACCTGTGAGTTCTGTGGTGCCGGACGAGGCGACGGGGCTCACTTCAAAGAGACCCCGTCTGCCGTGGCATTGACGGAGGCCACTGTGCCGCTCCCCGCGTACGACCATCGCCAGTAGCCCGCGGCTTTGGCCGTCGTCGTAGTGCTCAGGCGGCCCGTCGCGTCCGTGCGGACAGTCTTGACCGTCGTGTACGTGCTGCTGCCCGACTTCCTGAACTGCAGCTTCACCGGCTGATCGGCGCAACCGGTGAACGTCGTGGCCGCGTCGGACGTCGCGCGGGTGAGGCGGCCGGCAACTGTCAGTTCGGCCCCCTTGGCCACCGGTTCCGGGCCGGCGTTCACCGTCAGCTTCGACACCTTCAACAGCGTGACGGTGTCCTCCGTCGATGCGGCGGAGGAAGACGTGCCGTTCTGAGCGAACAGCCAGCGCCAAGCGCCCGAGCCGTTCGCCGTGGCGGTCGTCTTCAGCTTGCCGTCCGTCCCCGAGGTGACTGTTTTAACCGTGGTGTAGGTCGTGGCGCCGGCCTTCTTGAACTGCAGTTTCACCGGCTGGCCCGGATAGCCGACGGTGGCCTTCGTCAGACCGTCCACTTCTGTGGCGTTCCAGTCAGGACGGGTCAGGCGGCCGGCGAAGGTGAGGGTGCCGCCCTTACGAGCCGGCTCAGGAGCGGCGTTCATCGCTGCCAACCCGGTCTTCATCAGCAACAGAGCGTTGTTGCCCGGCAGATTCTCGTACTGCGGATAAAGGGTGTGCTCCAAGTACGAGCCGCCGTCGGCCGCGTAGCCCGAGACCTGTAGCCCGATGCGTCCGGGCTTGCCCCCTGGATAGAGAATCGCCACCCCGGTACAGGTCGACACGGTGGCGGTGGTAGGCACGCACGTCATGTTGTGAGCCACGGGACCTTCGAGGAAGGTCCCCGCCACAGCCGCGTCGATGGTCGCCAGGCCCCCGGAATCGTCATAGATCTCGGCGCTGACGGGTACTGTCACCGAGCCGGTCGTGCCCAGGACGATCGGTTTGCCGTTGTTGATGGAGACACTGCGGAACTCGGTGTCGTGGTAAGCGGCTCGCGCCGGAGTCGCGAACAACAGTCCGCCGGTCACTGCTGCCGCCAGCACGACTGCCGTACTGCGAGCAGCACTTCCGGCTCTCGGTGGTATCGATGTCATGGAGCCCTCATGTCGTCGGACCGCTCCCTGCTGCGGTTGCCGCATCCTTTCACGAAGATCGAACGGCACTGGTCGGCGGAGCAAGGGACACCGGCAAGAGCCACCGATCGCGCTGAACGAGATTTCCTGCCCGCAGGCACCCCTTGGACCACTCCACCAGGAGGAACGAGTGTCATCCCCGCAACTGCTCACCCCCGAGGAGAAGTTCGCCGACGCGAAGAAGCTGTTGAGCCTCCCACGTATCGTCGCGATCTGTGGCTCCACCCGCTTCATGACCCAGATGAACGAGGCCGATCTGCGCGAGACAAAAGTCGGAAAGATCGTCGTCAAACCGAGCTGTGACATGAAGTCGCCGCACGCACTTTGCTCCGACCCTGTCGAGGCCGAGGCGCTGAAGGTTCGACTCGACGGTCTGCACCGGGCGAAGATCCGACTCGCTGATGAGGTGCTCGTGGTCGGCGACTACATCGGAGACAGCACCCGAGCCGAAATCGTCTACGCCCGGTCTCTGGACAAGCCCGTGCGGTTCACGCACCCCGAAGTCGACCCTGACGCCTGACCGCCCGCCGCCACCTCGACAACCAGGGCCGGCAGCCTGCCGCCTGACCGTCTCGCGGTGGCTTCGGCCGCCGCCCACCCCCACCCTCCGCGGGAATCCCCCGGAATTGATCGTTTGACAGGGAGGGGAACAGCGGGGAACCACGGTGAAAGCGAGTGGCCATCGAGCCGGACGAGGAAGGCGTGCGATGGGCCGGCGAGGTGGTCCGGCGTTCTGAGAACTGCACCATCCGCCTCATCGTGTTCCGTGACGGCGGATCGGGAGCTGCACGACAGAGCGTGATCAACGCGTTCAAGGGGCTCGGCGTCGACGGCGAGGGCATAGAGCGGTTCGGCATGGTCGCCCTGGACGTCCCGCCCGCCGCCGGTCTCGCCAAGGTGCAAGGGCTGCTGAAGCACGGCGTAGCGAAGGAGTGGTGGGGCATGGAAGAGGGGTGCATCACCACGCAGTGGCGGGCCGCCTCCGCCGTTCGACGTCGGCCGTGTGCCTCATGACTGAGGCGTTCCTGGGCCGTCCGAGGACGCTGGGCAGTAGCCGACGGCACTCGGGGGGGCTCCCGCACCGCGCCACCCTCCGGGACGCACACACGCCGAGCAGCCAGGTGAGCTCGGCCGCCGGCAGCTGCCCAGCGGTGTCCCGGTCCTGCCTGCTCCGCAGGTCAGGACCTCAGGTGGTGAACGGGTCGGTATGGCCGGACAACTGTTGTCCCGGGCGCAGGAACCGCTGGCTGCCCTGTTCGTCGCGTACCGGGAGGAACCCGGCGTCCGTGAGCCGCTGTGCGATCTTCCTGCGGCGGATCGCGCCCACCTTGAACGCGACGGTGAAGAGGAGTGCGACCGCCCCGCCGGAGGCGATCGCTTCGACCGGCGACTTGTCGATGAGCAGGAGGACGGTCAGGACCGCGCAGGCGAGGTAGCCCAGTACCTTCTGTCTCCGGTCGGCGATGTACTGGGCCATGACGTCGAAGGTGACGAGGTCCTTCAGCACGGCCACCGCACCGACCGCTTCGGGGAGCGGCTTCAGCGAGCCCTGCTCCAGCCCCGGCACCGTCCCGCCGTTGCCCGCCCGCGGATGGGCGGCGATGGTGGCCGCCTCGCGGACGCGCGCGTCGGGCCGCGGGTCCCGGTACATCCGGACCTGCACGAGCGAGTTCTTGAAACCGGTCCTGTACGCCATGCCGTACGTGTAGCCGTACTGCTCCGCCACGTGCGCCAGGGCGGCCGCCTTCGTCGTGGTCCCCTGGGGGGCGATCTCGACGATGTCCTGCTGACGGGCGATCTGCTGGAGCATCCCCGCCACGTGACGTTCTACGGACATCCTGTTCCCCGCCCCTCTGAGACCCCGTGCCTGGGGCCGACCAGCGCACCACCCTAGAGCACTTCCGATGCACGCCCTATTGATCCGAAACGGTTCGGGTTCTGGGCCGTTGGTGGGTGGTGAGTGATCCGGTGGGGGACGCGCGGCCTCTGTCGTCGTCGGTGTGGGAGGCCTTGATGCGGAGCTGTACCTCCTGCCCCGTACTCGCCCGAGCTGAACCCCGACGAACTGGTCAGCGCCGAGCTCGAGCACAGTCCGTCCGGACGGCACCGGGTCCGGAACCAGGCCGAACGGGCCGCTGAGGTCCGCCGCTTCTTCCGCGGACGTCAGCGATGACCGCACGTCGTCCGCGGCTGCTTCGGCGGCCTCACCGTCTGCTACGTCCTGAACAAGAGCTCCATGAATTCCTGACCAATATGCACATGTGTCGCCTGGGGGAGTCCTCTGCCACCTGCCTCCCGCAGTTCCGGTGCGTCCGTCCCGGGCCCGTCGCGCGGCTCGGCCGACCATGTCGGCTCAGGTCGTCAGAGGTATCTCGGCCCAGATCGTCTTGCCCTGGGCGGCACGGCGGGTGCCCCAGTGCTGGGCGAACTGGGCAACGAGGAGCAGGCCGCGTCCGCCCTCGTCGAAGGAGTGGGCGCGGCGCAGGTGTGGGGAGGTGCTGCCGGCGTCGGAGACCTCGCAGGTGAGACTGCCGTCGTGGATCAACCGCAGCTGGATGGGGGGCCGGCCGTAGCGGATGGCGTTGGTGACCAGCTCGCTGACCACCAGCTCGATGGCGAAGGCGGACTCGTCCAGCTCCCAGGCCGTGAGCTGGTCGGTGACCTGTTTGCGTGCCTGGGTGACGACGGCGGGGTCCGAGGGCAGACGCCAGGTGGCGACCTGGCCGGCTCCCAGGGTGTGGGTGCGGGCGACGAGCAGGGCGACGTCGTCATCGGGAGCGGCGGGCAGCAGCGTTGCGAGTACGTTGTCGCAGAGCGTGTCCAACGTCTGCGTGGGCCGGGTGAGGGCCTGGCGCAGCGCACGGAGCCCTTCGTCGATCTCATGGCCGCGGGCTTCGACCAGGCCGTCGGTGTACAAGGCGAGGAGGCTGCCTTCGGGCAGTTCGACTTCGCACGCCTCGAAGGGCAGGCCGCCCAGGCCGAGCGGTGGGCTCGCGGGGAGGTCGAGGAAGGCGGCCTCGCCCTCGGGGGTCACCACGAGGGGCGGAGGGTGGCCGGCACGAGCCAGGCAACAGTGGCGGGAGACGGGGTCGTAGACGGCGTAGAGGCAGGTGGCGCCGATGTCTCCGGCGATGTCGGCGTCGGCCGCGGCCTCGGAGGACAGGCGGATGACGACGTCGTCGAGGTGGGTGAGCAGTTCGTCGGGCGGCAGGTCGATGTCGGCCAGGGTCCGGACGGCTGTGCGTAGCCGCCCCATGGTGGCGGAGGCCTGGATCCCGTGGCCGACGACGTCCCCGACGACCAGGGCGACCCGGGAGCCGGAGAGGGGGATGACGTCGAACCAGTCGCCCCCCACGCCGGCCCGGCCTCTGGCGGGCAGGTAGCGGGAGAAGATCTCGACCGCCGGCCGGCAGGGCAGTGTCATGGGCAGCAGACTGCGCTGCAAGGTCACGGCCGTGGTGCGCTCACGGGTGTAGCGCCGGGCGTTGTCGATGCATACCGCGGCCCTGGCCGTGATCTCTTCGGCCAGTAGGACGTCATCCCGTGTGAACGTCTCCGGGCGTTGGGTGCGGCCCAGGAAGACCGAGCCGAGAGTGACACCGCGAGCGCGCATCGGCACCACCATCACCGAGTGCGCCCCGGTCAGGAGGATGCGGGTGGCCCGCTCGGAGTCCTGGGCCGTCCATCGGGCCATGGAGGAGCCGTTCACCTCGTACACCGCGGAACGGCCGGTGGCCAGACACTCGGCCGTGGGCGCGGACATCGGGTACTCCACCTTGCTCCCCAGCTCGAGCATGGTGTCGAGGAGGGTATGGGTGCCTGCCTGGCGTGCGGTTCGGCGCATGGTGATCGGACCGCGCGGCAGGCTGTCGGGCGGCTCCTCGCCACGATGGATGAACTCCAGCAGATCGACGGATGCGTAGTCCGCGAGCTGGGGGACGATCACGTCGGCCAGTTCCTGTGCGGTACGAGTGACGTCCAGAGTGCTGCCGATGCGGTTGCCGGCCTCATTGACCAGGAGCAGTCGCTGGCGGGCCAGGTACTGCTCGGTGATGTCGAGAAGCACGACGGATGATCCCTGCACGTGGCCGAGGTGGTTCTTCAACGGGGAGAGGAACACGGACCAGGCGCGTCCCTGTGACTGGCCGGGTGCCCGGAGGTACCGGACCACGTGCACGGGTTCCCCGGTGCGCACCACCTGGTCCTGGAGGGCTGTGAATTCGTCGTATGCCGGGCTGGGCAGGAAGTCCATGAGGCGGCGCCCTCGTATCTGCTCCTCGGACAGGCCCACTATCCGGGCTATCACGTCGTTGGCTCCCACTGCCCGGTTGTCCTGGTCGTAGAACGCCACGGCAACCGGGAGCTGGGAGAGGGTGAGTTCCCTCAGCAGGGTGCCTTTGTCCTCTGGCGGGCTCGGGCCGCTCGGAACCGAGGCCGTGAGGACCCATTGGGTCCGCCCGCTCCTGTCCGGGCAGGGGCAGGCCCGGACGGCCATGTCCACCGCCCGACCGTCTCGGTGTCGAGCCGGGACGACGCCGTACCACGGCACCTGCTTCATCAGGGGGCGCAGAGCCGAGGCGGGCAGGCGCGAGACGAGCAGATCGGCTGCGGGACGTGAGACGACCTCTCCCGGGGCGTAACCGAGCAGGCTCCGGGCCTCCTCGCTCCACCCCGTGATCACACCCCGCTCGTCGGCGATGGCGACGGCGATGGCCGAGACCGCGATGTACGGCTCGGGTGTTTCGCCGGGCCGGCCCCCAGTGACGTTGTCCTGTAGCGCCATTTTCACCCACTTCGTGACAGTAAGAGACCATTTTATCGTTTGGGCTCTCCGGCCGACGGCGGACCCGCGGCGGCCCTCATCGGCTCCGTTCCCGCGCCGCGGATCTCGACCGCGGCTCCCCGCACCGGCCCGCCCGGGTTCGACGGGGCACACACCGCCTGAATTCGCTGATGCAGCGTGGAATCTTGTCCAGCAGCGGGATCAGCTGGGTGACGTCGCCCGAGGTTTCCGCCGGTCAGCGACACCGCGAGCGGGATGCCCCGCCCGTCGGCCAGGACGTGGTGCTTGCTGCCCGGCTGTGCGCGGTCGACCGGGCTGGGACCGCTTTCGGGCCCCTGCGGGCCACCCGCACGGGGGTGGGGGTGGCCCCGGCGAAGCCAGGGGAGGAGTCGATCACCGCCCGTGACCAGTCCGGCTGCTTCGCCGACCGCAGCCTCTTCGGCAGCACCAGGTGCGGCTTCTCCCACGCACCGGCCTCGTTGACACCGCCCTGTTCGAGGTCGCCTACGGCTTGCGACGCGACCAGGCCCGGATGCCCGACCTCACCGACCTCGGCCGCAGCCCGGAAGGCCGGGGGTTCGGCGGACGACCTCTCCCGGTTTGATCCACCCGGAAATCGTCCCGGCTCGATCAGCCCACGTGACAGCCCTCTAGCGAGGCGTGGCGAGTACGCCCTGGAGTACGTTCTCGAGCGTGACGCGGGCCAGCTCGTGTCTCAGGGTCTCCTCGATGCCTTCGTAGATGCTCTGCATCGCCGGCTGGATCCCGTGACCCACCACGCATCCCTGGTCCGGGGTGGTGCGGTGCATCGCGAACAACGGGCCGGGTTCCACTGCCTCGTACACGTCGAGCAGGGTCATCGACTCCAGCTCGCGTGCCAGCGACCAGCCTGCGCCCGCGCCTCGCCGGGACTCCACGAGCCCGGCCCTGCGCAGCTCGCCGAGCAGCCGTCTGATCACCACGGGGTTGGTGTTCGCGCTGGTCGCGATCTGCTCGGAGGTGGCGACCCCATGGCCCTGGCGCTGATAGAGGCCGATCCAGGCCAGCGCGTGGGCGGCGATGGTCAGCCTGCTGTTGGCGCTCATGGGCTCCTCCTGTCGGCCGCAACGCTTCATGTTACGACAGCGCAGTCGTAACAGTGAATGTTGCAACAGGTTGTCGTAACAGTTAATGTTTCGACAGTCGGAAGAAGCCAATCAACGAGGTGAGAAGAATGAGCAAGCCACTCACGGGCAAGGTCGCCCTGGTCACCGGGGGGTCGCGCGGACTGGGAGCCGCGACCGTACGACTGCTGGCCGAGCAGGGTGCCGACGTCGCCTTCACCTACATCAGCTCCGAGAAGCAGGCGCAGGCCGTCGTCGAGGAGGTGCACGGCAAGGGAGCCAAGGCCGTCGCCTTCCAGTCCGACCAGGCGGCCACGAACCGGGCGCCGGCGCTGATCGACGACGTGGTCGCGCACTTCGGCGGCCTGGACATCCTCGTCAACAACGCGGCGATCTCCGTGGCCGGCACGGTGGACGACCCGGACGCCGACACCGCCGCACTGGACCGAATGCACGCCACCAACTACCTCGGCGTGATCGCCGTCGTCCGGGCCGCCTCCCGAGTGCTGCGTACGGGCGGTCGCATCATCACGGTGAGTTCCGGACTGGGCTCCCGGGTCGGCGCTCCCGGCCTCGCCGACTACGCGGCGACCAAGGCCGGGATCGAGAGGTACACCATGGGCGTCGCACGCGACCTCGGCCCTCGGAACATCACGGCCAACGTCGTGGAGGCCGGACTGATGGAGGGCGGCATGGAGCCGCCGGACCCCGAGACCCTCAAGGCCCTGGTCAGCTCGCTGTCCCTGCAGCGCATGGGACACCCCGACGAAATCGCCGCGGCCATCGCCTTCCTGGCGAGCCCCGCCGCGTCGTACGTCACGGGTGCTGTGCTGGACGCCCACGGCGGCTACAACGCCTGAACCCGAACCTCTGCCGCGCGCGCCCCGAAGGGCATCGCGCCTTCGGGGCGCACACCGTCGACGATCCGCGCATGTGTGAACGGCTCCCACGTGCGCGCGAAAGAAGAGGGAAGCTTCGACCGGTTCGTCGCCGTCCGAATGAAGGACTCCGGACGCATCGGCGGCAACATGCGCTGACCGCACCGCCACCACCGTCGTCTCCCGCGCGTCTTCCACCTGTCCGCTCAGGTCGCCGTCCGGTGCGGTCCGCCTCCCGGACCTTCTACGAGTGCAAGAGGAGCGAGGGCGAGTCGCACGAGCAGGCCGCCCTCGCCCGGCGCCGCTTTGACGTCTTGTGGGCCCTCAGAGGGTGTCGAGTCCGTTTCTGGCAGCGACCGCGTCCGGGTTGTTCCAGGAGTCCCTGGCGGACGAGTCGCCCAGGCGGGAGCGGGTGACATCGATCGATGAACTCGTCGGTGGCCTGGCCGAGGTGCTCGTGCAGGTCGCGGACGCGGAACACCGTGACGAACTGGTCCTCCCAGGCCCCGGCGCCACCGTCCGTCGTCTCCCCCTGCCCGTCATGGACGGCGCTCCGTGTCGCGGCGGCATCCCCCGGGAGAGCGTCCGACGCCGAGCCTTTGCCGCCTCACCGGGTTCCGGCCGGACTGTTGTCATCCGAGGCGGCCACGGCGAGGTGCACATCGTCAACGCGCAGACGGGCCATGGGGCGGCCCGTCTGCGGCTGGGCACACCGCTGCATCACGGTGGCATGCCACTGCGCAGCCGGAACGACGGTGCCGACGGTGATCCCGTGAGGCGGTGACGACATGTTCGGGCCGGCACGGTCCATGCGTGGAGAACAGCCGCCACCCGCAGGAGCGGATGTCTGGCATCGCACCACGGCCCGGCCGGCGTAACCGGTCCAGGGTCCGGACGCCACGTCACTCGTCACGGCCGGCTGCCGAGTCCCGGCCTGCTGTGCGGGCGGTACACGTGGTGTCCTCGCCGACGCAACCGGAAGGCTGCGGCGGCGAGGACACGGGGCGGAGTCAGTGTCCGGCGACGACGCCCGACAACTCGTTGGTGCTCTCCGGCAGGGTGATGGAGGTGATCTTCTTCCCTGTCTCCAGGTCGATGGCGTGCAGGGCCTTCTTGCCGGGCTCGGAGACGTACGCGGTGTGATCGCGGACGAAGAGGGTGGGCCGGGCCTGCTGCCAGTCCAGTGGCTCCTGCCACTCGCCCACGGCGGGGATCCTCTTCTGGATCTTGCCGGTGTTCTGGTCGATGACGTGGACGGCGCCGTCGGTGCCGAGGACCAGGGCCTCGCCGTGCGGGCCGCGGGCCAGCGAGCGGAAGGAGTAGCTGGTGCCGAGGTCGACGAGGCGCAGCTTCTTCTTCTCGGTATCGATGAGGGAGATGCGGGTGGGCCGCTCCAACTCGGCCTCGGGGTCGGTCTTGTAGTCGCCCAGAAGGATCGGCGAGGTGTCGCTGCCGGCCTGGTTGCCGATGCGGCCGTAGTCGTCGGGGGCGTCGACCTTGGTGAACTCTCCGTCCTTGTAGATCAGGATGCCGTCCTCGCAGCCGACGGCGACGGCTTCGTTCTCGGCGGCCGCCTCACCGTGGACGCCGGGGCAGTTCTCGTTACGCACGATCTCCTTGTTGCTCTTGTCCAGCACCAGCGCGCCGGTGCGCTTCTCCTCCGTGCCCAGGGTGCTGAGGAGTTCGCCGTTGGCCAGCTCGATGGCGACGCCGTGGTGCGCCTCGGCGGAGGTGTAGGTGCGTCCTTCCGGCTTCTTGCCGCCGCTCAGGTCGGCGGGGTCGAAAACGTTGACCTCTCCGGTGCCGTCGGTGAAGAGCACCGTCCTGCCCGCGTGACGTACGACGTGGCCGGGCTTGGCGCCCTTGTACTCGATGCCGGTGAGAGCTTGGCCGGTGGCGTTCAGCATGCGGAAGCCGCTGTCGGTGGAGACGACGACGTGGTCGTCGTCTCCTGCGGGATTGACCCGGTTGAAGCCGGGAAGCTCGATGGTCTTGGCGAGCTCGAGGCTCTCGCCGTCCAGGATGTACAGGCCGCCGTCGAAGGTGGCGACCAGCGGGTCCTTGACCTGTGAGGCGGGCGTGGCGCCCGCGGTGCCGTCGGCCTCGACGCCTGCGGAGGAGTCTTTCCCTCCGCAGGCGGTCAGAACCGTGGAGACCGCCAGGGCGAGTGCCGTACCCGTGAGGGCTCTGTCGCGTATCGACTTGTTCATCGGTCTGTTCCTTTCCGCGCCGCCCGGTGGCGGCGGTGGGGTGTGGTGGTGTCGGCCCGTCGGCCGGCGTGCAGGCAGGCTCAGAAGGTCAGCCGCCGATCAGGCCGTCGACCATGGCGGTGGTGTTGGCACGCATCATCCGCAGGTAGGTGTCGGCGCCCTCACCCTTGGCGGTCAGCGATTCCGAGTAGAGCTCGACGACCCGCACCTGGCCGCTCATCTCCGTACGCAGTACCTCGGCGAGCCGTGTGGGCTGGGAGGAGTCGGCAAAGACGGTGCGTACCTCTGCCCTGTCCATCGCCTCGGTGAGTGAGCGGAGGTCCGAGGAGCTCGGTGAGGCCAGCGTGGTGCCACCGGGGATGACCGCGCCGATCACCCGGAAGCCGAAGCGGTCGGCGAGGTAACCGAATACGTGGTGGTTGGTCACCAGGGACCGCTTGCTCCGGGGAATGCGGTCGAAGGACTTCTCCATCCAGGCGGTGAGGCCCGTGAGCTCCTCGGCGTAGCGGTCGGCGTTGGCGCGTATCGTGTCGGCGTCCACTCCGTCGACGTGCTCGATGACATCGTCGGCTATCAGGCCGGTGGCCTTGCGCACCCGGTCGGGGTCGGTCCAGAAGTGCGGGTCGGGTTGCCCTTCGTCACCCTCGGGACCGTCGTCGTCGGCCGTACGGAAGGTGAGCGGGTCGGCCGCCTCGCCGGCCGCGAAGGTGGCGACGCCGGACTCGCGGGCGGCCTCCACGTGCCGCAGTACGTTCTCTTCGAGTCCCAGGCCGTTGTAGACGACCAGGTCGGCCTGTTCCAGCTCCGCGGCCTGCACCGCCGAGAGACCGAAGGAGTGCGGGTCGGCGTCGGGCTTCATCAGGACGGTGACGGCGGCCTCGTCACCGACGATCTCCCGGGTGACGTCGCCGAGGATGTTGGTCGTGACGACGATGCTGGGCCGGTCGTCGTCGGTGGTGCAGGCGGCGGCGGTGGCAACCGTGACGAGGGCGAGCAGGCCCACGATCAGACTGCGCAGGCGTGCGATGCCCACCCTCGCGCGCTGCTTCGTCTCGGCCGGGATCATCGGCCGGTCTCCGCCATGAGGACCGGCTTGACGTCCAGGTCGAAGGAGCGCGCGATGCGCAGGCCGTCGTTGTAGTCGATTTCGAACACCTTCTTGCCGTCGGGGTCGTTGACGTAGGCGCGACTGCGGTCGACCTCGATGACGGGGGCGCTGCCCTCGATGTCGGCCCGCTCTCCTCCCGTCAGGAGCGGCTTGGGCCGCGCGGTCTGCTTTCCGGTGGCGATGTCGTAGCCGTGCAGCGAGCCGTCGGTCTCCAGAACGAGCAGGGGAGAGCCCTCTCCGGCTGTGTTGGCTGCGACGACCGGTCCGGTCTCCACCCGGGTCCAGGTCGGCCCGGTGACGTCGAGGACCCATACGGCATCGTCTCCGGCCGGTGCGGTGAGGGTGTCGCTGCCGGATCGCTGGCGGAAGGCAGTGGCCCGTTCCTTCCTCGGGACGTCCCTTCCGTAGGGGATCTTCTCGGCGGTGAAGACGCCGTCTCGCGTACGGACGAGCAGGGCGCCGTCGGCGCAGCCCAGTACCACGCCGCGTCGGGTGATGGCATCTCCTCGCGGCTCCTCGCACTCCACGTCCGGGGAGGCGACGCGCTCGCCTTCGCGGTCGAGGGCGATGAGTTCGGTCGTCCCGTCCTCGACCGCGAAGGCGAGCAGGTGCTCCTCGTACGGCACGACGGCGCCGGTGTAGGTGCCCGGCAGCGTCCGGGGAGTCGCGATGTCGCCCTTCTCCAGCTCGCTCCGGTCGTAGAGGGTGGTGCGTCCGTCCTCGTCGGTCACCGCGGTCACGACGATGTCGCTGCGTACCTGCGCCCGGCTGCCCACGGGAAGCTCACCCACGTCCCTTGTCGCGGTGCTGTAGTAGTGGACGTGGTCCCCGTGGTCCACCGTCCAGGCGCCGCTGTCGATCACATGGGTGCCGCCGGAGGCGTGGAGGTAGCCGAACCTGCCGTCCGTACCCAGCCGGACGGCGCCTTTCACCCGGGTGGTCTTGTGCACCTTGCCGGTGATGAGGTCGAGGACCCTGCTGTTCCCGCTGTCGGGGTCGTTCAGGAGGAGCCGAGACTGCTGTTCGGCGGCCTCCTGCGCTCCCTCGACGTACCCGTGTGGAGCGGCGGAGGGGGAACTCGCCGTGGAGCTGGGGCTGTTGCCTGTGTCTTCCGCGCAGCTCGTGGCGAGCAGCGTGGTGAGTACCAGTGCGGCCGAAGCCCACGGAGTGACGTTTCTGCGGACGGTCATGACGATCGCCTCAGGCTTCTTTCAGTTGACTTCGAGTACGGGGGCGGGGACATGGCGCGCACGGCGGTGACGCAGCCCGGACAGCAGGTGGGAGAGGAAGAACAGGCTTACCGCGAGGGCCGCGACGGTCGCGCCGGCGGCGGTGCTCAGGTGCCAGGACACCAGCAGGCCGCCGAACGTGGCGGTGGCACCGAGCAGGGCGGCGAGCCCCATGACCGCGCGCACGCTGCGGGCCCAGGGCAGGGCGGCCGCCGGCGGTGCGATGAGCAGTCCGAGGACGAGCAGCGTTCCCACGATGTGGAACGAGGCGACGATCGCCAGACCGAGCAGGCCGAGCAGCACCGTGTGGGCCAGGCGCGGCCGCAGCCCCAGGGTCCGGGCCTTGCGCGAGTCGAATGCCAGGGCCAGGAAAGCACGGTGACCGAGGACCGACACCACCAGCGCCGCGAGCAACGCCGCCGCGAGCACGAGGAGGTCCTGCTGCCGGACGGCGAGAACGTCACCGAAGAGAAAGCCGGTCAAGTCGACTGCGAAGGACTGCGAGCGCGACACAATGATCACACCGAGTGAGAGCATACCGACGAAGAGCAGCCCGATGCCGGTGTCCTGGGACAGCCTCGGTGTACGGCCGAGCGCGGTGACGCCGACCGTCATGACGGCGGCGCTGGCCACCGCGCCCACCATCAGGTTCCCGCCGAACAGTGCGGCCAGCGCAACACCCGGCAGCAGCCCGTGGGACATGGCGTCACCGAGGAAGGCCATCCCCCTCAGCACCACCCAGGTGCCCGCCAGCGCACAGATCGCGGACACGAGCATCCCGCCCCACAGGGCTCGCTGCACGAAGGTCACTTCGAAGGGGGCCGTCAACCATTCCATGCCGAGGACACTACAATGAAAATCATGTTCAACACATCGCGGCCCTTGCCCGCCCCACCCCCGAAGCGGGCTGCTCACATCCATTTCTCCGGGTTGTGCGCCGGCTATCCGGGCCGCTCGGTGCTCCGCGAAGTCAGCGCGGAGATACCCAAGTCGGCCACGACGGCGCTCGTCGGGCCGAACGGCAGCGGCAAGTCGACCCTGCTCGGTGTTCTCGCCGGTGTGATCCATCCGACGTCCGGCGACCTCCATCACGAAGGAGATCGGCCACCCGCGTTCGTACCGCAGCGCGGAGCCGTCGGCGACACCCTGCCGCTCACCGTCCGGCAGACCGTGGAGATGGGGCGTTGGGGGGAGCGCGGGCCGTGGCGCCGACTGACCCGTCGGGATCATGCGACCGTGGACGCGGCGCTCGACCGGCTCGGCATCCAGGACCTCGCCTCGCGTCAACTGGGCGAGTTGTCGGGTGGGCAGCGCCAACGCACGCTTATCGCACAAGGGTTGGCGCAGGAGTCGGACCTGCTGCTCCTCGACGAGCCGACCACGGCTCTGGACCCGGAGGCGAGGGAGCGGATCGGGACGCTACTGACAGCACTCGTCGCCGACGGAGTGACGGTCGTCCAGGCCACGCACGACCTGGAAGTCGCGCGCGCGGCGGACGTCTGCCTCCTCCTCCAGGAGGGCCGTCTCGCCGGACAAGGGCACCCGGACCAGGTCCTCACCACGTCGGCACTGGCCCGCGTCTGGCGACCACTCTGAAAAGCGGCAACGCGTCCAGCCGCAACGGCCCGACCGGGAACACCGGCCGAGCGGGGCTCCGGGCCGACTACCGGACGGGGATCGCTTCGCCCCCATGACCCTCTCCGCCTCACATCGCCTGCGGCGACGTAGCTGCGGTCTTTCGGACGAAGTCAATGCCGCCCTCGCCCTGCCCCCACGCCCAGGGCACCCGCCTTGAGTGAGGTCAAGGCACACAGCACCTGCTGGGCCGCCGTGCTGGACGCATCCACAACGGGCCCCGTGCGCAGGCGACCCCGGAACGCCGGCACCAGGTCCACGACCTGCTCAAGAAGGGCGTGGGCCTGCTCGAGTGCGCCCGCCGACTGCAGCCGGCCCGCGCGCATGCTCCGCGTCCCCCCATGCCGCGCCGGCCTCGTCGACCCCTACCGCGAGCACCTGCGCAAACGCCGTGCCGAAGATCCCACCGTCCCCGTCCGGCGCCTCTTCGAAGAGATCAAGGCCCTCCGGTTCACCGACTTCCGGATGATCCTCACCGAACCCGATCTGCCGAAGGCCGCCCGGTTCCCCTGCAGGAGCAGGTCGCCCGCCGCTTCTGGAGTACTTGTCCCCCGTGCGAGCTACTCGAAGTGTCCACCTTCAGGGGACGGCTCCGGGCCGTTGCACCCGTAGCCTCTTGATCTGAAGACACCATTCAACCGTGTGGTTTCAACGAACCAAGACGGGCAGTCGTCGAAATTCCGCAGTTTCGTAGAGGAGAACTCACGTGAGGCGAATCATCCGGCAGGCAGCCAAGGCCGCACTGGCAGCAGCCGTCGCGGGGTCCTCGCTCATGGTCGCCCCCCAGTCCGCGTCCGCGATCGACTCCGTCGAGTGCTACAACATCAGCGAGTACCTCCACGTGTACTGGCACAGTTACTCCGGCGGCTCCTGGAGTGCCTTTCACACGTGTTATGCCAATGCCGGAGAACGGTCCTTCGAAAGGCCGGGCAGCCAATGGGTCGACCAAATTCAGACCGGCAACAACCGGGTCCAGTGGTACGGGGACGGGAGGTGGCAGCCCGACACCCCCATCGACAAGTGGACCACCTTCACCTGGCCGAACTACCCCGGCGGCGTCCGGATAGAGAAAATCAGGATTCTCTGATTCGCCGGTAGGCACCGCATGGCCGACCCGTACCCCGGCAGCGGATCGTGTCCTGGACTGGTGGCTGTCGTCGTGCTGGCGTGGAGGGCATGACTGAAGCCGGTTGCTGGGCCGACGAGTTGGAGTCGGTGTTCGCCCGGGTGGTGGGTCGGTTCGCCGGCCGTCACCCTTGCCTCACTCCTGATGTGGGCGTGACATGCGAAGACGATTCCCAGTGCCTCATGCTGCTCCTGGAGGCTCATGCGGGCGAACAGGGCCGCAGCATCGTCAAGACGAGACCGCCGGCCCTCTACACGCTTGCCAGAGACAGCTTGACGGCGAACCCCAGGAAGAGCGCCCCGGCCGCCGAGGTGGCCCCCGCGCTGAGCGCCCTCCGGCGACGGAACGCGGCGGCCAGACGAGCGCCGCCGAAGATGAGCGCAGACAGGTACAACACGCTTGCCACCTGGGCGAGTACGCCTAGAGTCACGAACCCCACGACCGGGTTGGACTCCGACACGAACTGCACGAAGAAGGCGACGAAGAACAGGATGGCCTTGGGGTTGAAGAGGCTGATGACCAGGGCCCGCCGGAAGGGGCGCTCGTCGGCGACGGTGGCGGGCCGGAGGTCGGACGCGGCCCGCTCCCGTCGGCTGCGCCACATCTCCCACGCGGCCCGGAGCATCCCGACGGCCAGCCAGGTCAGATAGCCGGCGCCCGCGTACTTCACGATGCCGAAGAGCACGGCGTTGCCCTGGAGCAGGGAGGCGACACCGGCGGCGGAGAGCGTCATCAGCACGGCGTCGCCGCACCACACGCCGGCCGCGGCGGTGTAACCGGCCCGCATCCCGCGCCGGGCGGCCACGGAGAGGACGTACAGCGAGTTGGGGCCGGGCAGGAGGATGATCAGGGCGAGCCCTGCCAGATAGGTGGGGAGGTCGTTGACGCCGAACATGGCAGGAAGTGTCGCACGTCGGTACGGGATGTCCCACGGGGCAGACCCTGGGGAGAACCGCCGGTGGCGCCGCGCCCCCGTCGTCCCCTCACTCAGGCGGCCCCTCCCTCAGACGGCGTCCTAGTCGTCCACGGGGATGCCCAGGCGACGGGTCACGGCGGTGAGGGCCGTCCCCAGCGGGAGCGCCACCCGGGCCGTCGCGTGCCGGTCGCCCCGGGTCGGGTCGAGGTTGACGATGTGAACGGGTTTCCCGGCACCGGCCGCCTGACGGACGAACCGCAGCCCCGACATCACCGTCAGCGAGGAGCCGAGCACCAGGAGCGACGTCGCGCCGCGGACCAGTTCACGGCAGTCCTCGACCCGCTGCGGCGGAACGGGTTCGCCGAAGAACACCACGTCCGGCTTGAGGATGCCGCCGCACTCCGCGCAGGGCAGCGTGCGGAAGTCCCCGACCTGGTCGTCGGTGAGGTCGGCGTCACCGTCCGGGTTGACTCCCGCGGCCACCGGCTCGAAACCCGTGTTGGCCTCCGCCAGCCGCCGGGCGAGCTCCCGGCGGGCGCTGACGGCGCCGCAGGAGAGGCAGACCACCCGCGCCAGGCTTCCGTGGAGTTCCACGACGCCCTCGCTGCCGGCGGCCTGGTGCAGACCGTCGACGTTCTGGGTGATGAGACCCGAGAGCAGGCCGTGCCGGCCGAACGCGGCCACGGCCCGGTGACCGGCGTTGGGGCGGGCGCGCCCGAAGGTGCGCCAGCCGAGGTGGCTGCGCGCCCAGTACCGGCGCCGCGCCCGGGCGCTGGAGGTGAACTCTTGGTAGGTCATCGGGGTGTGCCGGTTCAGGCTCCCGCCCGCACCCCGGTAGTCGGGGATGCCCGACTCCGTGGAGATGCCCGCCCCGCTGAGGACCAGCACGCCGCCGGTGCCCAGCGCCTCGACGACCGGCTCCGGGTCCGTGGTGCCGGGCGGCAGGTCCTCGGTGGGCGTCCAGCTGAGGGTGGGCCGCATGCGCATGCCCACCAGGGTACGGAACCGGCCGGGACGCGCGCGGGCCCGGAGGACCCGCGCGCGTCGCGGGTCATCGAAGCGCGGCGGTTCCCGTGGCGGGGTGCTGTCCGGGCCCTTCGGTCCGGGCGGTCAGCGGGGTCGGTGAGAGCGCCGTGTCCTCCTCGCCCGGTTCGAGGAGGGTGGCGGCGGCGCCGACGATGAGCGGGTCGGGCTTGCCGACCGCCTCGGGGTCCTTGGCCGTGTAGTCGATCCGGTGGAGCAGGCTGCGCATGGCCTCGAGGCGGGCGCGCCGCTTGTCGTTGCTCTTGACGACGGTCCAGGGGGCGTGTTCGGTGTCGGTGGCCCGGAACATCTCCACCTTGGCCGTGGTGTAGTCGTCCCAGAGATCGAGGGACTGGACGTCGGTCGGTGACAGCTTCCACTGGCGGACCGGATCGACCTGGCGGATCGCGAACCGCGTCCGCTGTTCCGCCCGTGAGACGGAGAACCAGAACTTGACCAGGATGATGCCGTCGTCCACCAGCATCTTCTCGAACGGCGGGCACTGTTCGAGGAAGAGCTCGTACTCCCGCTGCGTGCAGAAGTCCATGACGCGTTCGACTCCCGCCCGGTTGTACCAGGAGCGGTCGAAGAAGACGATCTCTCCCGGTCCGGGGAGATGACCGACGTAGCGCTGGAAGTACCACTGGCCCCTTTCGCGGTCGGTGGGTTTCTCCAGCGCCACGATGTTGGCGCCGCGCGGGTTCAGACGCTCGGCGAAACGCTGGATCGTGCCGCCCTTGCCCGCGGCGTCGCGGCCCTCGAACACCACGGCCAGGCGGCCGCCGGTGTCCTTGATCCAGCGTTGCAGCTTGAGCAGTTCGATCTGCAGGACCCGTTTGCCCCGCTCGTAGTCGGCGCGCGTCACCTTCCGGTCGTAGGGGTAGTTCTCCCGCCAGGTGGTGATCGGTTCGCCGGCTTCGTCGAGCAGGATCGGCTGTTCCGGGCGGCGGTCGTCGACCGTCAGGCCGGCCAGCAGCCGTTCCTCTATCTCCTCGTGGTCCATGCGTCCTCGCTCCCTGTGTGGGCGGCCGTGCCTTCTGGGCCCCAAGGGGCGGTTGCCCGGAAGGGGGCGTCTCTCACCCCGGTGAACGCGGTTCGCCCGGCCCCGTTCCGTCGCCCGGCCGCCCCGTTCCGTCGCTGCCTCGTCGCGCCGCTGCTCCGTCCCGTCGTTTCGCCGGCGAGGGAGTGGCGCGGGTGTCGTCGCGGCAGGCGGCGGACGACGCCGCCTCCCCTCACCGGTGGCGGGGGAGGCGGCGTCGTCGACGGCCGGGCGGATCCGCCGGTCAGCCGGTTCCGGGGCCGCTCCGCTTGGCCTCGTCCACGACGTTCCTGCCGGAGTCGCGTGCCTGCTCCGTGACCTGGCCGGCCTGGTCGCGGGCGTCGTCCTGGGTGGTGCGGGCGGCCTGGGCGGCACTGCCCTTCACCTCGGCGGCCGCGCTCTGCGTCACCTCCTTGGCGCCCTCCTTGAGGTGCTGCGCGGACTCCGTGGCGGCCTGCTTGACCGGCTCCAGGGCATCGCTCTCCATGAGGTCGGACGCCTTCCGCCGCTCGGCGGTGGACGCGGGCGGCAGGGAGGACACCAGCACTCCGACGCCGAAGGCGACCAGGCCGGCCGCCAGGGGGTTGCCGCGTGTCTGTCGACGGGCCAGGTCGGGTGCCTGTCGTACGGCCTGACCCGCCTGGTCCGCGGTGTCCCGCACCGATTCGGCCGCGCGTCCGGTGCCTTCCTGGAGGGAGGTGGCCGTGGACTGCGCGGCACCGCTCACCCCGTGCGCGGTGTCCGACGCCGTCCCCATGACCCGTTCGCGGATACCCGACACGGCGCCCCGCATCCGCTGCTTGCGGCGGTGCACCGCCCGCCGGGGACTCGTGCGATCGGCGAGCCGGTCCACGTCCGCGGACAACCGGCCGCGGGTGGCCTCGATCTCGGCCCTCATGTGGTCGGATGACGTGCCCATTCCGCGTTCTCCTTCATGGTCTCGACGGTTCGCTCGGGCTTCGGTGAGACGGTGCGCATGCGTTCGCGGCCCTTCCGGTACAACACGGCCGCGACGACGGCCCACACGGCCGTGACGATCAGGGCGGCCCAGCCCTCGTCCATCACGTTGGCCAGGCCGAACACGGCGGCCAGCGACAGGAACAGCAGGACCATGTAGCCGGCGAAACCGGCACCGCCGAACATCCCGGCGGCCTTGCCCGCCTTGGTGGCTTCCTCCCTGATCTCCGTCTTGGCCAGCTCGACCTCCTGGCGGAAGAGCGTCTGGAGGTCCCCGGCCACCTCGGACAGCAGCCGGCCCACGGACCGGTCCTGCTCCTGCGGCTCGGTCGAACCGGTGAGGGGGGAGAGCGTGGCCATCTCACACCTCCGGGTACGGCCGGCCCGGCGTGCCGTCCGGCTGCGTACCGGCGACCGGCGGAGTCGGCGGCACCGGCGGCACCACCGGCGGAGCGGGCGGCACACGGCCGGGGGCACCGTGGGCGGCGCCCGTCGGGGAACCGGTGGACAGCGCGGGGGAGAGGGGAGCGTCCTGGTCCGGTGCTCCGGCGGGCAGCGCCGACCCGTTCCCGTCGGACCGGGCGGATCCCGCCGCCCGGGCCAGGCGTCCGACCGCCACTCCGGCCAGCAGAGCGCCCCCGAGGAAGACGCCGGGCCGTCGGCGGGCGAAGTTCTGGAGGTCGGAGACGAGGCCGTCGACGCCCTGCTCGTCCAGGTAGTCGGCCGCCCGGCGGCCCCTGTCGGCGGCCTGGGCGGCGAGGCTGCGGGCCGGCGAGTCGCTCCGGGCGTTCTCGGCCAGGCCGGACAGGTCGCCCGCCCACTGGCGCAGCGTGCCCGCGGCCCGCCTGGTCTGACCCTCGGCCTCGTCCATCGCACGGTGGCGCAGCTCGTCGATGACCGTGCCCGCCTGCTGTCGCGCCTCACCCACGACGTTCTGCACCTGTTCCGTCGCGGTTCCCGCCACGTGGGTCGCGGCTTGTTTGGCCTGTCCGGCCGTCGCCGAGGTCTCCGCCCTGGCCTTCTCCCGGGTCGTCCCCGTTCCTGTCTGTGTGGAATCAGTCATCGGCGGCTTCTCCTCGTCGGATGGGCTGCGTGCAGGGGAGGCGGTACGCCGTGCGTCGCACGTGACCGCCCGTTCTCGACACGAGTGGCCCCTGTGTCCTGTCTGACACATTTCGGGAAGAGGAGAATGTGCGGCCCCCTCACGGCGGGATCCGGTGGGAGGCGAGGGGCGTGCCGCCCGTGGAGCGGTTGCCGAGGGCGGTCCGTCCGGCGGGCGGCGACCGCCGACCCGCCCGGCCGGGGCGAGGAGGTGTCCGAACCCGTCGGGGGAGGCAGCCCTCAGAGGGCCGGGGCCGGGGCCCGGTGGTTGGAGGAGCAGGTTCCACTGCTGCACCGGACCCCGGCTGTGAGGCTGGTGCCCGGAAGGGGGCCTCTCATGCCGTTTGTCCGAGGGCGCGTTCCGTCGGGGGACATGCCCGTGGGCCCCGGGTTTTCCCGGGGCCCACGGAATCGGCTGTCGTCCAGCGGGTCACCAGCGGTACCAGCGGCCCTTGCGGCCGCCGGTGTCGGCGCTGCGCATGACGAAGCCGAGCAGCCACACGACCAGCACGATGACGGCGATCCACCACAGTGCCTTCAGCGCGAAGCCCGCGCCGAAGAGGATCAGGGCCAGCAGGAGAACGAGAAGCAGGGGAACCATAGTTATCAACCTCCGCCGCTCCTGGTGCCCGGCGAACGGAAGAACACACAGCCCGAACACCTGGTTTCTTCACCGTATTCGCGGGCAACGGTCACGGACTCCCCACCGGCGCTCGCCTCATCTCCGGAACCGGCCTCCGCCTCGTCTCCGGAACCTCCGGAACCGGCGCCGCCGCTCCCGTGTCGATCATGACAGGTCCACAGGTCCACAGGTCCACAGGTCCGTGGTGGGCGACCGATGAGTTTCACGATGATCCACGGTCGGAGAACATGGCGGGTGCGCGACAGCCGCACACGCGGCCCCGTCGCGCGCCCCACCGACCTGCCGACATCAGATCAACCGGCCGCCAGACCGTCCGGCCGTCAGACACGAGACAACCGAGGAACCTCCGATGCGCACCCTGATCAGCACCGCGTTCGTCTCCCTCGACGGCGTCGTCGAGGCCCCGGGCGGCGAGCCCGGCTACCGGAACTCCGGTTGGACCTTCAAGAACGTCGAGTTCCTCCCCGAGGCCTTCGACATCAAGGGGAGCGAGCAGCGGGAAGCCACCGCGATGCTCCTGGGCCGCACCAGCTACGAGGCGTTCAGCCCGGTCTGGCCGGACATGGAGGACTTCGCCGGCTACAAGGCGATGCCCAAGTACGTCGTCTCCACCACCCTCACCGAGGGCGACCTGGTCGCGAACTGGGGCGAGACCACCATCCTGCGCTCCCTCGACGACGTCGCCGCGCTGAAGGAGACCGACGGCGGCCCGATCATCGTCCACGGCAGCGCCGCCCTGAACCACGGTCTGTCGGACGCCGGCCTCATCGACCGTTACCACCTGCTCGTCTTCCCGCTCCTGCTCGGCGCGGGCAAGCGCCTGTTCAGCACCTCCGACAAGGACGCCCAGAAGCTGACGCTGGTCGAGCACGAGGCCTACGCCAACGGCGTGCAGAAGAACGTCTTCGACGTCGTCCGCTGACGAGGGGCGGGCCGCACGTACGCGGGGGCGCGGGGACGCCGCGCCTCACGTGAGCCATCCGTCGGCGGTCCGCCGGCGGGGCGGCCGCGCGGCGCCCACGCCCTCGAGGTCGCGCTCGGCGGTCCTCAGCAGCTTCCGGGCGAGGTCGTTCATGGCCCGTCCGGCCGCCAGTTCGTCGCCGATCTCCGGCACGTCGGGGTCCGCCGGATGGCAGTGCGCGCTTCCGTGGCCGGTGAGTTCCGTGGTGCCGGTGTCCAGGGTCAGCTGTGCTTTCGTCGTTCCCGCGTCGTCCTCGAACAGATGAAGACGGACCGTCCATTGTGCCGTGTGCGGCATCGCTCTCCTCCTCGATCCGGATGGTGGGGCGCGTCGTGCGACGCGTCACGGGGTGCGGGACCGCGCGGAGGCGGCCCGCATGCCGTCCTCGATGCGGTGCCGGACGACGGCCGTGAGGTCGCCCAGCGGCCGTGAGACCGTCGCCCGGGGTGCGACGGGCGCGCGGATCCGGCGGGCGGCCGGGGGCAGCGCCTCCAGGTCCGCGGCGAGCCGGTGCCGGCTCTCGTCGAGCGTGGGCCGTCCGCCGGTGCGCCGCCCGTCCAGCATCACCGTCTCCAGCAGCGGCACCCCGCCGTCGGGGGGCCGCTCGTCGGCGAGTCCGATCACGTCGGCGCAGCCGGGCCGGCGGAACACCTGCTTGCGGCCGGGCGCCGTCACCTTCGCCGACGAGAGCTTCATCACCGGCCGTCCGTCGAACTCGACCATCTTGTAGGCACAGTCCAGGTACGGCGCGTCGGCCGACACGCCGACACGGGTGCCCACGGCGTACGTGTCGACCGGGGCTCCGGAGCGGACCAGGTCGTCCACGGCGTACTCGTCGAGACCGCCGCTGGCCACGATCCGCACGTCCGGCAGGCCCGCCTCGTCGAGGAGGGAGCGGGTCCGCACGGCCAGGTTCCCCAGGTCCCCGCTGTCCAGCCGCACGGCGGAGCCGGGGCCGCGGTCGAGGTCCCGCAGGACGCGTGCCGCGACCCGGACGCCCTCCTCGGTGTCGTAGGTGTCCACCAGCAGGGTCACCGGGCCGGGGTGGGCGCGGGCGAAGGCGCGGAACGCGTCCTCCTCGGAGGCGAACGCCTCCACGAAGGAGTGCGCCATGGTGCCGACGGCGGGTATGCCGCACGCGGTGGCCGCCGCCACGTTGCTGGTCCCCGCGAAGCCGGCCATCGCGCTCAGCCGCGCGGCCAGGAACCCCGCCTCGACGCCGTGGGTGCGCCGCAAGGAGAAGTCGACGACCGGCCGGCCGGCCGCCGCGAGCGTGCAGCGCACGGCCTTCGAGGCGATCGTCGTCTGGTGGTTGAGCTGGTTGAGCACGTACGTCTCCACCAACTGCGCCTGCGGCAGGGGCGCGGTCACCTCCAGCAGTGGTTCGTCCGCGAGCACGATCCGCCCCTCCGGGACCGCCCGCACCCGCCCGGTGAACGCCAGCCCGAGCAGGGGCTCCAGGTCCTCCGGCGGGCGGTGCAGCGCCGAGGCGAAGGCGGCGACGTCCTCGGGACCGACGCGGAAGTCGGCCAGGTGATCGAGCGCCGACTCCAGGCCCGCCGCCACCAGGAAGCCGCGCCCGGGCGGCAGGGAGCGCGTGAAGAGGCTGAACGTCGCGGGGGCGGTCTTTCCCTCCCGCAGGTAGGACATGGCCATCGTGACCTCGTACAGATCGGTGGTCGTGGCATCCGACATCACTGTCACCTCCCGGGCCCGCGGCCGCGGTCGTGTCCGTCACGGGCGGAAGCGCTCGGACCACCGGGGCTCCACGGCGTTCCACTCGGCGTCCCACTGCGCGTACCTCCTCCGGTCCAGGAGCAGCCGCGTGCCCGTCCAGGCCGCGCCGGACGTGGCGACCACGCCGAACGCGGCCATGCCGCCCATCAGCCAGCCGCTGGTCGTCGCGTTGAGCCCGCTCGCGGGCGGACCGGTGACGGTGCCCTTCCGGTCCACCCACACGCGCACGGTGGCGCCCGCGGGGGTCCCCGACTTGACGAGGGCCGCTCCGGTCCGCACGACGCCGTCGGTGTCGGTCCAGCGGACCTGCGCCGGTCGCGTCGCCCGGTCGTCGCCCACGACGTCCGCCGTCAGGCGGGCGGTGACCTGGTGCCGTTCCGCCGTCTGGGCGCGCACGGTGTCCATCGACGCCTCGTACGCCGCCGTCCCCGCGCTCACCGCGGCCGCCGGCAGCCCGAGGAGGAGAACGACCACGAGGACGCGGCGGCACCAGCACTCGAACCTGTCGGACGGACGCCTCAGGGGGTTCGCGCCCCGAGACGCGTGACCGCCGTGCCGCGACGGCGGACCGGGTGTGTACGGCGAACCTTGTGTGTCCATGAGTCGGCCTCCAGCGACTCGCCGGCCGTCCCCACCCCCTGTTCCCACCGTCGGACGGCGACGGGGCCGGGGAACAGGGCCAAAGGTCCCTGTGCCACCGGTTTCCGGCCCCGCCCGCGGCCCCGCGGATCCGGCCGGGGGTACGACCGCGTCGGCACCGGTACCGTCACCGGAACCAGGAGCGGCACCGGCACCTGAACCTGAACCGGAACCAGGAGCAGGAGCGGCCCCGGGACCGGAACCCGGCCCCTGACGCGGTTCCGCGCGGTCCCGGCGCGACCGGTCACGGGGGGAACTGCCATCGCGGCCCTCTCCTCTCCCGGCCCTCTCCTCCCGCGGAGGGGCCGCGCTCCCCGGCCCCCTCCGGCGCGGCTCCACATGCGCCGGGAGGGGGATTGGGGTACTCCTCGAAGGGACGCCCCGCGTCGGCGTGCCGGCGGACGTCCGGCACGCGCACGCCGGAAGTCGCCCGTCACCCGCCGTCGTATCCAGCTTCGTACGAGACGGAGGCCGCCGCCATGCAGCCAGTCGTCACCGTGGGCCCCGACGGCCCGCCCGGACGTCTCGCCGTCGCCCGCCGCCGGCCCGCCGCCGTCGCCGTGGTCCCCCATGACTGAGCCCGGCGCCGGCGGGCGGGCGGCGCGGCCGGTGACCGGGCCCGGGGGGCCCGTGCCGCGGTCCGGCGCGCGGCAGGAGGGCGAGCCGCCGCGCGCCGAGGTGCACGAGACCCACACCGCGATCGTGTTCTTCGCCGGCGATCGCGCCTACAAGGTCAAGAAGCCGGTGGATCTGGGCTTCCTGGACTACACCACGCGAGAGGCGCGTCGGAGCGCGTGCGCCCGCGAAGTCGACCTCAACCGCCGTTTCGCCCCCGACGTCTACCTGGGCCTCGGCGAGTTCCGCGGCCCCGGCGGGGAGACGCCCGAACCGCTCGTGGTGATGCGGCGCATGCCCGCGGACCGGCGCCTGTCCCGGCTGGTCCGGGAGGGGGCCGTCCTCGACGACGTCCTGCGGGCCGTCGCCCGGCACCTCGCCGCGTGGCACGCGCAGGCGCCCCGCGGCCCCGAGGTGGCCGAGCAGGGCACGCGGGACGCCCTGTCGGCGCGCTGGGAGGCGAGCTTCGCCCAGGTGCACGCGCTGGCCGACGACGGCTCCGCGCCCGACGGGGTGGCGGAGACGGAACGGCTGGTGCGGCGCTATCTCGCCGGCCGGGAACCGCTGTTCGCGTCCCGCATCGAGCAGGGCCGGGTGGTCGACGGCCACGGCGACCTGCTCGCCGAGGACATCTTCTGCCTCGACGACGGCCCCCGCGTCCTGGACTGCCTGGAGTTCGACGACCGGCTGCGCCACGTCGACGGCCTGGACGACGCCGCGTTCCTCGCCATGGACCTGGAACGGCTCGGCGCCCCGGAGGCCGCCGCGTACTTCCTCGCGCGGTACGGCGAGTACTCCGGCGACCCCGCACCCGCATCCCTGTGGCACCACTACGTCGCCTACCGCGCGTTCGTCCGCGCCAAGGTCTCCCTCATCCAGGCCCATCAGGGAGCACCCGGCGCGCGGACGGCGGCCGGCCGGCTGGTGTCGACGACGCTGCGTCACCTGCGCACCTCCGCCGTCCGCCTGACCCTCGTGGGCGGGCTGCCCGGCAGCGGGAAGTCGACCCTGTCCGGGGCGCTGGCCGACCGGCTGGGAGTCACCCTGCTCAGCAGCGACCGCGTCCGCAAGGAACTGGCCGGCCTTCCGGCGGAGCGGTCCGCGGCGGCCGGCTACGGCGAGGGGCTCTACACACCCGAGTGGACCACCAGGACCTACACCGCCCTCCTCGACCGGGCGGCCGCCCTGCTGTCCGCCGGCGAGTCCGTCGTCCTGGACGCCACCTGGTCCGACCCGGAACGGCGCGAGGCGGCACGGCGTGTCGCCGAACGCACCGGCGCCGACCTCGTCGCCCTGCGCTGCCGCGCCCCGGACGAGGTGGCCGCGGCCCGCCTGAGCACACGCGCCCCCGGCCCGTCCGACGCCGGTCCGGACGTCGCCGCCGCCATGGCCGCCCGCGAACCGGCCTGGCCCGAGGCCGTCACCGTCGACACCGGCGGTCCGCTGGACTCCGCCGTCACCCGGGCACTGGCGGCCGTACGCCCCTGGGGCACCGGGCAGGCCCCGGTCTTCCGCCGCCCCTACATGGAGCCGGACTGACGCGGCGTCCCGCCGTGCGGGGCCGTGCTGCCGCAGCGCGGCGCCGGAGCGACCGCGGAGGCGGGGGAGCGAGGGAGCGGGGAAGCGGGTACCGCGGGAACCGCTCTCCCGGGTCGTCCCCGCGTGAGCGCACTCGCCGGGAGCCGCCACGGCACCGTCCCGCGGAACACGCCGTCGCGGCGGCTCACCGCGCCCCCTCCTCGCCGGTGCCCGCCACGCCCGTGTCCGCCTGGCCGGTGTCCTCCGTGCCGGAGGCCCGGCCGGTCAGGCGGGGCTCGACGTCCACGACGCCCTCCACGGCGCGTACCAGGCGCACGGCGACCGAGACGAGCGAGGTGTCGTGGACGTGCCCGCGCAGGGTGACGACCCCTTCGCGCACGTTCACGTGGATGCCGTGGCTGAGCCCCGGGAAGAGGTACGCCACCACGGTGCGCCGTACCTCCTCCTCGATGCTCTCGTCCGGCCGCAGGAAGACCTTCAGCAGATCGGCACGGCTGACGATGCCCTGGAGCATGCCGACGTCGTCGACCACGGGCAGTCGCTTGACGTGCCGGACGGCCATGGTCCGGGCCGCCTGCGCCAGTGTGACGTCGCCGTGGACCGTGATCGCGGGAGCGCTCATGAGCCCGGCCGCCGTGGCGGCCGTGGCCTTCGCCACGGCGGACGACCGGCCGCCCTGTCCGGCGAGGCCCTCGTCCCCGTCGCGGAACTCCTCCTTGGGCAGCAGGTCGGCCTCGGAGACGACACCGATCACCCGGTCCTCGCCCTCGAGGACGGGCAGGGCACTCACCCTCCACTGCTCCATGGTCCGGACGATCTCCTTGAAGGGCGCGTCACGGCCGACGGCCACGACCGTCCGGGTCATCACGTCGCTCACGATGTGCGGGGTCTGCGGCACTGCCTGGCACCTCGTTCCGTAGCGTCTCGTCCCGTGCTGTCCCGATCCGCGGCGTCCCGATCCGGGACGTCCCGTTCCGCCCGGTCAGGGGACCTCGCCCGCGCCGTGCGGCGCGTACAGGTCGAGCAGCCGCACCCGCGCGGCCCTGAGCCGGCGCGCGAGCACGCCGGAGACGTAGGTGCACAGTTCGTGGTCCAGTCCCGGGTCCCGCGCGCACATCTCGCGGACCGGCGCCGCGTCGAACTCGTAGGCACGCACCGGGCTGTCGGCCTCGGCCCCCAGATGCCACCGGTGGGGAGGGACCAGCCAGGACCAGCCCAGCAGCTTCCCGGCGCCGATGGTCTCCACGACCACCGGCCGCCGTCCGGGCACGCGCAGGTCGAGCGCCACCGTGCCCGTGTGGATGATCCAGAAGCGGTCGGCCTCGCCGCCCTCGTCGAAGACGCGCTCGCCCGCCGCGAACGACACCTCGCGCGCGAGGCCCATGAGCCGCTCGCGATGCTCCTTGGTCAGGGCGCCGAAAACGCCGCTCCTCGTCGCCACGGTGCACTCCCTTCTCCGCGACCTCGACGGGGGACGGACCCCTGTCCGGTCCCCGGCGTCCCGGCACACGGCCGACGCGCGGCCGGGCCGGGGGCCGGGACCCGGTGGCCCCCCGCACCCGGCCGCATGACTCCACCATCGCCGCAAACAGGCCGGGCGCAACCCGGGCGGGGTACGGCCGGGAACCGCCGCCGGCGACGCGGGCGCCGTACCGCCGCCGGTGCGGCGGGCCGTCCCCGGCCGCCCGTCACTCGGTGACGCGGACGGCGAGCGCGGGGCGGATGGCGGCGGCGCGCCGTGCGGGTCCGACCGTGGCCAGGGGCGACGCGGCGAAGGTGGCCGCCCCAGGCCGCCGATACCGCTCCATTCGACCGGGAAACCCCCTTCCATGCCTTCGAAGGCGGCGCTGTCGCGGTACATCAGCCAGGTGGTGAGGACGCCCAGGAGCGAGCCGAGGAGGATCCCCTCCAGGGCGATGAAGGAGCTCTCCCACAGGAAGGACCGCTGGACGGTCCGGGCCCGGAAGCCGAGGGCCCGCAGGATGCCTATGGTGCGGCGGCGTTCGCGCACGGCCCGGACCATGACGACGCCCAGGCCGGTGATGCCCACGCCGAGGCCCAGGGCGAGGAAGCCCTGCATGAGGCGGAAGAAGGCGGTGCTGGAGTCGAACTGACGTCGGATGTCCGACTCGATGGGGGTGGCGACCAGGCTGGACGCGGGCTGCTGCCCCTGCAGCCGGGCCGCCAGGGCGTCGGGGGAGACGCCGGGTGCCGTCCTCACCAGCGCGGAGGCGTTCTGGGCCTGGGCACCGAAGAGTTCGCGCGTCGCCCGCTCGCCCAGCACGACGGGGTACGTGGTCGGACTGGCGCGCCCGCCGCCGCGCGTCCCTCCGCCCGCGGAGTTCCCGGGCCCGCCCGAGGCGGGGCGCCCCGGTCAGGGCGTCCGGCACTCCGGGTCGTCCACGATCACCGCGTGGGCCGGGAGGACCACGACGTCGTCCTCGCCCTCCTGCCGGACGGACTTCGTGGTGGCGTAACCCCGCCGGCCGTCCCCCACGCACTTGGTGGCGACGTTCCCGAACCCGTCGGGGAAGTTGTACACCTCGGCCGGGGAGTCCTCCCCGGCCCGGCCCGCCACCGGCGCGTCGGCCTTGCCCCGCTCGTCGTAGTGCTCCTCGGAGCACCCCGAGACGGCGAGGACCACGAGCACCGCCCCGAGGACTCCCCTGATCAGCCGGCGCACGTCGTGTCCTGCACGATCTCGATGTTGGACGGCGCGCCGGCGTTGGTCGTCACATACGCCCGGAACCCGTGTCCCACACACTTGGTGGCCAGGTTCCCGAACCCGTCGGGCATGTTGAACACCTCGGCCGGAGTGTCGTCGCCCGCCCCGCCCCGCACGGGGGCGTCCCCCTTGCCGCGCTCGTCGTTGTAGTCGTCCGAGCATCCGGCGACCATGCTCCCCACGACCACCACCAGTCCCGCGGCCCACATCCCCGCACGCCTGCGTGTACGCGTCATCGTCTGTTCCTCCCTCGCCTCGAGTCGGCGATGAGGGAGACAACTCGTGGCGCACCTGCGGTTCCTGACCGGCGAGGACTTCACCGGAACCCCGGTCCGAAGCCGGGCCCGAGCCCGAATTCATATCCCTGTTCGACTGGAAAGTCCCTGTCCGAACTGATCGGCGGGCCGTAGAAATGCCTTCTCGGCCTGACCGGCCGCCCGCGATCAGAAGGAGTCACCACAGATGCGTCGCCTTCGTTCCGCCTGTCTGGCCCTCACCGGCACGGCAGCGATGTTCGCCCTGTCCGCCGCGCCCGCCCAGGCCGCTCCCGGTGATGTCTTCACCTCCTGTGCGAGCGTCGTCACCCCGGCCGGTTACGTCGACGTCAGCTGGGGCTACAGCAGCAGCTGCGGCACGCAGAGCTTCAGCCCGAACATCAAGCAGATAAAGCAGCTCACCGGTCTGCCGGTCGGCACCGTGGTCAACGCCTGCGCCTCCACCTACCAGCCCGCCGGCTGGGTCCAGACCAGCTCGTACTACACCAGCAGCTGCATCTATTCGTCGACCCCCAGCCTCAGCAACAACGCCTGGCAGCTGAAGCGCGTCTCCTGACCCGCAGGCGTGGTGAGTCCCCTCGGCGAGCGCGGTGAGACCCGCTCGCCGAGCGGGGGGAGCGCAAAGGCGCCCGCGCGGTGAGCGCGGGCGCCTTCGTCGAGCGACGTCGACGGCGAGGAAAGCGAAAGAACTCGTTTCAGAAGGAGTGGAGAAGGAAGTCCTTTCATGGCCTCGCCGCGGGCAACGCTAGCACTCAGGCCGGGATCAGGTCGCGGAGATTTTCTGGCGTGACGACCCGGGAGTCCGGGTGCAGCCCCTCGGGACGTTCGAGACCGATGTACAGCACCGGCTCGTCCGGCACCGGCCCGCCGTCCCACCGCTCCACGACCGTGGTGCCGCCGGACAGGAGACCGACCAGGTGGCGCACCGTCAGGTACTCGCGTTCGACGACGGCGCGCACCACCTTGGACACCGACACCTGGTTCTCCTCGACCCGGTTGGCCGACGAGACGCCCCTCAGGTAGAGGTGCAGCCACTTCGCCCGCCAGCCGCCGTCGTCCTCGCGCCGGAACGCCAGCGGCAGCGCCACCCGGCCCGCCCCGCGCAGATCCGACTTCATCCGCACCGTGCGCGGCTCGAACGGGCGGCCCTCCTGCTCACCGTCGCGCAGCATGAAGCCGAAGAACGACTCCGCGACCTCCTCGAAACCCTCACCGGCGTAGACGTTGACCTGCGGAACGACGAACGTGCTGCGCACCCGTTCCAGGGACAGGTCGATGAACTCCGAGGCCCCCTCGGGCGCCTCGGTCACATCGCCCGAGTGCCTGCCCCCGAGCGCCGTCAGGGAGGTGTAGGACAGCCAGGAGTCGGTGCTGTAGTCCGTGTGCAGGAGCAGCGCCGAGAGGTCGTAGTCGGTGCGCTGCCCGGCCTCCTTCCAGTACACGAAGAAGCGCAGCCGCTCCCCCTCGACGGCGGACACCGAACCGCGCGGCAGGACGCCGAGCCCGGCCGCGGTCGCCCTGCCGCTGAGCGGGAGCGCCACGTCGAGGATGCCGGGACCGAGCAGCAGCCGGCCCGGCGCGGGGAGCCGGCGCCGGGTCTCGGCGTCGAGGGCGGCGACCAGGCGCTCACGGTCGGCGGCGGGCACGGGCGGCCGTGCGTCCGGGACGACCCAGCCGCGACCCCGGCGGTTGACGAAGATCCGGGGTTCGGCCGTCTCCCGCTCCCGGTTCTGGAAGTGCTCGCGCACCGAGAGCACGACCCGGCCGGACACCCGCGGGGCGACCTCCACCGCGGCGGCCACCACCGCGTCCCGTTCCCCCTGGTCGGCGGCGATGCGCAGCAGGAGGTCCAGGGCACGGAACAGCTTGCCGGGAGCGGACTTCAGCAGTCGCGTCGCGCCGAGGACGTCGTACTCGTCGAGCAGCTTCTGGACACGGCTGTCGAAGGACCGGGCCTCCTTCTCGCCCCGCGCCACGGCGAACACCTCGGCGGCGTGCGGCCGGCGCGGGTACTCGTGCGGGTGGAGACGCTCGCCGAGCCGCTTGAAGGGCTCGCGGTGCGCGTGCACGTCGGCCAGCTTGGCGGGGTCCGCCGCGACCACGGCGTCGAGACCCGCGATCAGCGCCCGGCGGACCGGCCGCGGCAGGGCCCGGAACCGGGTCGGTTCCCGCAGCGTCACGTCACCGCCCGACAGGGCGCACGCGAGCCGCAGCACATCGGTGACGGTGTCCAGCAGGAGGTCCGCGCCGGCGGCGAGACGGGCCCGGTTGACCACCGCGCGGTTCTCCCGGACCGGGACCGACTCGGGCTGGGGGCCGAGCGCGCACCGCTCGGCGAGGATCCCGAGGTCGCCCAGGTGCTCCTCGCCCAGCGGCGTCGTGCTGCCCGCCAGGGCCAGGTACAGGTCGGTGAGTTCGTCGTCCAGATCCCGCCCGAGGTGCAGGACGGTCACCCGGTCGCGGTCCGAGGCGATCAGTTCGTCCTGCGCCGCGAGCATCTCCTCGTAGGTGTGCCGGTAGCGGCCGTAGGAGGGAAGACCGAGCAGGTCCAGCGTCCCGTGGGCCGACCGGGTCAGCACGTTCTCGCGCGAGGCGTCGTCGGCGAGCGCCTCCGCCACGCACCGCGTCCAGAACTCCTCGGTGTCCGGCACGTTCGCGGGGAAGTCGATGAAGTACGGGTTGTGCCGGACGTGGTCGCCCACCATCTCGCTCACGGTGCGCAGCGTCCGCCCGGCCGTGTGCACGACCGCGGCCTCGGACAGTCCCGACAGCCGCTCCAGCAGCTCCGGCGACAGCTTGAAGCCCACGGACATCAGCGCCGCGTCGAACTGCCGCGCGGCGGCGGCTCCTTCGCCGGCGGAGCCCGCGGGGGAGGGGAGGCGGTGGGTGTGCCGGATGACCAGCGATTCGAGACGGTGCGCCATCCGGGGATGATCGCAGAGGTGTGCGAGCCGGCGCACAGGAGTTTTCCGCACACGATGTGCGGACGGGACGTCCGCGCGCCCCGTCCGCACGCCCCGGTGTCGAACCGCTCCGCGTCCCGGCCGCCGCCGGACGGGACACCGTACGACGATCCGCGTCCGGACAGCCGCATGCCTCCCGTGGGGAGCCGGGAGGTGCGGCGGACCCGGCCGTCCGGCAGACGGGACGGCGCGGCCCGGCGGGCGGTCCTTCGTCCGGGGGAGGCGTGACCCGCACCCCCACCATGCATCATGAACCGGCCGCCGGAACAGATCGCGGCCGAAAGTGGTCGGTACGGGCCGCGGAGGACCGCCGCCTCCGGACGGGCCGCCGACGGCTCACGCACGCGCGCGTGCCGGCGGGACGCCGCACCGGCGCACGTGTCGTCGTCCTTTCCGACGGTGCGCCGGTGTGACGAGATGGGTTTGGGTGCGATCGGGTGGTCCGCCGCCCGGACCGCAACTGCCGACCGCCCGGACCGCCTCCTGGACACCGAACGAACGCCGAACGCACACCGACCTTGGAGGCCGGCTGTATGCAGGAGTGGAAGCACTCACCGACCGCCGTGACGATGCCCCGGCTGATCCTGGACCCCTACCGCTGCGGTGTCGACGCGAGCACGACTCTCGACGAGCCGGGAACGGGTGGGCAGTGGGGGGACGAGGACTGGCGTGTGCCGCCCCGGGCACGGGCCGAGGAGGAGACGCCCCGGCACGCCCCCGAGCCTGCCCGGCGACCCTCCCTGCTCCCGGCCGACTGCCGCCGCCTCGAGCTGCACGCGGCGCTCGTGCGGGCAGGAGTCGCGCCCGAGCCCGGAGACCTGCACGCCGTGGAGGCGCTGAGCACCATGGACGACACCGTCAACGACGCCGTCCGGCGCTGGATCGCGGCGCACTGATCCCGGTCGCGGACGCGGGATGTGGCGCGCCGGTCGTGCGGGACGTGGTG
This sequence comes from Streptomyces sp. NPDC031554, assembly GCF_055580685.1. NCBI lineage: Bacteria > Bacillati > Actinomycetota > Actinomycetes > Kitasatosporales > Streptomycetaceae > Streptomyces > Streptomyces sp. NPDC031554. The sequence continues at coordinate 143,684 of NZ_JBVIKX010000012.1, read as the reverse complement.
TCAGACGGTGCGGTCGTGCCCGCCCCGCGCGTCGGCCGCCGTACCGGGGGCGGACGCCGCGGGAGGCATGGGCGGCAGGCCCGCGGCGATGTCCGGCAGCAGCACGGGCTCCAGCCGGACCGACTCCTGACCGCTCAGATACCGCTCCAGCTCCGGCGGACGGTAGCGCGCGTCACGGTCGTGGCGCTCCTTGGCGGGCACCGCGAGGAACTCGTTGCCGTCGGGTACGCCGTCGCCGTCGACCGCCTTGCCGAGCGGCCGGTGCAGGGGCTCGAACGCCCGGTACGCGCCCGTCCACGAGGCGTGCATCGCGCCCGAACCGTCCGGCCGCACGCGGAAGTCGACGCTCTGCTCCGGCTTCATCACCTTCGGCCCGGCCGTGCCGAGCACATCGGGGTCGAACGCCAGCCCGTGTCTGCGGGCCTGGTCGACCATCCACAGCAGGGTGACGTCGGACAGGCCCGTCTCCTCGTAGCCGCCGCCGACATCGCAGTGCACCCCGGCGAACCACACCTGCTTCAGCTCCTGGCCCTGCTCGGCCGCGCCGGGCTGCTGGTGCCACAGGGTCGGCCGGAACGCCGAGCGCTGTTCGTCGACGGCCAGCGCGTGGAAGGCCGCCCCCACCCAGCTGCTCAGCTCGGTGTCGTGGAACGCCCAGCGGCGGTTGAACCGTCGCACGGCCGGCTGCAGCCACGTGGCGTCGGGGACGGGGATGCCCAGGGCGCCGACCGTGTCCCACACGCCGATGAAGTGGATCCGCGTCTCACGCGCGTACGAGCGGCGGAACAGCGTCGCCGCCGCGCCGGTCGGCCGTTCGATCCGGTTGCGGTACAGGTCCCAGGCCTCCGGGATCCGGTCGACGTGGTCCCGGCGCAGCACACCGCAGTTGCGCAGCAGCCCCGACAGGCTCCGCGCGGTGAACGCGCCCCGGCTGAAACCGAAGAGGAACAGTTCGTCGCCGGGCTCGTACGTCTCGACGAGGAACCGGTAGGCGTCGAGGACGTTCCGGGACAGTCCCACGCCGAACGCGCCACCGCGCAGCCGCTCCTGCCGCCGGGTGCCCACGCCACCGTGGTAGTGGACGCGCTGCTCCTTCCCGTCCGCGTGTCCTGGACGCACGGACAGGGCGACCTTGGCGACATTGGTCTTGCTCGGTTGGTCGGCGAAGTTCCACGTGCCGTCGCAGCAGACGACCAGACGCTTGGCCATGACGATCCCTCCTCGCACGAGCGTGGAGCGGCGCCAAGCACACCATCGATGTTTCCACCACTCGGCGGGCCGTGCCATCCGGGAGCCGTTCCCGCGCGGTCGCCGCCCGCGGCCGGGATGGCACGGGCCGCCGGGGTGACTAAGCTGGTGAGCCGGTACCGCACCTCACCCGCAGCCGGACGTTCCCGTCCCGGTGACGGCGTCCGCGCGTCCCGCCCGCGGTGCCCGCCGCGAGGTGACCGGTCCCGGCGTCATCACTCAGGAGAAGGCGGCGCCAACGCCACACCTGACGCCCTGTCGGCCCGGTCCCGAACCGCGGGGTGCCGGGGCGGGCGCAGGAGACCGCCGACAGGGGACCGCGACCCGTTCAGGTGAACATCAAGGCTCTCGACGACCGGGCGGCCGGCCGGTTCTGGGCGGAGGCGCTCGACCGGGGCCTTTCCAGCGAGGGACCCGGCGTGACCACGGTCGGACGGGGAGGACACCACCAGCCGACATGATCACGGGCAAAGACCTGCTCGCCCTGCCGGGTACGAGGCGGCACCCGGCAGAATGCGGCGTTCACGGCACGCGCGCGGTCCGCTCCTCGGTCGCGAGCTTCGACCGCACCGGTTCCTCCGCGCGGTCCATCTCTTCCACCGCGACTTCGCCTGCGGTCGTCCCGTAGCGGTTGCGGAAGGAGGCGGCCACGTCCTCGATGACCTGCTCCCGCACGAGGCCCGTCCGCCGGCGGAGCGGGTCGACACGCTTCTCGGCGCTCTCGGTGCCCTTGCCGGACATCTTCTCCTTGCCGATGCGGAGCACCTCGAGCATCTTGTCGGCATCGATGTCGTGGGACGTCGACACGTGAGGGAGGACGGCTCCGGGCATCAGCGTGAGGCTTGGAGAACGCCCACTGCCGGAACGGCTTCTCTCATCGCCGTCAGTGCCGCAGAGGTGACGCGTGCGATGCGGCTACGTCGCCGAGCACGCAGCCGGGGTGCTCTCGTACTCGGCGGAGAGGCGGATCAGCTCATCGAGTCGATCGTGCGCCCTGGTCAGGGCGTCGATCTGGCCCCTGATACGGGCACGCTCGTCCATGAGCCGGCGTGTCATCTGCGGGGTCGCGACGAGAGTGTCCAGGAACGGAAGGATCTGCCGGATCGCCTTGCTGGCCAGACCGGCCGCGTAGAGGAGCTGGATGAACTTCACCCGCTCGACGGCGGACTCGGGGTACCGCCGGTGGCCGCTGGGGCTGCGGTCGGCGATGACGAGCCCCTGCTCTTCGTAGTACCGCAGCGCACGGACGCTGACTCCAGCGCGTTCGGCCACCATTCCGATACGCATGACACCTTCCGTCACTTCGGACTTGATCCTCACGTCGACGTGAGGTTCTAGCGTACGTCTCATGAACATCAACGGAGCCACTGCGCTCGTCACCGGAGCCAACCGCGGTATCGGCCGCCACCTCGCTGCCCAGCTCGTCGAGCGAGGCGCGAAGGTCTACGCGGCCGCCCGTCGTCCCGAGTCCATCGATCTCGACGGCGTCGAGGTCCTCGCACTGGACATCTCCGACCCGGACGCCGTCACCGCCGCAGCCCGCACGGCGGACGATGTGAACCTGCTGGTCAACAATGCCGGCATCGGAGGCGGCGCCCTGCTCGGCGACCTGCAGGCGGTACATGCCGCACTGGACGTGAACTTTTGGGGCACGCTGTCGATGGCCCGCGCCTTCGCACCGGTCCTTGCGGCAAATGGCGGGGGCTCGATCGTGAACATGGCTTCTTCGGCATCATGGTTCGTCTTCCCCGGCAGCAGCGCCTACGCGGTCTCGAAGGCAGCCGTCTGGAGCATGAGTCGAGCGCTGCGCCAGGAGATGGCCGGTCAGGGCACGCTCGTCACCTCGGTGCATCTCGGGGCGGCCGACACCGACATGATGAAGGGCTACGACATGCCCAAGATGGACCCGGCCGATGTCGCCCGAATCACCCTCGACGGCGTCGAGGCCGACGCCGTCGAGGTGGTGGTCGACGAGTTCACCGAAATGGTCAAGGCATCGTTGAGCCGGGACCCGCGGGAGTTCGACCAGCAGTTTCGCCAGTTGCTGAACCCCTGACCACGGTCCAGGACTTTCGCTGAGGAGCGTCGGTGGCTGTCACTCCTCGCCCGTGGCCTTCTTGTCACGCAGGGGCCGCAGCCCTTCCGGTGGCTCGCAGAGCTGGAAGGAATACCGGCCCAGCACGTTGATGTGGTGGCGCACGAACGGCGAGAGGCGGGCCACGTCCTCATCCTGGACGTCGAAGCCGTCCGAACGCGGCTGCTTCACCGCGGCGTCCGTGTACCGGGTGTGGGGCATGGCGGTCCGGGCCGGCCCCGCCCTCTTCGACGGGCCTGGGACGGCGCGCGGGGGACTGGAGCGGGCCGGCCCGCACGTCCTGCATCTGTCCCGGCCCCGGGGATCAGTCGAACCGTGGTCGGCGCGGAGATTGATCATGGTCCAGCCGGCGCGAGGGTGCTGACCCGGTTCCCGCACCCGCGACGGGCCTCGCACGGGGCGAGGACCGCCGGGGCGCCACGGCCGCCGTCGAGCGGCCGGCCGCGGGGGAGGAGCCCGCGGCGCACGGCAGGAGCGGCGCCGACGCACACGGTGTGACCCCGGCCGCGCCGTACCGGCACGGCCCTGGTCGGGCGCGACCCGCTCAGCGGAAGTAGTGCCCCTGGTCGAGGTCTTCCAGGAGCGTGGGATGCGTCGGTCGCCATCCGAGCAGCTCACGCGTGATCGCGCTGGACGCCGGCTGGTCCAGCGACACGAGAGCGCCCAGCCAGCCGAAGTGCTCGAGCGCGTTCTCGGCGGCGACGGAGGAGAGCGGCACGCCCAGGTGGCGGGCGATGGACTCGGCGATGCTCCGGATGGTGACGCCCTCCTGTCCGACGACGTTCAGGAGGGAGCCGGCAGGTGCCTTCTCCAAGGCGAGGCGGAAAGCGCGCGCGGCGTCCAGACGGTGGGTGACGGGCCAGCGCTGGGAGCCGTCGCCGACGTACCCGGACACGCCCTTGTCACGGGCGGTGGCGATGAGCGAGGTGGTGAAGCCGGGGTCGTTCTCCCCGTGGACGGCGCGCGGCAGGCGCAGCACCGCGGAACGGATCCCGCGGGAGGACAGCGCCAGCACCATCTCGTCGGTTCCGGCGCGGCCGGCCGGGCTGTTGTCGTCGACGGCGTCCGTGGCGGCGGGACGCCCGTCGTGCTCGGTGGCGGTGCGGCCGGGGACGGCGGGGGTACCGCCGGTGGCGATGAAGGGCCGGTCGGTGCCCGCGAGGGCGGCGCCGATCGCGGTGACGACGCCGCGGTCGGCGGCGATGGCGCTCTTGAAGTCGCCGGAGAAGGCGGCGTCGTGCTTGAAGGCCAGGTGGACGACGCCCTCGGAGTCGGCGGCCGCGCCGCGCAGGATGTCGAGGTCGTCCAGGGATCCTCGGACCACCTCGGCCCCGGCCTTGCGCAGGGCTCGGGCGGCGGCGTCCGACCTGGCGAGGGCGGTGACCCGGTGATCGTGGGAGATGAGCTCGGGGACGACCGCGGAGCCGATCCAGCCGGACGCTCCGGTGACGAATACGCGCATGAGTGATCCTTCGCATGAGCTGGGGGACACCTGTGATCAAGGTGATGTCATTGACTGACATCACTACAGTAGCTCATCGATGGCAGTCACTGTCATCACGTAGGGTGGAGCCATGGGAAGATGGGCGCCGGACGCGCGCGGCCGACTGGAGTACGCGGCCTTGGAGCTCTACGCGGAAGTGGGCTTCGAGCGGACCACGGTGAAGGAGATCGCGCAGCGCGCCGGACTGACCGAGCGGACGTTCTTCCGCCACTTCGCGGACAAGCGTGAGGTGCTCTTCCCCGGGAATCGGCAGCTCCAGGAGGTCCTGGAACAAGCCGTGACCCGGAGCTCCGCGGCGCTCACCCCGGCCGAGGCCGTGACAGCGGCCCTGCTCGAACTCTCCGGGCTGATGGAGGACCGCAGGGAGCTGGCGCGGCGGCGTCAGACCGTCATCGCCGCCCACCCGGAACTGCAGGAACGTGAACTGGCCAAACTCGCGTCCTGGTCGCAGACGCTCACCGGTGCCCTGATGCGGCGCGGAACGGCGCAGCCGGAGGCACGCCTCGCCGCGGAGGCCGGTCTGGCCGTGTTCAAGACCGCCTTCGAACGCTGGATCGAGACCGCCGACCCGCAGCACACCCTGGGACGGTTCGTCGGCGACGCCTTCGACGACCTCGGAAGGCTGTTCGCCCGTCCCTGAGCGCCCGGCACCCGGTACGGCGTGAGCCTGCTCCGGTGGACGGGCAGGGCCCTGCTCCCTCGCTGCGGCTTCACCGCTCCCGCGAGGTGGAGGGGAAGCCCCTTCCCGGACTTGCGGGGAAAGGGGAGGCCTTCAGGAACGGATCCCCCTTCGGCGCAGGTCCTGCCCGAGGAGTGCTCGAAGGCGGCCGACCGGCGGTACAGGAACGGCGTGCCCGACTCCAGGGCGTCCGTCACGGCGCGGACGAACTCGGTCAGGATCGAGCCCTCAAGGGTGCCGTCCAGGTCGCCGGAGCCGACGCCCATCTCGTACACGTGCCCGTACGTGGGGCCGGGCCGGTGATCGACGAACGCGACACCCCCGTCGTCGGGCAGCGCGAACGGCACGCAGAGGTGCGGACGGCCGGCGGTCGAAGCGCGGCACGGTCCGCCGGCGAGTGAGCGGCCGGCCACGACTCGAACCGGGTCCATGCCTGATCGAACAGGACGACGGCATCCGCCAGCGGCATGGGCGGACGACGGACGGCGGCTCTGACAGGACCGGCCGCCCGGCCACCGGGCCCACGGCTGATGCGGTCGCCCGAACCGCCGGAGAGGGGCCTGCCGCACGATCGGGTGACATCCGACCGGCGAGGAGACCGGTGGGGCCCGGGACCGGTGCGGGCCCGCAGCCGGCGGCGACGGCGCGGCGGAGGGGAACCGCGGCGCCGCCGGCGGAACACTCCTAGCGATTGACGCTTTTCATCCCCGCCTCGTCGTACCGCTCGCCCGACGCCTCGGGCAGCTCCGCGTCGATGCGGGCCAGCTCGTCCCCGGTCAGCGTGATGTCGACCGCCGCGGCGTTCTGCTCCAGGTAGGTGCGGCGCTTGGTGCCCGGGATCGGCACCAGGTCCTCGCCCCGGGCCAGCACCCAGGCGATGGCCAGCTGGGCCGGGGTCACCTCCTTCTCGGCGGCGATCTCCTTCACCTTCGCCGCCAGCCGCAGGTTCGCCTCCAGGTTGGCGTCCTGGAAGCGCGGGTTCTCGCGGCGCCAGTCGTTCGCGTCCAGCTCGTCCGGTGAGGTGAACCGCCCGGCGAGGAAACCGCGGCCGAGCGGCGAGTACGGCACGAAGCCGATGCCCAGCTCACGGCAGGCGGGCAGCACCTCGGCCTCCACGTCCCGCGACCACAGCGAGTACTCGCTCTGCACCGCCGTGACCGGGTGCACGGCGTGCGCGCGCCGGATGGTCTCCGCGCTCGCCTCGCTCAGGCCGATGTACCGCACCTTGCCCTCGGCGACCAGCTCGCCCAGCGCGCCGGCCGTCTCCTCGATCGGTACGTTCGGGTCGACCCGGTGCTGGTAGTACAGATCGATGTGGTCGGTCCCCAGACGCTTCAGGGAACCGTGGACCGAGCTGCGGACGTGCTCGGCCGAGCCGTCCTGCGGGCCGACCGTGCTGATGTCGCCTGGCACCGCGTCGTCCATCCGGTAGTTGAACTTCGTCGCGATCACGTACTCGTCGCGACGCCCCCGGATCGCCTCGCCGACGAGCGACTCGTTGGTGAGCGGCCCGTACATCTGCGCGGTGTCGAGGAAGTTCACCCCGAGGTCGAGGGCATGCCGGACGGTGGCGATCCCCTCCTCCCGGTCGGCGGATCCGTAGAAGGCGGACATGCCCATGCACCCCAGGCCGATGGCCGACACCTGGAGGTCCCGCAGGCTGCGCTTCCGCATGCCGTGTCCCACCTTTCTCTGCGCGTACGTTCGCGCGTTCGCGTGTTCGTTCGTCGTCGGGGCGGCGCGAGGCCCCTCATCCATCTAGCGTCGGATTCCACCGTTCGGCATCCCGTGAGGGGCGTCGGGCGAAACGGGCCCTGCGCGCCGCGGTGCCTGCGACGTTACGACTTGGAGCGCACTTCAGCGCAAGTCGTCCCTCCGTCCCTCCGTCCCTTCGTTCCCTCGTCCGCGCCGGTCACAGGGCGCCGGCGGCGCGGACCAGTCCCGCGACCGCCGTCGAGCGACTGTGCGGGGGCCAGGCGATGACCGTGGTGACGCGGGGGGCGTCGAGGACGGGTACGGCGGTGAGGCCTTCGCGCAGGCCGGTGCGGCCCGACTCCGGGACGACCGCGCACGCACGGCCGAGGGCGATGAGCTGGGTGAGCTGGGTGTGGTCGCGCACCTGCGGGCCGGGGCCGTCCGGGAAGGTGCCGTCGGGGCGCGGCCAGCGGGGGAGGGGCAGGTCGGGAAGGCCGGTGACCTCGGCGAGCCGCAGGTGGGGGCGGCCGCCGAGGGGATGGTCCGCAGGGAGGACCACGACCTGTCCCTCGGTGTGCAGGTCCTCGGTGTCGAAGCCGGCCGTGTCGTCGAACGGCCGGTGCAACAGGGCCACGTCGGCCCGGCCGTCGCACAGCACCCGTACCTGTTCGCCCGGCCCGCACAGCACGATGTCCACCGCGACGGCGCCGGGTTCGGCGGCATAGGCGTCCAGGAGTTTCGCCAGCAGTTCGTCGGAGGCGCCCGCCTTCGCGGCGAGGACCACGGCCGGCCGGCCGGCCGCGGCGCGGGCGGCCCGGCGGGCGCGCCGCTCGGCGGCCTCCACGGCGTCCAGCGCCGCCCGCGCCTCCCGCAGCAGCACCGCCCCGGCCCCGGTCAGGGTGACGCCCCGGCTGCCGCGCTCCAGGAGGGCGGCGTCCAGGCGCCGTTCGAGCCCTCCGATCGCCCGCGACAGCGGAGGCTGGGCGATCCCGAGCCGCCGGGCGGCCCGGCCGAAGTGCAACTCCTCGGCGACCGCGACGAAGTACCGCAGCTCACGTGTCTCCACCTCGTCAGCGTAACCGGGCCGGCCAGGGGCGATACCCGGACGGTATCGACGCCCACCCGATCGGTCTTGGACGCCCCGGCGGCCGCGGGAGAAGGATCGACGTCATGAGCGAGACGAACAGCGGGAACAGCGGGAACAACGTGAACGGACAGAAGGTCGTGCTGGTGACCGGCGCCAACAAGGGCATCGGGTACGAGATCGCCGTCGGACTCGGCGCCCTGGGCTGGTCCGTCGGGGTCGGCGCGCGGGACGGGGAGCGGCGCGAGGCCGCCGTGGAGAAGCTGCGCGCGGCCGGGGCCGACGCGTTCGGCGTGCCGCTCGACGTGACCGACGACGCGAGCGTGGCGGCGGCGGCCGGCCTGATCGAGCAGCGGGCCGGGCGGCTCGACGCGCTCGTCAACAACGCGGGGATCACCGGCGGCGGCCCGCAGGAGCCCACCACGGTCGACGTGAACCGGATACGGGCGGCCGTGGAGACCAACGTGATCGGCGTCGTCCGCGTCACCAACGCCCTGCTGCCGCTGCTGCGCCGCTCGCCGTCGCCGCGGATCGTGAACGTCTCCAGCAGTGTCGGCTCCCTGACACTGCAGAGCACACCCGGCGCCGAGACGGGTCCCCTCTCGGTCGCCTACGCGCCGTCGAAGACCTTCCTCAACGCCGTCACCGTGCAGTACGCCAAGGAACTGGCCGGCACGGGCATCCTGATCAACGCCGTCTGCCCCGGTTTCACGGCGACCGACCTCAACGGCTTCCGGGGAGTGCGCACCCCGCAGCAGGGCGCGGCCTCCGCGATCCGGCTGGTGACCGTGGCGGACGACGGGCCGACGGGCCGCTTCTTCGACGACGAGGGCGAGGTGCCCTGGTGACGGACGGGCGGGCCCGCACCACTCGGCGGAGACGGCACCGGCATTCCTTCCTGACCGGGACGCCTTCCTGACCGGGACGGCCGACCGGATCGGCTCGGCCGTCGAGTCGGAGCCGCCGGCCATCGACCATCGGCCGCCGGGCGGTCGGCGGCAGGGCGGTCGGAAGGCGGGGCGGTCGGGCTCGCCCGCCCCGCCGCCCCTCGGTGCCTGAAGGCGGCGCCGGGGACTCCGGCGCGGCCGGGTCCCCGGGCCCGTCGCTCGCGGTGGCCCGGTGGTGGTCCCGTCGGGCCGCCTTCCGGCCGGCGCGTGTCGGTGCGCTCCCCGAGACGGATGCGGTGGCGGATGTCGTGGAGGGGAGGCCCGTGCCGCCATGGGCTCACGGCACAAATTCTGTCGCCGTCGCCGCAGAAATCCGATTCATGCGCGGTGAGGGTATGTCGGCGGACTGATCGAGAAACGATGTGGTTTTTACCGGCGCTCGCTCGGGTCGTTATTCCGTGCTACGGTTCTTCCAGTTGCAGTTGTGGTTCCCGAAAACTTCAAGTGCCCTGCCGTCCCCCAGGTCGGCAGGTGCGCTTTTTCATGCCGGTTTTTCTTCCGGACGGGGTCATCACGGCGACGCGGGATGTGCACAGTGCAGGTCCCACGGGTAATGCCCCGAAGGAGATATGACATGGCTACTGGCACCGTGAAGTGGTTCAACGCGGAAAAGGGCTTCGGCTTCATCGAGCAGGACGGCGGCGGCGCCGACGTCTTCGCCCACTACTCGAACATCGCCACCTCCGGCTTCCGTGAGCTGCAGGAAGGCCAGAAGGTGAGCTTCGACGTCACGCAGGGCCAGAAGGGCCCGCAGGCGGAGAACATCGTTCCCGTCTGATCCGCGGCGCGCACGTGACGGCTGGGCCCGCACCGATCGGTGCGGGCCCAGCCGTTTGCCGCCTGCCCGCTCGATCCGTCGGGCCCGCCCGCGGTGACGACCGGCCCGGCGCGCGCCATCGCCGCCCGACCGTGCCCGACGCGCACCTGTGGTGTCATGACCGCGGAATATCCGAGCGCGAGAGCGGTGGATCCGGCCGTGCGAGGAAAACATTCCGGGCCGGAAGAAAATTGAATCCGGACTTCGTCCTGCCGTCCCGTTGAATTCACCCGGAACTCCGGATGTGTTCGGCGCTATTCGGCCCCGGTGGGTCCGCCGCGCGGAGTGTGAAGTGCGGAGTGCGAAGCGAGCCGTGTGCCGCGCGCATCCGACCGGCTGTGAGGAGGAGGGGATAAATGGCGACCGGCACGGTGAAGTGGTTCAACACGGCACGGGGCTTCGGTTTCATCGAGCAGGACGGCGACGGCACGGACGTGTACGCCCACTACTCCCACATCGCCGACCACGGGCTCGTGGGCCTCCTGGCGGGTCAGCGGGTCACGTTCGACGCCGTGTACGGACGGACGTGCCCGTACGCGGAGAACATCGTCACCTGAGGATCGCGGAGCGGCGCCCGAACGGCGGCCGCTCGCACACCCCACGGCCACGGCGTGGACCTCCTCGATCCGCACCCGGAGACCGGCCACCGGCACGGCTCCGCCTCCCCGTCCCGGTCACGATGATCGCGGGGGCGCCCCGTCAGGTGAGGTTCGGCGCCGGCGCCGAACCGGCCGGACGCGCCGTCGCGCGGCGGGGGAGCAGCAGCGGGGTCGCGAGCAGGAGGACGCCGGCCAGAGCGATGGCCGTCCGCGGCCCCAGCAGGCTTCCCAGCACACCCCAGACCGCCGTCAGGAGCGCGGTCGATGCCTTGGCCGTCACCGCCCAGGCCGACAGCGTGCGGACGACCCGGTCGGTCGCGGTGCGTTCGAGACGGTAGGTGGCGTGGACGGGGTTGAAGACCCCGCAACAGAAGATGAGCCCGAGCTCGACACCCATCACCAGCAGCATCCCTCCGGTGCCCGGCCCCAGGAAGGCCAGGCCGACGGGCCACACCGCACGCAGCGTCCCGGACACGAGCAGGACCTGCCGCTGCCCGAACCGCGTGACCAGCGACGGCGCCAGCCGCGAACCGAGCAGTCCGCCGACCGAGGGTACGGCGAAGGCCAGGCCGTACTGCCACGGCGCGAACCCGAGCGGGCCGAGCATCAGGACGGCCAGCAGCGGCGAGGAGGCCATCACCAGGCCGTTGAACACGGTGGTGTTGAGGAACAGCGGACGCAGCGTCGCGTCGGCGAGGACGTACCGCCAGCCGTCGAGCAGGTCCCCGGCCCGCGGGCGCCCGGCCTCCCGGCGCCCGGGCCGCGGCTCGTGCCCGCCCGTCGCGCACAGACCGAACGCCGACAGCAGGTGGCTCACCGCGTCGGTCACCACCGTCGCCACCGGGCCGAGGAGCCCGATCGCCGCGCCGCCCAGCGGCGGTCCGACGATCGTGGTCGTCCAGGCCGTGGACTCCAGGCGGGCGTTGGCGACGAGCAGGTCCTCGGCCGGCAGCAGCGTCTTGAGGTAGGCGCCGGAAGCGGCACGGAAGGTGATGTCGGCCGCCGCGACGACGACCGAGACCAGCAGGAGCTGAAGGAAGGTGAGCACGCCGAGCGCGAACGCCACCGGGACCGTCAGCAGCGCCGCGCACCGCACCAGGTCCGTCGCGATCAGCACCGGCCGCTTGCGCCGGAACTCCACCCACGGGCCGAGCGGCACCGCCGCCGCCGCGCCCACCGCCGCTCCCGCCGAGGCGAGCGCCGCGACCTCGGCCGGTCCGGCGTGCAGCACCTGGACGGCGATCAGCGGGAACGCGCCGAAGGCGAGCCACGTACCGAGCGCGCTCGTCGCGTACGCCCCCCACAGCCACCCGAACGGCCGCCCCAGCCGCCGCCCCCGCCGACGCCCGAGCCGCCGTCCCGGCCGGTGCCCGCTCTGCGTGCCTGACACTCCCCGCCCGCCCCTTCCGTACAACCGACAAGCGATCGGACGCATCAAAGCGAAGGCTCCGGCCGGGAATCAAACAACGGACGGGCTCTCGGCCACAACCCGCCGTTGTGTCTTTAGGATGCCGGCATGGATCTCGACACCGTCCGGACGTTCGTGGCCGCCGCCGACACGGGACGGTTCCAGGAGGCGGCCGCCGAGCTGGGGATCACCCAGCAGGCCGTCTCCAAGCGCATCGCCGCGCTGGAGCGCCACCTCGCGGTGCGACTGTTCACCCGGACCGCGCGCGGAGCCGGACTCACCATCGACGGGCAGGCGTTCCTGCCCCATGCGCGCGAACTGCTGCGCGTCGCCGAGCGCGCGCTCACGTCCGTGCGCGCCGGCCGCCGGCCCCTGCGCGTCGACATCATCGCCTCGCGCGGAGCGGCGTCGGGGCTCATGCGCGGCTTCCACGGCGCCCACCCCGAGATCGATCTCGACGTGGTGATGCTCCTCGACATCGAGGCCGCCGTCGCCGCCGTGCGCTCCGGCACGATCGACGCGTCCTTCCGCGCCGTCGCCGCGCCGGGCAGACCCCTGCCGGAGGACATCGCGTCGGTCCGGGTGCTCGACGAGCCGCTCCAGCTCCTCACCGGTCCCGCCCACGCACTGGCCGGCGCCCGGTCCGTGACCGTCGAACAGCTCGCCGGACACCGGATCTGGATGCCCGGCATCGTCCCCGGCACCGAATGGGCCGCCTACTACGACGACCTCGTGGCCGAGTTCGGCCTCACCATCGAGGCCACCGGCCCCAACTTCGGCTCCGACGCCCTCCTCGACACCGTCGCCGACACCCCGGCCCTGGCCACCTTCATGGGCGGACACACGCGCCTGGTGTGGCCCGCCGGCCATGGCCTGCGCCGCATCCCGGTGACCGACCCGACGCCCGTCTACCCGCACTCCCTCCTGTGGCGGCGCGACAACCCCCACCCGGCCCTGGACATCCTCCGCGCCCACCTCGCGGCCACAGCGGCCGACCACGGCGCCGCCGGGACCTGGACGCCCGGCTGGACGCTTCCGCGCTGACCCTCGCAGCGACCCCGCTCACGCCGTCGGGCGGGCGGACGGACCCCGGCTCGGGGACGCCTCCGACCGGGGCGCGGCGACGGGCTCCAGCCGGACCACGATCCCCTTCGACGTCGGCTGGTTGCTCTTGTCGGCCACGCTCTCCAGCGGTACCAGGACGTTGGTCTCCGGGTAGTAGGCGGCGGCACAGCCGCGCGTGGTCGGGTACGGCACCACGCGGAAGCCCTCGGCGCGGCGCTCGGCGTTGTCCTGCCAGACACCGACCAGGTCGACGTACTGCCCCTCGGCCAGACCGAGACCGATGATGTCCTCCGGGTGGACGAGCACCACCCGCCGGCTGCCGTGGATGCCCCGGTAGCGGTCGTTCGACGTGTAGGGCACGGTGTTCCACTGGTCGTGCGAGCGCAGGGTCTGCAGCAGCAGGTGCCCCTCGGGGGCGTTCAGCATCTCCCAGGCGTTGCGGGTGAACAGCGCCTTGCCCGCGGGGTTGTGGTAGACGCCCTCGTTGACCGGGTTCGGCAGCTGGATGCCGCCGGGACGCGTCACCCGCCGGTTGAAGTCGTGCAGGCCGGGGACGACGCGGGAGACGCGGTCGCGGATCGTGCCGTAGTCGGCCTCGAACTCCTCCCACGGGATGTCCGCCCTCGCCTTGTCGAGGGTGCGGCGGGCGAGCCGGCACACAATGGCGACCTCGCTGAGCAGCAGGGGGGAGGCGGGCTGGAGACGGCCGCGGGAGGTGTGCACCTCGCTCATCGAGTTCTCCACGGTGACGAACTGCTCCCCGTCGGCCTGGATGTCCCGTTCGGTGCGGCCGAGGGTCGGCAGGATGAGCGCCGTCTCGCCGCAGACGGTGTGCGACCGGTTGAGCTTGGTGGAGATGTGGACGGTCGTGCGGCAGCCGCGCACTGCCTCCTCGGTGATCTCGCTGTCCGGGGCGGCGCGGACGAAATTGCCGGCCAGTGACAGGAAGAACTTGATGCGGCCCTCGCGCATCGCCTTGATCGAGTTGACGGAGTCCAGGCCGTGGGCGCGCGGCGGATCGAAGCCGAACTCCTCCTGGAGCGCGTCGAGGAATTCGTCCGGCATCTGCTCCCAGATGCCCATCGTGCGGTCGCCCTGCACGTTGCTGTGCCCGCGCACCGGGCAGGCGCCGGTGCCGGCCCGGCCGACGTTGCCGCGCAGCAGCAGGAAGTTCACCATCTCCCGGATGGTGGGGACGGCGTGCTTGTGCTGCGTGATCCCCATCGCCCAGCAGACGATGACGCGGTCGCTGCGCAGCACCTCGTCCCGGACCTGCTCGATCTCCTCGCGCGTCAGCGCGGTCGCGGCGAGGACGTCCTCCCAGTCGACGGTGCGGGCGTGCTCGGCGAACTCCTCGAAGCCCTCGGTGTCGGAGGCGATGAAGTCGTGGGCGAGCACCTGGCCCGGCCGGGCGTCCTCGGCCTCCAGCAGCAGCCGGTTGAGCCCCTGGAACAGGGCGAGGTCGCCACCGTTGCGGATGTGGAGGAACCGATCGGCGATCTCGACGCCCTGCCCGATCACCCCGCGCGGCTTCTGCGGGTTCCTGAACCTCAGCAGACCGGCCTCCGGCAGCGGGTTCACCGCGATGACGCGGGCGCCGTTGCGCTTGGCCTCCTCGAGCGCGGACAGCTGCCGCGGGTGGTTGCTCCCGGGGTTCTGCCCCACCAGGAAGATCAGGTCGGCGTGGTGCAGATCGTCGAGACTGACCGTGCCCTTGCCGGTGCCCAGGGTCTCGTGCAGGGCGAACCCGCTGGACTCGTGGCACATGTTGCTGCAGTCGGGCAGGTTGTTGGTGCCCAGCGCCCTGGCGAACAGCTGCAGGACGAACGCGGCCTCGTTGCTCGCCCGGCCGGAGGTGTAGAACACGGCCTCGTCGGGGGAGTCGAGCGACGTCAGCTCCGCGGCGAGCAGGCCGAAGGCGTCGTTCCAGCTGATGGGCTCGTAGTGGTCGGACCCCGGTCGCTTGACCACCGGTTCGGTCAGCCGTCCCTGCTGGTTCAGCCAGGCGTCGGAGCGCCGGCCCAGCTCGGAGACCGGGTGCGTGCGGAAGAAGTCGGCGGTGACGCGCCTCGTCGTCGCCTCGTCGTTGATGTGCTTGGCGCCGTTCTCGCAGTACTCGTTGCGGTGCCGGTGGCCCGGCGCGGGGTCCGCCCAGGCGCAGCCGGGGCAGTCGATGCCGTCCACCTGGTTCATGGTCAGCAACGTGTGCCCGGCGTTGCGGGGCGAGGTCTCCTCCAGGGAGTACTCCATCGCGTGGACCACCGCGGGCACGCCCGCGGCCCACTTCTTCGGCGGGGTCACGGTCAGAGCCTCGGTCGGCTCGTCGCCGGGCGCCTTCTTCATCGTGTCGCCTCTTCCCTCGTGCTGCTGCCGCTCGCGGATCAGCCGACGGGCCAGCGGGCCACCCGGCTCCGGTGCGGCTTGGGTTCCTCGGGCCGTACCCGCCCGTCGTGGACGGTTCCCCGCCAGGCCCCGGTCTCTTCTCCCAGGCCCTCGATGTACTCCTTGAAACGCCGCAGCTCGTCCCGTACGACCCGGTCGGCCAGCCGGGGGACGCCGGCGAGCACGCCGGTGACGCCGCGCGGTTCGACGTGGATCCGTACGGTCATCAGCGTGCCGCCCGCCGAGGTGGGCCGGAACGTCACCTCGCCCCGGTGGGCGTGATGCCGCTCGAGACTCCGCCAGACCACGTGCGAGTCGGGCTCCTGCTCCACGATCTCGGCCTGGAACTCACGGCGCAGCGGTCCCGCCGCGATGGTCCACCGGGTGAGGGCGGGCCTGACCTGGTCGACCCTCTTCACCGCCCTCATGAACCGGGGGAAGCCCGTGAACTGCGTCCACTGGTTGTACGCGGTGCTCACCGGAACCGCGATCTCGATCGTTTCCTCAACGCTGTGCATGACCCACCCATCGTCGGCCGCCGCTCGCCCCAGTCTCACCGCGCGCCCGGCCGGCCGCCACACGGGTCACCCCGCACGCGGCCGGCCACCGGGCCCGTCCCGCCGGGCGTCCGACTACCCCTGCCCCGGGGCTCCTAACGTGCGGCGGCCCGGGGCCGGACCACGGGCCCGCCCCGCGGACGGCGCCGGGCCCGCCGCTGCGGACGGCGCCGGGACCGTCGTCCGGCGCGGCACGCCGGCCGCTCCCGTCCGGCCGGTGCACGTCGGTGGGCCTGCGTATCTTCGACCGGTGGCGGGCACTCGTCAGCGATGACCTCGGCTGATTTCCTCTTTGCCCTGCTCGGAGCGGGTGTGCTGGGGGCGGCGATGCTGCCCCGTCTGGTGGCCGGCCGGCCGCTGTCGGCGCCGCTCGTGTTCCTGGCCTGCGGCGCCGTCCTGCCCCTGCTGCCCGTGCCCCTGCCGGAGATCGACCCCGTCCGCGACGGGGCATGGGCGGAGCACCTCACCGAGATCTGCGTCATCGTCTCGCTGATGGGGGCGGGGCTCGCCCTGAACCGGCCCTTCGGCCGCCGCCGCTGGGGTGCCACCTGGCGGCTGCTCGGCATCACGATGCCCCTGACCGTCGTGGCGACGGCGCTCCTCGCCTTGGGGCTGCTGGACTGGCCGCCGGCCGCCGCGCTGCTCCTCGCCGCCGTGCTCGTGCCCACCGACCCGGTGCTCGCCTCCGAGGTGCGGGTCGGCGCGCCCACCGACTCCGAGCACGACGAGGACGAGGTGCGGTTCGCGCTGACCAGCGAGGCGGGACTCAACGACGGGCTGGCCTTCCCCCTGGTCGCGGCCGCGACGGCGCTGGCCGCCTCGGCCGGTACGGGGATGTCCGGGGACTGGATCGGGCACTGGCTGCTGGTCGACCTGCTGTACAAGTGCGCCGTGGGCGTGGCCGGCGGCCTGGCCGTGGGAGCGCTGCTGGGCTGGCTGTTCTTCCGCGCCGGTCCGCGGACGATGCGGCTGTCCGAACACGGGGAGGGTTTCGTCGCCCTGGGAGCCATGCTCCTGGCCTACGGTCTCACCGAGGCGGCCCACGGCTACGGCTTCCTCGCCGTGTTCGTCACGGCCTGCCGCCTGCGGGCCGCCGAACGCGCCCACGGCTACCACACGGTGATGCACGACTTCGTGGAACAGGTGGAGCGCCTTCTGACCGCCGGCCTGCTCCTGCTGCTCGGCGCCTGCCTCGGACAGGGGATCCTGTCCGAGCTGACCTGGCAGGGTGCCCTCGTCGGCCTGTCGCTGCTGTTCGTCATCCGCCCCCTGACCGGCTGGCTCGCCCAGCTCGGCTCGGCCGCGGGCCCCCGCGAACGCCTGGTGACCGCCTTCTTCGGCATCCGCGGGATCGGCTCGCTCTTCTACCTCTCCTACGCGCTCGGCACCCAGACGTTCCACGTCCCGGCCGGGGAACTGTGGGCGGTGGTGGCCTTCACCGTCCTGGTCTCCGTCGTCCTGCACGGGGTCACGGCCTCGCCCGTCATCTCCCGGCTGGACCGGCTGCGCCTGCTGCGGGCGGAGCGGGACCCGGCCACGGGACCGGAACCGGACGAGGTCGACGTCGCGAACCAGCGCCTGTGAGCGGGCGGGAGCACCGGTTCGGCCGGTCCGGAATCCGTTCGGGCCGGGCGGTCCCTCCGGACGGGCGTCGGTGACCGTTGTCCGCCACGGAGCCGGCCCGGTCCGGGAACCCGTCGCCCTCCGCCCGCGTTCCCGGTGCGGACCCCTCGGCGTGCTACGGCGGGGCGGAGGGGGCTCCGCACGAGCGGCGGGACCCCCTCCGTCAGCAGGTGGAGCTGGTCTGGGTGAGCAGACCCAGCCGCCACGGCAGGCTGTCGTAGTCACCGCTCGTATTGGGGTTCAGGCCCTGGTACGGGTACTGGAGCCGGCAGGAGTCGATGCCGATCGTCCGGTCGTAGCCCGCGCGGATCATCTCGCCGTGGCTGATGTCCCGGGTCCAGGATCCGGCTTCATCTGGTTCTCGGGCGTGACCGAGTTGAACTCGCGGTCCAGGATCGAGGTGTAGGTGTCGTCACCGAGTTCTCCGGCGGCCACGGCGGCTCCGAAGTACCGCCCGGACTGTGCCGCCTGGGCGCCCGGCGTGGTGGTCCGTTCGGCGCCGGACGCGCCGGTCACGGTGGTGGGCGTCACCATCGCTGCCACGGCCGGCAGGCCCGGTACGGAGGCCCGGCGTCGGCCGGGCCGCTTCAGCGGGTTCATCCTTCTCCTCGTACGGTCGGGAGTGGGGGTGGATGGTGCCGGTGACCGGATCGGCTCAGGGCACGGACAGCTCGAACCGTGTGACGCGGACCGCGCCGCCGAGTGCCTGGGTGGCGTGGTTGAAGAGGGCGAACCGGTAGCCCATGAAGAACCGCCAGTCGTTGCCGAGGGAGAAGGCGGGACCGAGGCGGGTGAAGTAGGTGCCGTCGGTGCTGTAGGAGAAGGTTCCGGGGCGTGCCGCGCCGGGGCGGATGTCCGCGCCGGCACGCAGCCAGACGCGGCTTCCCGGGACGGTCGCGCTCGCGACCTCGGTGCCGGTGCCGGTGGTGTTCCAGTTGCCGTCCATCGTCAGCCCGTTGACCATCACCACCCGCGTCGTGCCGCCGTCGCGCTTGACGCCGATCCAGGCGGAGGAGTCACGCAGCAGCGCGAGTCCGGCGCGGTCGCCGTCCCGCATCGCGGAGTGGTCGAGCTGGACCGTGGCGGTGGAGGTGGGGCCCTGGATGCGGTGGGTGAGGGTGTTGCGGGCCGAGTACAGGTCGTTGGTGACGGTCGCGGTCCGCAGGGTCAGGCCGTCGCCGACCGACCATTTGGCGGCGTCCGGGTTGTGGTTCCACTCCCACCTGGGCTTCAGGGACGTGCCGTCGAAGGTGTCGACGCCGGTCATGGGGGTGACCTGGCGCGGCGGAGCGGGCACGGCCGGGCTGGGGTACGAGGTGCCCCAGGCACCGTTCACGAGTTGTACGACGGGCCAGCCGTCCGGCGTCCAGGTCACCGGCGCCAGGGCGGGCATCCGGCCGCCGGGGTAGGCGTCGACGAAGGCCATGTAGTACCAGGCACCGCCCTGCGTCTGCACCAGCCCGCCCTGGTGCGGGACACCGCCGCCGGCGATCGGCCCGCGCAGGTCGAGCAGGACCTGCCGCATCGTGTACGGGCCGAAGGGACCGCCCGACGACTTCAGGATGTACTGGCCGTTCGCGGGGCGGGTCAGGAAGATGTAGTACTGCCCGTTGATCTTGTAGAAGCGGGCGCCCTCGAGGGTTCCGACACTCGACGGTGTGGTGAACACCTGTTGGGTGCGCACCTGGTTGCGGCCGTCGGGCGAGAGCTGGGCGACGCTGATGGTGGTGTTCCCATAGGCCACGTACAGGGTGTCGTCGCTGTCGACCAGCAGTCCCGCGTCGTAGTAAGGGGTGCTGATGGTCGTCAGCCTGTTCCACGGCCCCTCGACGGCGGTGGCGGTGTAGACGTACGTCCGGGCGAAGTCGATCTGGCCCAGCCAGTAGAAGGTCCTGTTGCCGGGACGGTAGGCCAGCGACGACGCCCAGACGCCACGGACGTAGCCACGGCCCCCGTTCAGGTCGTACTTGGCCCCGAAGTCGAGGACGGGCACCGAATGGCCGGCGATCTCCCAGTTCACCAGGTCGTAGGAGCGCAGGACGGGCGCGCCCGGGGAGTAGTGCATCGTCGAGGCCGAGGCGTAGTACGTGTCGCCGACGCGCAGGACGTCGATGTCGGCGAAGTCCTGCCAGATCACCGGGTTCGCGTACTGCGCGGCGGCTGCGGGAGCCGTACCGGGGGCGGGAGGGGGAGCGGAGGCGCTGGCGGTCCCGGAGGCCGCGGCCGGGGGCAGGAAGACACCGGTGGCCAGGCCGGTGGCGGCGGCCAGGACCCGGCGACGGCCCAGCGGTTGTTGAGGGCATGACATGTCCACGTTTCGCTCTCCTTGTGCGGCCCGGGAACGCGCGGTGGTCCCGCCCGTCGCGAGCTGAACGGCGGGGCGGGCTCGTCTCGGTTCGTCATGTCGAACGCCGATCGACTATCCGATCAATTGGGATGGTAGGGAGCTTGACGATCCCGTCAATCCTTCTCGCATGATTCGCCATTCACATCGAAACATTTCGACGCGAGGGTGTGTGATGGTGTGTCGACGGCTCGGCGGATGCCGTGGGGGCGGCGGTCCGTGCGGTGTTGACATGCTCAATGTCATCCCTGATGATCCGTCAAAGTCCTCGGGACCGAATGATGTTCGGAATATCGAACGAATCTTTCGATGCTTAGTTGCTGAGGTGCTCCGGTGCTCCGGAGCGGCAGGTCCGGCGTGGCGGCGGCGTCAGGGGATCCCCGATGCGGCCGTGTGCCGCGCGGGGCCCGCGCCCGCCCTCCCGCACAGGCAGTTCACGGCTTCCCCTTCCGGGAAAGGAGCCCCGGTGTTCAGACGATCGGGCAGAACACTCCTCCACCTCTTCGCGGCCGTCGCGCTGACGGTCACCGCGTCCGTCACGGCCGCCGTCCAGTCGACCGCTTCGGCCGCCCCCGGCAGTCCGGCGCTCACCCCGCCGCTGGGCTGGAACAGCTGGAACAGCTTCGGGTGCGGGGTCACCGAGGCGAAGGTCCGCGAGGCCGCCGACGCGATGGTGTCCTCGGGGATGCGGGACGCCGGTTACCGGTACGTGGTGGTCGACGACTGCTGGTTCGACCCGCAGCGCGACGCGGCGGGCAACCTGCGGGCCGACCCCGCCAAGTTCCCGAGCGGGATGAAGGCGCTCGGGGACCACATCCACGGCAAGGGCCTGAAGTTCGGCATCTACCAGGTGCCGGGCGAGCGCACCTGCGCGCAGGCCACGGGCGGCTACCCGGGGTCCACGGGCAGCAGGGGGCACGAAGTCCAGGACGCCGCCACCTTCGCCTCCTGGGGCGTCGACTACCTGAAGTACGACTGGTGCTCCTCCAGCGGCACCCGCGACGAACAGGTCGCCCGGTTCACGCTGATGCGTGACGCCCTGCGCGCCACCGGGCGGCCGATCGTCTACAGCATCAACCCCAACAGCCTGCACGCCATCACCGGCGCCACCTACGACTGGGGCGGGGTCGCCGACCTCTGGCGCACGACCGAGGACCTGCTCGACATCTGGCAGAACGGCAACACCAACAGCTATCCGATGGGTGTCGGCAACGTCCTGGACGTCACCGCCCCGCTCGCGGCGCAGTCCGGCCCGGGGCACTGGAACGACCCCGACATGCTGGTCGTCGGTCGTCCCGGACTGTCGCTGACCGAGTCCCGCTCCCACTTCGCCCTGTGGGCCCTCATGGCCGCCCCGCTCATGGCCGGCAACGACATCCGCACCATGTCCGCCGACGTGAGCGCGACCCTGCGCAACCCGCGCCTGCTGGCGGTCGACCAGGACCCCCTGGGCGCGGGCGGACGCAGGGTGCGGGACGACGGCACCACCGAGGTGTTCGCCAAGCCACTGTCCGACGGCTCGGTCGCGGTGGGCCTGTTCAACCGGGGCGCCGGTACCGCCACGGTCACCACCAACACCGCGCAAGTCGGCTTGTCCGGGGGGCCGTTCACCCTCACGGACCTGTGGACCGGCGGTACGTCGAGCACATCCGGGCAGATCTCGGCGAGCGTCCCCGCGCACGGCGTGGCCGTGTTCCGGGTGAGCGGCGGCAGCCCGTCGCCCGCCACCACCTCGAGGCTGCGCGGCAACGCGTCCGGCCGCTGCCTGGACGTGGACAACGCCTCCACCGCGGCCGGGGCCACCGTACTGATCTGGGACTGCCACACGGCCGCCAACCAGTTGTGGACCACCTGGGCCGGCGGCGAGATCAGGGTCTTCGGCGACAAGTGCCTGGACGCCTACGACCAGGGCACCGCCGACGGCACCCGCGTCATCACCTGGCCCTGCAACGGCCAGGACAACCAGAAGTGGACCGTCGGTTCCGACGGAACGATCCGCAACGCGCACGCCGGGCGGTGTCTCGACGTCGACCGGGCCGGCACCGCCAACGGGACCCGGCTGGTCCTGTGGACCTGCGACGGCCGGGCCGGCCAGAAGTGGACCCGCATCTGAGGGACACCGCGGGCCGCCCGGTCCCTTCCCGGCGCCGGCCCGACGCCGGGAAGGGGGTGACCGGGAGGGGAGGCGACCGGGACGAGGGGCCGGGCGGTCAGGACGCCGTACCGCGGACCGGATGCCGGGCCGGGGCGGGCGGCGACGCGCCGCCGCCGAACGTCCTAGCGGTCGAGGGGCTCGTAGTCGAACCAGTCGAAGTGGACGGTGCCGGCGGCGGCGTACATGCCGAGGACCCGGCCGCTGAAGCCGCCGGCGACCTCGGTCGACAGGTAGCGGCCGTCGAGCGTCGCGAGCACCGTGAAGGTGCCGTCGGGCTCCTCGACGCCGAGGGAGACCACGTCGGGGCCGGTGACCGGCCCGTGCGGAGGCGGCGGGTCGGTGATCGTGAGGCCGAGGACCACGGGCCCGGCGGGCACGGGGTGCGTGGCCACGACCGTGCGCAGGGAGCCGACGCGCGCGACCACCCGGACCTCCGTGCCGGACGCCTCGACCGCGTAGTGGTGCCGCTCGTCCAGCCGGACGGCGAGCCCGCCGCGCCCCCGGGCGGGATCGACCAGGGTGCGCGCCCGGCACGACAGGTGCTGCTGGCGCCGGCCGGTGAACACCACGTCGGGCTCGTCCAGGGAGTCCCCCCGTGCGCGGAGCGTCAGCCATCCGGGGCGCTCCTCGGTGGTGCAGTGTTCGGCGGGGCGGTCCCGCAGGGAGATCCAGCACGGCCGCAGTCCGCCCGGCTCGAAGTCGTCCCGGCGCTCCTCGGCGGGCCCGGGGGAGAGGGGCCACGGGAGCGTGGCCGGGTCCGGTCCGACCTCGCCGACGACCGGCCAGCCGTCCACCCACGTCACGGGCGCCAGGAAGGTCTCACGGCCGAGCACGTGCCAGCCGGGGGTGCCGCCGCGCGGCCGCACGCCGAGCAGGACCATCCACCACGAGCCGTCGGGGCCCTGGACCAGGTCGGCGTGGCCGGTGTTCTGCACGGGGTGGTCGGTGCCGCGATGGGTGAGGACCGGGTTGGCCGGGCACGGCTCGAACGGGCCGCCGGGCGTGCGGCTCCGGGCGATCGACACGCCGTGGCCGCGCTCGGTGCCGCCCTCCGCGATGAGCAGGTACCAGTGGTCGCCGATCCGGTACAGGTGCGGCGCCTCCGGTGCCTTCGCGCCGGGCGTACCGGACCACACCCGGTGCGGTGTCCCGTACGTCCGCCCGGTGGACGGGTCGATACGGATCTGGGAGACCCCGGCGACCGTGCACCAGCACGTGCCGTCCTCCTCCCAGGCCAGGTCGGGATCGATGCCCGGTACGCCCGGCGCGGGGACGGGGTCCGACCAGGGGCCGGCGGGATCGGTGGCCGTGACGATCAGGTTTCCGCCGCCCTCGCTCACGTTGGTGACGATCAGCCAGAAGCGGCCGTCGTGGTGGCGCAGGGTGGGGGCGTAGATCCCGCCGGAGGACGGCATGCCGGCCGGCAGACGCAGCTGTTCCGGCCGGTCCAGGGCGTTGCCCAGCTGCGTCCAGTGCACCAGGTCGCGGCTGTGGAAGACGGGCACGCCGGGGAAGTACTCGAAACTGGAGCAGGCGAGGTAGTAGTCCTCGCCGACGCGGCAGACGCTGGGGTCGGGGTGGAAGCCGGGGATCACGGGATCGGCCGGTCGGGCGGTCCGGTGCCGGACGGGCACCTCCGCGTCGTCCGCGTCGTCGGGGGTCCTGCGGTTCAGCTGCTGGCTCATTGCGGCGGCCCTGCCCTGGGATGAGTGTCGAAGCGCTTCACTTGGTGGCACGTGAAGGTAACGGATGCGTTTCCCGTGGGACAAGGGGTGCGACGGCGAGTGGGCTCGCCGCTCGGAGCGTCGGCCGTCCGTCAGGATGACGGTCGCGTCGATGCGCTTCGACGCGTGCGGGCCGCCCGCCCGGATGGTCCCTCCGCCTCCGGCGCCGGGTCCGGCTTGTCGCGGGTGCCGGGTCCGGCCTGCCGCGGGCGCCCCGCCGTGCCGCCGCTCCGGTCGACGCGCCCCCGGGTCTCACCCGGTACCGCCGCCGGCCCGGTCCCGCGCGGTGACCAGCCGGTCCTCGGCCTGGTTCAGGAGCGTGTCCAGTACGACCGGATAGGCGCTGAGGTTCATCCGGTCCGCCAGCAGGTGCGCGGTCGCGGCGATGTGCGGATGGGTCTCGGCGGGCAGCCGGGCGTAGGTGGAGGTCCACATGCCCTCGTCCGCGCCCCTGGCCTCGTCCTTGACGGCCAGCGCGCCCGCGTCCAGGGCGGCGAAGGCCAGGGTCAGGTCGATGAAGGCGTGGTACACGCCGACGGTGTCCACGTCGCTGAAGCCGGCGCCGCGCAGGATGCCGAGGATCGTCTCGTCCACCTGGATCTCCCGGGGCCGGCCGGTGACACGGCTCGCGGTCAGCAGGGCGGCCTGGGGGTGGGCGAGGTAGGAGGTGTGAAGGGCCAGGCCCAGGGCGCGCAGGTCGGGGCGCCAACTCCCGGTGGGCGTCCAGCTGTCGAGGGCGCGCCCCATCAACTCCTCGCCGATGGCGCGGGTCAGGTCGTCCAGGCCGGCGAAGTACCGGTAGAGGGTGCTCGGGTCGGCCCCCAGCGCGGCGCCGAGCCGGCGTGCGGTCAGCCCGGCGCCGCCGTGCTCACGCAGTATCCGCAGCGCCGTCCGCACGATCTGCCGCTCCGACAGCACGGTGCCCTGGCGGGTCGGCCGCCGCCTGCGCCGTTCCGCCTCGGGAACCACCCTCTTGGGCATCGCACGCTCCTTCGGGAACCCTTATGCCAACGCCGTAGACCTTAACCGTCGCGGTCGTGTTGCATCGGGGTGTCCCCGGGCGTTCACCGGAACCGCCCCGACTCCCGACGAGAACGGTGTGTGACATGCGTGTGCTCCTCGTAGGCGCGGGCGGCGTCGGAACCGCCGCCACCCGTATCGCGGCCCGCCGCGGGTTCCTGACCCGCATGGTCGTCGCCGACCGCGACCTCGCCCGCGCCGAGGCGGCCGTCGCCGCGCTCGGCGACGCGGGGCAGCGGTTCAGCGCGCGCCGCCTGGACGCCTCCGACGAGGCGGCCGTCGGCCGGCTCCTCGCCGAGGAGGGGTGCGAGGTCCTGCTGAACGCGACCGACCCGCGGTTCGTGATGCCGCTGTTCCGCGCGGCACTCGCCGCGGGTACGCACTACGTCGACATGGCGATGTCGCTGTCCGTGCCGCACCCGACCGCCCCTCACGAACAGTGCGGGGTCAAGCTGGGCGACGAGCAGTTCGCCCTGGCCGGGGCCTGGGAGCGCGCCGGCCGGCTGGCCCTGGTCGGCATGGGCGTCGAGCCGGGCCTGTCGGACGTCTTCGCCCGGTACGCGGCCGACCGGCTCTTCGACGAGATCGACGAGATCGGCGTCCGCGACGGCGCGAACCTCACGGTCGAGGGCCACGGCTTCGCGCCCTCCTTCAGCATCTGGACCACCATCGAGGAGTGCCTCAACCCGCCCGTCGTCTACGAGAAGGACCGCGGCTGGTTCACCACGGCACCCTTCAGCGAGCCGGAGGTCTTCGACTTCCCCGAGGGTATCGGCCCCGTGGAGTGCGTGAACGTCGAGCACGAGGAGGTGCTCCTGATGCCCCGCTGGGTGGACGCGCGCCGGGTGACCTTCAAGTACGGCCTCGGCGACGACTTCATCGCCAAGCTCAGGACCCTCCACGAGCTGGGGCTCGACTCGACCGCGAAGGTCACCGTCCCCGGCGCGGACGGCCCCGTCCAGGTCTCCCCGCGGGACGTGGTGGCCGCGTGCCTGCCCGACCCGGCCACGCTGGGCGACCGCATGAGGGGCAAGACCTGCGCGGGCACCTGGGTCAGGGGGACGAAGGACGGTGCCGCGCGCGAGGTGTACCTGTACCACGTCGTCGACAACGAATGGTCGATGCGCGAGTACGGCTCCCAGGCCGTCGTCTGGCAGACCGCCGTCAACCCGGTGATCGCCCTGGAACTGATCGCCGACGGCAGGTGGGGCGCGAGCGGCGTCCTGGGCCCCGAGGCACTGCCGCCCCAGCCCTTCCTCGACCTGCTCGGTGAGTACGGGACCCCGTGGGGGCTGCGCGAGGAGCACTGAGCCGCCCGTCCCCGCGGACTCCCCGGCCGGCCGTCGCCGGGGCGGAGGACCGGAGCGGCACGTCCCGCCCCCGCTCCTCCGCCCCGGCCCCCCGATCCGGGCTCTTCGGCCCGGACTCCCGGGCCCCGGGTCTCCGGCCCGGGCGCACCGTCCGCTAGACGCGGTCCTGGAAGACGCAGTTCCACACGTAGGTGCCCGCGACGCCGCCATCGGCGCGCACCGCCTCCAGCGTGTAGAAGTGCGTGGTCCCCCGCGCGGCCGTGGTGTCCGTGTAGGTGCGGGTCCCGGCCGGCAGCAGTCCGGCGTGCAGCGGCTCGTACGCCCGCGCGGCCGCGTTCCACCGGCTGACCCGGTAGCCCACGACGTCCTCGCACGCGGCCGTGGCGTCGCACCGCCAGCCGATGGACGGCCCGTCCTCGTCGGGACCGCCGATCACGGTGCCGTGGCCCAGGCTGCCGAGCTCCCAGTCCCGGACGACCGTCACGGACGGCCGGACGTCCAGCTCGGTGGCCTCGACGACCGCGACCTGCGGGGCGCCCGGCGGCAGCGCGTTGTCCCAGCGGTCCCTGGCGACGACCGCGTACACGTACGTCTCGCCGTCGGGCAGCTCGCCGCACAGGACCGCGAGCGGGTCGCTCGTGCCCTCCCGGCAGGAGGTGGAGCCGAGCCACTTGACCGTGCCGTCGGCCTGCCGGGCCCCGGTGCGGACCACGTAGCGGTCGACGTCGTCCTCCGGTGAGGCGTCCCAGCTGACCAGCACGCCGTCGGCGCGCGGGGTCGCCTTCACGCCGGTGACCGGGCCGGGCGCGACGCGGTCGCCGGTGCGGACGACGAGCGGGGCGGACAGCGCCGACTCGTTCCCGGCCGGGTCCACCGCGGCGACCGCGTACGTCACATGGACGCCCTCGGGCATGTCCAGGTCGTGGCAGACGCCGCCGGTGCTGGTCTCGTCGCTCTCCTCGGCGCAGGTCACGCGGGTCAGCGCGGCCGGGTCGAGGGTCGTGCCGAGCGAGCGGTAGACGTGGTACGTCCCGCCGTTGTCGAAGTCCTCGTAGAAGCCGTCGGGCTGCTTCCAGT
This sequence comes from Streptomyces sp. NPDC031554, assembly GCF_055580685.1. Classification (NCBI taxonomy): domain Bacteria; kingdom Bacillati; phylum Actinomycetota; class Actinomycetes; order Kitasatosporales; family Streptomycetaceae; genus Streptomyces; species Streptomyces sp. NPDC031554. The sequence goes on along the minus strand of NZ_JBVIKX010000012.1, from coordinate 116,351 downwards.
ACACGTTGGTGTACTCGACCCGGACGAGGGAGTCGAGCGAGACCGGGGGCTTCGGCGGCGTCCGGTCGACGCCGTCGCCGGTGACGGCGGCGTACGCCGACGGGTTGCCGAGCGCGTCGAGGGCGCGCACCCGGTAGTACCGGGGGGTGTTCACGGGGGCGTCGGTGCGGTACGACGTCGTGGCCACCGTGCCCAGCAGCTCGAACGGGCCGGCGGCCGCGGGGGCGGCGTACACCTCGTACCGCGCCGCGTCGGCGACCCCCTGCCAGGTGAGGGTGGCCCACCACGCGTCGCCCACGACGGAGAGGCCGCCCGGCGCGGCCGGGCCCGTGCGGTCCACGGTCACCGCGGTGACGTCGAGGCTTCCGGCCGACTCGCGGCCCGCCCTGTCGACGGCGCGGACCTCGTACAGGAAGGTCTGGCCCGTGGCGGGCGTCACGTCCGTGAAGGACGGGGAGGTGAGCAGGGAGGCGCCGCTGACCTTCGCCCACTGGGTGCCGCTCAGCCGCCGGTACACGCGGTAACCGGCGAGGTCCATCTCCTTGTTCGCGGTCCAGCGCAGGGTGGTCCTGGAGGTGTCCCGGCTGTACGCGGCGGTCGGGCCGGCCGGCGCGAGCGGCTTGACCGTGTCGACGGCGGCCTCGGTGCGCGGGGCGTAGGTGAACCCCGCGAGGGCGAGGCCGGTCCAGGCGACGTAGTCCACGCGGATCGTGTGCCTGCCGGCCGGGACGGTCAGGTCCACGGTCCTGCGGGCGGTGGTGGAGACGTTCTTCCACAGGTCGATCTTCCGCACGCCGTCGACGTAGACGCGCATGCCGTCCTGCGTGGCGGCGGAGAGCCGGAAGGGGCCGCCGGAGCCGAAGTCCCGGGTCAGGGACCAGCGGACGGAGAAGTTGTCCTTGGGCAGGGTGACACCGGCAGGGTCGCCGTACCCGTAGTTCTCACTGATGGCGGAGTCGCAGGCGGTCAGCTTCGGCGTGCCGCTGAACGAGGTGTTCGCGAAGTACTGCGCCTTCCAGACGGGGGAGGCGCAGGTGACGGCCGCGAGGGCCGGCGTGGCGGTGATCAGGCCGCCGGTGGCGGCGAGGGCGGCTGTCGCGGCCAGCGCGGTCAGCCGGGTACGAGTCAACACGGAGAATGGGGCCCTTTCCGGACCAAGAGGGAAACGCATGAGACAGGTGACGCCTGTGTGACCGCCGAGACGGCGGCAGGGTTGCTCCCGCCCCCGCACTTTTCGGCCGCACCGACGACACGGACTCCCCTCGGGGGAACAGCGGACGGCCCGGAGACGACCCGTCCGCGGATCACCTGACCGGCCTCGGCCGACGGACGCAGCCCACCACCGCGCGGTGACGCCCCCCTCCTCCACACCGTTCCATGTCCTGGCCGCGGACGCCGAGTTCGTGGAACGCGTCGATCACGCCCTGCCGTGCCGGCCCCGAGCCACCGTCACGGAACACGACGAGGCGGACGGTGCGGTGCTGCGAACGGCGGACCACCTCGCCGGCCTGCCGCGCGCTCTCCTCGTCGGGCTCGGATGGCGACGACGCCCCGGCGGCGACGCCGCGGACGAACCGGGGGGTGCCGAGCCGCGCGGTGCCCTCGCCCCGGTCGAGAGCCCACGGACTCCCCACCGACGCCGGGGGCCGGTCGTCCTCCCCCCGTTCCAATGGGTGGGACGCCTCTTGGTGCGGAGCCGGGGCCTGTTGTAGAACTGGGCCATGATTCCCGAGCTCTTGGTGCGACGCCTGGTCATCGACCTGTGCCGACGCGCGGGCTCGTGTTGTTGTTGATCCGTTGATCCAGCACTTCTGACGCGCCCCGTCGTCCGGTGACGCCACCCGGCGGGGGCCTTCACGCACCCTGACCGCAGGGTGCTCCCTCCGCTTCGTCCCGCATCGCTTTCGCTCGGGACCGGCCGCCCCTGTCGGTCGACGACGGCCGCTCATGTCCCGGCGCCCCCTGGAGGACGCCCCATGTCCACGACTTCCCGCCTGCTCAAGCCCGACACCCCGGCGGCGCCCGCCGACGTACCGCCCGAACGCCGCCTCCCGACAAGGAAGGCGTGGGCGCGCGTGCGCCATGTCGCGCTGCCGTCCGGTTCGTTGCTGCTGTTCCTCGTCCTGTGGCAGCTGCTGGCGGCGAGCGGGACGTGGAGCGAGACACTGGTCCCGCCGCCGGCCGAGGTGTGGGACGCGTTCGTCGCCGTGTCCACCACCCACGACGGCGTGCGCGGCTACAACGGCACCACCCTCGTCGAGCACCTGGGCATCAGCCTGCGGCGCATCGCGATCGGAGCCGGCCTCGGCATCACGCTCGGGGTGCTGTTCGGGCTGCTCATGGGCACCATGGGCTGGCTGCGTTCACTGTTCGAGCCCTGGATCACCTTCCTGCGGACGCTGCCGCCGCTGGCGTACTTCTCGCTGCTCATCATCTGGCTGGGCATCAACGAGGAGCCGAAGGTCACCTTGCTGGCGGTGGCGGCGTTCCCGCCCGTCGCGGTCTCCACCACCACCGCTGTCGCCGCCGTGCCCGAGCGCCTGACCGAGGCGGCCCGGGCACTCGGCGCCTCGCGGTGGAACGTCGTCAGGGACGTCGTCGTGCCGTCCGCCCTGCCGGAGACGCTCACCGGTGTCCGGCTCGCCGTCGGCGTGGCCTACTCCTCCCTCGTCGCCGCCGAGTTGGTCAACGGCCTGCCCGGCATCGGCGGCATGGTCAAGGACGCCGCCAACTACAACAACACCCCCGTCGTGCTCGTCGGCATCATCGCCATCGGCCTCTCCGGCCTGATCATCGACGGCCTGCTGCTGCGGCTGGAACGCGCCGTCGTTCCCTGGCGCGGTCGCGCGTAGGACCCTCACACCTCCCCCTGCACAGAAACGGCTCCGTCATGTCCCGTGTCCCGCAAGGTCCGTCCCGCCGTCTCCTCCTCGCCGGCGCCCTGGCCGCCGTCTCCGCGGCCGTCACCGGCTGCTCCTCGGACGGCGAGGCCTCCGCGTCCGGCGGCTCCAAGCGGCTGCGCATCGGCTACTTCGCCTTCCCCAGCGGCGACTTGATCGTGAAGAACAAGAAGCTGCTGGAGAAGGCGTTGCCCGACCACGAGATCACCTGGATCAAGTTCGACTCCGGCGCCACTGTGAACCAGGCGTTCATCGGCAAGTCCCTCGACATCGCCGCGCTCGGCTCCAGCCCGTTCGCGCGCGGGGTGTCCGGCAGTTCGCCGATCCCGTACAAGGTCGCCTGGATCCTCGACGTCGCCGGGGAGAACGAGGCCCTGGTGGTGCGCAAGGACACCGGGATCTCCGACGTCGCCGGGCTCAAGGGCAGAACGATCGGCACGCCCTTCGCCTCCACCTCGCACTACAGCCTGCTGGCCGCGCTGGAGACGGCCGGGCTCGAGGCGTCCGACGTCAAGCTCGTCGACCTGCAGCCGCAGGCGATCCTCGCCGCCTGGCAGCGCGGCGACATCGACGCCGCCTACGTCTGGCTGCCGACCCTGGACGAACTGCGCACGACCGGTACCCAGCTCACCAGCAGCAAGGAGATCGGCGGGGCGGGCAGACCCACCCTCGACCTCGCCGTCGTCTCGGACGCCCTGATCGCCGAGGACCCGAAGGCCATCGCGGCCTGGCGCAAGGCGGAGGCCGAAGCGCTGCGTCTGCTCGCGTCCGACCCCGACGGCTCGGTCGAGGCCGTCGCGGCCGAACTCGGCATCAGCGCCGCGGACGCCGGAGCACAGCTGAAGCAGGGCGTGTTCCTCACGCCGGAGCAGGTGGCCTCCGCCGACTGGCTCGGCACCGACGGCGGCCCGGGCAAGCTGCTCACCTACGTCACCGACACCGGCCGGTTCCTGGCCGACCAGAAGCAGATCGACGCCGCACCGCCCGAGGACGTCGTCCGCAAGGCCTTCTACCTCGAAGGGCTGTCCGATGCCGTCAAGTGAGCTCACCGGCGCCCGGGAGGAGGCGGACCTCGCACGCGCCGGGTCCGTCCGCCTCGACCGCGTCACCCACCGGTACGGCCGGGGCCGCGAGGAGTTCACCGCCGTCGGCCCGGTCGACCTGACCGTGCCGGCCGGGGAGTTCCTGGTCCTGGTCGGCGCCTCCGGCTGCGGCAAGAGCACCCTGTTGCGGCTGATCGCCGGGTTCGAACGCCCCACCGACGGCTCGGTGCGCGTCTCCGGGGCCGAGCCGCGGCCCGGCAGGACGGCCGGTGTGGTGTTCCAGACGCCGCGGCTGTTCCCGTGGCGGACCGTGCGCGGCAACATCGACCTGGCGCTGCGGTACGCGGAGGTGGACCGCGCCCGGTGGCCCGAGCGCCGCGCGGAGCTGCTCTCCCGGGTCGGCCTCGAGGGCACCGGGAAGCGGCGCGTCTGGGAGATCTCCGGAGGCCAGCAGCAGCGCGTCGCCCTCGCCCGGGCGCTCGCGGCCGAGAACCCGCTCCTCCTCCTCGACGAGCCGTTCGCGGCGCTGGACGCGCTGACCCGCGAGCGCCTCCAGGAGGACGTCCGCCGGGTGACCGACCGGACCGGACGGACCGCGGTGTTCGTCACGCACTCGGCGGACGAGGCGGTCTTCCTCGGCTCCCGCATCGTCGTGCTGACCAGGAGCCCGGGAACCGTCGCCCTGGACCTGCCGATCCCCCTGCCCCGCGGCGACGTCGACGCGGAGGAACTGCGCGGCTCACGGGAGTTCGCCGAGCTGCGCGCACAGATCTCCCACGCCGTCAAGGCCGCCGCGGCGGCCTGATCCCCGCACCCACACGAAAGGACACACAGGTGAGCATCCTCAGCGAACGGCCCGCCCCGGCGACACTTCCGGTCGTCGAACTCGGTCCCCGCTTCGGCGCCGAGGTCCACGGGATCGACCTCGCCCGCCTCGACGACGACCAGGTCCTCGCCCTGCGCGCGGCACTCGTCAGGTACAAGGTGCTGTTCGTGCGCGGCCAGCACGGCCTCGACGACGCCGCACAGATCGACTTCGGCAGGCGCCTGGGCGAGGTCACCGCCGGGCATCCCGTCCACGACTCCGGTGACGTGGCTCCCGAGGTGTACTCCCTGGACAGCCAGGACAACGGGTTCGCCGACGTGTGGCACACGGACGTGACGTTCGTGCCCAGGCCCCCGGCGATCTCCGTGCTGAGGGCCGTGGTGCTGCCGCCGAGCGGCGGCGACACCAACTGGGCCGACAGCCAGCTCGCCTACGAGTCGCTGTCGCCGGGCCTGCGGGCGTACGTCGACACGCTGACCGCCGTCCACGACGGCACCCGGGAGTTCGGCTACTACCTGGCCCGGCGCCGGCAGGGACGCGGCAACCTGTGGGAGGGCGAGGTGTTCACCGAGCTGAAGCCCGTCGAGCACCCGGTGGTGCGGGTGCACCCCGAGAGCGGACGCAAGGGCCTGTTCGTGAACCCCGGCTTCACCTCGCACATCGCGGGCGTCTCGGAGCACGAGAGCCGGGGCGTCCTCGACATCCTGTACGCCCACCTCACCAAGCCCGAGCACGTCGTGCGGCACCGCTGGCAGCCGGGCGACGTCGCCCTGTGGGACAACCGCAGCACCGCCCACTACGCCAACCGCGACTACGGCGACGGGCACCGCGTCATGCACCGCATCACGCTGCGCGGGGACACCCCCGTCGGCCCCGCCACCACCGTCCGCTGACCCGCGCGGGGCCGGGCGGCGCTTCCGCGGCCGGGCCCCGCGGTCACCTGCGGCTCCGCTTCCGCGCCGGCGCTCGCGGAGCCTGATCCGCCCGGCCCGGCCCGGCAGGCCGGTCGGCGCGCCGCCGGGACCGCCTTCCCGGCGGACGAACGCCCCGTGCCGTCCGCCCTGTGCGGAGGGGAGACGCACCGTCGCTGTCGCTGTCGCTGTCGCTGTCGCTGTCGCTGTTGCTGTCGCCGAGCCGTGCGGGGAGGGGTCGCACGCTCCGGAGCACCTGCCGGCCGTGCGGCGGGACCGTCCGGCCGCGACGTTCGGCCGGATGCTCGGGAACCGCCTGGAGAGGCGGCCGAACGCGATCTCCGCCTCCGGCCGGGCCTTCGTCGCCGCCTGCCCCGAAGCCGGCGTCCCCGGTCCACGGGCGCGGTCGGCCGCAGCGCGGACGACGTACTCGCGGAGTCCTCCCGTCCTCGAAGACGTCGCGTCGGTCGACGGGACCGTCGGACCCGCGGACCGGGAACCCGTGCCCCGGTCCCGGGCGCACGCCGACGACGGGCGGTGTCCCCGCCGGTCAGGCGCCCACCGCGCCCAGCGCCGGTGCGGACCGTCCGACGGCGCCGCGCGCCAGCCAGTCCTGGTAGGCCGGCGCCTGACGGGCCACCTCCGCGTAGGCCTTCCCCAACTCGTCGAAGGCGACGTCGAGTTCGTCCGCCGTCCGGGCCACGAGCAGCAGCCGTACTCCTATCGGGTCACCACGCAGGGGCCGCACGACGAGGTCGGAGCGGGGCGGGAGGGCGGTCGGCTGGCTGACCGTGACGACCTCGCCGATGGCGGCCAGGAAGTAGGCGGTGAGGTAGTCACCGTGCAGCAGGTCGGGCTCGATCCCTTCCGCGCGCAGCGCCCGGCACACCCCGTCCCATTCGCCGTCGACCGTGGCGTCCACCATCCAGCGGTCGTGGGCGAGGTCCGCGAGACGCACCTCGCGCCCGGCCGCCGCGGGATGGTCGGCGGCCATGGTGACGAACTGGGGTTCGCGCTCCACCAGGACCCGCAGACACAGCCCGTTCGGGACGCGCAGCGGGCTGCCCTCGACCTCGTGCACGAACGCCAGGTCCAGCCTGCCGTCGGTCACCTGCCGCAGCAGGGCGTTCGCGGACACGTCCATCCGCAGGGTGGGCTCGACCGCGGGCATGCGGGCGCGCAGCCGGCTGAGCCAGCCCGGGATCGCCCGGCTGGCCGTGGCCCCGATGCGCAGCCGGGGCCCGTCCGCCGCGCGGGCGGCCGCGGTCCGGCTCTCGGTCACGAGCGCGGAGAGCTCGGCGAGCAGCGGCCGGGCGCGGCTCACCACGACCTGCCCCAGCGCGGTGGGGCGGCTGCCCGTGCAGTCGCGGGCGAAGAGCGGACCGCCCAGCAACTGCTCGATGCGGCGCAGTTGAGTGCTCAACGAGGGCTGTGCCATGCCCAGTTCACGAGCCGCCTTGTGCAGACTGCCGGCGTCGGCGATGGCGCACAGCACGCGTAAGTGCCTCACCTCGAGCTCCATGCGCGGAGCGTAAGGGCTGGGCCAGTTGGGGCGCCAGATGTTCAAAAGCCAACGTAACGGCACGAGTCGACCCGATAGTCCCGGGCTATCGCCAGTTGCCATCATCCGCTCCGGCGCAGGCTGTCCCACACTCGGGTCGACCGATCGTTCACCACCCCACATGAACGAGTAGGAGCCCCCCACATGGCATCCACCCGTATGTCCCGCACGTCCGCGAAGGCCTCCAGGAGACTGGCGGCGATCGGCCTGGGCGTGACGCTCGCGGCCGTGGGCAGCGCCATCCCCGCGAGTGCCCAGACCGCCGACGCCACCACCTCCCTCCGCGCCGGCTACACCGGCTCGGCCGAAGAGGCCGCGAACAACAAGGCGTTCTTCGAGGCCGTGCTCGACTCGGTCGCCAAGAAGCAGGCGGCCAACCCCGGCCTGCAGTCGGTGACCGTCTACTACAACGCCTCCCAGGCGCCGAGCTTCCGCTCCCAGATATCGAGCTCCACCTCGATCTGGAACAGCTCCGTCAGCAACGTCAAGCTTCAGGCCACCTCCGGGACCGCCGACTTCACGTACTACGAAGGCAACGACTCCCGTGGCTCGTACGCCTCCACCAACGGCCACGGCCGCGGCTACATCTTCCTCGACTACGCGCAGAACCGGCAGTACGACTCCATCCGCGTCACCGCGCACGAGACCGGTCACGTGCTGGGCCTGCCGGACCACTACAGCGGCCCGTGCAGCGAACTGATGTCGGGCGGCGGCCCCGGCACGTCCTGCACCAACCGCTACCCCAACGCGACCGAGCGGGCGCGCGTCAACCAGCTGTGGGCCAACGGTCTCGCCAAGGCCCTCGACAAGCTGAACAAGGTGCGCTGACGGTCCGAGGACTTCCCGTTCCGTGCCGGAAGCGGGCCGTGCCACTCGACGGTACGGCCCGCTTCGCCGCGCGAGGCCGCAGGCCCTTCGGCCACCGGCGCCCGAGGGGACGCAGGCTCCTCGGACGTCCCGTCGCCGCCCACTCACCGGCCGCGCGACGCCGTCCGCGCGGGGTCTTCGCCAGCCGCAGCGGCACATGGTGCCGTGCTCACGGCGTGAGGGCGCCACGTCAGGCGCGACCCTCCTTCCGGAACGCCCGTTCCGTCACTCGTCCTCAGCGGCATGAACCGCCGGCGCTCCCCGTCCCGGTGGGGCCTCGTCGAGGGCGAGGGCGAGGGGGCAGGAGCGGACAACCGGGTCGACGTGGATCGGAGCGGTAGCCGATCATGTGTCCATGTCCCTGAGAGAGACCCTTGCCCGAGTCGACGCGGACCTGGCCGCCGGCCGGATTCCCGTCGCGCGCCAGCGTTTGCGCGGTCTCGTCTCGTCCTTCCCGTACGACCTGACGCTCCGTCGGCGTCTGGCCGAGGTGTACCGGCTCTACGGCGATGCCGCCGAGGCGGGACGCTGGACGTACCTCGACGAGGACCGTGACGCCGGTGAGACCGCCGCGTTCGAGGCGCGGTACGGGTCTCCCGGACGGCGGATGAAGGCCCTGGCCTGGCGAGGCCCCGAGACGAGGGCCGCCACCGCCTTCGCGGAGGGACAGCTGGCCGCGGTGCGGATCGCCTGCGCCGAGAAGCGGGGGCGTCCCGTCGACTGGGACGACCCCGCCTCCTACCGGGACGGCCCGGAGGAGAAACACGGAGAGACGTCCTTCGAGCCGTGGACGGTCGGTGGTGTGCTGGCGGGCGGCGGCTGCCTGGTGGGTGTCCTCGCGTTCCTCGCGATCTGGGTGAACGGAGTCATCGCCCTCTTCGACTGACCCAGGTTCCCAGGGGGCCGGCGGGGAGTGCCGCTCGAGGTTCGGCAGGACGCCGAGAAGTGCCGTGGGCGCACCACCCGGCGAGGAGCGAGGCGATCTCGCGACGTCCGCCGTGATCACGGTGTCGCGGCAGTCCTGGGCGACCCTGTTCACCGGGTGGAGCCCGCGCCGTTCCGGCACGCCGGTGGCGCAGCCGCGGCACGGGGGAGCGGACACGGTCCGCAGCGGCAGGCCGTGGAGCCGGCCGCTGGAGGATCAGGTGCCGCTGGCCACAGCGTGCCGGCGCGACGGCGGAGCCGCGCCGGACCTGACGGAGTCCTACGGGTAACTGTCGTAGGCGGGCTCGCCGCTCGGCCTGTAGACGCCGACGACGGTGCCGCCCTTCGTCGTCGAGACGCTGACCGGCTCCAGCGCGGTGGGGACCGCCCCGTCGGCGAACAGCCGTTTGCCGGTGCCGATGATCACCGGATGGACGGTCAGCCGGTACTCGTCGACGAGTCCGTGCCGCATGAGGGTCTGGGCGAGATCGCCGCTGCCGACGACGTTGACGTCGCCACCGTCGGACGCCTTCAGCTCGCGTACGGCATCGACGGTGTCGCCCTCCAGCAGCGTGGAGTTCTGCCACGCGACGGAGGTCAGGGTCCGGGACGCCACGTACTTGTGCATGCTGTTCATCCGCTCGGTGAACGGGTTGTCGGGATCGGCGGTCGGCCAGTACGACGCGAAGATCTCGTACGTCTTGCGGCCGAGCAGCATCGCGTCGGAGTGCTCGTACCAGCCGGCGATGGCCGCGCCGACCTCGTCGTCGGCCACCGGTTTCTGCCAGCCGCCGTGCTCGAAGCCGCTCTCGGTGTCCTCGTCCGGACCACCCGGCGCCTGCATGACACCGTCCAGTGTCAGGAACGTGCAAACGATGATCTTGCGCATGGTGCGCTCCCTTCGTCGAGGGGTGGACCGCACGGCCACCGGAAACTCATCGGCAGCACTTTCGCGGCGCCGGGCCGCGGTGACCGGCGCCGCGGGCCAGGCGGGTCGTGCCACGGGCCGACGAGATCCTGGCCGGCCGGGCGGTCCAAAACCTCGCGGTTCTCGTGCGGCCGCACGGTTCGGTTGCTCCTTCTCAGCGCAGTTGCTCGGCCAGCCCGACGATGACGCCCGCCGGGCCGCGGACGTAGCAGAGCAGATGGCTGTCCTCGAACCGGGCGATCTCGCCGACGAGCTCGGCGCCGTGAGGGCGCAGGCGGACGACGGTGTCCTCGATGTCGTCGACGGCGAACATGACACGGTGCGTGCCCGGGATGTTGTGCGGCCGGTCGCGCGGCCCGGCGCCGATCACGGCGGGGCTGCGGTACTTCGCCAGCTCGAGCCGGCTGTGACCGTCGGGGGTCCGGAGCATCGCGATGTCACAGCGGACGCCGTCGAGTCCGGTGCACCGGTCGGCGAAGGAGCCCTCGATCTCGGCCCTGCCCTCCAGCTCCATACCGAGTTCCACGAAGAACGCGACGGCGGCGTCCATGTCCTCGACGACGATGCCGACGTTGTCCATCCGCTGGATCGCCATGCCGGTCTCCTCTTCCTTCCCGTGCGGCCGGCAGTGGCCGCTCCCGTGAAGCCGATCAGCCGCGGCGTGCCGTCCCCGCTTCTTCATGTTCCCCCGACGGGTCGCGGCGTGCGCGCCCCTGCTGCTCAGCGCCTCGTCCCGTACCTGGTCAGGACCACGCCGCCGGGAAACGTCCGCGTCTCCACCAGGTTCAGGTCCACCCAGCCGTCCAGCGCGGTGAAGAACGGCGTGCCGCCGCCCACCAGGACCGGATGGGTGACGATCACGTACTCGTCGATCAGCCCGGCGCGCATGGCCGCCGCGGCGAGCGTCGCTCCGCCGATGGTCATCGGGCCGCCCTCTCCGGCCTTGAGCCGGCTGATCTCGGCGATCGCGTCGCCGGTGACCAGGCGGGTGTTCCAGTCGACCTCGTCGATCGTCGAGGAGAACACCACCTTCGGCGTGTCCCGCCAGTTCCGCGCGAACTCGATCTCCGCCGGGGTGGCGTCGGGCCGCTGGTCGCCGGTCGGCCAGTAGGAGCTCATCGCCTCCCACAGCTTGCGCCCGTACAGCGACAGGCCACTCGCCCGCTCGTGCTCGAGCCACCACTGGAACAGCTCATGGCTCGGCGGTCCGCTCCAGCCGATGTCGTCGCCGGCCGCGGCGATGTAGCCGTCCAGGGTCAGGTTCATGCCGTAGATCAGTTTCCGCATGGTCCAGCCTTCCGTCCGTGGGTGTCCGGCGTATGGACCGGTGCGGCGCGGGAAACTCATCGGTGCGCGATCCGGGCTCGCCGGCAGTCCTCGTGCTCGGGGCTCAGCGTGGTGCACTCGGCCGGCACGGGCAAACCGCCCGATCCCGACCTCGCCCGCGTCCTCGCGAGGAATGCCACGGATCTGAGACTGATCATGGGTGACAAGGCCGTGGGACGGCCAAGAACGCCCGGGTCACGCAAGTCCGGCATGCCGTGAGCGGTGAGGCGGTGCCGTACAGGATCGCCGCGCCGGCGAACCGCCGGGGGCGTCCGGCACGAGGTCTCCCGCGAAGGCGGCGCCTCCGCTGGAGCCGGCCAGGAAGACCGGGCGGTCCGGTGGGGCGATGTCGTCGAGCCACTGCCGGAACCAGTCCATCGTGGCATGCGGCGAGTGGGCCACCGGCCGTCCGATGCCCCGGTCGGCGACCCGCGCGAAGCCGCCGTGCTCGGCGAGGGGCGTCCGGACCGCCGCGTAGGACAGGCTGCCGGGCAGCGCGTCCGTCGCCCGATGGCGCCGGTCTCTCGTGCCCCCCGGCCGTGCAGATCGCGCGGTGCGGGTGCCGGGAGGGCATCCCCACAGCGCGTCGGCCGCGGTTCACCGCTCCTCACTCGTTCGCGCAGGTGCCGCCGTCGAGGACGAAGGCGGTCGGTGCGGGGTTGGTGCCGCCCTGGCCGGCGATGAAGCCGATCGTGACCGAACCGCCGACGGGGATGACGCGGTTGTAGTCGACGGGAACCACGTTCACGGCGCCCCCCTTCTGTGTGGGCGTGCCTCCCCACATCTGCGTGATGGTCTGGCCCGCGGTGAAGGAGAAGGAGAGCGTCCAGTCGTCGAGAGCGGCACCGCCGGTGTTGTGGATGACGAGTTCGCCCTGGAAGCCGCCGCTCCAGCTCCCGACGATCCGGTAGCCGACCCCGCAACCGCCCGTCGAACCCGCGGTGGTGGTGACGGTCACGGTGCTGCTGCGGGCCGAGCGGTTGCCGGCCGCGTCACGGGCGTAGACCGCGAAGGTGTAGGCGGTGCCGGCGGCCAGCCCGGTGACGGTGGCCCGGGCGGTCGTGGACGATCCGGCCGGCGTCTCGGTGCCGCCATTGACCCGCACCACGTCGTACCCGCTCACTCCCACGTTGTCGGTGGAGGCCGTCCAGCTCAGCGTGACCGAGGTGCTGGTGACCCCGGAGGCCGTCGGCAGACCGGGCGCGCCGGGCGCCTGTGTGTCCGTCCCGTCGGACGAGCCCACGGCGACGACGAACGTCGTCACGCTCTGCGCCGGAACCGCGGCGGTGAACGAGCCGTTCGACATACCCGGCCCGCTCAGGGGCGCGAGGGTCCTGCTCGCGTCCGTCACCCAGGAAGAGACGGTGGCCGACGCGGTGTTCGCCACCGTGAACTGCTGGCTCACCGCGGCCGAGTTCTTGTTGACGACCACGATGACCACCGTGGAATCATCCGTGTAGGCCGAGACGTAGACGTTCGTCTGCGGGTTCGGGGCCGCGTCGATCCGCACGTGACCAGGACGGACGAACTTCGAGAAGTGGGCCATGACCGCGCCGCGCTTGCTGATCCGACCGTCCTCACGCATCGGGCCGTAGCTGCGCCGGATGTACCACCACACGTACGCCTGGAACTCCGCGTCCACCATCGCACGGTGCATGTGCTCCCCGACACCGAGCGCCGCCGGCCACAGGTCGGCGGAATCCGTGCTGTTGGGGTAGTAGACCTCCGTCATCCACAGCTCTTTGCCCTGCCCCTTCTGCCGGAACAGCGGGTAGGGGAAGTTCGAGAACGACGTGCCGTACAGGTGCGCTCCGAGGATGTCCAGGTTGGCCAGGGCGCCGGCATCGTTGAGAAGGGGATCGGACATGCTCTTGACGTACTGGAAGGACTCCGGGGCGATGACCCTGGTGCTGATGGACCCGGCGTTGTCGCGCAGGAAGGTGACGATCTCGCCGGCGGTCCACCACGTCCAGTCCTGGGCGTAGTCCGGTTCGTTCTGGATCGAGACGGCGTACAGATCGACGCCGTTGGCCCGCATGAACCGGGTGAAGTCGTCCAGGTGCTGCGCGTAGGCGGCGTAGCTGTCGCGCCGGAGGCGTCTGGCGTTGGTCTGGCTGCCGTGGGTGAACGTCTCGACCATGCCTGCGGGCGGATTCCACGGCGAGGCGAAGACGATCGCCCCGTGCGCGATCGCCCGCTGGGCGGTGGCCACCTCGGCGTTCCAGTTCGCCCTGTTCTCGTCGACGTGGATCCGCAGGATGGAGAACCCCAGCTGGCCCGTGCCGTTGCCGAACGCCGTGTCCCGCTGGGCGGCCGTCAGATCCCCCGCCCAGGCCGGATGGTTCATCCCGCCGAAGCCCCGGATCGTCTGCCGCCGCACGGACCGGTCGACGACCACGGCGGCCGCGGCCGCGGCGGTCGCACTGGGGGAGGGCATCGCCACCGCGAGGATCGGCACCGCGCCGATCGCGGCGAGCACAGCCCTCCGGTTCGGGAACGGGGTCGTCGCATCGTCGCGTCGAGGGGTCATGGCTGTCTCCAGTGCCTCGGTGGGGGCGCGCAGGTCTGGGGGCCGGGGTGCGAGCGCTGACAAAGGTGCGGATGTTCGACGGCAGTGAGGGGAGGTATGAGCGACGTTCGGACTCAGCACCTGTGGGAGCGCTCCCATACCGTAGGAGGGGGTGGGGGTGACGTCAATGGTCCAGTCGGCCCCGCCGGTCGACGTGCTGTGGCAACTCGTGGAGCACAGGCGGTCGGCCACCACGCGGCGGGACCACCGGGCGGGGCGGGAACGCCGTCGTGAGGCTGTCGAGCGGGACACCCGGATGCGGTCCGACCCTCACGGCAACCGCGTCCGGAGGCGGACCAAGGCCCTGCCGGACACCGAACACCTCCGGCGCGTCGCCGGCGAAGTCACTGTCCCCCACGGTATCTGCGGCGAACCGTCCGACGTTGCCGCCGACGGCCAGGACCGCCCCGCGCGACTCCACTGTGTCGGCTGCTGCCACTTCCGCACCGACGTCTCCTGCCCGTCCGGCCTGGAGGCCTACCCGGCGGATCTGCTGCATGACCGCGAGCGGCTGCCGGCCGCGGTCGCTTCACCGCGGCTACGCCGAGGGGTGGAGAGCCTGTCCCCCGTGGGAGCTACGCCCGAGTTGGCTCTGTGTGGTGACGACTGCGACCCGCACTCTCCGTAGCCTTCCACCTGGCCGCAGCGCTCGCGCCGGGCCGACGGCGAAGAGGTCCGACGATTTCGCATGATCATTTCCAGTCCTGTCCCGTGGAGGGGAACAACCATGACGCAGGTGGCCAAGAAGGTTCTCGTCGCAGCGGTGGCAGCCGCGGGCTTGACGTTCGCGATGCCGGCGACTCCCGCCTCCGCGGCCAACGAGACTTCTTGTGGAGACCCCACTCTTCCCCCGCGGACCGACCTCGCATGGGCGGAGACGAGCACCGGCAATCGGATGTGCTTCGCCAACGCCGGCAGCTTGAGGGTGTCCTTCAACGACGTCAGACGTTTCCACTCGGGCGACAATATCGTTACGTTCAGTTACATTATCGAGGAGAACGAGTACTACACCCAGCGCACCTTGCGTAAATGGCAGGACTACACCATCGACTGGGGTCTGCACGCCCGCGTGTACAACGTGCTTATCTGCGGAGGTCCCGTGGAATGCCCGGTGAGTTGAGGCCGGGTTCGGTGGGAGACGCCTCGGCGACGCCGTTCACGACGCCGTTCACGGCTCCGGCCTGGGCAAGGATCGCCGGGTCGTCGAGCGCGCCTTCGTCTGGCTCCACCAGTTCCAACGGCTACGGAACCGCCGCGAAACACGTGACGGCCCCCACCTCGGCCTGCCCCGATTCGCTTGCGGCGTCATCTGCCCGCGACGGTTTCGAACGTCAAACGGAGGCGACCGGCAAGCCGCGAGAACGCCACGCCCACCTCTTGCGGAGACCGCGACCGACGTCATCTCCGTGAACCACATCTGCGCGGCAACCGTTTTATGACCGAAATCCCTCGAGAAGCAGCAGCTGGACGCGGCGACCAGGACCGCGCTCCCACGGGGAACAAGGGAAAGAGCACTCATGAAACTGGCAGTCGGAACCGCGGTAGCAGGAGCGGTCCTCGCCTCCGCCACCATACTGGCGGCTCCGGGAACCGCATCGGCCGACGACCCCAAAGACGGGTCCGTGACCCGCTGTTCTGAAGGTAAAGTCTGCCTCTTCGACGGCCACGACAATACCGGGGACGTCCTGCAACTCGATCCGGTGGACATCCCCAACATCGGCTGGGCGTGGAACGACCGGGCCGGCTCGGTGTGGAACCGCAGCGACCAGTTCGCCTGCATCTGGACCGATGTCGACTACTACGGCTACTGGTTCAGCATCCCGCCGGGCGCGAAGCAGGAACTTCTGTTCGCCTACGACAACGCGGTGACCGCCCTCGGGTTCGGTGGCTGCGGGGGCTGAGACGGCTGGTCGACCACGTCCCGCCGTTCGTCCGCACTTCGGGGGGAAGCGGCGGGACGCGGCCGGATGGCGTCCCGTGGGGAGCACGGAAGCGCTCCGGGATCGGTGGAGGCTGTGTGCGTCGGCTCTCACGAGTCGCCCCGCGATCGATCTGGGCCGAAGCGGATGATGGTGTGATGCCGAGCCCGTCCGATCGTCGTCCTGGCAGGATGACGGCATGGAACGTGTACTTGGAATTGGTGGCTACTTCATCCGCGCTGCCGACCCGAAGGCCCTGAACGCGTGGTACCGCGACTGCCTGGGCCTGGACGGTGACGTGCACGGCCTGTGGCGTCAGGCGGCCGGGCCGACGGTGTTCGCGACGTTCGAGGCCGGGACCGACTACTTCGGGTCCCGCACCCAGCAGACCATGCTCAACTTCCGGGTCGACGACCTGGACGCGATGCTCGCGCAGCTGCGTGCCAAGGGAGCGGAGGTGTCCGAGGACGTCCAGGACATGGAGGGTGTCGGCCGGTTCGGCTGGGTGACCGATCCCGAGGGCAACCGGGTCGAGCTGTGGCAGCCGGCCTGACCGCGTCCTCACACAGGTGGTGACGCGCGGACGGACCACCATGTCGTCCAGACGTGAACCTTGGTCAGACCCCGCGCGGTCATGTCCCACCACCCTTCCGCGGCCTGTCGGCGGAGCATCCGGGTGCCCTCACGGTCGAGCATGCGTCGTGCTGGGAAGCGCGGTGCGAGTCCGGGCGTGACGAGCGGCGCGGGGGCTCACGCCGCCGGGAAGCGGGGGCCGGGCCGAGGGACGAGCCGGTCTTCGTCGACCGGCTGCCGGTGACCCTGGTGCACCTGCGGACGGGCTCACCCCCACCGCAATCGACGTGATCTACCAGGCGGGTTCGTCCACGATCGGCCGGGCGGTCGATGAGATCCGGCCGCTGCACCCCCGTCCGCACCCGGTACGAACCCCGTTGACCACCCTGTGGTGATCACTCCACCGGCCCCCGCGCGTGCCACCACGAGGCAGGAACGACTCCAGCCGTTCCCACTCCGCGTTCGTCGGATCCCCACGGCCCGTACGACGAGCCCGACCTCGACACCCCGCCCCTGTCCGGAGACCCGGGAAACAGTGCCCAAGGGCTGTCCCGCGAAGGTCTTGGCTCCGAGTGCGGAGTGTCGGCGTACGCCTGGACGTGCTCAACCCTGAACAGGTGAACGTGCTCAGTCGATGGTGCGCCGACCACGGGTTCCCGTCGGTCCGCGATGGGCGGTCGACAGCCGTCGGACGGCTGGGCACTTCTCATGCCGCCTTGATGACGACCTTGCCCGAGGCGTGACCGTTCTCGACGGTGGCGAGGGCGGCCGGGGCGTCGGAGAGCGGATGGACCGCGGTGATCACGGGTGCGAGGAGTCCGTCGAGGGCCAGCCGGGCCGACCGCTCCAGGTTCTCGCGGTCGACGCGCCGCTCGACGAAACGCCCACCGAGATCGGGCACGGACATGTCGCCCACGGCGATGACGTTGCGGGGATCCTGGGCCAGGGGAGCGACCGTCCGCAGCGAGGTGCCTCCGGCCAGGTCGACGATCCCGTCGAAGCCGTCCGGAACCAGTTCGCGTGCCGCGGCGGCGACGTCCTCGGCGGTGTAGTCGACGAACCGCACCCCGATGGCCTCGGCGTGCTCGCGTTTGGCGGTGCTCCCGGTGCCGATCACCCGCAGCTCACGCCCGACGGCCAGCCGGGCGACGGCGAGGCCGACCCCGCCCCCGACTCCGTTGACCAGGACCGTGGCACCGGCCGGGAGGCCGAGCTGGTCGAGCACGTCCACCGCGGTCGTCCCGGCCACCGGCAGCGTCGCCGCCACGGTCGCGGACAGACCCTCCGGGATGCGCGCGGTGTTCGGCGCGGACAGCACCGTCGTCTCGGCGTAGGTGCCGCCACCGGTGAGTGCGAAGCCGAAGACCGCATCCCCCACCTCGAGCCCGTCGACGTCCTCGCCCCGGGCGAGAACGGTTCCGGCCGCCTCCATGCCCAGCACGCGGGGAAACGGACGCCCGCCGTCGAGCCCGTCGACCGGACCCGAGCGCAGAAGGTGGTCGAGGGGATTCACGCCGGCCACGTCGACCCGGATCAGCACCTCGCCGCGACCGGGGACGGGATCAGGGCGATCGAAGAACTCCTGCACCTCGGGCCCGCCATACCTGTGGAAACCCCACGCCTGCCCCATCTTCCGCCGCCTCTCGTACGACCGACCCGGTGATTCCGGGCGCAGTCGCCATCCTCACCTCTGACATCGATGTGAGGGGCAACCGGCTGAGACGCAGATCACGGCATCAGGCCGACTGCGCCACCGGTTCCGGGGCCGTGGACAGCTCCGCCCGGTGTCGGCTGTTGGCCCGGATCAGCACATCGAGCGCATCCCGGGTCTCGATCAGGTGCGCGATGTCGGCGTCGATCCGGTCGCGCTCGCGCATCATCGCCGTGAACGTCTCCTCGGCGACGCCCAGGTCACCCGGGACGTCGACACACGGCAGCACGGTCGCGATCACCCTGCTGGACATACCCGCGTCGAACAGCTGCCGGATGAGTGACACGCGCTGGACCGCAGCATCGGAATAGTGACGCTGCCCCGCGCCGGAGCGTGAGCTGGTCAGCAGGCCCTGTTCTTCGTAGTACCGCAGTGAGCGCGGACTCACGCCCGTGCGCCTGGACAACTCGCCTATCCGCATCCCCGAGAGCCTACGCCCGCGTGCCCCAGGTCCGGGCCGCCGTCCAGTCGTGGACGCTCGCGGACACCCCCACGGCCGCAGGGTCGCCCTCCAGGTCCCACGACTGAGCACGTTCGTCCGTACACGTCTGACGTACACGTCTGAGCACTTCTCCTGGTACGCCGACACGGAGCGACTTGAAGAGCCGGCGACGTGCTCAGCCGGTGGTTCGTGAGGTCTCCGGGGACCGGGCGAATTCGGCGAGCGTGTGGAAGTCGTTCTCCCGAGCACGTCTTCGCCCGCGTGAAGACCTGGAAGATCCTCCGCGACTGCCGCCTCGAAGGCGACGGCGTCCACCACGCCATGCTCGGCATCACCCGGATGCACCACCTCGCTCTCGCCGGACGGACAAGCGGGCCGCACGGCGGCCCGCCATGCCCCGGGCGACTTCAAGATCTTCGCGGGACGGCCCTTAGGTCACCAGGCCGTGCCGGTAGGCGTAGACGACCGCCTGGACGCGGTCGCGCAGGCCGAGCTTGGTGAGGATGCGGGACACGAAGGTCTTGACCGTCTCGTGGCTGATGACGAGCACCGCGGCGATCTCGCTGTTGGACAGTCCGTCCGCGATGAGGCGGAGGACCTCGAACTCACGGGGTGTCAACGGGGTGTCCTGCGCGCCGCCCTCGGCGGGCCGGATACGGGCGGCGTAACGGCCCACGAGCCGACGCGTCACTTCGGGGTCCAGCAGCGCCGCGCCCATCGCCACGGTCCGGATTCCGTGCAACAGCCGGTCCGGCGGCGCGTCTTTGAGCAGGAACCCGCTCGCTCCGGCCCGCAGCGCCTCATAGACGTACTCGTCCAGGTTGAACGTGGTCACCACGAGCACCTTCACGGGGTGCTCGACCCCGGCACCGGCCAGCAGCCGGGTGGCCTCGATGCCGTCGAGGATCGGCATGCGCACGTCCATCACCACGACGTCCGGGTGCAGTCGGCCGGCCAGTTCCACGGCGGTCCGCCCGTCTCCGCACTCGCCCGTCACTTCCAGGTCGGGCTGCGCGTCGATGATGGTCGACAACCCGGTGCGGACCAGTGCCTGGTCGTCGCAGACCAGGACCCGGAGGGGCGCGGTCATGCCGGGCCCTTCGCAGGTATCCGCGCCCGGACGAGGAAGCCGCCGCCGGTCTGGTGGTCCGCGCTGAAGTCGCCGCCCAGGACGTCGACCCGTTCGCGCAGGCCCTCCAGGCCCCGTCCGCCGCCGCTGGGGGAATCGACCCGCGAACCGGAACCGTCCGTGCCGACCTCCACGGTGATCTCCCTTCGGCCATGGCGCACCAGGACCGAGGTCCGGCTGCCATGGGCGTACTTGAGCGCGTTCGTCAGGGCCTCCTGCACGACCCGGTAGGCCACGAGGTCGGCGCTGCCGGTCGAGGCCGGCGGTGTGCCCTCCTCGGTGAGCTCCACCGGCTGCCCGGCCGACCGCGTCTGCTCGACGAGTGTGAGTACTCGGCCGACGGGCGGCGTCCTGTCCTGGCCGCCGTGGCTGGTGCCGTGGTCGGGGTCGAGCAGGTCGAGCAGGTGCCGCAGGTCGGTGATGGCCTGCCGGCCGGTGTCACTGACGGCGATCAGGGTCTGATCGAGGCGGTCGGGCGAGGCGGTCAGGTACCGGGCCGCCTCGGACTGCACGACCATCGCCGTCACGTGATGGGTCACGACGTCGTGGAGCTCGCGGGCGATCCGGGTGCGCTCGGCGGCACGGGCGTCCTCGGCGACGCGGCTGCGGCGTTCGGCCTCCGCGGCCCGGGTGGAGCGCATCCACGCCCCGATGCCCCACACAAGGGCCAGCGCCAGGTAGAACGTCACGAACTCGGCCACCGGTTCTCCGGGACCGCACTGGTGGAGCGCGACCGCCAAAGCCGCGAACGCCACGGAGGAGCAGACCAAGGTGGCGCGCCGGTACCGCTCGAGATACGAGCCGGCACTCAGCAGCGCGATGGGCAGCGCGGTGCCGGCGAAGAGGTGGTAGCCGCGCAGTTGGTCGAGGGCGAAGCCGCACGACACCAGGGTGAGGCAGATGAGCGGCCACCGCCGGCGCACGGCCAGCGGAAGGCACTGCAGGACCGCCACCACACCGGTCAGCGCGTCGGCGGGACGGGTCGGCATACCGCCGACTTCCGTGCCGTTGCCGTGGAACGCCGGTACGACCGACGCCACGAGGAGCAACATCCCCAGCGGGAGGTCCCGGGCGGTGACATCGAGCCGGTGCCACAGCTCCGGGACGCGTCGACGCTCTATCACCGGGGCAGTGTAGCGACGGAGCCGACGCCCGCGGTTCGCCGGGAACCGAAGGGCACGATGGTCCCGCGCCGACGGACCGGCCACGAAAGCACTGGCGTCAGCGACGCCCCGAAGCCCACCGAGCGGAAGCGGTCGGGGTCTTCCTCACGGCCGGCTCCCGCCGACCGCTGTGTCGATGCCCGGGCCGAGAGGCGGAGCGGAGTGTGGTCGCCGGCGATCCCCCAGGCGTCGAGGACAGGCCCCGGGCGACCCGCGACGTCCCGTACGACCGGCTCGCTGTACATCTCGGTCGCATCCGGCCGGCGCCCGGGGACATTGCCGTGAGGGGGTGTCGCTGTTCAGACGCCGACAGCGGTGACACCGAACATCAGGGTCCGGCGACTGACGTCGTAGTGCACGGTCGGTGTGCTGCGCAGAAGATCCTGGAGCACGTCGGCGTCATCGGCGTCGACGGTCAGCACCTCTTCCCAAGCGCCTTCGTCGAGTACGAGTTGCAGGGTGAGCGTGCCTCGGGCAGCGGGTTCGCCCGCAACCCAACTGAACTGGTAGTGGCTGAGTTGACGCACCTTGATGCTGTCGTCCGTCAGAGGTTGCGTCACCTTGGGCGTGGCAGCTCTGGGCATGACGTCTCTCCTCGCGTGAAGGGTGGCGGGTACGCACAGCGGACCGTGTCCACTGCCCAGCCGACGGCTGGAGGCGCACGACGTACGCCTCCCTGCGGGCACAGGGCATGAAGCCCAGGCTCAAGGTGATCGGCGGCACCTGCCAGACGAAGCGCGCATTCGATGGAACGATCCTCAGATCCGGAGGAGGAGGCCCGTGCGCCACCAATGGCCTCTTGGGCACTCCTCCGACTGAAACCCACCCATGGGCGCCGTCGGCGCGAACTCGACCGGAGGCTTCCCGCAGCGGCTCCCGTCGGCTTCACCCGCACCGCCGAAATCATCGACCTGGCACCTTCTGACCCACGGCCCGGGACACGCTGTGCATAAAGTGCTCCTCATCCGTACGCCGCCACGACCTGCGGCATGTCCCGATACGTGAGGAAAGGACGGTGTCATGCACACCCTTATAGGTCTCCTGGTCGTCCTCGTCGGACTGACGGCCATCACGGCGATGGAAAGCCGGGCTCGTCGGCTGGAGCGGCGGATGGCCCGCATGGAGCACAGACTCGGCCTCATCATGCAACACCAGGGGATCCAGGACGACGACCCCGTCCTGGCGGAGGTGGCAGCCCTGGTGCATGCCGGACAGCACATCCCGGCGATCAAGAAGTACCGCGAGGCCACCGGTGCCGGCCTGCTGGAGGCCAAGCAGGCGGTGGACCGCCTCCAACGGTGAAGGCGAGCCCGTACGGTCGGAGCCTTCCGACGCCTCCCGCGGCTCGTCCCGCCCTCGTACCGTCGGCGAAGAGGTCACCGGCGGCGGTGTGCTCCTGGCCGGAGAACCGGCCGTCATCCAGGGCGTCCACTCCCGCGGCACGGGCGAGACCGTCCGGGGCTGCCTGGACGCCGATGCTCTCCACGCGCCCGCTTCCGGCGCACCGGGAGCGCGGGAGACTCGTCCGGCCCAGCCGTGGTGGCAGAGCGGCTCGGATCCGGTGAGGGTGGGACGTGCTCGACGTTCTTGTCGGCCTGTTCCGCCCTCCCTCCCGAAGGAGCACCGTCATGTCCGAACGCAACACCGCCATCCGCAGCCTGCACGATCTCGGTCTGGCGGCCTGGTTCGGCGGTTCGCTGATGGGCGCGATCGGCCTCAACGGCGCGGCCAAGGACGAAGGCGCAACGGAGACGGACAGGGACCGGATCTCTTCGTCCGGATGGGCGAAGTGGGTGCCGGTCAACGCCGCCGCGATCGGTGCCCACCTGTTCGGCGGCGGCGGACTGCTCGCCGCGAACGCCCATCGCGTCGCCACCCAGCAGGGCGTTGCGGCCTCCACCACCGCCAAGACAGCCGTGACCGCGGCGGCCCTGGCCGCCACCGCCTACGCCCGTGTCCTGGGCAAGAAGATCGAACTGGCCTCCTCCACCGCCCCCGAAGACGTCGAGAAGGCGGAGAGGCATCCTGTCGACCTGCACAAGGCGCGGCGGCAGCTGGCCTGCGCGCAGTGGGCCGTACCGGCCCTGACCGGCTGTCTGGTGGTGCTCAACGCCCTGCACGGCGAACAGCAACGCCCGACCGAGCAGATTCCCGGCGTGTGGGAGCGGGCGCGCTCCGTGACCCACCTCATGCCCTAGAGGTGCGCGAAACCCGATCGGTGGCACAGGCGATCCCCGTGTGGTGCCGCTTCGACGTATCTGCGGCGGCCGGGAGCACTCGGGAACAGCCGTCGCCGACCGAGTGGCCGGGCCCGCCTTCGCTCCAGGAACGGAGGGGATCCCCCTGCCCGTACCGGCACGCGTTCTGAAGCGGGGCGGCGTTCGGCCTCGCTTCCTGAGCGATGTCCCGTAAACGATCTCAGGGTTGCCTCGGGCGTGGTCGTCCGCTGTACGGCCCGCTCGCTCATCCGGCGAAGGCGAGGTCGTACGTCCGGGCGACGCCGAGCAGGGCGTGCCGGAAAGGGTGCGGGAACCCGTGCGAACGTCCCGGACGCACCCGCTCCTCACGCGCCCACGCAACGCCCTTGCGCTCGCAGGGGTGTTCCGTGCTCGGCCGTCTCACCGGTGACCTTGTCGGCATCCCCTCCGTCGATGCGGAGGCTTCGAAGGACGACGGATTCCGTCCGGCCAGGGCACAGACCGCGCGATGGCGCCCCCGCTGGAACTTCTGCCCGTTCGGAGCGAACGCCTCGGCTTCCGCCTCGTCGGTGGAGTCGCCCGGCTGATGGTGTGGCCATCGCGCTCCGACGCTGGGCCGACCACCGTCTGTCAGCATGTCGGTGCGGGTCGTTAGCCTGTCGGCATGACTGAGCGTGTCATCACAGGCCGTACGGGCGACCTGGTCTCGTTGGCCGCCGCGGACGCCTTGTGGGCCGATCTGACGGCGGGCAGCGCGGTGCCGGCCGCTTCCACGCCGTTCACCTGTGCTCCTGCCCACGCCCAGGAGGGCTACGTCCTGCTCGGCAGTTGTGTGGTGGTGACGACGAGGGCGAGCGACGGCCGGTGGGGCGTCCGGGAAATCGAGGTGCGCCGGGCGGCGGCGGAGCTGAACGCGGTGAGGATGGACGGTCAGGACCTGGTCCGCGTCGGCCCGTTCCGCGGCATGCCGCAGTACGGCGAGGGAACGCCTCTGCGATGGCGTCAACGCATCACCTGCGAACTGCAGGAACCAGACGGCCTCGGACGGACGGCACGAGGTGAGGCCGGCCGGGCGTACCAGCCGGCGGGGATCGACTGGCGCCGGATGCTCGTGGAGCGGACCCGCGATGGCACGGTGCGGACCTGGTGGCTGCCACGCGCCGTGGTCAAACTGCTGGACGCCGCCGAACACGCCGAAGCGCAGTGGCTCCGAACCGTACGGCCCCGTCAGGAGACCGCAACCGTCACCGAGTCGCACTCCTCCCGTGAACAGCCCGCCGCCGACAGCCGGCCGACGGCCGGCACCGATGGCCCGGCCACCCCACCGCGCCCGTACGACGGGGAACTGAAAGGCCGGTTGTACTCGGTACTCAGCAGGAAGCCCGGCATCTCCCGCAAGGTGGCGGGGTGGACGTGCACCGTCTGCCGCACCGCCCCCGCCGCCGTACTCGACCACTGCCACGAACACGGCTACGTCCGCGCCCCCGTATGCCATTCCTGCAACACACAAGAACGCCCCGACCACCTCTACAGCAACGACATCCGCGTGGCCGGCCGCTACACGCGCCTCTTCGACACCCGCACCGCCGACTGGCTCCGCCACTGGCACCGCTGCCCCGGCTGCCGCGCCCGCACCACCTTGCCGCTGCCCCACCTCGCCGCGTGGACCGCCCACACGGCCTGCCGATCACTGCGCCCCACCCACCGCGACCCCACCAGCTCCCGCGGACGCACACCCTGCGGCGCGCTGCGCGCGTCCTGGACCGGCAGCCACAACGCGCCCGGTTCCTGCCTGCTCACCGTCGCCGTCGACAGGTGCCCCTCCGGCGAGCACCGTGTCCTGGCGCAGATCCCCTACCGCGAAGCCGCTGAGCGGTTCCGCACCTGGCTGGCCGAGACCGCCCCCTCCGTAGCGGCGGAGGCCGGACCCGACCGTCTGGACGGCCTCCCCACCCGGTTCCGGCCCGTCATCGCCGACATCGACGGGGACGGCCTGTCCCTTTTCTGAGCTAGGGTCTGTCGTTTGGATCAGGCCGCAGGAAATCGCCGGTGTCTTGCAGCCGGGGTGAGTGGGGGGCGGTGCGTGCAGCTGCAAGGCGGAGGAGGGCGTCGACGCGGAGCGTCGGCAACCGACGACAACGCCGCAGATGCGCGTGCCGACCCCGACGTCTGCGGTGTGATCCAAACGATAGGCCCTAACGCTGAAGAACCCGACACCGACGCCGGCCGAAGAGGGGCGAGGACCGCACGGGGAAGCGGACAGCAGTGCCACCGAAGACCGGGGCACGGACCTGCTCGTCAGGAGGTGGCGCGGGGCGGCGCCCAGGTCCCGAGTCCGCTGAGCGAGCGTGTGAGATCCGCCGTGTCCCGTTGCCGAGGCGTTCGTCGAGCTCACCGTGAGCGGCGGCGGGGCGGCGCCCTCGCGTGCTGAGAAGCGGCTGGTCGAGCTGACCGGCGGGTGCATCTGCCGCACCCTCCGCGACGATCTCCTCCAGGACCGGCCGAGTCACCGGCGCAGCACGCCGAAGCACGGAAACGACGTGATGCCGCAGCCGACGGGACGGCAGAATACGGTCGGGAAGTCATCTGACGGCGAGTTCGTCGTACGGGATCGCTCGGGGGAGATCGATGACGGCACACACGCGCCCGGACGCTGAGGCGCTGGAGCGACTGCGCGTCCTGACCGAGCGGAACGTCGTGGGCATCCGGGCCGGGGACGCCTTCTGCGGGACCGGGTTCCTGGTGACGCCCGACACCGTCCTCACCTGTGCGCACGTGGTGGCCGGGCGCGAGAAGGGCGGCATGACGGCGACGGTCGAGGGGCGTGCCGTCGCGATCGAGGTCACCGGTCTGGTGCCCGAGACGAAGGGCGCGGGAAGCACCTACGGCTTTCCGGATCTCGCCGAAGTGCGCCTGAGCGAACCGGCACACGAGGTGCACGGGGTGTGGCTCGCCGGTGCGGGACCGACGCAGGCGGCGTCCGTGTCCGTCCACGGCTTCAGCGGGCACACGCTGGAGCCGGGCGTCCAGCCCGACACCCTGCACCTCACGGTGGCCGGTCGAAGCGGCCGCTTCGTGCGGCTCCAGTGGGACCAGGTGGTCCAGGGATTCAGCGGCGGTCCGGTGCTCGACACGACGACGGGGCGTGTCTGCGGGGTGCTCAAGGCGTCACGCCACGAGAAGGGGATGTCGGGGGGATGGCTGATCCCCGTCGACGCCGTGGAGGAACACCTGCCGGGGCTGCTGGAACGCAACCGTGCCGCGCACCGGCCCGGGACGGTCTGGTTCGATCTCGCCCGCAATCGCGGGGGACGGCAGGCCGACCTCTTCGGTCCCGACCCCGGAGGGCCGGGTTCGGGGAACACGCCGGCGCAGATGCTGGCACGCGGAGCCATGCCGTTCGTGGACCGCCCGGAGCTCGGCGAGCTCCGGGACTGGTGCTACGAACCCGACGACCGGTTGCTGCGCCTGTTGTACGCACCCGGCGGTTCGGGCAAGACCCGCCTGTCCGCCGAACTGTGCCGGCACCTGCGGCACGCGGGCTGGATCGCCGGATTCGCGGACAAGGAGTTGCTCGGCAACCCCCTGCGCCTGCCCCGGTGGCTGGAAGGCCTCACCGCCGCACTCGGCGCGGGTTTCCCCTGCCTGGTGGTGTTCGACTACGCCCAGGCACGGCTCGGCGACATCAGCGCTCTCATGACGCATGTCCACCGGCACCGGCCTGATGGCATCACCCTGCGCGTGCTGCTGCTGGCCCGGTCCGAGGAGCCGTTGTGGCAGGCGCTGAGGGAAGAGTTCGAGACGCACTACATCGAGGACTGGGCGCTGCGGGGCGCGAGCTCGCACAGGCTTCCCCACACGCTGAACACCGAGGATCCCGGCACCCTGGTCACCAGGGCGTTCGAGGAGTTCGCCCGCCTGCTGGAATGTCCGTGGGTGCTCATGCCGCCGTCCCTCGCGCACCGGGCCGGCCGGCAGGGCTCGATCCTGGGAACGCTCGCGGCCGCCCTCGACGCCGTCCTCACCCTGCGCCAGGGCGAGGAGTGGAAGGAGAGCGACGATCCGCTCGCACGGATCTGCCGGCACGAGATCGCGGGATGGTACGCGCTGCTGGAGGACCGTCTCGGAGCGGGCGGTGTCCTGGCGGGACGCACCGGCCGGATGATGGCGGAGGGCCTGTTGCTGGTGCCGACCCTGGCCCAGCGGCGAGACCGGGGCGAGCTGACCGCGCTGCTGACGTCCGTGCGCAGGACCGCCTTCCCCGGGCAGCAGCCCGTCAACGCCCCCGCGGTGCATTCCTGCTTACGCGCGCTGTACTCCGCGACGGAAGCCGACCACGTCGCGCCCCTCGAGCCCGACAGACTGGGCGAGATCCTGGTGCGGCGCGTGCTGGCGGAGCCCGAGAGTTCAGGCGACGCCGTCGCCTACCTCGGCGCCGTTCTGGACGTGTCCGCGCTTCGGGACGAACAGACTCGGACCAGGGCCGTACTGGAGACGCTCGACGTCCTGGCCCGGGCCCGTGGCTGCACGACCGTGGGCCGGGTCGTGGAGCATCCCGCCCACACGGTCCTCGACCAGGCGCTCGCGCAGGTCGTGCGGGACGATCCCCGCGTCCTGGTACCGGCCCTGGTGACCGTCGGCGCCCGGGTGCCGCACGCCGAGCCCTTGGTGAACCTGATCCGACCGGTGCTCGAGACCTGCGAGACCGACCTGCTCCGCCTCGTCGAACCCCGTCTTCCCGGCTATCCGTCCAGCCTTTCCGCCTTGTCTGCGCTCGTGCTCCAGCGGCTGCTCAGCACATCCGACGCGGAGAGCGACGACACCGCTCGGCTCATCCGTCTGAGGCGTCTGCGCAGTTGCAGCCTGCGGCTGGAGGAGAGCGGGCAGCGGGAGGACGCCGTGCGGGCGGCCGACGAGGCGATCCTGCTCAGCCGCGATCTCGTCCGCAGGTCCGCGCGGTACCGGTCCGACTACGCCGCGGCACTGCACAACCTGAGCCTGCTCCTGCACCGTTCCGGGGAGACGGAACCGGCGCTGGGGCTCAGTGTCGAGGCCGTGTCCCTGTACCGGCGGCTCGTCGACGACGATCCCGGTACGCGGCATCGCACCCTCATGGACATGGCAGGCGCGCTGAGTGTGCTGGCCTTGCTGCGGCTCGAAGACGCACAGGTCAACGGCGCGGCCCGTGATGCCGCCGAGGGCGTCATGCGGTGCGAACAGGTGCCGGAAGGAGCTCGTGACGACGAGGTGTACCTCACCTGCCTGGAGACTCTGGCCGAGTGCCGCCATCGCACCGGCCGGACCGAGGAAGCACTCACCTCCAGCATGGAAGCGGTCGAGCGACTGGAGGAGCTGCTCAGGCTCCGGCCCAGCCGCTATCTCGTCCGGCTGCCCGAGACCCTGCAGCGCCACGGCTTCGGGTTGATCCGGGCCGGACGTCTCGGCGAGGCCTACCGGGTGCTGAGCCGGGCGGCGACGGAGCGCGCGGCACTGCCGTCGCGCACCTCGCCGCGCCTGCGCGAGCAGCAGGCGCTGGTACTCCAGGTGCTGATCCAACTCAGTGACGAACTCGACGAATTCGCGCACGAACATTCATCATGGGTGCAGATGAGGACCGTTCTGGACGGTCGCACGAGCTGAGAGGAGGCCGGCGCTGATGGACGACGAAGCGTCTGCCCACGCCGTACCCCCACCTATCCGGCGGCAGCGGGCGGTGGAGGTCTTCCGCAACCGCTTCGGCACGTTGTTCAACGATGAGGTGCTCTCGCCGTCGGGCGGGCAGGGCCGCTATCTGCGCTGGCAGTGGTCCCACAGCGGAGTGGTGATCGTCCCCATGGGGCGGGACGGCTTCGCCTTCGTCCCCACGTACCGATACCCGATCGGCGAGGTCTCCCTGGAGTTTCCCCGAGGCGGTTGCGAAGCGGACGAGGAGCCGGCCGTGGCGGCCGTACGGGAGCTGCGGGAGGAGACCGGCTTCGACTGCGCCCCGTCCGCGCTGCGCCCCCTGGGCGTCATCCACGCCGAGACGGGCCTGATCGAGTCGGACGTGCACGTCTTCGCCGCCGAGGTCCGCCCCGCCGGTTCGGCGGACGCTCCCTCGGCTGCCGCGCCGGAGGCCATGGAGTCGGTGGCCGAGCCGGTCTGGGCCTCGCGTACGGAGGTGATGAAGTGGCTGCAGGGCGGCAGCGTCGTCTGCGGCGTGACGCTGGCGGCCCTGGCGCTCGCCCTCGCGGACGGCTCCGGCACCGGCTCCGGGGCACCGGAATGAGCGGAGTCCGGCTCAGCCGGCGTACGCGCCGGTGATCACGCGCTGCCGCATCTGCCGTGCGTCGAGCTCCCCGATGCCGACCGCGCCGTCCGCGACCGGCACGCTCCGGTCGACGACCCGCAGGTCGAGGTAGTCCTCGTCCCCGTCGGCCGCCGGCACGTCGAGTCCGGCGCCGAGCGCGCCGGTCAGCGAGTCCTGGGAGATGCCGAAGCGCATCAGGTTGCGGTTGCCGCCCAGTACCGCCCGCGCGCGTTCGTCGGTGTCGCGGAAGGCGCGGACGAAGGCCTCCTGCATCCACGCGCTGAACTCGTCCATGGCCTCCACCAGTTGGGACAGGTCCGGTTGGCCGCCTCGGCGCAGCAGGCCCAGTTGGTGGACGAGGACACCGCGGGACGGCTGCTCGACGGCCTCCAGGAACGCCTCGACCGGCAGCCGGCCCAGCAGGAAACTGTCGAGAACGCCGGCGGGCAGTGTGACGCGTTCCAGGACCGTGCGGGTGGCGGCGGCGGGCGGTTCGACACTGCGCGGGGCGGCGGTCCCGGCTCCCAGTACATGGGGGAGTGCCTGGCGGTACGACTCGCCCGCGGCCCGGTCCACGGCGGCCAGGGCGAGCACGACTTCCGTGCTTCCCGACGAGCCGGTCCGGAAGGACTCCTCCCAGTCCCTGAGGGCTTTGAAGTACAGCGGCTCCTGCCCCCTCACGAACTCCAGCGCGGCCTCGACCGTTCTGCGCGTCTCTCCTGCGGCGTTCCGCGCCTGCTCCTCCAGCAGCCGGATCACTCCGGAGGTGAAGGCGGCCGACACGGCGTCAAGGCTGTAGGGGACCGCCCGCGCGTGCGTCATGCGGTCCATCAGTTCCGCATAGGAGGCGCTGGGCACGTGCTCGACCTGCCGTAGCCCCTGGGCGTCCCGGACGGCTGCCAGCGTCTGCCCGTCCCGGCACGCGACCCGGATACGGCCGCTGTCCAGGAGCGGCGCGAGATCCGACCTCACGGCTTGACCGTCGGCTTCGTCGGGGGACACCAGCGCACGGAAGAGGGGGGTGTTGAGCGACTGCGAATCGCCGACGAGCAGGGTGTCGGACAGCAGGACGTGGAACAGCACGCGCGCCCGGAGATCCTGGGCGCTCGCGATGGGGGACTGCCGATGGATCTCGACGTCGGAGAGGTAGACCTTCTCCGACGACGACCGGGCATCCTGGTCGGCCATGACCACTCCCCTCCGTGACCGTGGGATGATTGTAGGTGACCGCCCGCCGGACGTCCTGCAACTGGGTATCTTTCTCCGGGAGTTGGCGAGTCGAACAGGGGGATGGCACATGTCGGAAGCGGTTCGGGCGGTCATGCCGGACGGAGCCTCGATATGGGTGCGCGTCGACGACGAGGACGAGGGGCCTCGGGACACCGGCTTCGGCGACCGCCTGTCACGGCAGTTGGGCGACCTCCCTCAGACCCTCGAGACCGTCACCCGCAGCGTCAGGTCCGGACTGCGGAGCGCGGCCCCGGACGAAGTGACGCTCGAATTCGGCATCGAGATCGCGGTCAAGAGCGGCCAGCTGGTGAGCGTCGTGACGGAGGCCGGGGGCAAGGCCACCCTCAAGGTGACGGTCACCTGGCGCAAAGGGGAGCCCGCGGTGGGCGCCGTGACGGAAACACCCCGCGAGGATCCCGAATAACAGGCCCACGCTGCCTGTGCCTGTGCCTGTGCCGTACGCGGCCGGCCGTTTCGTGCCCGGCCGGCCGTCGACGATCTCCCGCAGCTCGTGCGCCCGCCCCGTGCCGGGCCGGGCGCGTCAGCGTGGTGCGGCACCGGCCCGTCCTGGGGCGGCTCGCCGAGCCGGAGCCGCGGGGGCCGGGCGAGGGCCGGCAGGAGCGGCCCGCCCGCCGCCGGGACTCCGCCCCCCCCCGGTGGACGAGGGCGGCGCGGACGCGGGCGACCGCGGTCGCCCGGTCCCGCGTCGTGCACGCGGCTCACCGCCCGACGCCGTGTCGGCCGCCAGGCGCGCGCCGTCGACCGCGGCAGCCGGCCGTCACGTCGGGAGGGGGGACGCGGTGGGCGCGTAGTGCCGGGAGAAGATCGCCGCCACCAGGTCGCGGCGGCTGCGGACCCCGGTCTTGTCGAACACGGACTTCAGGTGGTCCTGCACGGTGTGCGGCGACAACCGCAGCCGCCGGCTGATCTCCTGGGTGGAGTAGCCGTGGAAGACGAGTTCGGTCACCGCGCACTCGCGGGGGGAGAGACCGTAGGCGCGGACGAGGAAGGCGGCCCGGCCGTGCGGATCGGCGGGCTCCATGGCCACGGCGACGCAGGCGCCCAGGTTCTCGTCCAGCGACCAGGCGTGCAGTTGGACGGCCTCCCGGCTGCGGGCCCGGGCCCACGAGGTCACGGACCGCGACGTCTCGCCCGCGCGGGCGGCGGCCCGGACGGAGGCGGCCACCGCGTAGACGGCGACGGGCAGTCCGTGACTGCCGTCGCCCGACTCCAGTTCGCCGAGCCAGTGGTCGGCGGTGGGGGAGGTGAACACCGGCGCGTAGTCAGCGTCCAGCATGACCAGTCCCGGGGCGGCGGGGTGGGAGGCCGACCGCGCGCTCTCCTCGACGAGCAGACGCCGCAGCACCTGTGCCAGCGGTTCGGCGAGCGAGGCGGCCGCTTCGAGTTCCGCCTCGTCGAACGGGGGGAGGTCGGCGCTGCGCCCCAGCACGAGGGCACCCCAGGTCCCGTGCCGGTCGCGCAGCACCACCCGTAACTCGTCCCGCTGCCCCAGCGGCTGGCAGATGTCGCGGTAGCGCGGACTGTTCCGCGGGTCGCCCGTCACCTCCCGGCTGAGCAGACCGACCGGCGCGCGCCGGCGGGCGAGGTCCGGGATGTGGTTCACGTCCCCCTCGCGGTACTCGATGTCCAGCATCCGCGGCAGCAGCTCGATCGGCACGCCCCGCCGGTAGTTCCCCCCGGTGCTGATCAGCGTCAGCGGATCGAGCGTGACACCCGCCCACACCTCGCAGGGGGATCCCGGAAGCATCGCCTCCGTCACCCGGTCGAAGAAAGCCTGCACGTCCCGCGCCCCCGCGGCCGCTCGCACCGTGCTCCGGTGGATACGAGCGGACCGACCCCCGTCATGGCTCATGGGACGGAGCGTAACCCCGGGCGCCGGATCGGTGGCGGTCGCGGGAGGGACGAGCGCGCGGAACTCCGGATTCCCGGCACCGGCCCGGTTCCGCGGGGTCGCCGGCCCTGTCGGGCCGTGTCCGACCGCATCGGACCGTACCTGACCGTATCGGGCCGTGTCCGACCGCATCGGACGCACCGGGCCGCGCACCGCCCGGGACCGGGAGACCGGCGGCGGCAGAGGACGGGGGCGGCTCCGGGACCGCTCGGGGACTCGCGGGCCGGCCGGCTCCGGAGAGACGGTCGTCCGGCAGCGCTCGGGGCACCGCCTCCGCCGCGCGCACCGACCGCACCACCGTCCGGGATCCCCGACGGCTCCCGGACGCCCCCACCGCACCCGGTGGGCGGCCCGGAACGCCGCTCCCACCGCCGCGGGAGCCGGTCGGGGACGGGGCCGGCGCCCGCGGGAGGGGGAGTTCCGTGTCGCACCGGGCAGGAGGAACCACTCGGCAGAACAAGGCTCCTGACGCACCGTCGGGTCATTCGGCCGAGGCGCGGGTCGGGCCGTAGGATCGGGTGCCCTTGGGGGTGGGACTGTGGTCAGACGGAGCTCGGGCACGCCGACGCTGGAAGAGGTGGCCGCCCTGGCCGGAGTGGGCCGGGGCACGGTCTCCCGCGTCATCAACAACGCGGCGGGCGTCAAGGATTCCACGCGCCGTGCCGTGCGGCGCGCCATCGACGAACTGGGCTACGTGCCCAACCTGGCGGCGCGTTCACTGGCCGGACGGCGTGCGGACGCCGTCGCGCTGGTGATGACGAACACGGACTGGCGGTTGTTCGGGGAGCCGTTCTTCTCCGAGGTCGTACAGGCGGTCGGGGACGCCCTGTCCGGCACGGCGGTGCAGCTGCTGCTCACCCTGGTCCGCACGGACGCCGACCGGAAGCGTTTCGTGGAGTACGCGCGCGGCGGCCGGGTCGACGGGGTGCTGCTGATGTCCGTGCCGGCCGAGGACCGGCTGCCGGACATGCTCGCCGACGCCGGGCTGCCCACGGTGCTGCTGGGCCGGCGCTCGGGCGACGAGCGGATGACGTACGTCGACGCGGACAACGTCGGCGGGGCGCGTACGGCGGTCCGCCATCTGGTGGCCGGCGGCCGGAGGGCCGTCGCGGCCATCACCGGCCCGCCCGACATGTACGTCGCCCGGTGCCGGCTGCGCGGCTACCAGGAGGCACTGGCCGAGGCCGGGCTCGACGGGGCGGCCCTGGTGGCCGAGGGCGACTTCACCGAGGCGAGCGGGCGGCGGGCGATGTCCCGGCTGATCGAGCGGCACCCGGAGGTCGACGCCGTCTTCGCCGCTTCGGACGCCATGGCGTCCGGGGCGCTGGACGCCCTGCGGGCGGCGGGACGCCGGGTGCCGCAGGACGTGGCGGTGATCGGTTTCGACGACTTCGAGCTGGCCGAACAGACGGACCCGCCGTTGACGACCATCCGTCAGCCGCTGGAGGAGATCGGGCGGACGATGGTGCGGCTGCTGCTCGAGGAGATCGAGCAGCCGGAGGTGGCCTGGCGCCATGTGATCCTGCGGACGCGGCTGGTGACACGCGCCTCGGCGTGACGCCGGTCGCCACCGGCTCCTCGAAGCGTCCCGCGGACGGCGTGGCCCAAGCGTCCCGCGGACGGCGACACGTGTCGATGCCCCGGTCGGATCCAGGTCCACCGCCCCGGCCCGCGGGCCTGCCGACCGCGGGCCCGCGGGGCGGGCCTGCCGATCGCAGGTCCACCCGCGGGCCTGCCGACCGCCGGCCCGCGGGCCGGGCATGCCGACCGCAGGTCCACCCGCGGGCCTGCCCCACAGGTTCGAGCCCACGGGCCGGAGCGCTCAGGCCCCGGCAGCGAAACTTTCGGGAGCGCTCCCAACTGCCGTGCATATGAAGCTGGTTGACCATCGCCGCATCAACGCCCGCCGCTGACCTGTGGCTTCGAAATCCGTTCGACACATTCGGCTCCCCGAGGGTTGTCAGGCGCGCGGGCGGCTCCTAATGTCCCATCCGAACCAGTGGGTGGGAGCGCTCCCAGCCAGGACGGGCCGGGAGCGCTCCCGATGTCCTGTGCGCTCCATCCGGTTGTCCCTCCCAGAGAGGCCCCCACATGCGACCGTCACCGCACCGTTTCGACACCGCGCGCGCCCTCCTCGGCGCGCTGCTCACCGCCCTCGCCACCGTCGCGGCCCTCCTGGCCGTCGCGCCGGCGGCTCAGGCGGACACCCTGGTCTGCGAACAGTTCGGCTCGACCACCATTCAGGGCCGCTACGTCGTCCAGAACAACCGCTGGGGTACCAGCGCCCCCCAGTGCGTCACCGCCACCGACACCGGCTTCCGGCTGACCCAGGCCGACGGTTCCGTCCCCACCAACGGCGCCCCGAAGTCGTACCCGTCGGTCTTCAACGGCTGCCACTACACCAACTGTTCGCCCGGGACCAACCTCCCCGCGCGGCTCAGCGGCATCGCCGGCGCCCCCAGCAGCATCTCGTACGGCTTTGTCGGCGACGCCGTCTACAACGCGTCGTACGACATCTGGCTGGACCCCACGCCCAGGACCGACGGGGTGAACCGGACCGAGATCATGATCTGGCTCAACAAGGTCGGACCGGTGCAGCCGATCGGCGCCCAGGTGGGCACCGCCACCGTGGGCGGACGCTCCTGGCAGGTGTGGACGGGCGGCAACGGGACCAACGACGTGATCTCCTTCGTCGCCCCGTCGGCGATCTCCGGCTGGAGCTTCGACGTCATGGACTTCGTGCGGGAGACCGTCCGCCGCGGAATGGCCCAGAACGACTGGTACCTGACGAGCATTCAGGCCGGGTTCGAGCCGTGGCAGAACGGTGCCGGGCTCGCGGTGAACTCCTTCTCCTCCGCCGTGAACCTCGGTACCCCCGGCGACCCCGGAAACCCCGGTGACCCGGCGGCGGCCTGCAAGGTGACGTACGCGACGAACGTCTGGGCCGGTGGCTTCACCGCCGACGTCACCGTCACCAACACGGGCTCGACTCCGGTCGATCCCTGGAAGCTGGCGTTCACCCTGCCCTCCGGGCAGCGGATCACCAACGCCTGGAACGCCACCGTCACCCCGTCCACGGGGGCGGTGACGGCGAGCGCCCTCGCGCACAACACGCGGATCGCGCCCGGCGCCGGGCAGACCTTCGGCTTCCAGGGCACCTACAGCGGCTCGTTCGCCCGGCCGGGCGGATTCAGCCTCAACGGCACCGCCTGCTCGTGAACCGGTCCGGCCGGCTCGTGAACCGGCCCCGCCTGTCGCCACCCGCCACTCGCCACGCGCCGTCGGCCGTCGTGATCCGGCGCGCAGCCGTGCCCGCCCGCGGGCCCCGCCCCCACCTTCCCGTGCCGGTCCGAGGGCGGGCCCGGAGGGCCGACGCCGCTCCGCCGCTCCTGCGGCCGCACCCGGAAAGGCCCACGCCATGAGCCAGAGCCCCGCCCCCTCCCGCGCCGGCCCGCGATCGTCGCCGCGCCGTGCGCCGCCGCCCACGACGGCGCGCTGCCGCCCGGCGCCGGCACCTCGTCCGGCTTCACCGCCGACGGCCCCACGGACACGCCCACGACACGGTGCCCCGGCTCCTGACGCGCCTTCCCGGAGGGCATGACGAACCTCCGGCCGAGTCAGGCGCCGCAGCCCCGCTCCACGCACGTCCCCCCCCAGATCCCCCCGCCCGTCCGGCGGCTTCCTCCCCGGGCGGGCGGGGGCTCCATCACCGGACGGCGCACCGCGAAGGAGACAAGAGCGACCGGAGGACGACCCCCCCACACACACGCACAGGAGACACGATGGCTCGACGCACCAACCGACTCGTTCCGCTGGCGGCCGCGGTGCTGGCGACGCTGCTCGGCGCACTCGGCCTGACCCTGCTGGGCCAGGGCGACGCGGAGGCGCACGGCGTCACGATGACGCCCGGATCGAGGACCTACCTCTGCTACCTGGACGCCAAGACCAGCACCGGTTCCCTGGACCCGACCAACCCGGCCTGCCGGGCCGCGCTCAACGAGAGCGGCGCGACCGCCCTGTACAACTGGTTCGCCGTGCTCGACTCCAACGCCGGTGGCCGCGGCCCCGGTTACGTACCGGACGGGAAGCTGTGCAGCGCCGGCGACCGGTCGCCGTACAACTTCACCGGCTACAACGCCGCCCGTTCCGACTGGCCCCGGACGCACCTCACCTCCGGGCGGACGATCCAGGTCAAGCACAGCAACTGGGCCGCGCACCCGGGATCCTTCCGGGTGTACCTGTCCAAGCCGGGCTACTCACCCGCCACCGAACTGGGCTGGGACGACCTGGACCTGATCCAGACGGTCACCGACCCACCGCAGACGGGCTCGCCGGGCACCGACGGCGGCCACTACTACTGGAACCTGAACCTGCCCTCGGGCCGTTCCGGTGACGCGGTGATGTTCATCCAGTGGGTGCGCTCCGACAGCCAGGAGAACTTCTTCTCCTGCTCGGACATCGTCTTCGACGGCGGCAACGGCGAGGTGACCGGCATCCGGGGCTCGGGCAGCACGCCGACGCCGACCCCGACCTCCACCCCGACGGCCACGCCGACCCCGACCCCCACGCCCACCCCGACTCCCACCCCGACCCCGACGTCGTCCGACCCGCACACCGGGTGCATGGCCGTGTACAACGTGACCAACTCCTGGAGCGGCGGCTTCCAGGGCTCGGTCGAGGTCATGAACCACGGCACGACGGCGCGCGACGGCTGGGCCGTACGGTGGAAGCCCGGCACGGGCACCAAGATCAGCAGTGTCTGGAACGGCGCGCTGAGCAACGGGTCCGACGGCACGGTCACGGTCGGGAACCTCGACTACAACCGGACCGTCCCGCCGGACGGCAGCGTCACCTTCGGGTTCACCGCGACATCGACCGGCAACAACTTCCCGGTCGGCTCCATCGCCTGCGTCAGTCCCTAGGGTCCGTTGGCCGGGCCCTTGCGAGGGACTCCTCGTCAAGGCCCCCGGCCAGGACTCCTCACCCGGATCGGGCCGGGCTCCTGACGCGGCCTGATCCGCCCTGACCGGAACGGAGCACCCCCCCCGGCCGTCGGCCGGGACGGCGCCGGCCCCGCCTCGCGCGGGAGCCGGCGCCGCCGCGCGTCCGCCCCGCGCGTCCGCCCCGCGCGTCCGCCTCCGCGGCGCTCCTCCACCCCCGCGAGGCCCGTCCGCCCCCACCCCACCACGCGTCCGCCCCGCCCGGTGCCCGCCCGCCCCCGCGAGAGCCGCGCGGCCGGGCGGCTTCGTACGGTCCCGGGCCCTCGGACCCTGCACGCCGCGCGGGAGCGGGGGAGAATGGGGATGCCGGTGACGGGAGCACGAGCCCGTGACCTGCTGAGACGGGTGGTGAGCGTCGTGGTGGTGAGCGATGGGACCCCGCGTGGAGCTGCTGTCGAGTGCGTCGATCCGCTGGGAGACCCGTTTCTGCGGACGCGCTTCGTCCCGCCGGCCAGACCCGGCACGTTCCTGCGCCGCGAGCGCCTGGTCAGGCACCTGGACCAGGCGCCGCCGACACCGCTGACGATGGTCAACGGATCCGCCGGCGCCGGCAAGACCCTGCTGGTGGCGGAGTGGGCCGCGCACCTCCCGCAGCCGGTCGCCTGGCTCACCCTGGACTGGGCGGTCCAGGGACCGGGGGTGTTCTGGGCACACCTGCTCCAGGCACTGCGCACCGCCGGTGTGCCGCTGCCCGCCGGGATCGGCTCTCCCGCCGACGCGGGCCGGGTGAACCACACCCTGCTGACCCGGCTCGCCGCGGAGCTCAGCGGCCGCGACGGCCCCGTGGTCGTGGTGCTCGACGACTACGACCGCGTGAGCGCACCGGAGATCTCGCGGCAGCTGGACTTCGTCCTGCAGCACGCGGGGCCGGGGCTGCGTCTGGTCCTGGTCACCCGCACCGAACCGCTGCTCCCGCTGCACCGCTACCGGGCGGCCGGGGAGATGACCGAGATCCGCGACGCCGAACTGGCCTTCACGCCCGAGGAGGCGGTCGCGCTGCTGGAGCTGCACGGACTGGACCTGTCCGTCGAGGCGGCGGGGGCACTGGTGGACCGTACCGGGGGATGGGCGGCCGGCCTTCGGCTGTGCGCCCTGGCCGCCCAGCAGGACCCCGACCCGGAGCTCTACCTGAAGGAGTTCGAGGCGGGGCGCAGCACGATCGCCGACTTCCTGCTGGCCGAGGTGCTCAAGCGGCAGACCTCCCAGACGCAGGACCTCCTGCTGCGCGTCAGCGTCCTGGACCGCTTCTGCGCCGACCTGGTGAACGCACTGACCGGGCGGAGCGACGCCGAGCCCCTCCTCGCCGCACTGCACCGCGAGAACGCGTTCGTCGAGCACCTCGGACACGAGTGGTACCGCCTGCACCCGCTGTTCCGGGAGATCCTCCGGGCCCATCTGCGGGAGCGTTCCCCCGGCCTGGAGCCCGAACTGCACCGACGGGCCGCGCAGTGGCTGCGGCGCTCGGGTTCCCTCGCGGAGATGCTCGCCCACGGCGCCGCGGCGGGGGACTGGGAGTTCACCTCCCGCGCCCTCGTCGACGATCTGGCGATCGGGCAGCTCTTCACCGGCCTGCGCGCCGACGACCTGACCGAACTGTTCGCCGACGTGGAACCCGAGGCGACCAGCCCCGCGACGGACCTCGTCCGCGCGGCACGTGACCTGTCCCGGTACGACCTCGACCGCGGTCTGGCCCACCTCCGGCACGCCGGGGAACAACTGGCCGCCGACGCGTGCGAGCCGGCGGCGGCCCGGCTGAGCCACGCCCTGCTGGAGGTGCTGGCGGCCCGGCTGGCGGGCTGCCCCGACCGGGCCGAGCAGGCCGCGGAAGCGGCCCGGGAACTGCTCCGGGAGATCCCCTCCCACCTGTTGGACCGGCACCCGGAACTCTTCGCGCTGCTGCTGACCCACCTGGGCTCGACACGACTGTGGACCGGGAGTTTCGCACCGGCACGGGCCGCCCTCACCGCGGCGGCCCGCAGCCCCGGCGGCGCCTCCACGGCGCTCCCGCGCAAGGAGTCCCTGGAGCACCTCGCGCTCATCGACTACCTCGACGGGTGGCCCGGCCGGGCGGAACGCAAGGTCGTCGCGGCGACGACCGAGTCGGAGCGGTTCGGTCTGCCCCGGCCGTCCGGCCCGGAACTCGGGCGGCTGGTCCAGGCCGCGGTGGCCGTCGACCGCGACGACCTGGACCAGGCCCAGGCCCTGCTCGACCAGCTCTCCGACGCGACGGCGCGGGACCCGGTGGCCGCCGCGGGCCGGTCCATCGCCGCGGCCCGCCTGTTCCTGGCCCGGGGCCGGCCGCGCGCCGCCCTGGCGGCCACCGAACCGGCCCTGTCCACCGAGGTGGCCTCACCCTGGGCGAGGAGCCACGCCGCCTTGATCGCGTCGGCCGTCCACCTGGCCGAGGGCCGCCCGGACGCGGCCGTCGAGGTGCTGGAGCCGGTGGCCGACGAGCAGCCGGCGTGCGCCGTGGGCGCCGCGCGGGCCCGCCTGGCCGCGGGCGACCGGCAGGCGGCCCTGCACCTGCTCGACGCCGTCACACGCCGCGGGTCCGCCGGCCCGGCGGTGACGGTCCGCGCCGCACTGGTGCGGGCACAGGCCGCGCACGTGGCGGGCGACGTCGTCACCGCCCGTCGGCTGGTCGCCCGGACACTCCTGGAGGCCCGGCGCGAGAAGCTGCGGCGGCCGTTCCTGGAAGCCGGCCCCTGGATCGGGCCCCTCCTGGCCACCGCACCGGTGCGGGCGCTGGCCGCGGGCTGGCTCGTGCCGGGGACCGCACCGCACGACGCTCCGGGGCCCTCCGCGCCGGAGGCGGCACCGGTGCTCGTGGAGCAGCTGAGCGGACGTGAACGGGACGTGCTGCGGCGGGCCGCCCAGATGATGTCGACCGAGGACATCGCCGCCGACCTGTACGTGTCGGTGAACACGGTGAAGACCCACCTCAAGGGCGCCTACCGGAAGCTGTCGGTGAGCCGGCGCGGCGACGCCGTGCGGCGGGCGCGCGAGCTGCGGCTGCTGTGACCGCGCCCCGGTGAGGCGGCCGCCCGGCGGTGCCTCGGGGCCCGGGACCGGGCGGTGGCGGCCGGGCGGCGGCCGGGCGGCGGCCGGGCCGGGCGGTGAACCGGCCCGGCGGTGAACCGTGTGGCGGCCGGGCCGCCCTCACCCGCCACGGGCGAGGCGCCGCCGGGCGTTCGGGGGTGCGATGGCGGCGGCGGCGTGCTTGCCCGCCGTCCGGGTGCCGGTACCGGCACCGGGCCGACTCGGTGAGGTGGACCCCGTGAGACATTGGCGTGCTCTGATCGTCCTGGGGACGGCGCAGTTCCTGATGGTGCTGGACACCTCCGTGATGAACGTGTCCATCAGCCAGTTGGTCGAGGACTTCGACACCGAGGTCACCGCCATCCAGGCCGTCATCACGCTGTACGCCCTGGTCATGGCCGCCTTCATGATCATCGGTGGTCGCCTGGGGGACATCTTCGGGCGTCGGCGGATCTTCCTGCTCGGCATGGCCGTCTACGGCGCCGGATCGGCCCTGACCGCCGTCGCGCCCACCCTGGGGGTCCTGGCGGTGGGCTGGTCGGTCGTCGAAGGGCTCGGCGCCGCCATGGTGCTGCCGTCCATGGCGGCCCTCGTCGCCGAGTCCTACCGCGAGCGGGACCGCGCCGTCGCCTACGGCGTCGTCGGCGGTCTCGCCGGCGCCGGCATCGCGGTGGGCCCGCTGCTGGGCGGCTGGACGACGACCTACCTCACCTGGCGGCTGGTCTTCGCCGGCGAGGTCGTGGTCGTCGTGGCCGTGCTCTGCTTCCGGCGGGCGATCCCCGAGAGCGCCCCCGGCGGCCGGCGCCCCGGACTGGACACCGTGGGCGCCGTGCTGTCGGCGGCCGGGCTCGCCCTGGGCGTGCTGGGGGTGCTGCAGAGCAGTTCCTGGGGGTGGGTGCAGCCGCGGAACGCCCCCTTCACGGTCCTGGGCTTCGCCCCCACCCTGTTCGTCGTGGCCGCCGGGGCGGCCCTCCTCGTCCTCTTCCGCGGCTGGGAGAGACACCGGGAGGGCCGCGGTGACGACCCCCTGGTGCACCTGTCCCTCCTGAACCGGCCGACGCTGAGGTCGGGGCTGCTGACACTGCTGAGCCAGAACCTCATCCTGCTGGGACTGTTCTTCACCATTCCGCTGTACCTGCAGGTCGTCCAGGGCTTTGACGCCTTCCAGACGGGACTGCGGCTGCTGCCGGTCTCCGTCACCATGCTCGTGGCCTCCCTGGGGGCGGCCCGGCTCGGGCGGAGGGCGGGACCCCGCCGGGTCGTGCGGGGGGCCCTGCTGACGCTGCTGGGCGCCGTCGTGTGGCTGCTGGCCACCATCGACCCGGTCATCGACGACGCCCAGTTCTTCTGGGCCATGGCGCTCCTCGGCCTCGGCGTCGGCCTGCTCGCCTCGCAGCTCGGCAACGTCGTGCAGTCCAGCGCCGGCGAGGAGGAGCGCAGCGAGGTCGGAGGACTGCAGTTCACCGCCCAGAACCTGGGCTCCGCGCTGGGTACGGCCCTCATCGGATCCATCCTGATCGGCTCCCTGGTGCAGGCCTTCACCACGCAGGTCGAGAACGATCCCAGGCTGTCGGACGAGGCCCGCCGGCAGACCGGCGTCGCCCTGGAGGCCGGCGTCAGCTTCGTCCCCACCGACCAGGTGCGCTCGGCGGCCGAACGGGCCGGGCTGCCGCCTCCCGAGGTGGACGCCGTCACCGACTCCTACGCCTCGGCCCAGCTCGACGGCCTGAGGGCGGCCGTCCTGGCGGTCGGAGGGATCACCCTGGCCGGCTTCCCGGCCACCCGGCACCTGCCCGCCGGCGGCGCCGAGGAAGGACCCGGGCCGACGACGACGCCGACGACGCGGCCGGGACGGCACCCGGGCCCGCGGAGGAGGACCTGATGTCCCGGACCGACCGAACCGTCACCCGGACGGCCGAACGCCGGGCCCACGCCGACTACACCGGCGGCGTGTACGGATCGATGCTCGCGGCCTCGGTCGTCATCGGCGCCGGCGACCTGGGCTCCTCGCCGCGCCTGGAACTGGTGCTGCTGTTGCTGCTCACGGGCGTGGTCTTCTGGATCGCGCACGTGCACGCCCAGCTGTTCGGCGCGCGTCTGGCGCAGCGGGCCCTGGACCGCCGGGTCGTGCTGCACGTGTGCCGCGACGAGTGGCCGATCGTCAAGGCCGCGGTACCACCCGCCGCCGCGGTGGCGGTCAGTCCGCTGCTGGACCTCGACATGCCGGGCACCCTGTGGCTGGCGCTCGCCGTCGCCGTCGCCGGTCAGGTGGGCTGGTCGATGGCCGCCGCCCGCCGGGCCGGGGCCGCGTGGCGCCAGGTGGCGGGCACCGCCGCGGTCAACCTGGCCCTCGGTCTGCTGATCGTCTCCTTCAAACTGTTCCTGACGCACTGACGCACTGACGCACTGACGCACTGACGCACTGACGCACCGACACACCGACGCCGGCCCGCGGCGCGGCGTGTCACCTGCGCAGGGTGAGGCCGAGGGGCGCACGGGGGCGGAGCATCGGAGCGGTGGATGCATTTGGCCTGGCGGACGTCGCCTGCGGGAGAGCACCCCATGCAGTATGAGATCCGTGTCGACGGGCACATGTCGGAGACGCTGACCAGCGCTTTCCCCGAGCTGGAGCACGTGGTGATCTCCGGTCAGACAGTGCTGTACGGGCCTCTCGTGGACGAGGCGCACCTGTACGGCCTGCTGGCCCGCTTCCAGTCGCTGGGACTGCACGTGGTGGAGCTGCGGCGGCTGCCGGAGTGACCCGCCGGGGCCGCCGGGCGGATACCGGGCGGCCCCTCCCGTGCAGACGGCCGCCGGGCGGTCACCGCCCGCCGTCCGGCCACCGCCCGGCGGCCCCCGGACGGCCGGCGGCCCGCGGTCCCTCGCCCCGTGACCCGGCCGCGGTCACCCGCCGCGGGTGATCCGGCGCCCCGCCGGCGCGCGGGACGCTGGCCGGTGTGGCACCACACCGTCCCGTCGGCGGTCCGGCCGGCGACACGCCGGTGTCACGAGGAGGAACCATGACCGAATCGCAGGGTGCGGCGCCGCCGACCGGAACGGGATCTCCTGTCGGAGGGACGGTCCCGGGCCGCACGGAGGACCCCGCCGATCTGCTGGCGCGGCTCGGCGGTTCGTGGACCTGGCTGCTGGGGTCGGCGGTGGCGACCCTCGTGCCGGGCGTGCTGGCGCTGGCCTGGCCGGACGCCACCCTGCACGTGCTGGCGGTGATCATCGGGCTGTACCTGCTGGTGACCGGTGTGTTCCGGTTCGTCGCCGTCTTCGCCCGGCGCGAGCCCGGTGAACGGCTGTCGGGGCTGCTCGTCGCGGTGCTGTACGTGCTGGCCGGGGTGCTGTGTCTGCGGAACCCCCTGCAGACGATCACCGCGCTCTCGCTGATCGTCGGCATCATCTGGCTCGTCACCGGCATGCTGACCGTCTTCACGGCTCTGGCGGCCAGAGGCCTGCCCCACCGCGCCTTCCTGTTCGGCGCCGGGGCGCTCGGCGTCGTCGCCGGCATCGTGGTGCTGGCCCTGCCCACCGAGTCGGTGGTCGCCCTCACCCGGCTCCTCGGGCTGTGGCTGCTCCTGCTCGGTCCGGTCGAGCTGGGCGTCGCCTTCGCCTGGCGCGCCGCACTGCGCAGGGCCTGAGCCCCGTGCCCGGCCGGTCCCGGCCCCACGACGGCGGCACGAGGCCCCTCACCCGTGCGCCGACGACCGAGGAGAGCCATGGGCGGCACGAGAACACCTCCACTTCAGGATTTCGACGGCGTCGTTGTCGCCGGACCCCCGGCGTCGGTTCCGGTTCCGGTGCCGGCGCC
The DNA here is from genome assembly GCF_055580685.1 of Streptomyces sp. NPDC031554. Lineage (NCBI taxonomy): Bacteria > Bacillati > Actinomycetota > Actinomycetes > Kitasatosporales > Streptomycetaceae > Streptomyces > Streptomyces sp. NPDC031554. The sequence continues at coordinate 72,074 of NZ_JBVIKX010000012.1, read as the reverse complement.
GGGGAACCGCCTCCTGGTGCCGGGGAGCCGTCCCCCGGCCGGGACCGCGGCCCCGGGCCCGGTGGCCGTGGCCGTCGCGGCGCTGCTCGCGCCCGCCACCGGGCAGGCCCGTGAGTGATGTCCAGGAAGGCCGGCGCGGCGCCGCGCCGGGGACACACGGTGGAGCGGGTCACGGCGGCCCTGCGCGCCGGGCCCGCGGCCCGGCTGCTGCCCGTGCTGTCGGCGCTCAACATCGTGGAGGGCGCCGTCAGGCTGGCCGCGCAGGCCTTCCTCGCGGCGCTGCCGCTGCTGATGACCGTGGCGGCCTTCGCCCCGGACGGCGTGCAGGACCTGCTCGTCGACTCCCTCTCGGCCGTCCTGGGCGCACCCGGCGACACCCTCGAAGAGGTGCGGCGCACCTTCCAGGTCCCCGACGGCGTGACGCGTGACTCCGTCGGAGCCGCGGGTGTCGTGCTGACGCTCGTCTCCGCCACGGCCTTCAGCCGCGCGCTGCAGGCGGTGTGCGAACGGTGCTGGCACCTGCCCAGGGCACCGATGAGGACCGCGGCCTGGCGCTGGCTGCTGTGGCTCGTCGTCTGGCTCGCCGTCCTCCTCGTCCAGGCACCCCTGCGCGACGGCTTCGGGACCGGGGCGGTGTCCGGCGCGGTGCTGTCGATGACGTCCGCCACGCTCATGTGGTGGTGGTCGCAGCATCTGCTGCTGGGCGGGCGGACCGGTTGGCGGGACCTGCTGCCCGGCGCGGTGCTCGCCGCCGCCGGCACCGTGCTGCTGAGCCGGATCGCCGGACTGCTGATGCCCGCGGTGATGCGGCGCAGCCTGCGCGACTTCGGCCCCCTCGGCCCGGTCTTCACCTTCCTGTCCTGGCTGATCGCCGTCTTCCTGGTGGCCGTCGCGGGCCTGGCCCTCGGTCAGTGGATCACCGGTTCCGCCCGGTACCGCACCGCCTTCGTCCCCCGCCCGCCGGACCGCGACCGGTGAACGCGCCGCCCGGGACGGGTTCACCCGTCCCGGGTGAGGCCCCTCGCGGCCGGCGTGCGCACGCTGAGGACAGCAGGAACCGGCAGTCGGGCACTCGCCCGGAACGGAGCACCGAAAATGGGCACACAGACCTACCTCGCCTACGACTATCCGCTGCTGAGCATGTTCTGGACCATGCTGTGGTTCTTCCTGTGGATCATGTGGTTCGTCCTACTCTTCCGGATCATCGGCGACATCTTCCGTGACGACAGCCTGGGCGGATGGGGCAAGACCGGCTGGCTCGTGTTCGTCATCCTCCTGCCCTTCCTCGGCGTCTTCGTCTACGTCATCGCCCGTGGCAAGACCATGGGCCGCCGGGAGATCACGCACGCCCGCAAGCAGCAGGAGGCCTTCGACAGCTACATCCGTGAGACCGCGGGGGGCACCGGCCGGGCCGACGAACTCGACCGGCTGTCGGAGATCCGCGCCCGCGGCGACATCTCCGACGAGGAGTTCCGGCGGGCCAAGGAACTCGTCCTGAGCGACCGCGGCGCGTCGGCCTCCTACGGCCGCGACACCGCGGCCCGGCACTGAGCGCGGCAGGGAGAGCGAGACGGAGATGACCGCCACCCACACTTCCCGCACCCACACTCCCCGCGCGCACACGGCCAAGTACCAATGGGCCGCGGGGCTGATGGTCTTCGCCGCCGTCATGCTCGCGCTCGTGGGCATCCTCGACGTCTTCCGCGGCATCATGGCGATCGCCGAGGACGACGTCTTCCTCACCACACGCAACTACGTCTTCGAGTTCGACCTCACCGGCTGGGGCTGGATCCACCTCGTCCTGGGGGTGGTCGCCGTCGCCGTCGGCGTCGGCCTGTTCCAGGCGGCGACCTGGGCGCGGGTCGTCGGCGTCGCCGTCGCCGGGCTCGTCGTCATCGCCAACTTCCTCTCCCTGCCGTACTACCCGGTGTGGTCGATCGTCATGATCACGATGTCGGGGTTCGTCATCTGGGCCCTGTGCGTCGCCCGGAAGGACGACTTCGCCGACCCCTTCGACACCGTGCCGCCCGGCGACCGGTGAGCCGCCCGCCGGTACCGGCGCACCCGGAGGCGGTTACCGCCGGACGTGGTGCGCCGGCCGGTCACGGGGGCAGGCGAGGGCCTTGACCTGCCGGAGGGCGGGCACGGCCTCCACCGCCCGTACGCCGGGGATCGCGCCCACGCGGCCGGCCAGGTGGACGAAGGGCTCCTCCGCCGTGCGGCACGGCACCGAGGCGAAGACGTTCGTCCGGCCGCTGACCCCGGCGGCGAACCGCACCCCCCGATGCGCCGTGAGCGACTGTCCGGCCTGCCGCGGCCGTGCCGGCCCGACCGCCGGCCGGAGCACCGCCTCGACGCCGTGCCCGACCGGCTCGTGGTCGCCGTCATCGGTCGAACGATCCGGAACCGTGCGGCGCCGCGGCGGACCGAGCGAGCCGGAGGCGGCCGCGTCCCGAAAACCGACGGAGCCGCCCCCGGGACCTGGAAAAGTTCCGTCCCGCGCGAGCACCGGGCACCGTCGGGCACCGGGCCACGACCCGCGTCGGCGCGTCCTGATGTCACCCGACGTGCCCGCGGGCCGGCTGCCCGTCCCGCGGAGCCGGAAGCACCCGTCCCAGGCGTGCGAGCGGCGACAGGGCCATCAGCACGGGAGACAGCAGCATGCCCGCCGCCGTCACCAGGAGGCTCGTGCGCAACCCCCACTCCTGCGCGAGGAACCCGCCGAGCAGGGAGCCGAGCGGAGCGAACCCCATGCCGGCGAACGTGATCGTCGCGGCCGCGCGGCCCTGCATCCCGTCCGGGGTGACGGCCTGCCGCACCGCCATCACCGTGACGTTCACCAACTGACCCCCGGCCCCGAACACGAAACCGACCGCGAGGAGTACGGCGACCGTCGCCGCGGAGGAGCCGTGCAGCAGGGGCACGCACAGGAACGCGCCGTCGCCCAGTGCCGCCGCGGTCACGAGCACCGCACCGTGACCGAACCGGCCCGGCAGGCGGGCGGCCAGCAGCGAGCCCAGGAGCGCGCCCGGTCCCGCCGCGGCGAGCGCGAGCCCCACGACGGTCCCCGACAGGTGCAGTTCCCTGGGCAGGAAGAGCAGGTGGATGGTCGTCGTCGCCGAGAAGGAGAACTGGAAGGCGGCCGAGGCCAGGCACACGGTGCGCAGCGTGGCGTCGCCGGCGACGAAACGCAGGCCCTCACCGATCCGCCGCCGGACCCGAGGCGGGCGTTTTGAGGGTTCCGGGCGTTCCGGGACCTGCTCGGTCCGACGGACGCGTCGCACCGACAGGAACGACAGGGCGAAGAACAGGGCGCCGGAGGCCACGGCGGCCGGCGCCGACAGCAGGGAGACCAACGCACCGCCCAGCGCGGGACCGCCGATCTGGGCGGCGGACCGGCTGCCCTCGAGCGCGCTGTTGCCCCGGACCAGCTGATCGCGTCTCACGAGACGTACCAGGGAGGACTGGTAGGCCACGTCGAAGAACACGGACAGGGCGCCGAGCGCGAAGGTGACCGCGAGCAGCGCGGGCATGCCGAGCAGACCGAGGACGCCGGCCACGGCGGTGGCGCCCAGGGCCAGAGCCCGGCCGGCGTCCGTGAGCACCATCGTCGTGCGGGTCCGCCACCCCTCCACCCACGCCCCCGCGAAGAGCGAGAGCAACAGGACCGGCGCCTGCCCCACCGCACGGAGCAGGCCCAGCTCGCCGGCACCGGCGTGGAGTGTCAGGACGGCGAAGAGCGGCAGAACCACCAGGCTCGCCTGCTCGCCGAGTTGGGAGGCCGTCTGGCCCGTCCAGAGCCTGCGGAAGTCGGCGTCCCGCCACAGGCCCGACGGAACGGACCGACCGGGATCGGATACGGAGGAAGGGGCGAACGGCACAGGGAATCCTTGTGTCACCGAGGACGAGACCCGCCACCGGACACACCACCGGATCCACGAAGGGACGTACGAGGGGACGTACGAGGGGACACCGGCGGTTCGGGCGGGAAGCAGGGAGAGGTTCGCTGTGCCGCGCTGTCGAAGGCAGCACGCGATGACGGGCCGGTCACGGCCTCACGACGTCAACGCGCGCTCGGAAGACCGATCATCTCGAAGCTCCTCGTGGGGTGTTCGCCGTCCCCGCACACTAACCCCCGGCCGCCCCGGTGCGGAAGACGGTGACCCGTCGTGCGAGCACACCTGCCCCGGGCGGGAAGGGGTCCTCCCCCTCGTGCCGTCGGCGGGACCCGGTGGGGGAGGCCTTCCGGTTCCTCCCCGCCGGGCCCCTCCGTACCACCGGCGGCCCGCGGAGGGCTCCGTCAGCGGGTGTCGCGCAGGCGCAGAAGGTAGGCCGCGGTCAGCGCGACGGCGTCGTCCCCGTCCCGCGCCAGCTCCACGAGCGCACGTGACGCGGTGACCCCCGGGATGTCCGCCAGCGCCTGGGTCAGCCGTACCCGCGCGTCGCGGGAGGCGTGGGCGAGGCGGTCGACGAGTACGGCGGCGATCCGCTCCGGCCCGCCGGTGTCACCCGCCGCCAGCACGCCCAGCGCATCGGCGGCGTCGGTGTCGTTCCGTCCCCGCACGATCATGTCGACGAGCGTCGGGACCGCGTCGGCCACGCCACGCCCCCCGAGGGCCAGGGCCGCGTGGCCGCGGACCACGGCGTCGGGGTGCGTGAGGGCGTCCCGCAGCCGTACGGCGGCCTCACCGTCGGCCAGCGCGGCGAGACACCGGACGGCGCGTTCCCGCACCGCGGCCACCGGTGAACCGAGGCCGTCCGCCAGCAGGGACGTGACGCCGGCACCGTCGCCCGCTCGCGCCAGCGCCCAGCGGAGGGCTCCGGCGACGTTCGGCTCGTTCTCGCTCAGAACCGCCTCGACCAGGGCCTCCACCGGCACCGGGACCTCGTCCACCGAGGAAAGGGCGGCGCGCTGACGCGTGTTGGCGCTCTGCGACCCCAACGCCTGGAGAAAGGAGACAGCTTGGAGGACGTCCTCCCAGCCGTCGGGTTCCGCGGCATCGATCCGGCGGAGCCGTGTGAGCAACTCGGTCTCGGCCGCGATGCGTTCGCGCGTCCGGCGGATGAGGTCGCCGACGAGCGCCGAGGGCGTGAACCCGGGGTCGTCGAGCGCGCGCCCGATCTCCCGCAGCGGCAACCCCAGCGAACGCAGGCTCTCGATGTGGAAGACCCGCCGGATGTCGTCGCCGGAGTACTCCCGATAGCCCGACCCCGTACGGCCCGACGGCCGGATCAGACCGAGCGACTCGTAATGCCTGAGCATGCGGGCACTGACCCCGGACCGCCGCGCCACCTCACCGATCAACACCTCCTATCGTGCCTTGGGGACCGACCCGCCGAGGGCCACGACACGCTTCGCCTCCTCGACCGCGTACGCGAATCCGGCGTCCGGGTCGCGCAGCAGCCGTTCGGTGGCGAGCGCGTGCGTGCGCACCCGCGGGTCGGGAGCCGTCGACGCACCGCGCAGAGCCGGCGCAACGACGTCCCCCAGCTCCACCAGCGCCCGGCTCAGGCTCCGTTGCGTCTCCCGGTCACCGCGCCCGAGCTGCGTCGCCAACGCCGCGGCCAACCAGGACTCCTCACCGTCCGGCACGAGCACGACCGCCGCACGCCAGGCGCTCCGCGCCACCTCGTCGTCGCCGTCCGACAGGAGCGCGACGGTGATCGCCGGCCACGCCCTCCGGTCCCCGATCTTGGAGAGCGTGTGCAGCGCCTGGCTCCGGGCCTGCGCGTGCTCCGAGCCGACTTCGCGGAGCAGCGCGGGAAGCGTCAGAGACACCGGGTGGCGGGTGAGTGCCCAGGTCAGCATGTCGCGGACGAAGAACTCGGGCTCGATCGCACAGCGCTCCGTCAACTTGCCGACGAAGCGCGGATCCGGCGCCGTACCGACCGCCAGAGCCGCCCGCAACCGGACGGACGAACGGCCGTCCTCCAGGTCCCGCAGCGCTCCCACCATGTCCGTGCCCTGTCCCGCCGTGGTCATCGGAACCACCTCCCGGCGAGCAGTGAAGACCTTGCCACCGTGTCAAGGTCAAGGCCGGGACCGGGGCCCCGGTCCCCGGAGCCTGAGGAAGCCCCGGGGAACGCGGCGACGGACGAGCGGACAGGGGTGAGGGCCGGCCGGACGCGGGTGAGGGTGAGGGCCGGGCCGCGCCACGACCCTCACCCGAGACCTGAGGCGTCCACCTCAGCGGTGCTTGCAGTCCCAGTGCCCCTTGACCCAGTGGTGGTCCCAGTGGCCGGGCACGTAGATCCACTGGTAGGAGTAGTGGTGCTTCCAGTGGCCCTCGTGCCAGATGCCGTGCTTGTCGTAGTGACCCTTCTGCCAGGTCTTGTGGTGAACCCGCTTCTTCTCCCAGTGACCCTTGACCCACGTCTTCTCCCAGTGGCCCTGCTTCCACTCGCACCTGTCGTGGTGGTCACCCGTGGTGGTGGCGGCGGTGGCGGGCGTGGGCGCGGGAGCCGCGCCGGCGGTGCCGGACGTGCCGAGCGCGGCGCCTCCGGCCAGCAGTCCCGTGGCGGCGGCCCCGGCCACCAGACGACGGACTCGCATGGATGCGGTCATCGGCGTATCTCCTTCGACCGGTCGGGAACGAACACGGTGAGGAGCCGTCCTGCCCGGACCGGCCGGTCGCGCGGATGGCGCGGCCGGGTGCCGGGAGGAGCGCTGCCTTTCGCCTCGCCGTGCCGGACATGAGGTATTCGAAGCCGTCGGCACGACGGATGAGGGGACGGGACGGAAATCTCGAAGCCGCGGGGAACGGCGACGTCCCCGGCGGGGCGGCTCCGGCCGGCCTCACTCCGGTGCCACCGCCGCACTGCGCCTCGTGCCGACCGGTGCCAGAGTCGGACCGGAGGGACGGCGGGACACGGCAGCCGAGGGCACCCGGGCACGAGGGGAGCGGCGCTTGCTACACGGAACCGAGCCGGGCGCGCGGGCCGAGGACCTGCTCACGCGTGTCGCCGGCGGTGACGAGGACGCGTTCGCCGGTGTCTACGACGCCTTCTCCGCCGCGGTCCTGGGACTGGTCTGCCGGATCCTGCGGGACGCCGCTCAGGCGGAGGAGGTGACCCAGGAGGTCATGGTCGAGGTCTGGCGCACCGCGGGCCGCTACGACCCCGGACGCGGGACGGCCAAGGCGTGGGTCCTCACCCTCGCGCACCGCCGTGCGGTGGACCGGGTGCGCGCCGCCCACGCCGGCTCCGAACGCGAGCGGCGCGCCGCGCGGCTGCTGATGGAACGGACCTTCGACCAGGTCGCGGAAACCGTGCAGGAACGCGACGAGCAGCGGCGCATCTACCGGTGCCTGGCCGCGCTGACACCCTCGCAGCGGGTCCCCCTCGTGCTCGCCTTCTACCAGGGCCTGACCTACCTCGAGGTCGCCGACGCGCTGTCCACCCCCGAGGGCACGGTGAAGTCACGCATGCGCGCGGGTCTGCGGCAGCTGCGCGCCTGCCTGGAGACCGGCACATGACCTCCGGGGGAGACCTGCACCTCGCCGTCGGCGCCTACGTCCTGCACGCACTGCCCCCGGCCGAGGAAGCCGCGTTCGAGGGGCATCTCGCCGGCTGCGAGGACTGCCGCGCGGAGGTGGCCGCCTACCTGGAGATCGTCACGCGTCTCGCCGACGCCGAGTCCGCCTCCGTGCCGCCGCGCGTGCGCGCCCGCACCCTCGACGCCGTCGGCCGGACCGCTCAGGACCGGCCGCGTCGTCCGCCGGAGGCCGGACACCGTGCGGGACGCGGCGCCGGGCACCGTGCGGGACACCGCGCCGGGCACCGGGCCGTGCGCCTCGCCCTGGCCGTGAGCGCCGTCGCGGCCGCCCTCCTCGGCGGCGTCGCCGCATGGCAGCACTCCCGAGCCGACGACGCCCGCGCCCGGGCCGCCCGCGCGCACGCGGTCAACCGGGCACTCACCGACGTCGCGACCGCCCGCGACGCCACCCTCCACACCGCGGAGCTGACCGGCGGCGGCGCGGCGGCCGTCGTCGTGTCGCGCTCCGAGGCCCGGGCGGTCTTCACCGCCCGGGGTCTTCCCGCGCTGACGGGAGACAAGGTCTACGAGCTCTGGTACGCCGCAGAGGCGGGCGCCCAGCGTCCCGCCGGCCTCCTGCCGGGCACCGAGGAGCAGGCCTCCCGTGTCCTGCGGGGCCCGCCGGCCGGGGCGGTGGCCGTCGGCATCACGGTCGAACCCGCCGGCGGCTCCCGGCAGCCGACCACCGATCCCCTCGCCGTCATCCCCCTCACGGCCTGACCGGCGGACCCCGCCGCCCTCCGGGACGGCGCGTCCGCCGCGCCCGGGAGCCGAGGTCGGCCCGGGCCGCCGGGGTTCCCGCGGGACCGCCCGCGAACCGGAGGCGCAGCGCGGTGTGTTCACCTGCCTCTTGTATAACCTGCGTGAGCGTCGACCGGTCTCACGGTCGACTCACCAGGGGAGGGCCATGAAAGACAGAACAGGACGTGCACGAAGAGGCGGCTGGGCGGCGGGAGGGGCGGTCGCCCTGATGCTGCTCACCGCGACCGGGGCCCACGCCGAGGGGCGGGGCGACGTCCGGGTGGTGTCGGCCGTCGTCAACGGCGGGGCCGACGTCACGGTCGGCACGGTGAACAGGGTGACGTTCCCGATCGCCGTCACCGTCAAGGACAATTCGGGCGTGAAGGGGCTCACCCGGGTCAGCACCTTCAACCGTTCCAACCTCTACGGCTTCTTCGACTGGACGGGCACGACGTGCCGGAAGAAGTCCTCGACGACGTCGGTGTGCACGGCGACCATGTCGGTGGACCCGGCGTGGATCGCGGCCGGTGACGACATCGACTCCAACAGGATCGCCGGGCTCTGGACGGTGAACGCCACCGTCAAGGCGAACGACGGGGACTACTGGATCTCCGACTCCATCGCCGCGTACCGGGTGAAGCGGGACTCGAGGCTGACGACCGACGCGGCTCCCGAGCCGGTGGCCAAGGGCGCGAAGCTCACGATCACCGGCAAGCTGTCGCGGGCGAACTGGGAGACCCGCAAGTACCAGGGGTTCGCCGGACAGGACGTGAAGCTCCAGTACCGCAAGGCGGGCGCCGCCCACTACAGCACGGTCAGGACCGTGCGGACGGGCAGCTCCGGACAGCTCAGCACCAAGGTGACCGTCACGTCCGCGGGCAGCTGGCGCTGGTACTTCCCCGGCACGACCACGACCGCCCGGATCGTGTCGGCCGGCGACGCCGTGGCGCTGAAGTAGGCACCGCCTGCCGGACTCCGGTCCCCTCGCACGCGGCTGCGGGCCGCGTGCGACGGGCCGGGGTTCCGGTCCTCCGGCCGGGACCGGGCCCGCGCCCTCCCCGGTCGTACCCGGGCCGCGCTGTCTCTACCTGGTCCTCAAGTGCGCGTCCAGGCGCGCCAGCAGCGGTACCGCGGCCGCGAGCGTCTCCCGCTCGTCGGGGCCGAGTGCTTCGGTGATCGCCGTGCCGAGCCGGTCCGCGCGCCTTCGGCGTTCCTCGGCGAGGCGGTCGCTTCCCGCCGGTGTGATGTGGAGCAGGAGCTTGCGCCCGTCGCTGGGGTGGGCCTCGGCGCGCACGAGACCCCGGCCGAGGAGTTCCTTGACCGCCTTGGCGGCCGACTGGTGGCTGACTCCCCGCTGTTGTGCGACATCGGCGGTGGTCAGCGGGCCCCTGCGGTCCAGATAGCCGAGGACGGCGGCCTCGCCGGGGGGCATCTCGTCGGCGGTGCGCACCGTGCGTACGAGCTGTCCGATGGCCAGGCGGAGTTCTTCGGCCAGCTGATCGTCGTCCATGGCGCCAGCCTACTCACCCTCGCCAACCCGGCTGTACACCTTGGGTGTACGGCTCGGTGAGGGTGGCCGAGGGCTCGACCGAGGGTGCGGGACCCGGCCCTGCCGACAATTTCTACAGTCAATGTGTACAGTTGAGGTACATGAATTTCTGCCGAGAGGACCCGCGGTGAAGCTCACCAAGCACGCTCATGCCTGCGTCACGCTCGAGAAGGACGGCACCCGGCTGGTCATCGATCCCGGCACGTTCACCCCGGACGCGGCAGAGGCCGTCGCCCGGGCGCACGCCGTCCTGATCACGCACGACCACTTCGACCACTTCGACTCCGCGCTCGTCGCCGCTGCCCTCGAAGCCCGGCCCGACCTGCACGTCTACGGCACCACCGCCGTCGTGACCGCTCTCGGCGGCCGGAGCGGCCGCGTCCACGCCGTCGCCGCGGGCGACACCGTCACCGTCGGTTCCTTCACCGCCACCGTCCACGGCGACCGGCACGCGCCGGTCCACGCCGACATCCCCTGCCCCGACAACGTCGGCTACCTCCTCGACGACGGCGCCCTCTACCACCCCGGCGACGCCTACTTCGCGCCCGGCGTTCCCGTGCGCACCCTCCTGCTGCCGACCAGCGGCCCCTGGACCAAGCTCGGTGAGGCCGCCGAACACGTCCGCGCGGTCGACCCCGAGCGCGTCGTCCAGATCCACGAACTCATGCTCAGCGACCTCGGTCAGCGCTCCACCGCCACCCTCCTGGGGGAGGAGGGCCTGACCGGGGTCCGGATCGAGCGTCTCGAGCCCGGCACCACCGTCCGGCTGTGAATCCCGTGCGGCGGCGGCAGCCGCACGGCGGACCCCGTCGTGCGTCCGGGAGGGTTTGCCCCGATCTCGGGGGGTACCCGCAGGCGGACAGGACGCACGCGCTATCGCGGGAGGTATCCCATGGGCAAGCTGGGCGACATGGCGAAGAAGGCCAAGGAGATGGCCAAGGGCCACCCGGACCAGGCCGACAAGGGAGTGACGAGCGCCGAGCGAATGGTCGACGAGCGGACGGGGAACAAGTACGACGCCCACACCGACAAGGCCGCCGACGCGGCACGCCGCACCTACCGTGACGACGGCACGACGGGGCGCTGATCCTCGCTTCCGGCTTTCTGCTTTCGGTCCCCGGCCTCTGTGCGCCGGGGGCCGAAGCCGTGTGCCCGGCCGGGAAGCCGGTGATCGTTCCGCGGCACCGGGGCCGGCCGGGCTCGCCGGCGGGCATGCCGAACCCGTGAGGTTCCCCGCGTACCGTCGGCGCCCCTTCGTCCGGCCACGGCGGCCGCGGCCATGGCCACGGTTGCGAGCACTTCTCGAGCGCCCCCGGCGCGCGCCCCCTTCCTGTACAGGGCACACCGCCACCACGCGCCACAATTGACGGCCACGGAAGCGCGTCCGGCCAAGATATTTTGAAAATCCCCGACGTGATATAGAGCCGTGGGCGCTATGATCCGAACCGCTGCGCCGATACGGGGAACGCACGCGAACGGACGTGCGGCTGGGCATGGCGGGGGAGGACTTCATGACGCCACAGCAGATCGTCGAGCGGGTCAAGGGGATCGAGCGCTTACGGCTCACCCCGCAGGAGTGGGAAGCGATGGGGGACGTCCTGAAAAGCCTCCAGGCCGTGCTTGCCGGAGGGGACGACGCCGAGGTCGTCCGTGTCCTCGCCCGGCTCGAACCGCTGGAACAACGGGGCGCGGTCCGCCGGGCGGGTGCCCGCCTGGGCGGCGAACGAACCCCGATCCCGCCGCAGCAGCAGGAACAGCGCAACCACCTGATCGAACGGTTGACCGTCGACGTGCGCGGTCCGGCGGACCGGTCCCGGGACGGCCGCGAGGGCCGCGGGACGTCCGGATGACGGACCGTTTCCGGCCGTCCGGACACGGCGCGATCGGGTAGGGAAATCCTTCGGGAAAACCACTGTGCTGTTTTCACCCCTCCTTCGGAATCCCGGGAAGTGGGCCACGTGGCGTGAGCGGAATCACCAAGCCGGCTTTACTCGTGATGGCATTCGCGCCGGCCGATTCGGAAATCGAGAACAATTCACGGGAGTATCTGGCATCCCTGTGGCGGGCCTGCCGTTCACTGGGCATGACCGAGTCGATTTCGGGGACCGTGGTCCCCGCGGGTCACATCGATTTCGGCCCGGCCCGCTCGGTCACCTCGGAGTTCACCCTGCTGGCGGCCGCGGAGCGGCCGGCGGGCGACCCCCTCTACTCCGCCTTCGCCTTCGCCGACCACGACGTCGTCGGTGTCGTCGCGCTGCTCGCGCCCAACGACACGACGCGGGACCTCACGCAGTGGAGCGACCTCGACGCCGAGTGGAACGCGGCGGTGGCGGCCGCGCACGGGCCGTCGCCGTCGTCGGGGATGCTCGGTGAGTTCCGGGTCTTCGAGGCCCTCTACGACCCCGGGCCCGTTCTCGGGGACCGCGACCTGTGCGACCTCGTGCACCGGCACGCGCCCCGGCCGGGGGGTGGATCCTGGTGGACCGGCTTCGACCGCACGGAACACGGATTCGCCGTGTGGCGGTCCGACACCACCGGCGGACCCGACGCCGTGAGTGACCTCTACGTCCTCGCCCCGGCCCGCCAGGAGGCCGCCCTCGACGAATGGGCCTGGGCCGTCGAGGGCCGGCACGGACTGAGACCCCTCGCCCGCTATCTGCTCCAGCTCTCCAAGATCCGCTATCAGCACCTGAGGTACACGGCTTCGGGGGCGTCGAACGCGCAGCTCGCCGAGAGCGACGAGCACACGACGCGCCTCCTGCGGGAGCTGGAGAACACGACGCGGCATCCCGTCCCCCTGGAACGCGTCCTCAAGGCGTCGGCTCTCGTGGACGAGGCGCAGTTCGGACCCCAGGGACTGCTGTGGACGATCACCCGGCAACGCCAACTGGGCCGCAGTCTCTCCATCGCCGTCGCCAACATGCGCCTGCACACCCCCGAGACGCGGCGGCGCGGCGAAGGGGTCTCCTGGACCGTGACGGACCGCGCCGACGCCGAATGGCTCATCAGGCAGGTGGAGGAGGACCGCCTCCACCTGGAGGCCGTGCGTGAGCGGGCGGAAGGCGTGCGTACCGCGGTCTCGGTACTCGTGGAGCGTGAACTCTCCCGCCACCGCGGGTGGCTGACGCTCATCCAGACCTCCGTCCTGGGTTCCGTCCTCACCGCGCTGACGGCGGTGCAGGCGATGCAGTACGAGGTGCCGATGCGCAAGGCGCTCCAGTCCCCGGTCATCGCCGCCATGTCCGCGCTCGCCCTCGCCCTGCCCCTGGCCGCGCTGCGCGTGGCGGGCGCCTCGCCCACGACGCGGCGGTACCGGTGGCTCGACTCGGGCGCCGCGGGACTGTTCGGCGCCGCCCTGGGGTGGCTGGCCGCCACCGGCTGGGGGATCCGCGGGGGAGGGCAGCCGCCCACCGCCGCGTGGACGCTCCCCGCCGCCCTGGTGACCGGCCTGACCACGTTGCTCGGCACGTACGTCCTGACCCGGCGGAACTAGGGAGTGTCCGCCCCTTCCGTCGGGCGCGCGACGCCCGGCACGGCTCCCTCACGCTCGGCTCCGCTCGCGTGGGAGGGACTCCCACCGCCGCGTCGTCGGACCACCCGAGTGCATCCGGTGCACGGGCGATCCTCCGCCGTGCGACGCTCCCCCACTGCCCGAACGGCGTGGGAGGTGCCCCCGGCACCGGACGCCGCGCGCCGATCCGACGCGAAGGGCCGGACGTGCCCTGGATCCCTCCCCTGTCCGGCCGAGGCACCGGCCGACCGGCCGCCGCGGCCCGGATTCCCGAACCCGACGAAAACACCGACCCGACGGAACCACCGAGGAGTACCCGTATGTCCCAGGTCGACGGAGACCGCCCGCACGACCCCAGCTCCACGATCAGGACCTTCGTCGAGGCGCTGGACGTCGAGGATCTGATCATGAGGTTCGACGTCGACTTCGACGCCCCGATGCGCCAGGCGGACGCCACCGGCATGCTGCGGCTGGCCCGGGCGCACACCAAGGACCCGGCGGCGGGTGCGCGCGGCATCGCCCGCCGGGTCGGAGCCCACTGGTGCGAGATCGTCCAGGCCGACGTCGGCTACGAACTGCTCTCGGCACTGCAGCTGATCGAGGAATCACAGCGGGACGCGGAACGGCTGATGATGTGGCACACCGACGGCACCCTCGACCCCGCCGACGTCTTCCCCCACTACGCCCTCGCCCGCTGGTACGACGGGGTCGGCCGGATCCGCTATCGACTGGGCAGCTACACCGCCTCCCGCCGTGTCTTCGGAACGGCGGTGCAGGTGGCCGAACGGGCCCGGCTGTGGTGGGCCCTGCCCGACCTGCTCAGCAACCACACCCGCGCGGAGTTCGAGGAACGCGGCCAGGCCGCCCGGGAGAGGGACGGCGGCACGAAGGCGGACGCGTTCGTCCCGCCGATGCGGGAGATGCACGACAGGATCCTGGAGCAGGCGGAGGAACACGGTGTCGACACCGAGGCCGTTCCCGACGGGACGACCCCCCTGAGACACCGGGAGTTCCTGCGCGGCTACTCCAACGCCCTGCACAACCTCGCCACCGCACTGCGGCAGGCCGGGGAGATCCAGCAGTCGCTGCGCGTCACCGCACGCTCCCAGGCCATCTCCGAGGGCCTGGGCGACACCTACCGGGTGTCACAGTCGCTCCTGAACCAGGCCTTCTGCGGCGACCGCCCCCGCAAGCGCTTCGAGACGCTGCGGGACATCGGGCGCGGGGAGGGGGAGAAGGAACGCCCGGGATGGGAGCGCGGCCGGCGGATCGCCCGCCAGAACCTCGCCAAGCTCGGCGGCGGCCGCGACGGCCTGGCCGAACTGGGACGGCTCCTGGACGAGTTGGAGGACGACGCGGCCGGTACGGGCCGCCGCGCCGGGCTCGACGTCGACTTCTACGCGTACACCGTGCGCGCCTACCGGGAGACGGCCGCCGCCCTTCCCGCGGCCGACCGTCCGGGCGACGTCCCGGAACGCCGGATCAAGATGGCGGAGTCGGTGCGCGAAGCGATCGCCCTGCCCGTGTACAAGCGCGCCTACGCCGAGCACATCAGGCCCGCGTACCTGCGCGTCATCGGCAAGGAGATGTCCCGGGCCGACCACCGGCAGGAACACCTGGAGGAGATCGTCTCCCTGGTGGAGAAGTCCTCGGGCCGCGAACTCCTGGACCTGCTCGCCTCGTCCCGCCCGCCGGTCCTGGACCGCCCCGCCCACCCGCTGCCCACCCGTGCCGACGCGCACGGGACCGAGGAGGCCGAGAGGTCCGAGGAAGCGGCGGGGACCGAGGAGGCCGGGCGGGGGAGGCGCCTGCCGGCCCTGCGGGCGCACACCCTCGATCCGGAGACGCTGAGGGAGATGAGGGAGATGCTCGTCGAGCGGGCGCAGCAGTACGAGGACCACTTCCTCCACCACCCGCTGACGTCGGCGACGCACGACGAGGACATCGCCCACCAGCTGGTGCAGTACACCCTCAACCACCAGGGCTCCTGCGTCGTGCGGTACTTCCGTTTCGGCACGTCGGACGCGCCCCTGGACGGCGAGGAGACGCCCGCGCCCGACTCCCTCGGCATCATGGTCTGCCGGAACGGGGTGCTGACGCTGCTGCCGTCCGTGCCCTACGCGGAAGTGACCGATCTCGCGCAGCAGGTCTCCAGGGACATCCACGACGAGGATCTCCCGCTGCCGAGGGCGGAGACCTGCCGTCGCGTGTGGGACCTTCTCGTCGGCCCGGTCTGGGAGAGCGCCGGCCGGGGCGGCCCGCTGACCCACCTCACCCTGATCCCGACCGACCACATCTTCGCGATCCCCCTGCACGTCGCCACCGAGCCGGGCGACGACCGGCCGCTCGCCGCCCGGGTCCCGCTGTCGCACTCGGTGAGCATCGCGGCCTTCGTCACCCGCGGCCGGCACCTGCTGAAGAAGCAGCTCATGGAGGACGACGACGACCTCGCGGCACTGCTGTCGACCGACGACGAGGCGACGGGCGAGGAGATCGTGGAAGCCGACTGGCGCGCCGACCACGTCCACGTGGCCGGCAAGGTCCCCGCCGCCCTCGTGGACGAGGTCGCGGGCGAATTCGCGGCGGACTGGGACGGGCTCGAGCAACTCGTCGCGGTGAAGCCGGAGTTCTTCGTGTACGCCGGTCACGGCCTGTACCTCGACGAGCCCGAGGCGTCGGGCCCGTTGATCCACCTGGGAGACACGGACATGCTGTCCCAGTTCGACCTGGCCCTGCGCGTCAGCCTGCCGAGGAACAAGCTCACCGTGCTGGGCGCCTGCCTGGCCGGCCAGGGCATGCGCTCCGACGGCGGCGACGTCCTGGGGTTCATGCGTTCTCTCATCATCAGCGGTGCCGGCGCCATCGGCGTGCCCCTGTGGTCCGTGGACAACTCGGCGATGGTCTCGACGGTGGGGGCGCTGCTGCGCGGAAGCCGGGAGGCCCTGGGGTCGTCGTCCACCGGGGTCTTCGACGTGGTGCAGGTGTTGCACGACCATTACCGGGAGAGCATGGAGACGTTCACGTCGGTGGAGGCACGGGTCGATCGTCTTCCTCTGGCTCTGTACCTATGACCGGCTCGCGTCGGGCGCCGCCTCGGCGGTCCGGACATGGCGCGCAGACACAGGAGAGAACATGAGCGCTCACGAACGGGCCGTCAGGAGACAGGCGGCGCTGGCCGATTACGAGGTGCTGCGCGAGCGTCGCCCGGAGCTGTTCCTGAATCCGTCCGGCGCGGCCTTCACGATCCTCCTCGACCGCGCCGAGCAGGAGCGGGTCTCCGACGAGGCCTCACGGGCTGCGGTCGAGGCCGGGCTGCCCGAGAGCGCCGGGGACGTCGGCGTCGTCCACCGCGACGCCTACCTCTGTCTGGTGCGTGACGCCGTGCGGTTCACGGACGGCAGGCTGGGCACCTACATCCGCGTCGTGCCCGCGTCCGCGTCCGGGGGAGCCGCGGTGCTCCCCCTCCTCGCCGACGGACGCATCGTCCTGCTGCGCCACTTCCGCCACGCGGACCGCGACTGGCACTGGGAGATCCCCCGCGGATTCGCCGATCCGGGGGAGAGCGGGGCCGGTACGGCCGCCCGGGAACTCCAGGAGGAACTGGGCGTCCACATCGGTGATCTGACGTATCTCGGCGCGGTGTCCCCCGACACCGGCCTGCGTGCGGGAACCGACCACCTGTACCTCGCGCACATCGACGCGACGCGGTTGGCGGACGGCCCCGCGACGGGGGCCAGGGCCGAGGGGATCGACGGCTACCGGGCCGTGTCGCAGGACGAGTTCCGCTCCATGCTCGCCGACCGCCGGATCTCCGACGCCTACACCCTGTCCGCGTACGCCCTGGCCGTGGCCCGGGGACTGCTGGAGACGGACAAGGGCTGAAGCACGGCACCGGACGTCGGTACGGCGTACCGACGTCCGGTGCGTGACGACGTCGGCGCTGGGGCCCGGCCGCACCGGCCGGGCCCCAGTGACCGCGGCGCGGTCCGGGCGGCAGACCCTGGGGTCTTTCGTTTGGATCGGGCCGGATCGGGGAGCGGGGTCCGGTGCCGTGCCTCGCGAGGCGGAGGAGGGAGTCAGGGCGGAGCCCTGGCGACCGACGACAACGCGGCGGGGTGCGGTGCCGGGGCCTGCGAGCCCGGCCTGATCCGAACGAGAGGCCCTAGGTGAGCGGTTGGTTGCGGAGTGTGGCGAGGGTCTTCTGGATGCGGCTGTGGCGGGTCTCGGGCTTCTTGGCGCTTTCGATGGTGTGGATGTAGGCGCGTTTGCGGCTGGGGGAGAGCTGGTCGTAGGCGGTGCGGGCGACGGGATCGGCGTCGAGGGCCTGGACCAGGTCGTCCGGTTCGGTGATGGTCCGGGGCTGGGTGTCGACGGCGAGGTCGACCTCGATCTCCTCGCCTGTCTCGACGCCGGCGGCTTCGCGGTTGGCTTTGCTGAGGCCGATGAGGTAACGGCCCCGCATGATCGCGATGCGGCTGTTCCAGGAGTGGTCGTTGATGGTGATGGTGACGGGTGGTCGCTTCCCGGCGTCGAGTTCGTCGATGATCTCCGCGGGGACCTCCAGACCTCGCATGGGCTCGGGCGGTTCGACGAGGGTGCGGAACTTCATGGTCTGCTCCTGTCCGTGCGCCGGCGGGCCCGGCGCGTGTCGGAGTGGGCGGTGCGTGGCGTCCGGCGGGCCGGTGGCCGTGCCGTGTCACATTCTGGCGGGAGCGGGCGGAGTGGGGGCGGGAATCGGCCGTGAACGGCGACCGGGCGCCTTTCCGGGCGGAGCACCGACTTCTAGAATGTCATGTACATGACTATCCGAGGAGGCTCCTTGTACGGGCTGACACGCTCGGGAACGGCGCTGACCGTCGCCCTCGCCTCTCTCCACGCGACCGTCCCCGCCGACGCGTCACCGGCTCCTTCCGCGACGGCGTCGTTCTCCCCGCACGTGGTCGACGCCGCTCTTCCCGGCGCGGCCTTCGCCGTGGCGGGCGACGTCGGGGGAGACGGCCGCCAGGAGATCGTGGCCACCGGGTTCGGCCGCTTCGAGGCCGTCCCGGGAGGCCCGCCGATCCCACCGGCGGCCGGCGTCCTCGCGGTCTACCGGCAGAAGGGGAGCGACCTCGGCACCTGGTCGAAGCGGCTGGTGTTCGGCACCGACGCCGCGATCCCCTTCCCCAACGAACCGGCCGTGGCCGACGTCGACCGCGACGGCGACCGCGACATCGTGGTCCCGGGCGGGTTCATCCGCTGCGCCACACCGTGCGGATCCCTCACCTGGTGGGAACACCGTGCCGACGGCGTCTGGAAGCGCCATGACATCGTGACGCCGGGCAGCTCCCCCCTCTTCTACCACCGCGCCGTCCTCGTCGACCTCGACGGGGACGGCCGCAAGGACCTGGTGACCGTCGGCGAGTCCGCGCAGCCCGTCACGAGGATCGAGGGCCGGCCCGCGGCCCACGCCTGGATCCAGGTGTTCCGGGGCGTCGACGGGCCCGAGCGCTTCAGCGGGGAGCCGGTCGACCTCGCGGCCGGCGGCGGCGCTCTCCCCGTCGTGGCGGACGTCGACTCCGACGGCGACCAGGACGTGGCCTCCGCGCAGTACTTCGAGCCGGGTGCCGCCTTCATGTGGCTGGAGCGCACCACGGCCCCCGGCGCGGACCACCCGTTCGGCGGCTTCACGCCGCACGTCATCGACACCACACAGGGCAGAGCGATCCAGCTGCGGCCCGTACGGAACCTGTACGGCGACGGCGGCACCGTCTGGGTCGGCTCCAACCACACCAACACCGTCTTCCCGCCCGGCTCCACCGACCCGACCTCCCAGGTGGTCTCGTTCTCGGTGCCGGCCGATCCGCGCTCCCCGTGGGGCACGACCCCCCTGTCGACGGGCATCGTCTCGCGCGGCCGCGCGGGCCAGGCCGCGCCCGGCGTGTTCGGCAGCGGTGACCTGGACGGGGACCGTGACATCGACCTGCTGGTCTCCGGCGACGGCGACGACCGGCTGTTCTGGCTGGAGCAGAAGGACGACCACACCTTCGACACCCATGTCCTCGCCACCGCCGCCGGTCAGGCGGGAGGCGCGGTGGTCACCGACCTCGACCGCGCCCGGCCGTCGCGCAACGAGGCCGTCTTCACCGTGTTCGAGTCCGACAGCGTCGTGGTCTGGTCCCGGAGCCGGGTTCCGTGACCGCCGTCCTCGCGGCGACGGCCGACCGCGGAACCACGCGCCGGCCACCGGCACCGGCCGGGTGACCGACACCGGGCCGGCCACCGTCACCGGCCCGGTGACCGGCCCGGTGACCGGGCGGACGGCCACGGGACTTTCCCCGGCCGCCCGCCCGGCGGCGTACTCAGAGCACCGGCGCGGTACGCGCGGTCACGGTTCTCCCGCGCTCGGCCGACAGGGCCGTCGCGGTCGCCGGGCCGCCGGCGTCGCGCTCCGGAGCGTTCAGGGCTTGGCGGAGTAGACGACACCGGCCAGGTTCTGGGCCGCGGAGCCCCACACCTGGTCGTACAGGGTGGAGTCGACGCCGAGCGTGTGGAGCAGCCAGGCGGTCGTGACACCGTAGGTCAGTTTCAGCTGGGCGGCGCGGGTGATGGTCCCGCTGTCGCAGCCGATGCCGGAGCTGTCCTCGAATCCGCAGTGGAACCCACCGGTGATGACGCGCAGTTGGGTGGCGGACCGCTTGGCGTCGTACATCTTCTGCTGGTTGCCGGCGACACCGGCGATGCTGTCGGCGCTGCCGCCGACGTACTGGACGGGGATGCTCAGCGCGCCGGAGGCACTGACGGCCGAGGGGTTGGTCTCCGCCGCCGCGAGGGTGGAGACGGACTTGACGGCCGGGTTCCGGCTCGCGGCGAGCAGTGCCGAGCCACCGCCCATGGAGTGACCCGAGACGGCGAGCCGGCCGGTGCTGACCGCGCCCGCGAACCGTGAGCCGGTGGTGCCGTTCTGGGTGGTGAGCCAGGTGAGCGCCGCGTTCAGATCGTCGGCGAACGCCGAGTGGCTGGGGAAGAGGCCCCCCTGGGACTTGGGCGCGACGGTGATGACGCCCCAGGAGGCGTAGTGCTTGAGCAGGCTCTCGTACTGGGTGATGGCCTGGAAGAAGCCGTGTCCGAAGGCGAGGCCGGGGTGGGCGCCGGCGGCGACCGGCGCGTTGGCACCGGCGGTCGTGCCCGGGTACCAGACGCGCGCGCTGAACGAACGGCCCGAGGCGGAGACCGTGAGATCGGTGTAGGCGACGGGGAACGACCCCGTGGTGGAGGGATCCACCGCCCGGACCGGGGCCGCCGCCTGCGAGGCGTGGGCGGCCGGCGCGAGGGTGAAGGCGGCTGCCGCGCACAGCAGCAGCGCGGTGGAGGAGCGCAGGAGTGTACGGAACACGAGATCACCTTTTCTGTGGGGAGGAAGCAGTGATTTCCGGTGGTACGTCTCCGTGCTGTCAGGGTGTTCTGGACTCGGTGGACTCGGTGGACTCGGTGGACTCGGTGGGCTTTACGGCCCGAGCCCGCTCCGCCGCGGGCACACCCGTGGGCCCGAGCGGTGTACGGGGAAGGACTCGCCGAGCCGGATCGCGCCGGACCCGGACCCGACCTGATCCGGACCGGTCCGTAGGCACCGGCGGAGCGCGGCGCGAGGCGAGGAGCCGGACGCGCTCAGGAGCACTCGGGATCGCTCGGCCGTCGGGGGAGGGGAGACCGTGGTGGGCCCCGTGCCCCGCAGCCACCGGTCGTCACGACGCTCACCCCCCGGAGCACGGGGCGCGACCGCCCGTGCCGGCGGCGGCCGCGACGAACGCGCCGGCCGCCGTGCCGGTGACCGGGCCCCGAACCGGGGACGGCGACCTCACCGTCGGGTTCCGTCATCGGTCGTCCCGCGTTCTGAAATCGGCGAGCAGCGGGACGATCAGGCGTTCGAGATTCCCGCGCCGGACCCGAGGGCCGACTCCGGTGAGCCGCACGGGGCTGTCCGGTGTCGGGACGTGGGCGATGAGCGCCAGGTGCGGCAGCAGCACCAGGAGGATCGACAGCAGCGCGTCCAGGTCGGCGTCCCCGCGCAGGTCTCCGGCCTCGACGGCCCGTTCCAGGAGGGGACGGAGACCGGCCAGGTACATGGCGTTCACGGGTTGCCTGACCGCGTCCCGGACCGCCGGGTCCATCTCCATGTTGGTGGCGGCGGCCACTCCGCGCTCCAGCGGCTTCCCGGCGAAGTACTCGAGCCAGGCCTCCAGCGCGTCGACGAGGTGCGTGGTGAAGTCACCGGTCCCGTCGTAGCCGTCGAGCCAGGGCCGCATGTACGCGTAGACGCGCAGCGAGGTCTGCTCGGCCACGTAGGAGAAGAGGTCCAATTTGCCCGAGAAGTACTGGAACAGGGAGCCCTTGGCGACCCCGGCTTCGCGGGCGATGACGTTCAGACTGCCCGTGGAGTAGCCGTGGGTGCCGAACTCGTCCATCGCCGCGACCAGGACCCGCTCGCGGCGGGCGGGCGACAGCCGGGTCCAGGTGGGAGTGGGCATGGACACCCCTTCATGTGACCGGACGGTCATGTGACCGCCCGGTCATGGTGGGGGCGCCCCTCGTCACAAGTCAACGGCCTTGACGGGTATGGCTGTTACTGGTTTCGGCTCATCGAGGCGGGGCCGTGCCGTCGAGGACCGGCCCGGCACCCCCGGGAAGCGGACGAGGGGGCGGGACCGGTGCCGAAGGCGCTCGGGCGTGACGTCGCGTCAGGGCGGGCCGGTTCCCCTCGCTCAAGTGGTGCTTCGCCGCGGAAGCGAGGGCGACCGAGGGCGGCGGAACCGGGCGACCAGCCGGGCACGGTCTCCTCCGTGGAGTGCGCCGGGCGTCCGCCTCACCCTCCGGACCGGCCTCCGGACGGGTCCGTCCCCGGCCGCCGGCTCTCCGCTCCGTGTGCCCGGACGGTCCGTTTCCCGCCAGTCGGCGGCGGCCGGTCCGGACCAGGTGATCCACGTCGTGCCGTGGACGCCGGGAGGCCCGCCGCGCGCGGCGCACGCGGTCCGGAGGCCTTCGGAGCGGCGGTCAGCAGGACTCCACGTCGACGGGCGAGACGTAGATCGCGGACAGCACCCCGTCCCCGGCCACCTCGACCGGGACGGGAGCCGTCGTACCGGTCAACTCCAAGTCGTACGGAAGGGATCCCACCGGAATGTCCTCGCCGAGGTAGGCCACCGAAACCGTGCCCTGGCAGCCGTTGCCCCCCGGCGGCGCGGTGTCGGGCACCCTGCCGTCCCGCGGGCCGGCCTTGTGGGAGGCGGTGCCGAACAGCGTGTACCGGTACTCGTAGCCGGCCGCGGCGACGGTGGTCGCCTCCCTCGTCTTCTCGACGTCGACCCAGTAGTGGGCGAGCTTCACCGTGACCGCCTCGCAGGGCCGCTGCATCGCGTCCGGGGCGAATTTCAGGCCGGAGGAGTCCAGGGTCAGGCCCTTGGACTGGTACGCGCCGCTGCCGCTGCGCAGTTCTTTCAGGTAGTCGGTCAGCTGCTCGGTATTCATGCCGGCGGTCTTCACGCACTTCGCGGGCGCGGTCGTCGTCGGGCTCTGCGCCCGAGTGGCCGGGTCGGGAGCGGCCGTGTAGCGGGCGAGTTCGGACGGGGATGCCGGGGACGCCTGGGCGACCGGCTCGTCCTCCGAACATCCCGAGACCGTGAGCAGCGCTGCCGCTGCGGCGGCCGGTACGAACAACTTGCTTGCCATGCGCATGAGTTACCCCGCCTGCGTCGAGATCGCTTCCCTCACTGGGCGGACCCACAGTACGAGTTGGACGAACGGCTCCACCAGCGAATCCGTCGTCCCGGCCCGCCGTCCTCGGCACGGGGGAGACGGGAGCCCGACGCGTCCGCCCCTCGGGCCTCTTCGTCCCGAAGCGGGCGGGGCGGGGCCCTGCCCCGGGCCGGCGGGCCCCACCCGCGCCGACGGTCCGCAGGCGCGCCGACGGTCCGCAGACGCTCACGCTCGCGCACCGTCGTGCGTCGGTGCCGGCACGCGGTGAGACGGGACGCGCACACCGACCTGACGCGGTCCGCACCGGCAGGCCACCGCACGATCCACGGCGTCAGGGCCACACCGGGGCGAACGCCCAACTCCGCTGCCGGACAGGGCCACCGGGACGACGGTGCCCTTTCGCGTCGACCGTTGCGCGCCTGACCGTCGGCCGGTACCCGGGCGCTCGTCCGAAGATGCGGGGCCTGCGGCCTGCTGTGATGGTGGGAGGACTGCAGCACCGGCACCAGGACGCGACGGGAATGCGTACATGGACAAGACACAGCTCGCCGAGAAGACCGCTCGTGCCTCCGGCGGCGCGGACAGCCCGCAGCTCACCGCGGACGACGTCGGCACGGTCCTCGACGCGCTCTTCGGCACGGTCGAGCACCCCGGAACCATCGCCGAGGCGCTCAAGGCCCAGGAGGCCGTCACCCTGGGCAGCTTCGGCAGTTTCCAAGGCGCGGACGGGACCGCCGCGTTCCGGCCGGGCACCGCCCTCACCGAATACCTGCAGGACCGGATCCGGTGAGCGCCGCACGCCGCACCCGCCCGGCACAGCGGCGCACGGACCCGCCGTGGGACGCCTGACCGTCCGCGCCACGGGCCCGGCCGGTCCCGAAACGGTCTGGCAGCGCTACGCCTGCGTCGACCGGTGGGCGTCGTGGTCCCCGCAGATCAGGGCCGTGCGCACCCCCGATCGCCGGCTGTTCCCCGGCATGTGCGGCACGGTGGAGTCGACGGTCGGCGTCCGCGTCGCCTTCACCGTCGAGGACGTCGACCACGATCGCCGCACCTGGACCTGGCGCGTCCGCCTGGGACCGATCCGGCTCCGCCTGCACCACGACGTGCAGGCGCACGGGTACGGCAGCACGACCGGCCTCACGATGGAGGGGCCGAGGCCGGCACTCCTGGCCTATGCGCCCCTCGCGCGACTTGCCCTGCGCCGCCTCGTACGGCTGTGACACCGCCCGCCGGCGGATTCCTGCGCGCACGCACGAAGTCCCGGGTACGCACCCGGGTACGCACGGGAAGAGCCGCGTGCGTGCACGAAGACCCGTGTGCACGCACGCGGAGCCGGGCCGCCCGCACGGGAGCCGGCGATCGTGCCGCGGTACCGGGGCCGCCACGCGGAGACTCGGCGGCGACCGACGACCGGCGGCACGGCACGATGCCGTCCCCCGGTTCCGCGCCACGGCTTCGACGTCCCCGGTGGGAGGACCCGACCTGCCGGGCCGGCCCGCACCACGGGATGCGAGGCTGAGGACATGTTCCTGGAATTCTTCGCCGCGGTCGGCGTGCTGGCCGTACTGACCGTGGTGCCCGGGCCGGACATGGCCGTCGTGACGAAGCGGGCCGTCGCCTCCGGCCGGCAGGACGGGCTGCGAACGGTCGGCGGGATCACCGCGGGGCTGCTGGTCTGGGGTGTCCTCGCGGTGGCGGGCCTCGCCGCGCTCCTGGCCGCCTCCGCCGCCGCGTACACCGTGGTCAAGCTGGCCGGAGCCGCCTACCTGTTCTTCCTCGGCGTCCAGGCGCTGGTCCACAGCCGACGCGCACGGACGGCGGAAGCGGACGCGGTTCCTGCGGCACCCGCCGGCAATCCCTGGCGCACCGGCCTGGTCGGCAATGTCCTGAACCCCAAGATCGCCGTCTTCTACACGGGCCTGCTTCCGACGCTGGCCCCGTCCGGGCTCTCCCCCCACGCCGGTATGGCACTGCTGGTGCTCGTCCACGTGGCGCTGACCGCCGTATGGCTCGGCGGCTACGTGATGCTGCTGGCCAAGGCCCGCACGTTCTTCCGGAGACCCTCCGTGCGCCGGGCCACGGACCGTGTCACCGGCACCGTCCTGATCGGGTTCGGCCTGAAGGTCGCCACGACCCAGCCCTGACCTCCGGGCCTGACCTCCGGGGTCGAGCCGGCTGACCCGGACGGTGACGGCCGAGTGCCGTCGGCATGTTCCGGATCAGCCGGGTTGTCCTCACGACCGGGTGCGTCGCTCGGCGGCGTCGAAGGCGGGTGCGAGCGGGGCCAGCACCGCGCGGAGCCGGTCGGGCAATGAGCCGGAGGGCACGACCAGTCCTCCGGCGTCGGAGTTCCCGGCGGCCTCTGCGTTCCCGGTCGGCCGGAGCCAGCCTTCCAGCGCGATGCGAACCGCCGCGGCGACGCTTGCCGCGAGGACGTGAGCAGTGTGCGCTCCGGTGTCCTCCAGGCGTTCGGCGAGCACCGCCGTGAGAGGCGGCTCGATGTCGGCGGTGGTGTCGAGGAACGCGTCGCGCAGCGAGGTCCGGCTGGTGATCAGCAGCAGCGCCTCGCGTTCGTGCTCACCGGCGTTCGTGTACTGCTCGACCACTGCTTGGGTGACGGCGTCAGCCAGGCGCGCCCCTGTGGGCCGGGCCGCGACCGCCGCCGCGATCCGCGCCTCCCGGTCCGCGGTGACGGCGGAGGCGATCGCCTGCTCTCGGCTGGCGAAGTAGTTGTTGTAGGTGCGCGGCGAGACCCCGGCCGCCTCGGCGATGTCCTCGACCCGCACCTGGTCGGGTCCGTGCTCGACGGCCAGGCGCAGGGCCGCCGCGCGTAGCGCCTCGCGCGTGGCCTGCTTCTTCCGCTCCCGCAGCCCTCGTGGTGGTGTCGTCACGACGTCAGCGTTCCACATAGGGCTGCGCACGCGCAAAGTTGCGCTTGCGCAAACTTGCGTGCACGCATTTTTCCTGTCAGTCTCGACCCGACCGGGACCGACAGGGAGGACGTCACCGTGCGAGCAAGAGGAATGACCTACGACACCGGCTTCGTCGTGCACGGTCAGATGTCCCGCGAGTACTTCGACCCCGCGGTGGTCCGGCGCGAGCTCACCCTCATCCGCGATGACCTGCACTGCAACGCGGTCCAGATCATCGGCGGTGACCCGGACCGGCTGGAGCTGGCCGCCGGTGTTGCCGCCGAACTCGGCCTGGAGGTCTGGGTCTCGCCCTATCCGCTGGAGCTGGATCCGGAGCAGATCCTCACGCTCTTCCGCGACTGTGCCGCGCGAGCGGAACGGCTCCGGCAGCGGGGGGTCCCGGTCGTGTTCGTCGCAGGGGTCGAGCTGAGCGTGATGAACCGCGGGTTCCTGCCCGGACGGAGCCCCGAGGAACGGGTCGAGCGGCTGATGAGCCGGCCCGAGCGGCGGGCCGAAGCGATGCGCGAACTCGGCGTGCGCATCAACACGTTCCTCCGCGACGCCGCAGCCGCGGTCCGCGAGCGCTTCCAGGGCAAGCTCACCTACGCGTCCATCCAGTTCGAGCAGGTCGACTGGACTCCCTTCGACATCGTGACGTACGAGCTGATCCGCTCCGCCGAGGTCGCCGACCGGTTCCGGGACGCGGTGCGCACCCTGGCCCAGGGCCCGAAGCCGCTCGCCGTCACCGGGTTCGGCACCGCGGCCTACCGCGGGGCGGGGGACCGCGGGGGGCGGGTGCTGGAAGTGGTCGAGTACGACCCGCAGACCAAGGCCCCCGTACGGCTGGACGGCGTGTACGAGCGCGACGAGGCCGGCCAGGCCGCATATCTGAGCGAACTGCTGGAGATCTTCGAGACCGAGGGCGTGGACAGCGCGTTCGTGTTCCTGTTCGCCTTGTCCGGCTACCCGCACCGCCCGGACGGCGACCCCAGGGACGACCTGGACCGAGCCGGCCTGGGCATCGTCAAACTCCTCGAAGGACGCCGGGGGCGGACTTACCCCGACATGGAATGGGAGCCCAAGGCCGCCTTCGCGGCAGTGGCGCGGCGGTACCGCAGGTGACGGGCCCCGCGCACGGTGACCACGGCTCGGGATCCGCACCGCGGCGCAGTGCGGCCGGACGGGGGGAACCGCCGCTCGGGCGGAGCGGGTGCGAAGGGCCGGCGCCACCACGGCTGGGCGTGGTGCGCCATCGGTGACCCGCGCCGACGACTGCTCATCCGCCGCTCCCTCACCGACCCGAGCCGGATCGCGTACTTCTACGCCTACGCGCCCGAGGGCCGTCCCCGCCCCCAGCCTGCCCGACGATGCCGACCGGACCCACCGGCACCACCACCGAACCCGACCCGCCCTTGCAGGCTGACGCGGCGTCAGCTCACGATGTACCACCGGAGCACGGGGAACGGATGAATGCGCGGGCTTGGTCGATCCACCCCGACACGGCCTCGGCGCCGCAGCTTTCGGCGACCGACCGGGCCTCGTCGAGAGGGCGGAGCGCCGTCGACGGGTCGCCGGTTTCGGCCGCCAGGTAGGCCGGCGCCACCAGGCCGGCCGCTTCCCCCGGCCTGAAACCGGTCTCCCGGCGCAGTGTCACCGATTCGGTCAGCCGCTCGCGGGCCTGACCGAAGCGGCCCGCGTCCCTTCGAGCCGTTGTCGGCGTTCCGGGTGGTGGGCACCACGGGTTCGCCGGGAAGCGCGCCGGCGTTCGGCCCGGGCCCGGCGGAGAAGCGCGCGCCGGGAAACGGGCCGTACCTGCCGATCGACAGGTACGGCCCGGTCGACTCCCGGCCTCCGCGGGTCAGTCGCGCTCGCGTCGGGCGAGAGGGTCTACCGGTTCCGGTTCCGGTTCCGCCACGAGAGGGAATCCCGCAGAACGGTCAGGTCGGTCACGACTGGACCCGCGCCCCAGGGCCTCTCGTTTGGATCAGGCCGGGCTCGCGGGCCCCGGTGCCGCACCCCGCCGCGTTGTCGTCGGTCGCCAGGGCTCCGCCCTGACTCCCTCCTCCGCCTTGCGAGGCACGGCACCGGACCCCGCTCCCTGATCCGGCCCGATCCAAACGAAAGACCCTAGTTCCGGTAACGGAACACGATCCGGCCGCGCGTCAGGTCGTACGGCGGGAGCTCCACCAGTACCCGGTCCTCCAGCATGATCTTGATGTAGTTCTTGCGGATCTTCCCGCTGATGTGCGCGAGCACCTGGTGGCCGTTCTCGAGCTCCACGGTGAACATGGCGCTGCGCAGGCACTCGACGACCCTGCCCTCGACCTCGATGACGTTCTTGTTCCTCGTCATCGCACCAGTTCCAGGTTGCTGCTCGCCGACCGGGCGCCGAGACCCTCGAACAGCGCCGAGGCCGCCCGGTTGGCCTCGTTGACCTCGGCCCAGGCCGCGGTGGCCCCGGAGTGGTGCAGCGTCCCCAGCGCGTGGGCCAGCAGTGCCCGCGCGATGCCGCGGCGCTGCTCGCCGGCCCGGACCGCGACCAGCCCGATGCGCGGCCGTTTCATCCTCACCACCCGGATCAGGCCCAGGTAGCGGTCCTGCGCCGCGGCCACCGCGTACTTCGAAGGGTCGATGATGGTGTCGCCGTCGGGGCGGGGAACCACCTCCGCCGGCATCGACTGCCACCCGACGGTCGCCTCGACCTCGTCACGGATCGCGCGGTCCACCGCCCGCAGCAGAGTCTCGTCCGTCTGGCCGGCGGGCACGATCGTCACGCCCGGGGGTGGCAGGACCGCTTCGAGGCCGGTGACCCGCGGGTCGGTCGGTACGACGTACTCCCACTCGCGGCGCCGGACCGTGAAACCGGCCCGTCGCCAGCCGGCCGTCAGCTCGGTGTCGGCTTCGTCGACCACCGTGTACAGCGGCTCCGGCAGTTGTGTCAGCATCGCCTCGGCGAGCCGGTCGAAGGCGGCGTCGTGCCAGGCGTCGATGCTGACGAACATGCGTCCGTCGGGCCGGTGTTCCGCATGCCCGCGGCCGACCACCAGGTCGTCGTCCAACGCGTGCCACTGCTTGTCCGCGACGCGCGTGATCATCACCGCGTTCTCGCCCGGGCCGGAGGTGAAAGGCTTCGTGTTCATCGGAGTCTCCTTCCAGGAGTGCCTCGATCTCAGGCGCTCCTGGCGACACCGGTACGTCAGCCGTCGGACCGTGACGGATCGAGGGAGCACCCATGGGTGACAGTGTTCACGGGGCTCACCTCCCTACGACGATTTCACGGTCCGCCACGAAAGTAGCAGGGCACGTCGCCTCGCTCAAATCCTTTTCCCGACACCTGACATGATCGCGATCCGGCCCGCTCGAGGCGTCCTCGGCGGATGAGGCCGCAAGTCGACAAGACGAAGGAGGCGTGGAGTTCGGTACGCCGGCCCGCCCCGCGGGTCCGCACGCCGGACCACCCGGCGTGCGGACCCGCGGGGCGGCGGAACGGGGCGAGGAGCCGCCCCGCGACGCGGCGGGGCTCGCCCGGCACCCGCCCGCCCGGCACCCGCCCGCCCCGCGCCTGCCGCCCCGCGCGCGTGGCCTCATGGGCGGCCGGCCGCCGACCGGCGGCGTCGCCGGGCGGGTGCAGCCGTACTCTCCGGATTCCCTGCTCCGGACGGGTCCGTGCCGAAGCGCGGCGCCGCCCCGGCAGGCGGGGAGGGCGGCAGGGCCCGCCCGCGGCGGGCAGGCCCGCGCCGGAGAAGACCCCACCGCGCGGGTTCCCCCGGCCTCGGACCGCCGGCGAGGCCCCGGCTCCGTCCGTCATGACGCGGGATCCCTCAGGACCAGACCCCGGAGAAGTCGATCTCACGGGCCCACTCCGGATGGTCTATCAGCGGGTTCCGGTTGCCCTGGAGCTCCGCGACGGCCGCGTTGCGGTGCAGTTCGTACTCGGTGACCGGCTCCCTCTCGTGCCACTTCAACAGCACGGGCAGACGGTCCTCGGGGAACTCGCGCGCGGCGTCGCCCACCTGTCCCGGATACCGGAGCAGGAAGTACAGGGTGGCCCGGGAGACCGCCCCCTTGCCGTTCTCCGGCTCGAATCCCACGCTCTCACGCATCCCGCAGTCCTCCCGGACCACCTCGTCGAAGTCGGGGAAGTCGAAGTACGGGAAGTTGCCGCGGAAACTGTTGCAGCCGACCTCGCACGCGAACAGGTGGTGCAGATCGCCCCGCATCGGCTCCTGCTTGTCGAACCACGACTGCGGCACCACGTGCTCGCAGTTGAACGGCATCGACGCCTCCAGGGCGTCGAACTCCGCCTCGAACTCGGCCGGACCCGCCGTGCTCTCCTGGAGCAGCAGTTCCCGCACCCTGACCAGCCGCGCCTCGGCGACGGCCGCGTCCGCCCGTATCAGCTCCTCGGCGGAGAAGACCTTGCCCGAGTAGATGCTGCGCAGCCGGCCGTCCTTGTGCAGGTCGACCCAGGGGTAGACCAGCCGCATCGGCTTGTAGTGCGGCCGCGGGGTGTGGGTCTCCTCCAGCAGCGCGGTGAGCGCACGGCGCAGCGCGTCACCGTCGCCGGTGTCCACGCTCGCGTAGTACGCCTCGCGTGCCGCCGCGTCGGCGGTCCGGTCGTAGTACGGCCGCTCCAGCGCGAGCCGGTGGTTGAGCAGCGCGGCGTCGATGTCCTTCCCGACCGCCGACATGACGTCGGCCCGCCCGGCCGAGGGCTGCGGCACCGCCGTCGGAGCCGGAGCCGGAGCCGGTGCGAGCGTGGGCAGGGAGGCGAGGAGGTCCGTCGGCGAGATCGACGCGACCGGCGCGGCGGAGGACGCCGACGAGGCCGACGCGGTGCCGAAGTCGACGGTGATCCGCAGCGGGACGGTGAGCTGCGCGGCCCCGTCGACGACCGGCGACGGCAGACCCCGCGCCTGTTCCCGCGCCCCCGTGTGCGCCTGAACCCGTGCCCCGTCGGTGACCGCCGGGGAGGACCCGCCGTCCGCCATGGGCGGGGGTGCCGCAGGGGAGCTCTCCACGGGGGGCGGTGTGAGCCCGGCGGTGAACACCTCGTCCCGCAGCCGGGCGGCCTCACCGGTCAGGGCGACCTCGTGCAGCGCGCTCAGCACCCGGCTGATCCGCACGCCCTCGTTGGCCCGCCACGCCAGTTGCTGGTCGCCCATGTCGGGGCGCCACACCGAGCCGTCGACGCTCAGGGGCCTGCCCTGATCATCGGTCTTCGGGACGGCCGAGTGGTGCAGGGCGACGACCTCCCACTGGTCGTTGAGGACGGGGGATCCCGACGAGCCCTCACGGGTGTCGGACTCGTAGTGCAGGAACCGCTCCAGGACGTCGACGATCTGGTTCTCCCGCAGCGCGATCTGCTTCGGCTCGCCCCGCGGGTGCTGGATGATGTTGACGAACTCGCCGATCACGGCCTTGCCCTGCGCCTCGCTGAGCACCAGCCGGCCGAACGACGACAGCTCCTCGCCCCGGCTGCCGCGCGGGGCCACCGCGACCAGGCTGTAGTCCAGCGCGCGGTCGGTGACGAAGAAGCGCTGCGGCTCCAGCGCGAAGATCGACGGCGTCAGCGGGTTGCCGTCGACGCCGTCCTGCAGGGAGAACGCGACCCTGCTGCGGTCCGCGTCCGCCACGTCGCGCAGCACGTGGTTGTTGGTGAGCAGCAGGGAGGGGGACACCATGAAGCCGGTGCCGTGTCCGCCGCCCGGTCCGGTGATGGTGACCCGGCCGACCGAGCGGGACACCTGGAAGCCCTCCTCCAGGAACGCCACGGGGGCGAGGTTGTTGCGCCCGATCAGACGCTCGAGCCCGAGCAGTTCACCGGTGAAGGCCTCCGGGGGCAGTCGCAGGGTGCTTCCCGCGCTGCTCGCGGGCTCGGTCGGCGTCTGCTCGATCGCCCGGGCCATCGCCCAGTCGGCGCCGAGCCGCGCCAGCCGCTTCTCGACCCGCTCGGGGGCGTCGGCGTAGAGCACGCCGCGCGTTTCGAGAACGTCCTGGTTGCGTTCGCGCTGTTCGTTCCGGTTCTCATAGCGTGCCGCAGCCATCGTCAGTTGCGACAGGTAGTCCGACTCTCGTTCGGAGACGAGTTCCGCCGTGGCCATGATGTGCCTCCTGGCCGTTCGGATGGTGGCGGTGATGTTCGAGACGCGGGGTCTCTGAGGGGACAGGCAGAACGGCGTCCGGGACGGCGCCGGCACTGCCGTCAAGGGGGGACGCACCGCGGGGTGCTCGCGCGGCTTCTCCACACGATTCCGCTGCTACCGATGCTTCCAGACAGGGGAAACATGTGCAAAAGAGCCCGGCGGACCTGATGGTTGAAGGTTCAGCGGGGCGCGCGCGGTGCCGTGCGCGAAGCCCTGACCTGACCTGACCTGACCCGTCCGGCCCGGCGACGTGCCCTGTCACAGGACACGTCGGGACTACTCGTCCGGCTGTCGCAGGGGGACCCAGGCGCGCCCGCCCGTCTCGTCCGTGCCGTACCAGTAGTGCGGCATTCCCCCGATGCCGGTGGTGCGGAACGGGCGGCCGTGGTCGTCGACGCGGATCGTGCCGGTACGGCCCTGGGAGGACCAGTCGAGCTCGAGGTACCAGCGGGCGTCGTGGTCCTGTGTCGTCGCGTCGACCAGCAGCACCTCCGGGTCCTGCGCGGAGACGCGGTAGGGGAAGCGCACGGCGGGGACGGTCCGTCCGGTGTCGGCGCCGTCCTTCGGACGGGCGACGGGGCGGTCGGCGTCGAGATCCACGGTGAAGCGGCGTGGCGTGAGGTCGCTGCCGCAGCCCTGGCCCATGGCGTACGCGCTGCCGGCGGCCGGGTCGCCGCGGCCGGCGATGCGGACGTGGAGCGCTTCGAGGACCACGGCCGTGGAGGACCGCCCCTGCACCGAGATCCGCACCAGCGTATGCCGCCCGTGCACCGCGCCCTGCGTCGCCGCCCACACCCCGGCGTCCTGTTCCACCGGCGGCGGAGGCACCTGCGCGGGCGGCTTGTCGACGACGTAGTCGTGGTCGCAGCCCTTGTCCCAGACCAGGGAGTCCGTGCTCCAGGCCAGGGGCGGACCGGCGGCCGGATGCGCGGACGCGGCGGGACCGCTGCCGGTGGCGGACGGGGCGGGGGTCTTCTGCCGGGAGCCGTCCGACGCGGAGCTCCGGGAGGGGGAGGCGGTGGCCGAGGGCTTCGCCGGCCGGTGGGGGCGGGCCGCGCCGGGGGCGGTCGTCCGCGGGCCCACGGGGCGGGAGGCGTCCGCCTCGGGGGAACGGCCGTCCGGCAGGGCGGACGGCAGGGCGGACGTGCTCAGCACGGTGGCGAGCAGCGCGCAGGCGACGGCGGTCGACACCAGGACCCGCCGGCGGCGGTACCAGGGGCGGGGAGCGGGAAAGGGGACGGGCGCGTCCGGGCCGGGACGGTTGCCGGGCTGTTCCGCGGCGCGGCGCTGTTCGGCGAATGCCTCGCCCTCGTCCCCGCCCCCGTCCGGGCTCCCGCTCCCGCCCGTGTCCGCGTCCGCGGACGGTTCCCCGTCCCCGCCCCCGTCCGGCGCCGGAACCGCCGCCTCCGTCAAGTCGGCCGTACGCCCCCGCTGCCGGGCCGCCACCGCCGACAACCACAGCCGGTGCAGTTCGAGCCGTTCCCGCGGTGTCGCCCCGCAGAAGGCCGCGAGCCGCTCCACGGGGGCGAAATCCTGCGGTACCGCCTCGCCCGTGCAGTACCGGTGCAGCGTGGAGGTGTTCATGTGGAGACGCCGGGCCAGGGAGCCGTAGCTCCGGTCCGTGCGGTCCTTCAGCCGGCGCAGCAGCGCCGCGAACTCCTCGACGTCGTCCCGCATCGGTTCCGTTCCTCCGTCCCCGCCCGCGATCCCGCATCCCAGGCACCTATGTCCCTGCACGTCGGACGGGCTGGGACGGTTCCACCGTCGCCGAAGAGGGGGCAGCCGTTGCGCCGTGCTCCGGTGGCCGCGGATGCTCTTGGTGTCGCACCGGCCACGGCTGTGAGGACCAGCCGGCGTCGGGCGACGTCCGACACGCATGGACGGGCGGTCGCCTTCGGGCCACCGCTCCTGACATGACGTCACTCATCCTCATGACGCCGGTCGCCGTACTCCTCGCGGCACCGGCCCCGCCCTTGCCGACCGGCGGCATCCGCGACGGATCAGGATCCGCGGCCGCCGTGTCGGACGATCCGTTCGATCCTTGGAGGTTCCACGATGTCCGTCATCCGAAAGGCGGCCTGTCTCGCGGGCGCGGCCGCGGCCGTCGCGGTCGTGTCCGTGACCGGCGCACCGGCAGCCCGGGCGGAGGCCCCCACCCACGGCTGCCCGTACCCCTAAGTCTGCTTCTACGTGGACGAGCACGCCTACGACGCGGGCACGCCGGTCGCGAAGTACCGCGACGTCACCAGTTCCTACCAGACGGTCAGGTCCCGCCCGCACTACCACGTCGTGAACACCCGGAACGACGACGTGGCGTACCTGCGGCTCCAGGACGGCAACGCGATCTGCCTGCCGCCGAACCACCAGACCGTGTTCACGAACGCCTACAGCGTCACCGGAACAAGGATCTCCAGCAGTTCGACCTGCTGAATCCCCTCGAACGGCCGGCAGGCA
The DNA here is from genome assembly GCF_055580685.1 of Streptomyces sp. NPDC031554. NCBI lineage: Bacteria > Bacillati > Actinomycetota > Actinomycetes > Kitasatosporales > Streptomycetaceae > Streptomyces > Streptomyces sp. NPDC031554. Next base: position 37,492 of record NZ_JBVIKX010000012.1, on the reverse strand, counting down.
CCTTCGGCACGGAAGCCGGAGCCGGCCGGGAACGACCCCGTACGGACCAGAGAAGGAAGACGCACATGAACAGCAAGTCCCCCGCACACCGTCGTCCGGGCCGCCGCGCGGCCCTCGCCGCCGGCCTCGTCCTGGCCGTCGGACTCGGTGTCTCGACGCAGGTGCCGGCGCAGGCGTCCGTCACCGTCGCCGCGAAGGCGTCCACCGCCGCACCGCGGTCGGTCAGCGGCACGCCGGGACAAGCGGTCACCCGGGTCGCCGACTTCTACGGCGCGTACGTCGACGCCAAGGGCGACTACACGGACCCGGACGCCGCGCTGGCCACGGCGCTCCGCGCGCACTACCTGACACCCGACCTCGCCGGGCGGCTGGCGGCCTGGGAGGAGGAGAACGGGGCGGACGGCGTCCTGCGTGCCCAGAACGTCCCGGCGCGGTGGACGGTGACGGACAACGGCACCGTGGGCAACGGCCACGAGGTCGTGGTCACCCTGACCTCCGGCAGCGGGGGGACGACGCAGAAGACCAGGCTGTTCGTGCTGCTGGAGCGGTACGACCACATCGCCGACATCGCCACCACGAGCGCCCGCTGACGGCGGAGCCGCTCCGTCCGGTGTCCCGTACCGTGCCGTACCGTCCTGGCCGGTACGGGACACCGGACCTCCGGCCGAGGGTGCTCTCCGGGGGCAGGGTTCCGTCCCGGCCCCCGATCGCGCCGAGGGTCCGGCCCCGACGGCGCGCTCGGCCGGAGGTCCGGGCAGCCGTCCGTCGTCCGCGGAGGACCCGTCGCCTGCCCGCAGGCGTCGTGGTGCGACCGGCTCCGGGCACAGCGGTACGCGCCGCGCGCACCGGCTCGGCCGCCGCCCGGAGCGGCACGGAGACCGAGTCCTCACCCGCGGCCGGCTGGGCTGTTTGCAGCAACAGGAGGCGGCGTCGGCGTCCGCGGTCGGTGAGGCTTGACCCGCACCGCCGTCGCCACCTTCAGGAGCACCGATGCCTCTGCGTCCCGCGCGGCCTCGTCCCGCCCGGCTTCTCCGCGCCGTCCTGCGACCACGTCCGGGGTCCGTGTTCGTCGTCGCGGCCGCCTCCGCGGCGGTGCTGGTACCGGCCGCCACGGGCACCGCCGCCGGCCCGGCGGACGACCGCACGCTGCAGCGTCAGATCGACCGGTTCGTGAGCGAGCCGGGTGGTCCGCCCGCGATCGTCGCCGTGCTGCGCGACGGCCGGCAAACCCGCGTGCTGCGGGCCGGCGTCGCCGACCTGGCGACCGGCCGCCCGCCGCGGGCGACGGACCACATGCGGATCGCGAGCACGGCCAAGGCCTTCAGCGGAGCCGTGGCGCTGTCCCTCGTCGACCGCGGCGCACTGGGTCTGGACGACACCCTGCGCGAGCGCCTCCCGCACCTCCCGGACGCCTGGGGAGAAGTGACGCTTCGGCAACTGCTGCACCACACCAGCGGCCTGCCGGACTACTCGCTGGACCCCGAGTTCAACGCGGTGCTCGCGGCCGACCCGCGCCACCACTTCGACTCCCGTCGGCTGCTCGACCATGTAGCTGACGAACCCCTGCGGTTCAGCCCCGGCAGCCGGTACGCGTACTCCAACTCCGACAACATCGCCGTCGCCCTGATGGCGGAGGCGGTCACCGGCACGCCGTACGAACAACTCCTGCGACGTTCGGTCCACGGGCCGCTGGAGCTGCGCGACACCAGCCTCCCGCAGGGCTACCGCCTGCCCGAGCCCTACCTGCACGGGTACGACGTGAGCGACCCCGCGTCCCCGGAGGACGTCAGTGAGCTCGTCAGCGCCTCCGGCGCATGGGCGTCCGGTGGCATCGTCTCCACTCCGCTCGACATGACCCGTTTCATCCGCGGCTACGCCTCGGGCGCGCTCTACGGCAAGGACGTCGTGCGCGAGCAGCGCCGGTGGATCGCGGGTGCCTCCGAACCCGCCGGTCCGGGACGCAACACCGCGGGACTGGCCGTCTTCCGCTACGCGACACGGTGCGGCGTCGTCCTGGGCCACACCGGCAACTTCCCGGGCTACACGCAACTGGTGGCCGCCACTGCTGACGGCCGGCGCTCGCTGACGTTCTCGCTCACGAGCCAGATCAACGCGACCAGTGATCCCGCACGGCTCCAGCGGCTGCGCGCCGTCCAGGAGAACTTCGTCTGCGCGCTGCTGAGCGACGGGCGGTGAGGGCGCGGTGCGGTGGAAGAACATGTGGTCGTCGAGCCTGCCGGGCCCGCATCCGGTCGACGGCCGCGCCGTGGCCGGTCCGGCGCGGCCGATCGTGCCGGCCGTACCCTGACGGGGTGTACACGGTGGAGCTGCTGCCCGATCCGGTGACGGAAGAGGCCGTCGAAGGCGTGTGGCGCCGTCTGCTCGATCTGGGTCTGCCCAGTCAGGCCACGCACCGGCATCCGACGAACCGTCCGCACCTGACCTTGGCCACCGTCGACGCCCTCACGCCAGAGGTGCGGGGCCGACTGCGGCGCGAACTCGCGGTCCTGCCCTTCCCCCTGCACCTGGACGGGCTCGTACGGTTCACCGGCCGCACCCGGGTGCTCGCCTGGGGGTGCGGCCCGACGACGTCCTGCTGCGCCTGCACGAGAGGGTCTGGCGGACGCTGCGTGACGCGCCGCGGAGCGACCGGCCGAACCCCCTGCACGACCCGGACCGCTGGATCCCCCACATCACACTCGGCCGCGGCCGCGATTCCGCCTGGCGTGATCCGCAGGACGATCCGTTCCGGGGGACCGCCGCGCCGTCCGGTGTCCTGGCGGGCCGGTGGGAGGCCGCACGGCACTACGACTCGCTCACCCGGACGACCGACCGCATCGGCCCCTGACCCCGCTCGTCCGCTCCCCGCGTCAGCCGGTGCCGGCGGCGGCTTCGTCGAGCGCGGCGAGGGCGGCGGCGGCCTCGACCTGCAGGGGACTCCTCAGCTCGGCGAGGGCGTCGCGGGCGGTGAGCAGCGTCTCGCGCGCCTCCGGGCGCCCCAGGGCGACGAGCACCCGGCCCAGGTCGAGCCGGGCCTGCTCCGCCCAGGCCGCCATCTGCACGGTGTCGAAGGCCGCGAGGGCCTGCCGCAGTGGCGCTTCGGCCTCGGGCCAGCGCTCCAGGGCCGCCAGGTCGTTGCCGATCTGCTGGCGGGCGACCGCGTGGTACGCCGTGAGCACCTGGTCCGTCCGGCCGGGGACCCCGGCGCGGCAGATCCGCTCGCTGCGGCGGTGGACGTCCAGCGCCTCGGCCGCCCGGCCCGTCTGGCGCAGCAAGGTGCCCAGGGTGTTGAGGATCGACAACTCGGCCAGCCGGCTCTGCGGTGACTCCTGCGAGCCCAGGCAGCGCGCCCCCTCCCGCAGGCGCTCCTGGGCCTCCTCCATGCGGCCCAGCCGGTGGAGCGCGCCCGCGCCGTAGCCGAGTGCCCAGCCTTCCTAAAGCCCGTCCCCGCACTCGCGGGCCGCCGCGAGCGCGGCGTCGGCGCTCGTCAGGGCGGCGTGCGGGTCGTGGACACAGAGGTTGTGGGCCCAGGCGAGGTAGTTGAGGTGTACCGCCTCCTCCTGCCTGCTGCCCAGCAGACGGGCGGAGTCGGCCGAGCGCCGGAACACCTCCACCCACTGCTCCCAGTGCTGGTTGAGGTCGGAGAACCAGTGCATCGCCTCCGCCGTGTCCAGCACCTGCCGGTACCGGCCGTTCTCGTGGGCCCGGCGCAGTGCGGCGAGCCACTGGGCCCGCTCTGCCTCCAGCCAGGCCCGGGCCTCTTCCCGGCCCGTGGGCGCCGGGTCCAGGTCCGGGTCGTCCGGCGGGGTGGTCCGTTCGTGGTCGACGTCGAAGTGGAGCGCGGCGACGGTGGCCCGGCGCAGCATCCAGGACGCGGTCCGGTCGAGGGCGGCGTCGCGGACCTCGGGGCCGTCCTCGGCCTCGACCTGCTCGACCGCGTACAGCCTGAGCAGGTCGTGGAAGCGGTACCGTTCGGCGGCGGCATCGCTCTGGAGCAGTCCGGCGTCGGTCAGTTCCTCGGCGCGGGCGACCGCCTCGTCGTAGGGCAGACCGGCCAGGAGCGCCGCGGTCCGGGGGCTGAAGTCCGCTCCGGCGGCCAGCGCGGCACGGCGCAGCAACTTCTGTGAATCCGACGGGAGTTGCCGGTACGAGAGCGCGAAGGCGGCCCGCACCCGCAGACTTCCGGCCTGGAGGCCGTCCAGCCGCCTGCCCTCGGCGGCGAGACGGGCGACGAGCTTGCCGAGGCGTTCGTGCGGCCGGCCGAGGAGCCGCTGGCCGGCGATCCGGACGGCCAGCGGCAGCTGCCCGCACAGGTCGGCGAGGTCGCGCGCGGCCTGTGCCTCCGCCCGCACCCGGTCCGGGCCGATGATGCGGGTCAGCAGTTCCACCGCCTCCTCGCGTCGCAGCAGGGACAGATCGGTGCGGTGCACGGACTCCAGACCCGCCAGGGCGTGGCGGCTGGTGACGATGGTCAGGGACGGTCCGGTGCCCGGCAGCAGGGGGGCGACCTGGGATTCGTCGACGGCGTTGTCCAGCAGCAGGAGCATGCGCCGCCCGCCGGACAGGGAGCGCCACAGACCGGCACGGTCGTCGGCGCCGGCCGGTATCGCCGCGTCGGCGACCCCCATCGCGCCGAGCAGCCGGGCCAGCGCGTCCCGGGGGGTGGCCGGCTCGGGGTCCATGCCGTGCAGGTCCAGGGCGAACTGCCCGTCGGGGAAGTGCGGGGCGAGGCGGTGCGCGGCGTGCACCGCGAACGCGGTCTTGCCCAGACCCGGCTGCCCGGCGACCACGGTGACCACCGGCCGGTCCGCGCCGGCCTCCCGCACCAGGTCCAGCAGCCGGGCGAGGGCCGGGCCGCGGGCGGTGAAGTCCCGGATGTCACGCGGCAGTGCCAGGGTGCCGGAGCCGACCGGGCCGGTGGCCGGCCCGGGGCGCGGTCTGCCGAGGGCGGCCGACCTCTCCAGATCCGCCGCCTCGTCGCCGTCCAGTCCCAGCGCTTGCGCCAGCGCCTGCACCGTACGACGCTGCGGCCCCCGGGTCCGCCCGCGTTCCATGTCGGCCAGGGCCCTGACGCTCACCCCGGCCGCATGGGACAGCGCCTCCTGGCTCAGCCCGACGCGGATCCGCAGAGCCCGCACCTGCTGCCCGAAATCCCCCGTGGAACCCGTGGAACCCGTGGAAGGCGTGCCGTCGTGCACCGTCGATGTCTCCTGCCGTCCGGCTCGTCCGGACGCGAGCCCCCGGCAGAAGTATCGCCGTCGGTACTTCTGCCGGGAGAACCGCCTGGGCCGTGGAGACCGGAAGTGATCGACTGAAGGCCGACGCGGAACGCCCCTGCCGGCCTGCGCGGTCCTGGGCGCCCCGGCGCACGGACCCGCCGGGGAACGGGGCCGTCCAGGCCCGGCAAGGGCCACCGACCACCGCGAAGGACAAACAGGACGACACCGGCCGACGGCACCGCGCCACGGCCTCGAACCACCTCACGGGGGAACTCTCCATGAACACCCAGCGCCACCGCTCCACGCTGCTCGCCGTCGCGGGCACGGCTCTCGCCCTGTCCCTCACCGCCTGCCAGAACGGCACGGACTCCGATTCGACGTCCGCGCCCACCACTTCGGCCACGGTGGCCTCGTCCACGGCGACCGCCGGCAAGGACGCCGGCACCTCCGACGCGGCGGGGGCGACCGACTCCGCGGGCTCGGCCGGATCGAAGGGCTCCGCGGACTCCACCGGCGCCTCCACGGGCACGACCGGTTCGGCCGGGTCGACCGGTTCCACCGGCGAGCAGGTGACCGCCTCCACTCCGGTCTGCACCGCGGGGGACGTCCGCGTCACCGCCGCCACGCAGGACGGTCCGCCCTACACCCACATCGTCCTGACGGCGCGGAACACCACCCGCCACTCCTGCCGGCTGACGGGCTTCCCCCGCATCCAGTTCCTGGAGAGCCACAAGCAGGACGTCCCCTCCGTCGCCGGGAGCAAGCCGGCCACGCCGGTCGTGCTCACTGCGGGGGCCCCGGCCTACGCCCTGGTGAAGCTGTCCGACGGCGGGGTCGACGAGGACAACGAACCCGTGTCGGCGTTCTCCGTCATGCTGGAGGGCGACTCCACGGTCATCGCCGTCACCGCGCCCGGCAGCGGCGGCATCGCCGTCGACCCGGCGAAGGCCCTCACCGGCTACTGGACCCCCGAACTCCGCAACGGCGCGGACGATTTCTGAGTCCTGTGCCAGGTGACGACCGTCGCCTCGGGTGAGGCGGTCGCACCGGCTCCGGCACCGCGTCCGGGCCGCGCCGGTGCGACCGCGACACCCGCGGACCCCTTCCGCCCGTGCCGGTCGCACCGGGTCAGGCGCAGTCCCCACACGTCGCACCGGATACCCCTTTCCGCCCGTGCCGGTCGCACCGGCGTCCACGTCCGACCGGGACGCCGCCCGCCTCCTGCTGCCCGCGGTGAGGCGGCCGCAGACGCGGCCGCACCGGGGCGGAGCCCCGACTCCCTTGCCGCGACGACCCGGTGGTCACGGAAGCCGAAGGAGCCTCGCCCCGGGGGAGGGGAAGGCGCGCCGGCGGTCCGGGCGGAGAGCCTCCGGGTTCACGAACGGGAGGGCCGGGCATCCGGATGCCGAAGGGAAAGGTGGTGTCATGTATCTGGCACGTGGATCCGTCGGCGATCCCGGTGACTGGCTCTGGGCGCTCGCCGCGCTCGCGCTGTACGCGCTGATCAGCTACGGACTGGATTACCGCGCGCGGGTCCGGCGCGGCTCGCGGCATCCGGGCCGCGACGCCCTGCACGACCTCAAGGACCGCGAGGAGCCGCAGCGGCCGCGCCACCGCGTCGTGAGCCGCCTGATCATGCTCGGCGGGGGTGCGCTCACCGGTCTCGTCGCGTACCTGACCTCCGGCGGCCTGCGCGTCGCGGCCGTGGTCCTCACCGCCGCGGTCGCGGTGGTCCTGTGGGCGTACTACGACCACCGCACCGAGACGGCCTCCACCGCAGGGTGAGGCGTGCGCCGGCGCCCTGCCGCCGTCCGCGCGCCGCTCCCGCCGCCCCCGACACCGCCCGCCGCCCGATTCCGTCGGGCGGCGGGCGGTGTCGGCATGCCACCCCGTACCGCCCGCCGCTCCCGCCGGACGCCGCCGTGCCGGGGCTGCGAGATCCCGCCAGTGATCGCCGGGCGTTCCGGTGCGACGGCGTCCTTCCGGAGCGCCCCGCGGGGGCTGTCCGGCGGAAATCCCCGGGAAGAGGATCGTTGCCGCCCTGGCGCAAAAGGAGCGCCCTTCCAGTTCCGTTTGTGAAAGCCGCTGGCGTGCTCCCGGATGCCGTGGAAGTATCCGGGAAGATCACGGGAATTCCTTGATCGGATACGCAAGAAGTCACCCGTAGAGGGGAATGCGCAGTGTCTTTCACGTCGTCCCGTTCCGCCGCCGTCACCGCGTCCGCGCTGTCCGCCCTGTTACTGGGGGCGACCGGAGTGCACGCCGAAGAGCCTGCTCAGGCGGGCTACGCGCCCGACATCCCGGTCGCCTCGGTGATGAGCCACCTCGACGCGCTCCAGAAGATCTCCGACGCGAACAACGGCAACCGCGCCCACGGCACCACCGGTTATCTCGCCTCGCTCGCCTATGTGCAGGGAAAGCTGAAAGCCGCCGGATTCACCACCACGCGTCAGGAATTCGAGTTCGGCGGGAAGAAGAGCTGGAACCTGATTGCGGACTGGCCGCGCGGCGGGAGTTCCGGAAAGGTCCTCATGGTCGGGGCGCATCTCGACTCGGTCGACACCAGCCCCGGGATCAACGACAACGGCTCCAGCGTCGGGGCCGTCCTGGAGACCGCCCTCACGGTGTCCGCGCGGCAGGCCGTCCCGTCCCGGCATCTCCGGTTCGCCTTCTGGGGTACGGAGGAGGAGACCTACATCGGGTCCACGCACTACGTGAACACGCTGCCGGCCGCCGAACTGTCCAGGATCACCGCCTACCTCAACTTCGACATGATCGGCTCGCCGAACCCGGGCTACTTCGTCTACGACCAGAGCCCCGCGATCGCCCGCCACTTCGACCGGTACTTCCGCGCCAAGGACATCCCCACCGAGCCCGCCACCGCGCTCGACGGCCGCAGCGACCACGAGCCGTTCCTCGCCGCCGGCGTCCCGGTCGGCGGCGTCTTCACCGGCTCCGCCGAGGTCAAGACGCCCGAACAGGCGGCCAAGTGGGGCGGCACCGCCGGCCAGACCATGGACCCGTGCTACCACCTGGCCTGCGACACCCCGGCCAACATCGACCGGCGCGCGCTGGACGTCAACACCGACGCCGTCGCCGCCATGGTGTGGAAGCTCGGCGTACGCGGCCAGGAGTGAGTGCCCCGCGGGAGGGGGCAGGGACACCGGGGCGGCGACCCGCCCAGGTCCCCGCCCCCTCCCGCGGTCAGGCGCGCCGCCGGCCGCGGGGGCGGGCCGCCAGGCGGGCCAGGCCGTCCCGGTCCACCTTGCCCGTGGGGCCGACCGGCAACGCCGGCAGGACCAGGACGTGCTCCGGGAGCATGTAACCGGGCAGGATGCCGGAGAGGTGGCGGCGGACCGCACCGGCCGTCGGGGCCGGTACCACCGCGGCCCCGTCCGCCGCCGGCTCCTCCGTCCCCGCCCCGGAACCCGTCGCCACCGCCGCCACGATCCGGGGCCCGTCCTCGCCCCGCAGCGTCGTCACCGCGCAGTCCACCACGCCCGGCACCTGCCGCAGCGCGGCCAGCACCTCGCCCAGTTCGATGCGGTAGCCGCGCACCTTGACCTGGTCGTCCCGCCGGCCGCGGAACTCCATGTAGCCCTCCGGCATCCAGCGCGCCCGGTCGCCGGTGGCGTACATCCGCTCGCCCGGCAGGCCGCTCACCGTGTCGGGGGTGAAGCGGCTCGCCGACAGCTCCGGGTCGCCCACGTACCCGTCGGCCACCACCACGCCCGCGATGTGCAGGTCGCCCTCCACCCCGATCGGACAGGGCTTGCGGTCCTCGTCCAGGACGTAGTAGCGGGCGTTCCGGATCGGTCTGCCGTACGGGATGCTGGACCACCGCGGGTCGACCGCGCCGACGTCGAAGTGGTTGGACCAGATCGTCGCCTCCGTCGCCCCGCCCAGCGCCACGACGTGCGCCCCGGGAAAGAGGGTCCGCACCCGGTCCGGCAGGGTGAGCGGCACCCAGTCGCCGCTGAGGAAGACCAGCCGCAGATCCGGCACCCGCTCGCCGGGCGGAACGCCGTCGCCGAACGACATCACCATGCCGAGCGCGGCCGGCGCCGAGTCCCAGAAGGTGATGTGCTCACCGAGCATGATCTCCAGCAGCCGCTCCCCGTCGGCGAGTTCGACGGGCGGGACCACGCGCACGCTGGCACCCGCGGCGAGGATCCCGAGCAGGTCGTACACCGACAGGTCGAAGGTGAGGGCGGTGACCCACAGCAGGCAGTCGTCCGGGCCGACGGCATAGGTCTCGTTCACCCACTGGATGACGTTCACCGCGCTGCGGTGGCGCACCGAGACACCCTTGGGCACCCCGGTGGAGCCGGACGTGAAGATGACGTACGCGGTGTCGTCGGCGCCGGGCCCGGCCGGCAGCGGCAGGTCGCGGGCGTCCTCCACCTCGCTCCAGGTGCTGACGACCGGGGTGTACGGCGTCCCGGCACCGGTGGGCGCCAGGCGCAGGACGACGTCGTAGCGCTTCCGCAGGACGGCCGGCCAGTCGTCACCGGTGCGGCGGCGCACCTCCGCCCTCACCGGCAGGCCGAGTTGCTCGCCGAGCCGCTCGAACCAGACGGCGGGCAGCCGCAGATGGGCGCCGTCCCGCTCCCCGTCCGGTTCGGCGAGGTCGGCGAGGACCACCGCCCCGCCCGGGGCCAGCGCGCCCAGGGCGTCGCGCAGCACCGACCGCAGGTACTCGAAACCGGGGAAGAACTGCGCGACGCTCGCCAGCAGCACCACGTCGGCACCGGCCGGCGCCACCACACGCCCCAGCTCGTCGGCGGGCGCGTGCACGAAGCGCGCGTCCTCCCCGGCCTCCCGGGCCGCTCGTTCCAGGGCCACCCGGGACACGTCGACGCCGGTGTAGGAGGCGGTCCGGCCGCGCAGGGCGCGCGCGAGCAGCCCGGCACCGCAGCCCACCTCGACCACCCGCGGACGCGGCGCCGCCGCCGACAGCACGAGGTCGCGCACGTGCGTGACGTAGGTGTCGACCTGCCCGGCGGTGATGCCGTCGGCCGGGTTGCGGTGGAAGCCGGAGGCCCGCGCCAGGTCGTCGTCCTCGGCGACGGCGTCCCACAGCATCTCCACCGCCTCCGTGTCCAGCGGGTCCGCGGCCGCGCCGCGCAGGTCGGTGCAGACCAGCCGCGCACCGGTGCCGGCCAGCTGGCCCGCCTCCTCCGCGAGCCGCGCCAGCGCACGGCCGGTCACCAGGAAGCGGATGCCCAACTGCCGTACGGGAGCGGCGATCCGCGGGGCCGGCCAGCGCGAGTCCAGCGGCACGTAGGCGGCACCGGAGCGCAGCACCCCGACGACCGACAGCACACTGTCGTAGGAGTTGTCGTGCAGGACGCCGACGAACCCGCCCCGGCCCACGCCCTGCCCGGCCAGGAAGCGGGCGAGCAGCCCCGCGTCGTGCCACAGCCGCCCGTACGTCCTGACCTCCCCCGCGCCGAGGCGGACGGCCGGGGCGTCGGGGGACTCCCGCACGCGCCGTTCGATCAGGTCGATCATGCTCACCCCGTCCTCGAACGGACGGGCCGTGTCGTTCCATTCGGCCGGGGGCAGCTCCCAGGGCTCTGTCATCCGCCCTGCCTCCTTCAGCGGTCGCGGTCGGCGGACGGGCGGTCAGATGACGCGGCCGTACTTGGGGTTGTCGCGGTGGATGACCCGCTCGCGGATGCGCAGTGCGCCCTGCTCGCGCACCATGTGGTCCTCGACGCTGGAGGAGGAGAAGAAGCGCACCGTGTCCTCGGTGTCGGTCTGGGTGACCAGTGAGTAGTAGGTGACGCGCAGGCCGTCGCCCTCGGCGGGCTCGATCAGGAAGTGGTCGAACCAGTGCCGGGTGACGAGCCCCTCGTACATCGGGAGCATGCTCTTCATCTTGGCGCGCATCGCCTCGCGGCCCTCCACCTTCTCCCCGCGGTGCGGGTGGGCGACCGAGCCGTCCTCGGTGAAGGTGGCGGTGAACTCCTCGATGTCCAGGTCGTCCAGGACACGCATCTGACGGGCGTAGAAGTTCTTGACCTCGACGTAGAGGTCGGCGCTGACGGACATGGGTGCTCCTCGGTGGGTGGTACGGACGACGGGATGCCGACGGGATGCCGACGGGATGCCGACGGGATCTCAGGAAAGGGGTGCTTCCTCCAGGACGAGGAAGGCGTTGGTGCCGCCCACGCCGGCCGACATCAGGCCGGCCGTGCGCGGACGCCCGTGCGCGGGCCAGGGGCGGCCCTCGGGGAGGATGCCGAAGCGGGCGCCGCGGCCGGTGAACTCCTCCACCGGGTCCTCGGTGTTCGGCGTCGCGGGCAGGAACCCGCGGTCGATCGCCAGACAGGTCTTGATCAGGGCCGCCATGCCGGCGGCGGTGTCGCAGTGGCCGACGGAGGCCTTCACCGAACCGACCGCGACCGGCGGTCCCTCCGTGCCCAGGGCCTCGATCAGCGCGGTGGCCTCGATCCGGTCGTTGAGCGGGATGCCCACGCCGTGCGTCTCGACGTAGTCGACGTCCCCGCCGGTCAGGCCCGCCGCGGCCAGGGCCCGGCGCACCGCGCGCACCTTGCCGTCCACGCCCGGGATGACGAAACCCGCCTTGGCGCGGCCGTCGTTGGTGACCGCGCTGCCCCGGATGACGGCGTACACGGGGTCGCCGTCGCGCAGCGCGTCCGCCAGCCGCCGCAGCAGCACCGCGCCCGAGCCGTCGCCCGGGACGACCCCGTTGTGCCGGCGGTCGAAGGGACGCACGACGCCCTCGGTGGAGTAGATGCTGCGCGGGGTGCGCACGTAGGTGCCGTCGGCGTCCCCCTGGACGGCCACCGCACCCGCCAGCGCGTAGTCGCAGGCGTGCAGCCGCAGGCTCTGGCAGGCCAGATGGACCGCCACCGCCGACGTCGCGCACGCCGAGTCGAGCATCACCGACTCGCCCCACAGGTCCTGGAGGTAGGAGAAGTAGGGGCCCGCGAACGTCGGGTCGACGTGCACCACGTCGTCGAACGCGGCGCGCGGCACGTGCTTGGTGCGCGCGCACCCCGCGTACACGGCCGTCCGGTCGGCGATCGCCGACAGCCGCAGCCCGGCGTCCTCCGCCGCCTGCCACAGCGACTCCTGGAGGATGCCGTGCTGCGGGTCCAGCCCCTCGACACCGACCAGCGCGCTGTCGTACCGGTCGCGGTGCGGGGCGACGCCCCACGAGTGCACGCGCAGCCGGCCCTCGCCCAGGTCCTCGACGACCGGTACCGGCTCCCGCCGGAAGCAGTCCCGGCCTGCCACCAGGTTCGCCCAGAACGCCCCGGTGTCGGGTGCGTCGGCGAACCGGCCGCCGACCCCGATCACCGCCACGGGCCCGGCGTCCCCGGCCCCCGTGGTCCGCTCCGCACGGCTCGGCTCCGTCATCGTCCGTGTCCTTTCCCGGCCCGGTCCGTCCCGGGCGAGCACGTCTCAGTCAAAGCTGATCGCGACCTTCACGACGTCGTCGCGCCGGGTGTGCGCCAGCTCGAAGGCCCCGGCGATGTCCTTGATCCCGATCGTGTGGGTGAGGTGGTCGTCCACCCGGATCGAGCCCTCCCCGATCAGCTCCAGCGCGGTCCGGAAGGAGGCGAGCCCCGGCTCCAGCTGCGCCCCGCCCACCGCGTGGACCAACTGCGCGTTGCGCACGAAGAGATGGGCGTAGGGGATGCTCATGTCGTACGCCTCGGGCATGCCGAAGAAGCCCAGCCGGCCGTGCTGCCCGACCATCCGCATCGCGTGCTCGCGCGCCCCGTCGGTGCCGGCGGCCTCCACGACCAGGTCGGCGCCCTGCCCGCCGGTCACCTCCATGACGGCCTCCTCGGCGCTGTCGCCGGGCACCAGCACGGTGGCGTCCGCGCCGAGCGAACGGGCCACCGCCAGCCGGCCCGGCTCCAGGTCCACCGCGACGACCCGCTCGAAACCGCGGTGCCGCAGCGTCTGCAGGAACAGCAGGCCCGCCGAGCCGACGCCGACGACGGCGGCCGTGCGGCCCGGCGGGACGGGCTCCGGCCAGAACCGCTTCAGCGCGAAGACGACCGTGCCCAGCTGCTGCGCCATCAGGTGCGAGGCCGGGGACCCGGTGTCCCGCAGCGGCAGCAAGAACCGGTCGGCGATGGTCTGGTAGCGCGCGAAGGACGCCATGTACGCGTGGTTGGGCACGGTGAGCACCAGGTCGCCGGGGGCGAAGCGCGCCGAGCGGCTCTCCACCACCTCGCCCACGCCCTCGTGCCCGGGGTAACCCGCCGGGCACGGGTAGGGGTGGTCACGCATGTCCCGGAAGAACGGGGACTCGGCGCGCACCCGGTGCACGTCGCTGCCGCAGATGGCGGCGAGGGTGTTGCGGACGAGCACCTCGTCCTCGGCCAGGTCCCGGAAGGCGACCTCCTCCACCTCCAGACGTCCGGGTTCGACGAGTACGGCGGCTTCGCCACGTACGAGCGGCATGCGGACCTTCCTTCACGGACGTGCGCCGGGCGCGGGGTGCGCCCACGACAGGGGGTGACCGGGCAGCCGGAGCCGGCGGACCGCCGTCCCCGGCGGGACCGGGCGGACGTCGACGCCCCGGCACCACAGGGCGGCGAGGACGCCGAGCAGGGCCTCTTCCGACGGCTCGGCGGGCGGGACGTCCACGACGGCCACCTCGCCGAGCCGGTCGCGGACGAGCTGGAGCAGCTTGGCCGGTTCGGCCTCGGCGGTCAGGTGCTGCTCCTGCGGGGTGCCTTCGCCGGGCGGGACGGGGCCGAGCGCGGTCGTCCACAGCAGGCGGGTGCCGCGCAGCGCGGGCGCGACCCGGTCGCCGGGGCCGGCGGCCGCGAGCCGGGCGCCCTCGTCCGGGGTGAGCGCGCCGCTCAGCACGGCCGCCGCGATCCGGCCGGTCCCGGTGCCGTACACCGCGGCCGGGGCGACGCCCCGCGCGGTGATCCGGGCGGCGAGCTCCAGCCGCAGGCGCAGCCGTCCGGCACCGTCCGCCGTGCCGTCGTGCCGCCCGTCGTACCGGTCGTCTCCGGTGTCCTCCGCGTCGGCGCAGGCGAGGACCACGGCCGGCGGTCCGCCCGGGGCGGCGGGCGGCGGGGTGGGGCCGGTGCGCAGGGCCCGGACCGCCTGCGCCGGGTCGTGCGCGACGGCGGCGAACCGGTGTGCGAAGCGCTCACGGCCGGTGTCCAGGGTGTGGGCCACGTCCGCCAGCGACAGGTCCGGGGCGGACTCCAGACGGTCGGCCAGCCGTTCGCGCGCGACGGCGAGCGCGTCGGCCGTGGCGGCGGACAGGACGATGAGGCACGGCCCGGCCGGCGCCGGTGCGCCGGGTTCCGAAGGCGCGCGACCGGCGGCGTTCCGGCCGGAGCCGGACTCGGAGCGGGAGCCGGAGCCGGTTGCCGGGGCGGATCCGGTCACGGCGGACGCGTCCGGTGCGGACACGGAGTCCGGTACCGATGTGGCGTCCGGTGCGGTCCGCGCCGGTGCGGTCCCCGGCTCCGCCGGGCCGCTCGGCCGCCCGTGCGCGGTGGCGATCAGGCGCGCCTGGTCCTGGACCGTGACGTGCCGCAGGAGGTCGATCACGGGCACGTCGGCGCCGGTCGCCAGCCGCAGCTGTTCCTGCAGCCCCACCAGCAGCAGCGAGTGCCCGCCGGCGTCGAAGAAGTTCCGGTCGGGGCCGAACCCGTCGTGCCCCAGCACGGCCCGCCAGGCCGCCCGCACCCCGGCCGTCACCTCGGGGAGCGCGGGAGTGCCGGCCGGTACGGGGCCGGGAGCCGGTGCCGGGCCCGGACCGGAGGGGACGGCCGGGGACGCGGTGGCCGGACCCGCGGGGGCGGCCGGGGGGACGGGGGCGGCCGGACCCGCGGGGGCCGCGGCATCGGAGGGCGCTCCCCGGTCCGCCGCGTCCGCGACGTCCGGCAGACGCCGCCGGTCGATCTTGCCGGTCGGGGTGAGCGGCAGCGCGTCCACCAGCACGAGGTGGGAGGGCACGGCGAAGGCGGGCAGCCGCAGCCGGGCGTGGCGGCCGAGGTCGTCGGCGTCGGTGCCGGGCGCGGCGACCGCGTAGGCGACGATCTCCTTCTCGCCGCGCCGGTTGACGCGGGTCGTGACGAAGACCGACCCGACGGCCGGGTGGGCGTCCAGCACCGCCTCCACCTCGCCGAGCTCGACGCGCTGGCTGCGGATCTTCACCTGGTTGTCGTTGCGGCCGATGAACTCCAGCAGGCCGTCGGCCCGCCGGCGCACCCGGTCCCCGGTGCGGTAGAGGCGGGTCGTGCCGTCGGTGACGAACCGCTCGGCGGTCAGCTCCGGCGCGTTGAGGTAACCGTCGGCCAGCCCCTGGCCGCCGAGCAGGAGTTCACCGGGAACGCCGCGCGGCACCGGGCGCAGCGAGCCCTCCTGCACCACCCGGACCTCGGTGCCGGGCACGGGCCGGCCGATGGGCACGGTCCGGGCGTCCGCCGCGAGGGAGGTGACCGGGAACCAGGTGGAGGTGAAGGAGTTCTCGGTGGGGCCGTAGCTGTGCAGCAGGACCCCCGGCCGGCTCCAGCGCAGCGCGCGGCGCATGTGCGGTACGGAGATCAGCTCGCCGCCGAAGTAGACGTACCGCAGCGACTGGAGCGTGTCGGGGGCGTCCTCGATGATCCGGTTGAGCAGCGGGGTGGTGACGAGCAGGGTGGTCACCCCGCGTTCGCGCACGACCGCGCGCATCTCGCGCGGGCTGAGGACCAGGTGCTTGTCGAGGACGACGAGCTGCGCGCCGTGGGCGAGGGCGCCCCAGATCTCGTAGCTGGCGCCGTCGAAGTTGAGCGGGCAGAGCTGGGCGACGACGTCGGTGGCGTCGAGCGGGATGAAGTCGGGCCGCTCGAAGAGCCGGGCCAGGCCGCGGTGCGGCAGGACGACGCCCTTGGGCCGGCCGGTGGTGCCGGAGGTGTAGAGCACGCACAGGGTCGCGGCCTCCGGCGCGGGACCCGCCCGCCACGTCCCCTCCGGTGCGGGGGGCGTCAGCCCGCGCGCCTGCTCCCGGGCCTCCCCGACCTGTACGGCCGCTCCCTCCGGCAGCGTGACGGCGTGCCCGCAGTCGGGGTCGGTGACGAGGACCGCCGGGCGGGCGTCGTCCACGATCAGCTGGAGCTGGGCCTGCGGGTAGGCGGGGTCGAGCGGCAGGTAGGCGGCGCCCGCCAGCGCGCAGGCCAGCCAGAACACCGGGGTCTCCGCACCGGGGGAGAGCAGCAGGGCGACGGTGTCGCCGGGACCGACGCCCCGACCGTGCAGCCAGCCGGCCAGCTCGCCCGCCCGCTCGGCCAGTTCGCCGTAGGTGAGGGCGTGCTCCCCGTGGCGTACGGCGACGGCGTCGGGACGGGCGGCCGCCTGCCGCAGGACCAGGTCGGGGACCAGGGGCACCGGAGTGGTGGCGGGCGCGCCGCGGACGGCATCCCCGGTCACGCAGGTCTCCCCGGTCTCCCCGGTCTCCCCGGTCACGCAGCTCTCCCCGGACGCGCCGGGGTCGCAGGCGGCGAGCAGGTCGCCGCAGGTGGTGTGCGGCTCCGCGACGGCACGGGCCAGCAGTTCGCGCAGCTCCTCGGCGAACAGGGCGGCGGTGTCGGGGCGGTGGCGGGCGGTGTCGTAGTAGACGCACAGCCGGGTGCCGGCCGCGCTCTCCAGCACGTTGAGGGAGAACTCGTACTTCGTCGTCTCGTCCGGATGGTCGAAGCGGCGCACGGTCGTGTCGCCGGCGCGCCACTCGTCCTCGTACGCCGGGGTGTACATGAACACCGTGCGTTCCGGGCCCGGACCGCCCGCGTGTGCGCCGCGGATCTCGCGCAGCCGCCGCGTCGGCAGGTGCGCGTGCTCCATCGCGTCGAGCATCTGCTCGCGCAGCCGGCGCGTGACGTCCAGGAAGCGGTCCCCGGGCGCGAGGCGGTCGCGGACCGGCAGGGCGCGGCTGAACAGGTCCACCCGGTCGGCGTCCGCGTCGCGGCGGCCCGCGAAGACCATGCCGAAGGTGCCCTCGGACTCGCCGGCCCAGGCGTGCAGCAGCACCGACCACGCGGCCAGCGACACCACGGCGGGGGAGGCGCGTTCGGCGGTGGCCAGGGCCTGGACGCCCGCGGTCACCTCCGCGGGCAGCGCCACCTCCACCCGCCCGGAGGGCCCGGGGAAGCCGTCCTCGGGGACCAGGTCGTGCGGGGGCGCCAGGGGAGCGGGGGCGTCGCGCAGGACCGAGGTCCAGTACGCCTCGGCGTCGGCGTCCGCGGCGGCGCGTTCGGCGGGGTCGGCGTCGGGGACCGCGGACGGGCGCGGGGCGGGGTCCGGGCCGCCCGCCGTCCGGGAGCGGTAGGCGGCCACCAGGTCCTCGGCGAGGATCCGGCTGGACCAGCCGTCCGTGACGATGTGGTGCAGGGTGACGGCGAGCAGCGCGCCACCCTCCCCGGACAGCAGTGCGGCGCGCAGCAGGGGGGCGGTGGCCAGGTCGAAGGGCGCCCGGCCGGCGACCACCGCCCGGGCGAGCGCCGCCTCGCGGTCGTAGCGGCCGGGGAGCCGTTCGGTGAGGAACGCCACCGGCGGGTCGGGTTCCACGGTGCGGCACAGCTCGCCGCCCTCCGTGGTGAAGGCGCTGCGCAGCGCCGGGTGGGCGCGCAGCACGTCGCCGAGCGCGGCCCGCAGCGCCGGTTCGTCGACGGCAGGGGTGAACTCCAGGTCGACGGTGACGTTGTAGCGGTCGGACTCCGGCTCGCGCCGGCAGGCGAGCCAGACGTCCAGCTGCTCGGAGGAGGCGGGCCGGACGCTCTCCCGCGGCCGCCGTCGTGCGTCCGTCACTTCGGGCTCACCAGGTGCTCGCCCGCGGCGGCCCGCAGGGTGCGCACCAGGTCGGCCACCGTGCGCACCGAACGGAAGTGCAGCGGGGTGAACTCGGCGTCCGTGATCCTCACGCCGAACCGTGCCTCGCACTGGGCGCGCAGCTCCACGAAGCCCAGGGAGTCCAGGCCCAGGACGTCCTGGAGGCCGTCGTCGTCCCCGATGCGGTCGGCGGGCACGTCGAGGAACAGGTCCTCGACGAGGATCTCCTTGAGGGTGGCTTCCAGGGTCATGGCGTCTCTTCCTTGCTGTCGGTGGATGGGTGCGGCGCGGTGACCGCCGCCCTCCGCTCCCGGTCCGCGGCCCCGCGCGCGAGCTCGGCGATCGCCGGTACGGGCACCCGGTGGTCCCGGGCCCGGCGCAGCACGGGCTCGGTGAGCGCGGCGAGTTCGGACGGCCGTACGCCGGCGCCGACGTCCCGGTGCAGGGAGGTGTCGGTCCGGCCGGGCAGGGTGTCCAGGGTGTGCAGCAGCTGCCGCACGTCGACGGCGACCGACTCGGCCGCCGCCACGGCGCAGGCCTCCCGGGCGGCCTCGCGCAACAGCGCCGCCGTCCCGGGGTCCCGGCGTACGGCGCCGAGGGGGCCGTCGGCCACGGTGGTGGCCAGGGCCAGCGGCAGCAGCAGGACCAGCTTGTGCCACAGCACGCCGGCCGCGTCCCGCCGCCGCACGCAGCCGATGCCCGCGTCGGTGAGGACCTCGGCGAGGGCGGTGAGCCGGTCTTCGGCCGGGTCCGCCGCCGCGGCGGGCCCGGTGACCGGTCCGGCCCCGGGAGAGCGGGCCGGGACGTCCGGGGCGAGCGAGACCTCCGCGAACAGGGAGTTCCAGGTGACCTCCCCCGGCGCGGTCCGTTCCGCCTCGACGCGGATCGCGCCGACCAGCTGACGGTCCCCGAACCGGGCGCGCAGCACGGCCGGATGGTCGAGCCCGTTGAGCAGCGGGACCACCGAGCCCGGTGCCGCCCCGGGGGCGACGCGTTCCAGTGCCGCCCCCATCGCGGGCGCCTTCACGGTCACCCACAGCACGTCGACGGGTTCCTCCAGCCGGCCCACGGCACGGGCCGCGGCCCGGTGGTCGCCGCGCAGCCGGCTGCGGACGGCGATCAGGCCCGGGTAGCGGGCCAGCGACGCCTCCCGCATGACCAGGACGATCTCGTGGCCGGCGCGGGACAGCGCCGCCCCGACGGCGAGTCCCACTCCGCCGGCGCCCAGAATTGCATGCCTCAACACGCTTCCTTGCCGCATCTCGTGACGGACGCGGGTGCTCCGCGCCGCCGCCCGGCACAGCGGGCGGCGGCGCGGAGCACCGCGAGAAGTAAAGGAAAAGGCCGGTGAAGGCCACTGGTGAGAGAAGGCGCCGCCACGGGTCAGGTGGAAGGCCGTCCCGGAGTTCGTCGGAGTCCGTGGACCATGGAAATCCGAAGGAGTTCAAAACAGGTCGGGCAACCGGTCCGGAGCCCTCGTCGCGGCGTACATCATGCCCCCTGTCACGCCGAATCGCTTCTCCCTCGAAAGCAGCTGCTGAAATACTGCGTTCACAAACGACTCATCGACGGTAGGGGTGCAAACTTTCGGCCGTCAACGTCCTTTTCGGCCATGCGGTTGGCCGATGCATGTGTCATACCCCGGAAGGTGACGGGGTGTCCCGGGACGCCGGCCGCGACCGCACCGGAGGAGTGGCCGACAATCACCCCTTGACCGGCTCGACGGCCGCTGCCTACGCTCCGATATCGGCAATCTGGCCGTCACGGTGATCATTCGCCCCAGGGACCGAACCGGTCGATCCACCGGTTTGTGCGTCCGTTCCTACGGGGGATCAAAAAATTGAAGCTTCACACAGCTGCGCCCTTGGGCGCGGCCCACGCCCGGCTGCGCCGCAGCCGGGCCGCGCACCATGAGCCGCACTGATCCGGGGGAATTCCTCTTGAGCGAAGACGGTGTGAGAACACGTCCGGAAAGGGAATCGGGCGAGCAGTCCGGAAAGGAATACGGGAGGGAAGCCGAAGGGTCGCTCGGAAGACAGCGCGCGGCCGCCGGCACGGCCGCCGCGACCGAACCCCTCCGGCGGATGCAAGACCAGGTGAGAGCGGCGTGGACCGAAGTGCTCGGGCATGACGACTTCGACGACGACACGCCTTTCGTCGAAGCGGGCGGGCATTCGCTGAAGGCCACGCAGGTTCTGATCCTGCTGCGTCGGCAGCTCCGTGTGCGGCTGCCCAACCGGCTGTTCTTCGACCACCCCACGGTCCGCGAACTGGCGGCCGCGGTGGAACGCATCGCCGCCGCTTCCCCGATCTCCTGACCGATCGGCCCGACCGTATGCCGGTCACGGCTGCACGGAGGAATCGACCGAGACGAGAAAGGCATTTCCCGTGACTGCTCCCGCTTCCCGCGACACCTTTCAGACATGGGGTGACGCGGTATTACCGCCCGCCGAATGGAACGGCGACGCGAAGACCCCGATCGACGCCGACACGGCGTTCAACGGATTCATCTCCACCCATGTCGTGCACGCCCTGGAGCAACTCGGGCTGTTCGCCTGGTTCGACGAGTCCGGTGCACTCGACATACCGGAGTACTGCCGCCTGAACGGACTCGAGGAAACCGTTTTCCGTCAACTCCTCACCGCCTCGGAGTCCTTCGGCCACCTCGTGGTGGCAGGCGACCGGGTGACGCCCACCCGGGCCTGGGACGAACTCCGCCGTAAAATCGGTTTCTTCACCTGGGGGGTCGGCGGATATCACGACGTGTTCGCGAAAGCGGCCGCCATCACCCGCGGAGAACGCGTCTTCGGCCACGACGTCCGGCGGGACGAGGGCATGGTGGCGCTCGGTTCGGCCCAGGCGGACCTGGCGATGATGCGCCATCTGCTGGACGAGCAGATCGCCGCACTGGACTTCTCCGTCCTCGCCGATCTCGGCAGCGGCATCAGCGAGCGGGTGTCCCGGCTCGTCAAGTCGCGCCCCGGCACCCGGGGCCTGGGCCTGGACATCAGCGCCTCCGCCACCGAACTGGCAGCCGGCACCGTCGCACGGCACGGACTGACCGACCGCGTCCGGCCGATCTGCGCCGACGTCCTCGACGTCCTCTTCCACGGCCGCCGCATCGAGGGCGCCGACCAGGTCGACGTCGCCATGAGCTTCATGTTCCTGCACGACCTGCTGGTCGACCCCGGCACCCGGATGGACGTGATCCCGGCGCTGCGCAAGGCGTTCCCGCACGCGCACACCTTCCTCCTCGCCGACACCACCGTCCGCCCGCGCGGCGCGGGGGGCGCCCTGCCGGTCTTCTCCAGCGGTTTCGAACTCGCCCACGCCCTGATGGGCGTGCCGATCTACACGCGCGAGGAGTACGAGAACCTCTTCCGCGAGGGCGGCCTGCACCTGCGCCGCACGATCCCCTTCGGCGCCCCGCACACCTACCTGTTCGTGCTGGAGGCCCGATGAGCGGCGAACGACACCCGGAGAACGGCGAACGACGCCCGGGCGACGCCGAGATCGTCGAGGGACTGCCCATCCCCCTCGCCGTGGCCGGCCACCACCGGCCCGCGCCCTTCTACCTCACCGCCGACATGTTCGGCGGCCTGCCCGTGCAGCTGGCCGGCGGCGAACTCAGCGCCCTGGTCGGCAAACCCGTCGCCGAGCCGCACACCCACCCGGTGGACGAGCTGTACCTGCTGGTCTCCCCGAACAAGGGCGGCGCCCGCATCGAGGTGCGCCTCGACGGCGTCCGCCACGAGCTGGTCTCCCCGTGCGTCATGCGGATCCCGGCCGGCAGCGAGCACTGCTTCCTGACCCTGGAGGCCGAGGTCGGCAGTTACTGTTTCGGCGTCCTGCTCGGGGACCGCCTGTGACGCCGGCCGCCGCCCCGGACCGGACCTTCAACACCGGTGTCCCCGGTGCCGACCACCTGATCCGGCTGCACCTCGGTGAGAGCCCGTTCGGAGCCAGCCCGGCGGCCCTGCGCGCGGCCGAGGACGAGCTGCGGCGCGCGAGCGTCTACCCCGATCCCGAACGCCAGGACCTGGTGCGCGCCCTCGCCGGACACTGGGACGTCACCCCCGACCACATCGCCGTGGCCAACGGCAGCGACGAACTGGTCCTGGCCACCGCTCTCGCCCTCGGCGACCGCGACCGGCCCGGACTCGTCACCGACGGCACCTTCCCCGGTTACCGGACCTGCCTGGAGCTGACCGGCCGCGGCTGCACCGCCGTACCGCTGACGGGCACCGCCGTCGACGCCGAGGCGTTCGCCGCGCGGCTGCCCGGCCACGGGATCGGCTACCTGTGCAATCCGCACAACCCCAGCGGCGCGGCCCTCACCGGCGAGGAGCTGACCGCCCTCACCGCCGCCGCGGCCCGCGCCGGGGTGCCGCTGGTGTGCGACGAGGCGTACATGGAGTTCGCCGGGCCCGGCACCCCGCAGACCCGCGGCCTGCTGGACGGGGACGCTCCGGTCGTCACCCTGCGCACCTTCTCCAAGGCGTACGGACTGGCCGCGCTGCGCGTCGGCTACGCCGTCGGCCCGCCCGACCTGATCGGCGCCGTCCGGCGGACGCTGCGCGCCCTGCCGTTCAGTGTCAACCGGCTCGCGCAGGCCGCCGCGCTCGCCGCCCTGGGCGACCCGGACTTCCTCGGGGAGGTGCGCCGCTCCACCGACGACCGGCGCCGCTGGTTCATCGGCGAACTGGACCGCAGGGGCCGCGGACACCTGCCGTCCGTGACCAACTTCGTCGCCGTCGCGGCCGCTGACTGCGCCCTCGCCCAGGACCGGCTCGCCGCGGATTTCGGCATTCTCGTTCGCAATGCGGGACTGTTCGGATTCCCCGGATACCTGCGTACGTCGCTCGGTGCACGGGAACACCTCGTGCGTTTCCTCGACGCGCTCGACGAGATAGAGAAGAACCCCTGAAGCGCCACCGGAAAAGTCCGGAGGACGACCCTGAACGCGAATGAGAAGGAGCTGTCCGCGTGTTCCGTCAAGACCCGTTGAACACGATCCTCGCCCTGGGCTCCGGGTTCACCCCCATCGCCGTCCGGGTGACCGCCACGCTCCGGCTGCCCGACCTGGTCGAGGAGGGGCACCGGACCGCGGCCGCCCTGGCCGCCGAGACCGGCACCGACGAGCAGTCCCTCGGTCGCGTCCTGCACTACGTGAGCCTGCTCGGCCTGTTCACCGAGACCACCACGCCCGACGGCACCGCCAAGGCGTACGGGCTGACCGAGGTGGGCCGGGTCCTGCTCTCCTCGCACCCGGGCAACCTGCGGCGCTGGCTGGACCTCGACGACCCCAGCCGCCCGATGGAGGCCCGCTTCGAACCGGCCATGAGCCGGCTGCCGGACGCCGTGCGCACCGGGCGGCCGGTCTACGAGCAGGCCCACGGGCGGCCGTTCTGGGACGACCTGGCGGCCCACCCCGACATCGAGAAGTCCTTCAACGCGGGCATCGCCCGGATCGCCGCCCGGCTCGTCCCGGAACTGGCCCGCATCTACGACTGGGGGTCGGTCGGCCGTGTCGTGGACGTCGGCGGCGGCAACGGCTCCCTGCTGCTGAAGCTGCTCACCGAGCACCCCGCCCTGCGCGGCACCCTGCTGGAACTGGACAGCGTGGTGGAGGAGGCCAAGGAGACGACCGCCCCGGTCGGCGACCGCTGCGACCTCGTCACGGGCAGCTTCTTCGACCCGATGCCCGCCGGCGGGGACGTCTACCTGATCGCCAACACCCTCCACAACTGGAGCGACCACGACGCGGGCCGCATCCTCGGCCGCTGCGCCGAGGCCCTCGCCCCCGGCGGCCGGGTCGTGGTGGTGGAACGGCTCCTCGACAGCGGCAAGGACCCCGTCATGGCGAGCTACGCCGACCTGCTGATGCTGGTCCTGCTCGGCGGCCGCGAACGCAGCATGGCCGACCTGCGCGACCTCGGCGCGGGCGTCGGCCTGGCCCTCACCGACTCGAAGAGGTTCGAGCTGCCCGGCCACTGGCTGGTCGAGTTCACCAAGCAGGAGACCGCGGAGGAGACCAGGTGAAGCGCTCGCTGAATCCGGACGAACCCAACGCCCTGCTGTCGTACGACTTCGACCGGGGCAGCAACTACGAGAACGTCCTCCACCTCACCGACGCCCTCGGCGCGCTGGTCCCGGAGAGCGAGACCGACCACCCCGACCAGCGGTTCTTCCAGGTCACGCACCTGATCACCGAGTACGCCTGGGTGCAGGTCCACTACGAGCTGCGCCGGGCGATCGGCCACCTCGACCACGACCGGTTCGCGCCGGCGGTGCGCCTGTTCGACCGGGCCACCGGCCTCAGCGAGGTGACCGTGCAGGCGGTGCGGCTGCTCACCGACCACCTGCCCCAGCACAGCCTGCTCATGATGCGCAACGCGCTGCCCGAGGACGCCACCGGCCTCGACTCGCCCGGCTACCGCAACCTGCGGCGCGTGGCCCGCCCGGTGTGGAAGGCGTACGAGCAGGCCGTCGCACGCGCCGGCCTGTCCCTCCAGGACGTGATCGCCCAGCAGGACGACGGCTACGACGGCCCGCGCACGGCCGCCTCCCAGTCCCTGGCCCTCGTCCGGGAGGCGATGCTCCGCTTCGACGCCGGTGTCCTCGGCTGGAAGCAGCACCACCTGATCATGGTGTGGTCGCAGCTGGGCGGTCAGCCGGGCCTGCGCAAGGAGACCGCCGCGCAGGCCGGGACCGCGCCGGACGGGGAGGCCGCCGGCCCGGCGGAGCTCCCGCAGAGCCTGGGCGGCCGGTCCCTGGCCACACTGGAGGCCCGCTCGCAGCTGGCGCTGTTCCCGGAGCTGTGGCGCGCCGCGGAAGAGGCGTACTGGCTGCTGGGCACCCGCCACGACACCGACGCACCGGTCCGCGGCAGCGGGAGCGGCGGGGGCTGCCCGGTCCAGCACTGACCTGCCCGCGAACCGGTGGAGCGGGGCGCCCGGCCCGGTGCCGGCGCCCCGCTCCCGCCGTTGCCCCGGCCGGCTGCCCGGCCCTCGGCTCCTCGCTTCCCCGGCTGTCGGCCACCGGTCCGGAAGGGTTCCTCCGCGGGGCGGCTGCCGCGGTCCCGGTCCGCGCGCCCCGGTCCGGCGGCCCGCCCGGCGGTCGGCGGGGCGGTCCGGCGTCGCCGCGTCCCACCGACCGACGGGCCCGCCACCCCCGGTCAGCGCCCGGACGCCTGCCGGGGCCCGGACGCGGGACCGGGGCGCCGCCCCGGCGTCGGCTCCCGCGCCTCTTCCCGTCTCCCGTCCCGCCCCGGCGTCCCCTCGGCCTCCGCCAGTTCCACCAGCCGCCGCGCCACCTCCGGGAACCGTTCGTGGGGGAAGAAGTGGCCGCCGGCGAAGGCCTCCGTCCGGTGGGCGGCACGGGTGTACGGGCGCCACCCGGCCGCCGTCCCGGGCGGCGTGTCGGGGTCGTCGGTGCCGTACCAGGTGAGGAGGTCGCAGGTCAGCGGCCGCGGTCGGGGGCCGGGGCGGTGGCCCGCGAGGAGTGCCAGGTCACCGCGGATCACCGGCACGAACTGGTGCCGCATCGGTGAGGTGCGCACCTCCCGGGGGATCCGGCCGTGGGCGGCGAGCGCGTCCAGCAGGGCGTCGTCGCCGAGGCCGAGCAGCGGGCCGTAGGCGGAGTCCTCGAGGAGGTGCGGGGGCCGGACCGCGGCGACCACCACGAACGCGGGGGCCGGCCGGCCCAGCCGGGCCAGGGCCAGCGCCGTCTCGTGGGCGAGGAGGCCGCCCATGCTGTGCCCGAACAGCGCGTAGCGGCCACCCGGGTCGACGCGTGCGGCCAGGTCGGCGGCGGCCTCGCGCAGGGTGGCCGCACGGGGCTCCCGGGAGCGCAGGCCCTTGCCCGCGATCTCCAGGGGGCGCACCACCACCGCCGGCGGCAGCTCGCGCCGCCAGCGCACGAAGCTGCGCGCGGAACCGCCCGCGTGCGGCACGCAGTACAGGGTCAGGGGCCCCGGCGCGCTCACTTGTGGTGCTCGCCCGCGGCCAGCGGCCGGATCCGCACGGTCAGCGGCAGCTCGTTGCGGGTGAGCAGGGAACGCAGGTGGCGCCGCAGCTCCGCCTCCGAGGGCGGCACCGCGGAGTCGACGTAGACGTCGAGCGTGAGCGCGGTGGAGTCGTCGTCCACGCCGGTGATCCGGGTCGCGGCGCGCACCACGCCGGGCAGCGACTCGGCCGCCCGGCGCACGGTCGCCGTGGAGACCTTCTCGCCGCGCACCGTCGCGAAGTCCGAGGAGCGGCCGGTGACGTGGACGTACCCGTCGTCGTCCACGTGCCCGATGTCGCCGGTGGCCAGCAGTCCGGGCTCGATCAGGTCGCCCCGCTTGGACGGCGCGGCCTCGCCGACCCGGCACCGGTAGACGGTGTCGGAACGCACGAGCAGTTCCCGCTCTCCGGTGCCGGTGGGCCGGGTGAGCACCTCGACGCCCTCCAGCGGCAGGCCCACCGAACCGTGCCGGTGCGGCGGCTCGCGGTGCGCGGCCAGGGTCGACACCCGCGGCCCGGCCTCGGTCAGCCCGTAGGTGACGAAGAGCGCCAGTCCGGGGTTGAGCTTCAGCACCCGCGAGACGTACGACGGGTCGAGTGCCTGTCCGCCGACGGTCAGGGTGCGCAGCGCGCCGGGGAGTTCGCCGCCGGCGGTGACCACGGACTTCACCAGGCTCGGGGTCAGGGAGGAGAGGGTGACGCCCCGGCCGGCGACGGTGTCGAGATAGCCCGCGACCGAGAACGGCGGGCCGGCCATCACCAGGCGCGAGCCGTGCACGAGACCGCCGAGGACCTGGGCCACCAGGGCGAAGGAGTAGTAGACGGGCAGGCTCACCAGCACGGTGTCGGCGGCCTGCTGGCCGACGGACCCGCCGTGGCGGCGGGCGTTGCGCAGCAGCGCGTCCATGGAGTGCAGGCAGCCGGTGGCCATGCCCGAGGTGCCGGAACTCATCAGCACGACCTGGCCGGGTCCGTGGCCGCGGTACGGCCAGTCGGTGAACAGGCCCAGGTCGGCGCCGCCGGTACGGGTGACGCCGGTGACGCCCTCGGCGCGGATCGCGGCCCGCACCAGCGCGCAGGCGCCCAGCTCCCGGGCCACTTCACGGACCCGGCCGACCGGGGTGGACGGGGAGAGCAGGACGGGGGTGTGCCCGGCCAGGGAGACGGCGAAGAAGAAGCGCAGCGCGCGGACGCCGTTGGGCAGGGCGATGACGACGACCGCTCCCGGCGGGGCGGGCAGCGCCGCGAACCGCTCCACGAGGGCGGGCAGCGGGCCGGGGCCGGTGTCGGCGGAGCCGGAGGCCTCCTCGGTCCGGGCGAGGAAGTCGCCGACGGCGGCCGGGTCGAGCGGGCTCGCGGCCGGCACGGGCGGGCTCGCTGACGGGCCGAGGGGGCTCGTGAACGTGTCTAGGGGGCTCGTGAACGTGCCGAGCCGGCCGCCCGGCGTGCCGGGCGGGGGGTCGGGAAGCGGGGGAGTGGGGGCGGGGTGCCGGTCGGTCGGGTTCTGCGCGGTCATGTTCTCCGGGGCCTCCGCGTGGGCGCCGGCCCACTGACGACCAGGCACTCCGCCTGGTGCTTGCCTTCGTCGGTCGTGGTGTGCGTGACGACCAGGACGTGCGCGGCGCTGGGTGGGGCGCCGAGCAGCCAGTCGCCGCACAGGGCTCTGGTGAGCGGCGCGGCCGGCGCCGGGGGCATGGGCAGCATCGACACCGGCCCGTGGAAGCCGAACACCGCGCACAGGACGCCGACCGGGGAGCCAGGCCCGGCGCCCGCGAACCGCATGGGGGACATCCGGCCGCTCGGCACGGCCGCCGCCAGAGCCCGCAGGGTGCGGGCCGTGGCGCCCTCGGCCACGGCGACCACCCCGACGTCCTCGGTACGGTCCGGGGCGGCGGCAGCGCAGTCCTCCAGCGCGGCCGCCACGACCTCGGCCATCAGCCAGGCCACGGGATCGGCGTACAGGCCGGACAGTCTGCGGCGCGCGGTGGCCGGGTCGTCGGTCTCGACGCGGGCCGCTCCGGCGACCGTGGCTCCCGCGGGGCACCACAGGTCCCCGTTCACGCGACCGCTCCGTCCGCGCCCGCCACGAGCAGGCAGGTGTTGAAGCCGCCGAAGCCGAGCGTGAGGCTGACGCCGAGGGAACCGGTGAACTCCCGGGCGCGGCCGGTGGCCAGGGGCAGGGACAGCTCCGGCATGACCGAGCGGGTGCCCGGTACCGGAGGCGCGGTGCGGTGCCGCAGGGCGAGGACCAGGGCGATGGCCTCCAGCGCGCCGGTGGCGCCCAGCGTGTGGCCGAGGGCGGGCTTGGTGGCGAAGACGAGCGTGTGGGAGCCGGTGCCGAACACCGTGCGGTAGCAGGACGCCTCGGCCTTGTCGTTGGCCCGGGTGCCGGTGCCGTGGGCGTTGATCACCGCGATGTCGCCGGGCTCGGCCCCGGCCCTGGCCAGGGCGCGGCGCACCGCGAGGACCGCGCCGGCACCGCTCTCGTCGGGGGCGGTGGGGCCGGTGCCGTCGTTGGAGGCGCCCCAGCCGCGCAGTTCGCCCAGGACGCGGGCGCCGCGTGCGGCCGCCGCGGCCCGGGTCTCCAGCAGCAGGAAACCGGCGCCCTCGCCGAAGAGGGTGCCGTCGCGGTCGGTGTCGAAGGGGCGGACGGTGCCGGAGGGGGACAGGGTGCCGAGCGCCCGGTGGCCCAGCAGCTTGCCCTCGGTGAGCAGGTCGATCCCGCCGCACAGACAGCGCTCGGCCTCGCCCCGGGTGAGCAGGGCGGCACCGGCGACCAGGGCGTCGGCCCCGGACGAGCAGGCGGTGCTCACCGACGCCGAGCGGGCGATGCCGAGCCGGTCGGCGACGGCGGCGGTGAGGGTGTGCGGCGGGACACCGGCGGCGTCGTCGAGGTGCGGGCCGAGGCTGCTGCCGAGGACGAGGGTGCCGACGTCGTCGGCGGCGCAGCCGGCGTCGCGCAGGGCGGCGGAGGCGGTGGCCACCGCGAGGGAGACCTGGCGCTCGGACGGGGGCCGGTCCGCGGTGCCGTCGGCCGGCAGGGCCGCGGCGACTACGGGCGCGCCGCCGTCGCCCGGGAACTCCCGGACACCGGTACGGCCGCTCGTCAGCTGTTGCCAGACCTGGTCGAGACCGTCTCCGAGGGCGGTGGTCCAGCCCATTCCGGTGATGCAGACGGCGCGACCGCGGTCGGCTTCGGGCAGGTCCCCCAATTAATCCCCCAGGTGCTCCGAGAAATGCTCCGAGCGATGCGCGCGACACCTTCTATTTGCTAATCGGAATTCCATTTGCATTTAGTAAGCACATATTAACGAAGGAGTTCTGGGGTGGCAAGGGACGCCCCCTCGTGATGGTGCCCCGCCGGCCCGTCCCGCGCCTGCCCGCCGGCCTCGGCCCGCGTGCCGCCCGTCACACGAAGCGCCGCCGGCCGCCGGCCATGGCCCTGGGTCCGTAACGGGCGCCCGGTAGCAGTGCGTCGTCGAAGGAGAGGGGGCGGCCTCTCGCCGGAGGCGTGACGGCGGTGTCAGGACTCCGCGGTGTCAGGACGCTTCGGATGCGAGGGCCCGCAGGGGGAGAGGGCGATCCGGCACCGCGGAAGGCCGGCGTCCACGATCCTCACGGTGAAGGGTTCTCCTGCTCCGGTCACGCCCTCGGGCCCCCATGTCCTCCGGCCGGCCCCAGGCCGAAGCGGGCGACGCCGGCGATCCCCGGCTCACGTACCGCCAGGCGGTCGACACCGCTGTCCTCGGTCGACGCGGCGATCGCCCGCAAGCAGGCCGCCTCGGCCGGTCAGCGGTCGCACCGGAGCCGTTCGGCCACCGCGCGGACGTTCTCCAGCAGGCCGGCGGCGGGCCGCAGCGCCCGCAGTGCTTCTGCCGTACGGCTGTCGGCCGGGCCGCGCAGGAGCGGCAACGGCAGCGAGGGGTGCCGTCTGCGCGCGGCCGTGACCGTCGTGGCCGATGCCTGCGGGTTCCCCTCCGTGCAGTCGATGACGAGGAGGCAGGTGCTCGAGGCCGCCGCGGACCGGATCGCATCGGGCAGCTCACCGCCTGTGCAGCGGTCCGTCTCCGCCGGAAGGTACGGCGCCTCCGGGGACCCGGTGACCACCAGAGCCGCGCAGTGGGGTTCGCGTTCCCGGCGCTGACCGGGGATCCAGGAGGGAGCGACGGGCGAGCTGGAGCTGCGGAGGACCTCCACCCGGGACGGCAGGGCGTCCGGGGGCAGTTCAGGCGTCGGGGAGTGCAGGTGGACGCTGTGCACCTGGGGACTTCCCGGCTCGGACACGACCACGACGCTGGACAGGGCCGGATGGTCGTCCAGTGCGCTGCGCAAGGCGGGGAGCGTCGAGTCGGGGGTCCGCAGGGTGAGCTGCAGTTCGTACTCGGGCGGCTGACGCGGCACGCCCGTCGGGGACGAGGGAGCCTCGTGGTGGGGACGAGCCACGTGCGGACATGCCGGCGCCGGCGCCAGGGCGGCCGCGAGGGCGTGCAGGACCAGTTGCGCACCGTAGGCCCCGGCGTCCACCGGTGTGCCGTCCGGACCCGGAGCCGGTGAGCCGGCGAGCAGGTGCCGCATCGGCCCGCCCAGCGCGGCGGGAGTGAACCCGCCCGGCGCGCGGGACAGTTCGGCCGTCGTGGAGAAGACGGTGAGCATCGTCCCGGCCGCGGGCCGGCTCACCGCCTGCACCGCTGCCTCCGCCCCGGCCCGTAGGGCGTGGGAGAGGGCGGGAGCCGTGCGAGTCATGGGAGTGGTGGGAGTCGTGGGGCCGTGTGGATCGGTGAGGGAGCCGGCGAAGCCCAGGAGCCACGCCCGCATGATGTACGCGCTGTTGCCCACCACGCCGGTATTGCCCACGACCGCCTGTCTGACGGCCGCTCGCGCGGACATGTGGCCGGGGAGCGCCGCCAACGAGGAGGCGAAGCCCTCCCAGAACAGGGCGAGGTTGTCCCCCGTGTCCCGGTCCGGGGTGGGGAAGGCGTTGTGGGCGTTGAGGTAGTCCTGTTCGCGGCGCAGGGCGTCGAGGGCCAGCCATCCCCACATGCGCACACCGGCGAGGGTGATCCGTCCGTCCATGCCCGCCTCTCACCACCGTATGGGTGACGGAGAGTATCAACGGGATGAAGGAGAGGTGACGGCGTGGAGGAAAACGGTGTGATCCTCGAAATCCGTGATCACTCCCGGTCGCGATGGCCGAGAGGACGGTCGTCATTGGGCAGGTGCTGTCCGAAGTACTCCCTCAGGAGCGGCCGGATCCTCGGCATGTACGGCCTGCGGCTGCCACCCTGCGGAGGAAGAGAGAAGGCGTCGATCACCGACCTGACGATCGAGTCGACCTTCCGGCGGGCGGGCTTGGCGCCCGGCTGCTGGGGTCTGCCCAGTACGGCGTTGCGTTCCGGCTCGGACGCGGCGGCCAGGAGGGCGGCCACCTGGTTGAGATTCCTGTCCTCGCGGCGGGACCGCTGACGGGCCGACCGGTACCTCTCGGGAGCCCGCACCGCCGCCACGAAGAGCTCCTGGTCGAAGATCTGGTCGCGGCGGAACAGGTAGTCGGCCCCCGCTCCCGCGAACTGGCGTGCCAGGTAGGGCGTCGACGCGGCGTACGTGCTCGTCACGATCACGGAGATCCCCGGATGGTGCTTCTTGGCCTCCAGGACGACGTCGCGGCCACGGAACCGGTCGTGCAGGTTTCCCGGCACACCGTGCTTGGCCGCGTCCTCGGCCCGGCGCTCGTCACCGCGGATGTCGAACGCGTCCACGATCGCCCGGTCGTACTCCCGCCAGCGCGGCCCCAGCGCGAGGGCCTCCTCGAAGCCCATGGCGTCACAGCGCTCGACGGGCGAGGAGAACTCGGCGTCCGCCGCCTCGCTGTCCAGTAACCATCTCCGGAGGCTGAACTGGTTCATGGGCAGGTCGTCGACGATCAGGTACTTCACGGTGTCCCTTTCCGAGCGGTGAGCTCCGGTGTGGAGGGAGCGGGGCCGACCGGGTCGGACGCTCGATCGCGGCCTGCCGGCGTACGGCGCCGCGAACGCGCACCGCGCAGCACCGCCGCGGCCTGCTCGTGCATGCTGCGCAGTTCCGCGAGCCTCAGCCGGTGGATCTCGAGGTCGTCGTGCACGTCGGGTACCGGTGCCTCCTCCGCCTGCCGGAGAAGGCCGTGGGCGAAGGAGTGCAGGAACTCCGCGTGAGCGTGCGCGTCGTCCCACCCGCCGCGCCAGGCGTCGTTCACCGCGGTTTCCGTGATCTTCTGCTGCTCCGAGACGACACGTGAGCTCAGCTTCCGCAACGCACTGCCGAGCAGCGCGCCCCCCACCGCGGCCAGCGTCGACCACACCAGCTCGGCGGCGAAGCCGCTCCGGTCGCCGGGCCGGCGCGACCCGGCGCACCACGTGGCGCCCATCTGCACCGCCGTTCCGGCTATGACACAGGCCCGGCCCGCCCGGCTCATCTCCCGGTACTGGGAACCGAGGAGGTACATGTTGCCGCACAGCACGTGGAGTCCGGGGAAGAACGAGGTACCGCCGGGCACGTACGTCTCGCGCCGCATGGTCCTGCCGCCCGCCACCGCAAGCCACACGGACCCGGGCCAGACGAGGAGACACAGGTCGGAGCTGTGCCGCAGCGGCCGGTAGCGCTGCCGGACGCCGGCGATCGCGGCACCCGCGGCCAGTGCCGACAGCCCCGGCGCCATGGCGCGAAAGGGGACGTGCGCGTGGGCGGGGGAAGCGATGCTCGCGCTCCAGCCCACCTCCGCCAGCAGGCCCGCGGTCACCAGGTCCAGCCGCCACGGCCTGCGACGCGGTGCCAGGGTGACGGTGAAACGCCTCCCGCCGTCGGCCTCCGCGCCACCGGTGGCGATCAGCAACCCGACCGCGTGGCCGGAGCCCTGGCGCTGCACGTTCTCCACACGGACCGTGGTGTCACCCGTCACGTCGTGCCGGTCCAGCACCGCGACCAGGTCCTGCACCTGGTGCTCGTCGAGGAGCAGCCCGCCCAGCCGCGTCCCGGGCTCGTGCGCGGGGGAGTCACCGACGAGGAAGACCCTGCGCCGGATGTCGGGCTCCTCACCGCGCTGCATCTCGTACTGCCGGAGGACGACCGACAACTGCGCCGGCAGCGGCCCCCGTTCCGCCAGCGAACTCGCCGTCGGGCCCCGTGAGCTGAGGTCCTGACGCCGGTCCTCGGCGGCCAGGAGCTCCTGCCTCACCTTGTCGGGGTGGACGACGGCGGTGAGTTCCCGCAGCTCGTTCACCAGCAGGTCGAGCGCCTCCCGGCCGCCGTCCGCGGCATGCTGCATGCGCCCGAAGAACCGGCTGCCCGCGCATGCCGCCCGACGACGTACCCTCTCCTTGCGGATCAGCCCGAACTTCGCCCACTGCTCGCGTCCGCGCAGAGCGGCCCCCAGCGCCATCGCCGCCGCCGGATAGGTGAGCACATCGGCCACGGAGACCGTGCCGCCCTTGGCGCGCCGGGTGAGGCAGGCCGCCGTGATCGGCAGCAGGAGCGACAACGCACCGACCGTCGGACCCCGGACGTACATCCGCTCCACCGCTGAACCCACCGCCGGCAGCAGTGCCGCGGCGATACCGGGATCCTCCGGCCGGTCCCCGTACACCGCCACGGCCGCGGCCGCCTCGACGGTGTCCATCACCAGATGGCACACGTCCGTCAGGTTGCCGGGCAGGGGAGAGCGCGCGAGCAGCATTCCCTGGGCCGACGCCGTCACGGAGAGCGCTGCGGCGAGCCGCCTTCCGCGACGGCTCCGCAGAGGACCGTCAGGATGCAGAACCGACCAGCTCAGTACCGCGCCACGCACCAGAAGGTGTACATGGGGACGCAAACGAGCGATCTCGGGGCTCGGTACCCAGGAACCCAGCAGTTCCGGAACGTCATGAGACATGCCTCTCCAACGCATCACGCGACCAGTCTCCGGACTTCCCCGTACAAATTCCCCCTTGCTTATGTACGGAGTCGTATTGAGCGGGAGCGCGCCTCGGCCGATCGATCGCGTACAAATCCGGGACGGACTTTGTCCGGTTCGTGGTGTCAGAGTTCTGCCGTCGGGTCGCTTGCGGCACTTCGCCCGCTCACGACCCGCCCGAACACCCCTCCACAACCGAAGGACTCGGCCTCATGCTCAGCCTCTTCGCCTCCGGCGTCCACCTCTCCGCTGCGGCTCTCGCGCCCACCACCGTGCTCGGCTTCGCGTTCATCGGACTCGTGGCTCTTCTCGCCGGAGTGACCGCCGCCGTCCTCTCCTGGCAGGCGGGCGCCCACTGGGCCAACGCCGTGCTCCGCGGGGCGGCCGCCTTCGGGGGCACCGTCACTCTGGAGATCCTGCTGATCAAGGCGCTCGGCTTCTGACGCCGCCACACGGCGCTCGGCTTCCGCCACCGTCTCCGCACAAGGGGCCCCGCCGGCATTCCGGTGGGGCCCCTTGACGTTCCGCGCACCCGCGGACGAGCCGTGTACGGACGTCACTTGACGACCTGCCAGTTGCCGGAGCACCGGTGGTTCCTCGGTCTGACCATCAGCCGTTGTGCGACCGCGTCGGGGTCGGCCGAGGGGTACGGCGAGCCGTTCCACAAGAAGCTCACCGCCTCCGTGGCGGCAACCGACAGTGCGGCCAGCGCAAGTCCTGCGACCGCGTACAGGACGGGTCTCCTGGAGGCTCGGGCTCTGCGAAGAGGGGTCTTGGACACGCATGCGACGGTGGACGTCGGCAGCACGCGGTGCATGAGTAGCAGTACCCACGTCGACCGCCCCGGGATCCGGGAGTCGGACGGACGCGCAGAAGGATGCGGAACGGCGGAGCGCGGACCCGGAGCGACGTCAGGTTTCGCCGGATCCGCCGGAACGATTTCCCACCGTCGGCGAGGACGGCCGGCAACCCCGGCCGCGTGCCCTGTGGTTGGCGGCTTTCGGCCTGACCATCCGGGCCCGGGAGACACATGATGGCAGGTCCCACACCGCAGGAGGCCGCCGTGAGTCCCATGCGTTCCCAGAGACCCCTTCGAACCGTCGCCCGGTCCGTCGTCGTGCTGGCGCTGCTCTTCGGCTGGTCCGCCGCCGTCGGACCGGCCGCCCGTGCCGACGAGCGGACAGGGCGACAGGCGGCCGTCGTGGTGCGCGGGGGCGACACCCTCTACAGCACCGGCACCCGCTGCACCGTGGGTTTCCACGCCCGTTCCGGCTCCACGCCGTACGCACTCGTTTCGGGCCGGTGCGCCCAGGCCGCCCGCACCTGGTACGCCGACGCGGCCCTGACCGTCGTCGTCGGCGTCACGGCAGGGGTGAGTTTTCCGGGCGACGACTACGCGAGCGTCCGGTACACCAATACGGCGGTCGCCTACCCGGGCGAGGTCTCGCTGGGCGCCGGCGCCGGTATCCGCGACATCACCGCCGCGGCGACTCCCGTCGTCGGACAGCCGGTCTGCCACGTCGGACGGACCACCGGACACCGCTGCGGGACCGTCCAGTCCGTGAACGTCACCGTCAACCACGGCGGGGGAACCGTGTACGGGCTGTTCCGGTCAAACGTCTGCTCCGAGCCCGGAGATGTCGGCGGTCCGGCTTTCTCGGGCGGTACGGCTCTCGGCATCATCGTCGGCAGCAGTGGTAACTGCGGCTCAGGCGGCTTCACTTACTACCAGCCGGTGGTCGAGTGGTTGTGGGTGTACGGTTTGGGTGTTTATTGAGGGGTGTGGGTGGGGGGGAGTTGGTTGAGGATGTGTTGGGTGGCTTTGAGGGCGCTGGTGATGCATTGGCCGATGCCGATGCCGTGGTAGGTGGCTCCGCAGGTGGTGATGCGGGGGTGTTGGTGGAGGGTGGTGTGGATGTGTTGGGTGCGGTGGTGGTGGCCGGGGGTGTATTGGGGGATGGTGGTGGGCCAGCGGGTGATGTGGGTGGCGATGGGGGGTGTGGTGAGGTGGGTGGCTTGGGTGAGTTCGTGGGTGGTGAGGGTGGTGAGTTCTTGGTCGGTGTGGGTGAGGAGGTTGGGGTGGGTGGGGGTGGGGGTGGCTTGGCAGCGGATGATGTCGGGGCCGCCTTTGAGGTGGGGCCATTTGTGGGTGGTGAAGGTGACGACTTGGAGGGTGTGGCCGTCGGTGGTGGGGATGCGGTAGCCGCTGTGGCCGTGGGTGTGTTGGGGGGTGAGGGTGCCGGGGGGGTAGGCGAGGGTGATGATGAGGGAGTCGTTGTGGGGGATGTCGGCGAGGGCGGTGCGGGCGGTGGTGGTGTGGGGGAGGGTGGTGATGAGGCGGCGGGTCTGGTCGGCGGGGACGGCGAGGATGACGGCGTCGGCGTCGAGGTGTTGGGGGTGGGTGGGGGTGCCGGTGGTGATGCGCCAGCCGTGGGTGTGGCGGGTGAGGGTGTGGGCGGGGGTGTTGGTGTGGATGGTGGCGTGGGGTGAGGTGGTGAGGATGTGGTTGGCGAGGGTGTGGGGGAGGGAGCCGAGGCCGGTGGTGAGGGTGGAGATGCCGGTGGTGGGTTGTTGGTTGGTGGGTGGGGGTGGGGGGAGGAGGGTGTTGGCGGCTGTGGTGAGGGAGGTGTGGCGGCGGGCGGCTGTGGCGAGGGGGGTGAGGGTGGCGTCGAAGGAGAGGTTGTCGGCGGTGCCGAAGTAGGCGTCGGAGAGGAAGGGGTCGACGAGGCGGTCGACGATTTCGCGGCCGA
This sequence comes from Streptomyces sp. NPDC031554, assembly GCF_055580685.1. Lineage (NCBI taxonomy): Bacteria > Bacillati > Actinomycetota > Actinomycetes > Kitasatosporales > Streptomycetaceae > Streptomyces > Streptomyces sp. NPDC031554. The sequence continues at coordinate 774 of NZ_JBVIKX010000012.1, read as the reverse complement.
GGCGGGTGCTGATGTAGTCGGCGACGGTGGTGTCGGTGTCGTGGGGGGTGGGGGGGAGGGTGAGGTCTTGGCGGGCGCGGGTGATGGCGGTGTCGGAGACGATGCCGGTTTTGGCGAGTTCGTCGAGGTCGCAGGGGATGCCCATGAATTGGCGGTGGGGTTGGGGGCGGATCTGGCCGCGGGTGTAGATGGCCATGGATTTGGTGGCGGCGGCCACGATGTGGTCGGTGAGGCCGGCTTCTTGGAGGAGGCGGGCGGTTTTGGGGCGGCGGGCGTAGGTGGATTCGGCGCCGTCGTCGATGGGGATGCCGGCGAGTTCTGCGGTGGAGAGTTGTCCGCCGAGGCGGGAGGAGGCCTCGAGGACGGTGATGCGTACGGGGGCGTTGCGCAGGAAGAAGGCGGCTGCCAGGCCGGAGATGCCGCCGCCGATGATGACCACGTGGGGGGGTGTGGTGGTGTGGGCTGTGGTGTTGTCCGCCATGCGGGCCTGCTCCTTCGTGGGATACGGCTGTCGCCCACAGTGTCGGAGGGGTGCCGATAGTTTTGGTCGAGCCGGGGTGGACCGGGTGGGGCAGGCCCGGGGTGGGGTCCTGGGCAGGGTTCTGGGCGGGGTGGTGCGGGTGTGCGGTCTGGCCGGTCAGGAGGGGTGGCCTCGTTGCGGGGCCGGGGACGGGTGACTGGGGGGGTGCCTCTATGTCTTTCGTCAAGCGAGTCGGGGGCTTCTCGGCTGGTAGAAGGTTCCGTCGCGGAGCATGGCGAACAGGACGCTGATGC